>WYAZ01000201.1 GCA_011526105.1 Deltaproteobacteria bacterium | reverse complement strand
TAGCCCGGAAGGCGTAGCTCCGCCGCCCGTAAGGGCGGTCCGTGCCGGGCGACCGACAGGAGGTCGGTCGCAGCCCGCGCAGCGGGTTTGATCCGCAGGCGGAATGAAATGGAGCCGGCGGGAATCGAACTATCGAGGAGGCTCTGGACAGCGAGAGACCCTGAGGGAGGATTGCGGACAATCTCCCTTGATTGCGGCCGGTTACCCGCCGCTGTCCTCGAGGCAAAAGGGACGGGCTCGGACCCTCCGGGACCGAGATTGTGCCAGTGTGTCAGTTCGTTTTCGGAGGACGCCTTCCGAAGCTCGAGCACCCCAGCGCCGCGCAGCTCCAGCTTGAGCTTCGCGACCTCCTCGCAGAGGAACTTCCACGGGATCTCGGAGTAGATGTTCATGATGCCGGGCGGTCGACCATGGGTCACCCACTTCAAGAGATCCTCGCGTGCCCCGTCGGCCCGGCAGAGCGAAATGAACGTGCGGCGGGTGTCGTGGACTCGACGAGGAAGGAGCCCAAGGGCCTTGAGGTCCTCGACGAGCGTCCGTCGAATGACATCACTCCTCCGGGGCGCGTCGGGGCCCCACACCCTCTTGCCTCGGCCAGGCGTGTGGACGTTTGGGATGATCAGGTCGTGCTCGGTCGGAGCTCGCCCGAATTCCTTGCCCCAGCCAGAGAGCTTCCATGCGGCGAGAACCCGGGCGAGCAGGGGGTGAACCGGAACGTGGCGGGGCACCTCCGTCTTGGTCGGCCGCAGCGTGCCGGACTTGGTGTCGTGGCTCTTGCAGATCAGCACGTGTCCCAGGGGCTCGCGAGCGCGATCCCAGTCTGCCCAGGTCAACGCCGAGACCTCGCCCACGCGGCCGCCTGTGAGCAGCAGGAGCGTGTAGAGGACCCGGCGATCCAGCGGGAGTCCTGGGTCGCTAATCAGGCGTTCGGCTTCTTCGCGGCTAAACACTGCTTGGTGGCGCCAGTTGGGGTCTTTGTCGACGAGCTTCGGCAGGTCCCGCTTCCCCAGCACGCACGGACTCACATCGATGAGTTCGTCCGCCACCGCATCGGCGAACGCCTTGTGGAGCAAGCCGTAGACATGCCGAATCGATCTGGCCGCGAGCGGTCCGCTTTTCAGGCCCGTGACCAGATCCTTGATGTCTCGTCGGCGGATCTCATCGAGCTGGAGGTGCCCGAGCCGGGGGAACGCATGGATGCGGATTCGAGCCGCGTCGTCTTTGACCGACCGCAGACCTTCTCGCGTTCGCTCCGGCAACCAGCGCTGCTCGATGAACTTCTTGAGCGTAAGCGGACCCACGTCGCTTCGGTAGTCATTGATCGAGACCCTCTCCTCGAGCCGGCGGAGGAGTTCTTGAGCCTTGCGCTCCTGCCCAACGCGAAATCCCGACGACTGCCGCCTTCGCTCCTCGCCCACGTAGAACGACAGCCACAGGGTGCCGCCGCGCCGGTAGACTCGTCCTTTCTTGCTCCTTGCCACGTCGATCTCCGACCCTACCTCGACTTCCGAAGGATTTCGTCGGCCAATCGATCGATGTCCACGTCGCCGCTGGAGTCCTCTGGGCGCATGACCTCGTGGAGTTCGCTTCGCTTGACTCGAGTCATTCCGTTCCAGCCGTACTTGCGCAGCTTTCCGGCGCTGATCAGCCGATGGATCGTCTTGGGACTGACGCCGAGCAACGCGGCCGCGTCGCTGGGTGCGAGGTACTCGGACTCGGCCGTGTGTGTGGAGGGCAGTAGAGATCGCACCTCTTCCCGCAGGAGGCGGAGTTCGCGGAAGAGGCGATCGAAATCGGCAGTGGAAAGACCGTCTTTCGCCATCAAGCCTCCCAACGGTGCTCTCGATCCTCTTGCAGCCAGCCCAGCAGTGCCTCCCTGAGCACGATGATGCGCTTGCCGACCCGCTTGGCCGGAAGTTGTCCCTGTTTGATCGCTGCGTAGACCCCCTTCACGTCCACGCGAAGAAAGGACGCCACCTCGCGAACTGTGAGCACCGCGGGGAGCTCGGTCTCGCCACTCAGAGGGTCGGCTTCGGCTCTCGGATCGGCGCGCTCATGGACGGATTCCTGGTTGACCAGGTCCGGTTTCCCTCCTCTAGTGGCCTCCGCCGTCTGGTTTCGTTTGCTGCCGTCCTGTGGGCCCATGGTTCGACTTATAGCGAAAGCTGAGGCACGACCCTCGGACAGCACTTTCGGAAAGCGCGGTCCGTGAGGAGCGGTCATGGGGAAGAAGGAAGAGAAGCGCAAGTCGGTCAGGGCGGGAACCCGTCTCGATGACCGCCGCCAGTGGGCGCGAAGGAACCCGAACTCCCCGGAGGCGAGACTCCAGATTCGGCGCCTTCGCTTGTGGCAGTTCGTACGGTGGAAGACCCTCGCGTCGCAGGACGAGCTGACTCTCAAGCGCCTCAGGGAGCTCACCAAGGCCTCCGACGCCCCGGATTCGTGGGCGCCGGACGCGCTTGAGTCGAAGGTCATCCGCGAGACGTTTGGTCGAGATTGGCTGGGGATTCCTCTCTACGACTCAGACGTAGCTCGAGGTCTCTCCCGGATCACCGACGCGAGATCCGGGGATGACAGCTCTTCTCCAGCGCGCTCTTCAGCACGCCATTTCGTCATGTCTCGAAGCTGGACGTTGTGGCGCACGATGCCGCTCACCCCGAAAGGCACTCTTGATCACCGTCGCGTGGATCTGCCGGAGTTTGCTCGCGTGGCGAGGATTCTTGAGGAGATAAACACGCTCGTGGAGGCGTCTCCCAGGCTCCTCGATGGCATCACAGAATCGTGGGACGACTGGTACAACAGCACGGAAGGATGGGGCTCGGCATGGGAGCCCGTGTCGGAAGCCATGGAAGCTCTCAGCGAGCTTCGTCCTTCCGAAAGGTCCGCGCAGGACCGAGCGCACGATCCGAGCAGCCCTGAGAACGTCCTCGCTCCTGCGCGTCCCCGACTTCTAGGACTACTTGGACAGATCGCCGCCCCTCTCGATGAAGAAGGTGGGTCACGCTCCGTATTCCACCGACCTCCGACTCTAGTGGCTCGGGTCTTCCTCTCGTTCGAGGAACTCTACGAACACGAGCTTGATGCAATCCTCGAGAGGGGTTCGCGAACAATCGCCGAGGAACTGGAGGAGCTCGAAAAGGCAGAGGGCAGAGCCGAGAAGAGGAGGGCAGCGAAGGAAGCGAAGAAGGGACGAAGGGGCGCCAAGAAGAGGATCGAGGTATTTGGACTCGATGACGGAAAGGCGAGCGAGGTACCTTCGACCATCGCGTTGCGGAAGGCCCTCTCCGACGCACAAGAGAGTGGTCTACTGCCGCGACTCGAGCGCAACTTTCTCGGGAGGAGGGCACAATCCGTTGTCGAAGGGGATGGAGGAGTTGAGCAGCACCTTCTGAAGCTCTTCGACGTCCTCTCTCTGAAGGACCTGATGCTTGAGCGAGAACTCGGGGCTCGAGGCTGGCTCGAGCCCATCGACGGTGACGTCGAAGAGGATCCCAGCCAGCTCGACGATATGATCGCCTCTCAGGTGCTCTCCTGCCCGCTCATCCTCGATTCTGAGGCTCGCAAGGACATGACGGTCCTTGGGATGTACGACTTGATCGAGCGCCAGATCGTCCGGCTCGCGATTCTGCTCATTGACCGGCAGATCCGAGAGTTGGAGGAGCGGGAGTTCGAGGACTCCGTACCGGGCAGATTCGATTTTGAGGTTGCGGGCCAGCTCGCCGAGTCCTGGCCCTTCCGATTGACACTCGTAGGCCTTGTTTCGGATTTCTTCTACCGCTCGGAGCAGACGGAGCAGACCGAGAGGAGGGCCTGGTGCAGCGCAGCGCTGCTTCTTCGCAGCTACATGCCGAGCGAGTGGCTTTGCGGCAAACCGCTCGAAGAAGTGAAGAAGCCGGAGGACACCGCGCAGAAGATCCGCCGCCCCTATGATACCGCGTGGTCGAAGTTCGTGGACCGGCGTCCCGGCGGGGATCGATGGGAGCAGCTCGATCGCGCTCTGCCCGACCCCAGACGGATCAGTCTGTGGGAGAACATCGGTCTTTGGGAGCGCTACGACGAGTCGTGGAGGAGCTTCCAAGACGAACCTGATGCGGCGGCGCTCTGGGCGAGATTGCAGAGTGTGATGTCGTTTCGCCATCCCGCCGATCGGTTGCGAAATCAGCGCCCCGGGATCGCCGACGATGCTCGAAGGCGGAGGAACGAGAGCATCGGGGTTAATGTAGCATTTCAGGAGGCCTGGGAACTGGTCTTACTCGACCTCAAGTTGCGTCCATCGGCGGGTTCCGTCTCCGAGAGCGACTGGACAAACCTCTTGGAGAACAAACATTCCCTATGGCTCGCGCTTCAGCAGGTCTTGCCTGAGGCAGTCGAATTGAACGAGAACCTTGGATTTCTTGGCCGCGTTGCCGAACTTGAGGAAGTCGACGTCGACCCCGCTGGGATTGCCGCCGTGCGTGCGAGCACCGCGAAGCGAAAGAACCCGAGGCCCATGCTGCGGAGGTGAAAGATGGGAAGGCTACCCTTGGATGTCGGCCCTCTCCGAGCATTCGTCGGAAATGGTACGGGCCGGGCCCCATCCCGGCCGAACGTTCCGGTGCATCGGACGCTTCGCCCGCCGCTGTCAGCTACGGCTCCGTTGGTTTGACAGCCCGCTTGAGCCACCCAGCATCCTCGAGTCCGCCAAGAAGACCATCGTCGTCGATGGTCAGCTCTCCGAGGCTGGTCCCGCCTGTCGTCGCGAGGCCGTGCCCCTCGAGCTCAACGACCGTCTGCTCGAAACGACGGTCGGCCTCTTCCGCGATCTGGTCAGCAGAACCGTGAACAACCTTCGCGGCCTCGACGTCATCGCGGGTGAGCAGGTCCGGCAGACCGGCTACAAGTCCCAGGTCGGGAACGCCGAGGGGTGACAGTTCGGCTGGGCCGCCCATCAGGCCGAAGGCAGCACACGCATCGAGGGTGTCCACGACCACCTCAATCGGCCAGTTCAGGGAGGCCGCGAGTGTGACCTCGTCGGCCCCGTCGGGGTAGTTCTCGACCAGGTGGACGAGCAGCCACGCTTCCCTTGGCGACGGCTCCGATTTCTGTTCGTTCGAGTTCTGTGGTTTCATACGATCTCCTTTCGTGGCGGGGCGGTACCTCGCGTTCTCCTGGAGTACCCCACGCGGCGGACTGCACCCCGGACCACAGATCTGAGCGGAGCTGTCCGTGGCGAGGCGGCAGCGTCGGAGCATGCTGGGGCTGTTCCGATCTCTGGATTTCGCCACGATCCCGAAGCGAGTGAATACCGCCTCCTCTCCCCCGGGTTGAGGGACGGTCGAGGCGCTGAGGGGAGGGGCACCGAGGATGAAGTCTTGGGTTGAGGATCACAGCGAGTAGGTAAGGCCCTGGACTTGGGCCGAGGGAAAGCTGTCGGGGACTCGGTCCTACCGGTCTCGGCCTTCTCGGTGGTCGAGTCGGTGGGGAGGCGGACCCACGCCGCGCCGGTCAATGCGAGCCTATGGTTGGCGATGCTTGTCGGCGAGGATGACCGTCTTGGCGAAGGCCGCCACCGAGATCCCCACCCTATTGCCGCGCTGCGATGTAGTCCCAGCCATCCGCGAGATCGCTGAATCGATCGGTCCGGCTTGGAGTCGGAAGATCCCAGAGCACACGGTAGAGGGCGCCGGCCTGCTTCGTGCTCTTGTCTACCAGCTCGATCAGCGGCTCTTCGAGTCGAACACCGCCACGAGCTTCGGCTTCGCCGGAAAGCACCTGCATGATCCGTCCGAAGGTCTTGGAGCTGAGGCTCCTTCCGAGATGCCCGGCGAGCCGATCGCGGGGGACTTCGACGACATTGGCTCCAGCAATCCGGTTTCGATACAACATGCACGCGACCACGTAGAGGTCGTATTGGTCCCGTGGTTCGAGACCAGTGCTCGCGATGCGGTCGGCGACTTCCGGCGCAACAGGCTTGAGGGGCCGTGGGGGAAAGCGTGCTTGCCGCGCCTGCCTCGAGTAGATCGCGGTCGCACTTCGCCAGGCATTCCGGATGTACCGTGGTCGCCGAAATGGTGATGACGATGGAGCCCGCCAGAACCAACCGGCGAGCATGCGTCGGGTCTGGGCGAGTGATCTCCCGCTCGACCACGCGAAACGCACGATGGTCCTGACCTGCTGTTTGTGTTCTCGGTGGTAGTCTTTGGAGGTTGCTCCACGCGAAAGGAGTTGGTGCGCGCGACGGGCAAGGTCTCGGTCTCCGGCTGCGTGGTCACCACCGGTCCACACAGGAACGTCCGCTCTTCTCGTGGACGCGGGGGTCCCGCCTGGAGCTCCTTGGGCCGGACCTTGCCAGGTCGGCCGCTTTCGTGAGTCATCATGGTCCCTTGGCCGAAACTGCAGAGGAGTAATAGAAGAAAGCTCTCTGTCTCCGCCCGGCTGATCCAGGCAAGTGGTGGCTGCCGCCAGGACCTTGGTGACCGTGTGCTTGGAGTACCGTTGCTTGATAGCCGCAACGCCGAGGACATCGAGCAACCCGGCATCGAGGTTGGGGTAGCGGCCCTCGTCCTCCAGCGGAACTCCGAGTCTGTAGTCCGTGAAGTACTCACCCTGCTTTCCTTGCCGGAGCACCGACAGCACCGGGACGGCTGTGTCTGGCAGTTGGACTCGCGCCAATCGTTGGACGAACTCCGGGCCTTTGCGCTGTGAGGAGAGCTGGTCGCGCTCGATATGGCTCATGGTGAAGTCGATTCCGAAACCAACTCTGCTCGGGCGGCCGCGTATCTTCGCTGTGGCGATGATCCCAGCCAGGAACCGCTCGAGCTTGTGGTCTACACGAGATCTCTCCTCGGCCCCGAATCGTGTTTTGACACGTGTCTTTTCAGCGTCGAGGTCTCGGTCCGCGATCTCTACGATGGCTTTCATCTCCTCGACGCCAAAAGATGGAGGCCGGACCTCAATGCTGTTCCGATCGACGTCTCGCTGAAGACTGAACGGCTGCGCTAGGCCGTGCCGCCGCATCCAGTCCTCGAGACTGTGGGCGATCCGGCGGACTTTGTCGCGGACCCAACGGGGGCGGGTCTCCATGTCTGCTGAAAATCCGTTGTTCTTGCGGAGGCACCAGTCCCACAGGGCTTCCTCCGCTTCCTCGACCGAAAGATTCCGCTCGAACCGCAGGAATCGATTCAGAAGAAGAAGCGAGTCGTTGAGGGAGTTCGGGCCCTGGAGTCCGTCAGTCCACAGTTTCTCAGCTCGCGCAGCGTGGCCAATGCTCAGTGGTAGCCGCATCGTCGCAGGTCCATCGGCCTCGACCGGCTCTCCCCATTCATCCATGAGCAGCAGTTCTTCATCGATGGCGAAGTGTCGTTCGCGAAGAGCTCGGTGGAACTCAGCGAGCTCCTGGCCCTTGGTCTTCCAGGATAGCGGGAACATCGGTTGAAAGTGGCGGGTCAGGATGCGAGAGCCCGGACCGAGCGGAACACGAGAAGTAGCGTGCACCTCTATCCAGCCGGCCTTCACTTGGCCGCCGGCTTCCTGGACGCGGGCCTCGGCGCGCGCCTTGAGCCAGCCGACGTCGGTCAGCCCGGCGTTTGGGACCGCCCAGCCCGCGTAGACGCTCCGCACGGAGCTCCAGATAACGACTGGCTGTGACTCGAAAGCGTTGATGCAAGTGCGGAGTCTCTCGTCCGTGGTGTCGTCGTAGACGCTCTCGAAAACCCAGGTTCCGCCGGGGAGGAGGAGGCGCTCTTCATCGGGGCGTGAAGCTCTCACAAGGCGCCCGTAATGGCGGTCGAACTCAACTACGATGAAGTCTGCGATGCCGAAATCCACCAAGGATGGTGCCGCGACGACAGAACCAGGTAGCTCGAGCAGGTGTTCGACGAGATCTCGCATACTAAGCTGTTTTGGCTCGCCGTTCTCGATGATGACGGCGTAGCGCTCTCCTGTCTCGTCCCTCCGAGATCGGACGTTGTCCTTGGGCTGGAACCCTGATCGATCCCCTCATTTCTCGGCTCGCGGCGCTTTGACGTAAGTGGTTGCCATTCGTTGGTTTTGGGATCATTCGGCGGCCATGCGAAAGCAACGCGTGGTCTCGTCGTCTCGAGTCAAGAAG
>WYAZ01000200.1 GCA_011526105.1 Deltaproteobacteria bacterium | reverse complement strand
GGTCGTCGCGCGAGGAGGGCGAATACTCTCTGTATTCAACCGACGAGAGCCAAAGGCGTCGCGGCGAGCAGCCGCGAAGAGGGCCGGCGACATTTGCTAGCCTCTACGTTTCCAGGGGACTAGAGCCCATCTCAAAACCCCTGCCCGAGCGAGACGACCGAGACGCGAGGTGCGCAAGGCGGGCCGACGAAGGCGCTATCCTGCGATAACGCGAGGAGGCCCAACACCGCCCACCGATGCGTATCGGCCTGGATCGCGACCAAAGGGGTTTTGAGATGAGCTCTACCCAAAAGACGCCCCAGGGTTCAAAAAAGGGCCGGCCCGCGCCCACTCACTGATCGACGGTCACGGGCCGACGTTCCTCATGCTCGCCGCACTCTTCATCCTCGTTCTGGCCACTGGGCTCGCCGCACTGAGCTTTGAGGATGTCTTTCGAGCGCAGGCACCGTTTGTCTATCGAACACTTCGAAACCTCGGAGCCAACACGACGGAGGCCGAGGACCTGAGCCAGGAGGTCTTCGTGGTCATCCACAGGAAGCTCTCCGGCTTCGAGGGGCGTTCGAAGCTCGAGACCTGGATCTACGGCATCTGCATTCGTACGCTGTCGGATTGGCGTCGTCGTGCTGTTCGACGAGAGCAGCCCGCTGCAGATCCGGCCGCGACCCTCTCAGCCCCCAGCCTCGAGGAGGAGCTCGTGCGACGCGACCGACTCACACGTCTGCGGGGTGCCCTCGATCGACTCGATGAAGACAAGCGGAACGTGTTTGTGCTCTTCGAACTCGAGCAGCTCTCGATGAAAGAGGTCGCTCAGGCGGTGGGGTGTCCGCTCCAAACCGCATACGCGCGGCTCTATGCCGGACGAAGAGAACTGCAAGCGCACTTTCAACCCGAGACGAAGGAGGCCCGTGATGAGCACCGAGCCTGAACCCGTGCGTTGGCTCGACCCGGGCAGCGAGGTGTCACCCGAGCTGCGCGCCGCGCTCTTGGACGCGCGTGCGGATCTCCCGTCGCCCGAAGTGCTCGCGCGAATTCGGGCGGGAGCGCTCGCGAAGGCGGCCGCGGCGGCGAAGCTCGGCCTCGTGCTGAAGCTGCTGATCGGCTCGGTGGTTCTCGGGACCATTGCCTTTCAGTTCTGGCCCGAAGCTGAGCGCGTGGGGACTCAGGAGAAGCCGTCCCCCACAGTTGCCGCCCCCACTCGCGAGCTGCCGACCGCACCCGAGCCCGCACCTCCTCCCGCCCCTTCGATCGAGGTCGCGCCGTCCCCACCCAAGCCTCGGGCCGCATCTCCTTCAGCGCCGGTGCTCGACGAACTCGATCTCCTCGAGTCCGCGCAACGTGTGCTCTCGGAGAATCCGCGTGAAGCACTGCGTCTCACGCGGCTCTCCGCGAAACACCACCCTGGGGGGAGCTTTGTGCCCGAGCGGGAGGCTCTGGCGATTCAAGCTCTGCTCAGCTTGGGCAAAGAACACGAAGCGAAGGCGCGGTATGAGCGTCTGCGGTCGGATCACCCAGAGTCGGCGGTCCTTCGAAGACTCGAAGAGATCCTTCGCTCAGAAGACTGAGGCGCCTGGATCGAACGTACTTCGCGCGCACACGCGCTTCACGCTCCTGGCCGCGCTCCTTCGCCTTTTACTTCTCCGACTCACGATCTCGAGCCGGGAGTGGGCGGATCACCAGAGACCCTGACCAGCCTCCCGATCAAGGCGGGATCGTCTGGAGGATGCGCCGCTGCGGGCCCAAGGTGACGTCACCCGCAGAGCTGTGACACCGAGGATGACGCCGAAATCTTCAGCGGTTTCGTGATCCCGACCTTCCTCCCGGCTGGCACGCATCGTGAATTAGGGCCGTGTATGTACACGATCAAGCCCCCGACCTCGAACGCTTCCAAGCTGAACCCTTCCACCGCCGAGCCCCGACCCACGTCGGCCGAACGACCGGCCCCGAGCCGTGAGCTCGCCCAGGACACATTCAGTCGTGGCTCGGAACGACGCGATGGTCTCTCGGAGACGTCCCAGCACATGAGCCTCACGATTCAGAACATGATGTCGAAGACGAGCCAGACGCAGCAGGCTGCTTCGAACATCGCCAAGAAGCACGCCGACACAGCAAATGCGGTGATCGGCAAGATCTCGGGCTGAGCCTCACGTGGCCGACAGGATCTCTGGTCATCAGAACTGCACGGTGCAGGCGCAGGCGGTCGTACCGTCACAAGCGCTCGACCCTCCGAGCGTCGAACAGCTCAGCCCAGAGCAGCAGTCGTTGCTCGGACCACAGGCCTGTCCGACGTTGGCACAGACCGAGCCCGAGACACACAGGCCAGTGGTGCTGCCTGGCGTCAGCTCGCAGCTCAGGCCCTGGCAGCAATCCCCGCTCGCGGTGCAGACGCTGCCCCCGGGCTGACACACCTGAGGCGTCTCGCATCTCCCCGCGCTGCAGATGCCCGAGCAGCAGTCTCCGCCGACGCTACAGTGACCACCGTTGGCCGCGCACTGCGGGCCAGCGTCCACCGGCACCCCGGCGTCGATCGGTCGTCCGGCGTCGTCGAACCCAGCGTCCGCCCCTGGCCCGCCAGGATCCGGGGGGCCAAAGTCTTGCTGGCAGGCGAAGGTCCCCACCTGAGCGGTCTGGCGGCAGACGGTGCCCGAGCAACATGGATCGGTGCCCGCATCCGCTGGAGGAGTGCACGTTGCACCGAGCACGAGACACTGTGGCGGCGCACCACACACCAAGCTTCCGGTGGGACCGGGCACGCAGGGGGCGCGATTGCAGCACTGATCTCGGAACTGGCAGGCCTCGCCCTCTGCGATGCAGCATTCGGTGACGTCGGGATCGTAGCCGCTTGGGCAGGTCGGACTGCAATTGCCACCCGGGCAACCACCGAAGCAGCGTGGGATCCCGGAGCTGTCGAGCTTGCAGACCTCCTTTTTGCCGTCGCAGCAGTTTTGAGAGGCGTTGATGCTTCCGCCCCCGGGCAAGACCGGCGCACCGCAGATGTTACCCACCGGATTACACGACTGCCCGTTGTCACAGCGTCCTCGCGGCGCGCTGTTGCAGTCGACGCTGCCGTTTGGATTGGTACCACCTCCGCAGCACTCCTGATCGCTCGCGCAGAACTCGCCGGTGAGCACACAGCCGCCCGCGACCTGGCAGACCGCGGCGCCGGTGCCGAGATCGACGCAGATCCGTGAACAACAGTTCGTGCCGCCGTTCGGACAGGGATTACCGCCCTGGATGCAGCCGCCGCCCCCGCCGCCGGTGATGAACTGGCATCGGCCAGGTTGACCGTCGTTTTGGGAGCAGAAGTTTCCGCAGCAGTCGGCGTCGCGGAAGCAGACGTCGCCGTTGGCCTGGCAAGAGTACGCGCGCACGCAGACTCCGCCCTGGCAGTTCGTCGAGCAGCAGTCCCCGCCCGCGATGGTCCCGGTGTTGGTGCAGACCTCGCCGAGCGTGCTGCAGCTGTCTCCTCCAGGTCCGGCGGGCACGACCTCGCAGGCGCCGTTGGCTCCGCAGAGGTTCGAGCAGCACTCGCCGCCGCTCGAGCAGACCTGACCGGCGCCCCGGCACAAGACCGCTCCGCAGCGTCCGCCGACACAGCTGCCGGTGCAGCACTCAGTGCCGACGGTACAGCTCTCGCTCGGGGCGCGGCAGAAGGCGGCCTCGTTGCATCGGTCGTCGACACCACAGACGCCGGAGCAGCAAGTGCCGCCGGAGTTTCGGTCGCACGAAGCTCCGGTGCTCAGGCACGACGAGCCAGGACCCACGTCGGCGATGGCGCCGCTGTCGGTCGCTCCGTCCGCGAGGCTCGCGTCGAGCCCGGCGGGCGGGTCGTCGCTGCAGTCGCAGCCCGATGCGGCGAGGCAGAGAAAGATGCCGAAAGAGATGGAGTCCCGAGGTATGCCGCGCATGAGCCGATCGTACTCGAATCGGCGAGTTCCCGGCAAACAACGGTCCGAGGCTAGAGCGATTACGCGGGTCGAGATCTGGAACCGATCGGTTCCAACCACGAAGAGATCGACTATGCTCGGCCCGTTGCGAACGCGTGCGCTCATCAAGGTCTCGGCTCTGGCCGCGCTGATCTTGCCGCCCGCGTGCGGCGACCGAGACCGGGGCTTCATCTCTTCCGAGTCGCTCGATCACGATCAGGTCTTCGTCATCGAGCTCGGCGAGACCGGACGACCCCAGGCCATCCTGGGCGCGCTCCGTCCGCGCGAGTCGGGGCGCACGCCGATCGAGTTCTCCTCTCGATCCGCGCAACTCGTGCTCGTGGGCTTTGACGACGAAGACCTCGAACCCCTCTACCGCCGTGGTCTTGGCTCGGTGGTCGCGGCCATCGCCGGCCCGGAAGACCAGTGCGCGGACAGCACGTTCCCTGGTCTCATCTCGGAATCAGAAAAGGGGCTTCGTCGGGCGCTTCCCGCCGAAGCTCGCCTGCACACCCATGCCGCGGAGTCGGACCGTCTAGGGCCGAGCTCGGAGGAGACCGAAAGGCTGGTCCGCGCTTCGTTGGTGCTCGACGTGCCGGTCGACCTCGAAGGCTGCACGGAGCGGGCTGAAAGCGAGCGCGTGTTGCGAGCTTTTGCCAGCGTGCCGGTGCCGATCTCGCTGGGGACCTTGATCGAGGGAAATGCGGTAGCGGAGCACGATCGCTTCTACACGGACGTGGCACGCACCGACGATGATCGCGCGTTGGTGACATCACCCCGGTACGTGTTCCTCTTCGAGCGTGGCCGTTCGTTCGACAGCCGCGCCGGTCGAGTCGTGGCCATCCCAGAAGCCCGGCAGCTCGAGACCGTCGCGATCGACCTCGATCCTGCGCGCGGTTCGGGTTCGGGCGCGCGACGTGTCTTCGTCGGCGGCTCCGTGGGAACCGCTCGCCAAAGGGAGGGGAGGATCTGGGAGCTGAGCCTCGACGACACCGGCCTCTCGTTCGTCGGCACCGCGACTGAGACCCCCGTTGTGGTTCACGATCTGCACATCGACTCCGACACCGGCCGCGTCGTCGCCGCCGCGGAGGCTGGGTTCATCTTGGTTGAGAGCTCTCCGGGGTCGGGGTGGCGCATCCAGCGAGTGCAAGCTGACCCCGTCGATGACACGAACCCGAGCTACGTGACGCGCACTGGATGGCCGGACCGCCCCTTCGTGACGGGTGGTGCTTCGGACCAGTCGCTCTACTTGTCCAACACCGACCTCAGCCACTGGATCCCTGTGTCCGACGGACTCGACGTGACCCGCACCTATCGAGCCTTCGGAGGGGTTGCCACTCAGCATGGCCCAGAGCTGTGGACGGTGAGCACGGGAGGGGCGGTGTTTCATCTCGGTGAAGGCGCTTCGGTTTGGAATCGGGCAGCGGCGTTCATGCCGCCCTCTTACTTGTGTGGTGCGGACTCGAGCTGCGGCTGGCGAAATCATCAGAACCGCGGGACGTCCCTCGCCTCGATACAGCGCGGAGTTCATAGCTGGGTGTACGTCGTTGGCACCGACTGCTTCGCGGTGGCCGAGCTTCGGGACGATCTTCTCTGCACGTCCTACCTCACGGTGCCCGACCCCGAAGACCCTTCCCGCCCCTTCGAAGTGCCTCTTCGGTCGGACACGACCGCCCTGAACGAGCCGCGTCATCTCGTCGGCGGAGAGATTCGAGATGGATGGCTCACGCTTGCGAGCGAGCTCGGCGCGGTCTACGAACTGTGGGTCGGCGAAGGTGACTCACCCGAGTGAAACGCCACCACGGGCACCGCTCAGGGCGTGTTGCTGCAGCTCGCAAACAGCGCGCCTTGACGACAGAACAGCGCGTTCGAGACGGGGCAGCATGTGGGATCGGCGAGACAAGCGCCCACGCCGCTGCAGTACTCCTGACAAGTCTGCGCCAAGATCGAGCAGTAGAGCCCGGACGCACAGTCGGCGCTGGCCGAGCACGGTGAGCCCCACCCCGCAGCGCTCGTGGAGCAGACGTGGTTCCCGTTGCAGACTCCGGTCGCACAGTCCGCGCTGGATCGGCAGCCGACGGCACAGTTGCCGAGCGCCAGCCCGGGAATCGGGAAACTACAGAACATTCCGCTCGGACACTCCGTGTCGACGGCGCAGCTCGTGCCCGAACAGCCCGCGATGGTCCCCTCCACCGTTCCCGGAGTCGGCGTGGGTGAGGGCTGCGCCATATCGATCGAGATCGCCTTCCACCACTCACCCGCGGTGAGTGTCCGATTCACCGTGCCCAGGGTCTGAGTTCCTCGCTTGAAGGTCACGGTCGCCATCGCGCTCGCTGAACCGGACGACGCGTAGTGCACGCCCGCGATGTAGACCACACCCTGCGGAGCGAGGAGTCGGATCACCTCCGGCCCCGGGCCGGAGATCCCGCCCGGACCAAAGGTGAGCACAGGATCTCCGTCGGAGAGGTCACCGCTTTCATCCCAGTCGGGGCGAGTCGCGTCGTTGGTACACGTGCCGTGGTAGCAGGTGGCGGCGTCGCACGCGCTGCCAGCCTCCTTGACGAAATACAGATCGAGGTCGACGGTGCTGGGCGTCCAGCTGAGCCTGACTTCGAGCCCTTGGTTTTGCGGAATCTGGCACTGCCCGCCGCCGGTGCATGTGCCCGCGCAGCCGCCGCAGGACTGACCGCAGACCGGGTCCGGGCCACAGCTCCGGCCACTGCAGTCCGGTACACAAGGGATCTCCAAGCAGAGGCCCTGATCACAGGCCTGCCCATCCGCACAGGGCTCACGAGTCTCGACCGTGCCGCTTGCGTTGCAGACCAGCACCGCGCCTCCGCCGGATTCACAGCGCAGAGCGTCCGGTGTGCATACGCGCGCCGCGCACGCCGCTGGACCAGCGCCGCCGACGCAGACCTGATTCGTAGACGCGCAGTCGGTGATCTCATACCCAGTGCCGAGCGGATTGCAGGTGAGGAGCTGCGCGCCGCTGCACTGCGTTTCGCCTGCGGTGCAGGTGCTCGAAACACACGACCCACCGACACACACGTCCTCGCATGGCTCTGGACTCGACCACCCTGTTCCGCCGGAATTGCAGGTGCGCACGCCGGTCCCTACACATTGACCCGCGTTGGGCGTGCAGGTCCGCTCCACACACGCTCCGGAGACGCAGGTGCAGCCGTGGGTGCCTTGGCAGTTCTCGGCGCAGCTTCGGGTCTCGAAGCTGCTGCCATCGCCGTTGCAGACAATTCGCTGGTTGCCCACGCAGCTCTCGCTCTGGGGTGCGCAGACTTGGTTTCGGCACACGCCGCTGTCGCAGAACTGCCCGCTTCGACATGGCACCTCGAGTTTGCGGGTGCCGTCTTCGCTGCAGACGAACGCGGTCGTCCCATTGTCGCAGCCGATGGCGCTGGGTTCGCAGACCTTGGCCTTGCACGTGGCGACGCCATCCTCGACCGAGCAGAGCTGATCCCGAGCGCAAGCCTCGATGTCCTCACGCACTCCGTCGGCGCTGCATCGCACAATGGATCCGCCGCGACACTGCTCAGTACCTGCCTCACACACCACAGGGTCGAGGGGGACACAGCGCCGCTCGCGGCAGGCTTGTCCTCCCATACAGTCACCATCACCGGCGCAACCCATCTTGCAGAGGTTCTCCTCGCAGAGTTCGCTCTTGGCGCAGTCGGTGTTCTCGGCGCAGCGCACGCAGTAACCCAGCGCGGTGGAGCAGCTTCGATAGAAGTCATGGTCGCAGTCATTGTTCGAGGTGCAGGCCTCACGACACTGGTCGCCGCGGCATACCTCGCCGCCCTGGCACTCCACGTTGCTCTCGCAGTTCGTCAGCGGCGGGGGCCCAGCGTCGGTCCCCGCATCGAGGGTGTGCTCGGCGCTCGGCGTCTTCGAGCACGCTGCGAGACCGCAGGCGAGTGCGAGAACAACCCCAAACGTGAGCGCGGGGCGACGGATGAGAGGCTTCACGCGGGGTCCTACGCCCGCCGTCATCAAATCTGCCCTGCCGGGGGGCCGGTTTCTAGATGTTGCCGCGCCGCAGACCCAGCTCCGCCGACAGGCGTTTGGCCTGATCCAGCGCGGTTTCAACCAGTTCCCGAGTTCGTTCCTCGAGTTCGGCGAGCAGGCCCTCGAGGGTCTGGCCGGGCGGCACGAGCACCGTGGCACCCGCTTGTCCGTTGGGCTTCCCGTTCCCGTTTCCGAGGGCCTTGGCGAGCTGACCGGCGCGGGTTCGCTCGAGCGTGCGCACCGACACCAAGACCCGGGGTCCAAACTCCTCGTCCGCCGGAAGCGCGACCAAGGCCACGCTCACCGAGGGAGAGTGCTCATCGCGCAGCTGGTGGACCTGATCGAGGACCGCGCGATAGAGGTCTCCGCTGCTCAGCCCGTGACGGTCCTCGGGGGCCTTGAAGGCGCAGAAGAGCGCCCGGTGCGGCGCGGTGCCCATGAAGTCGACCGACACGTTCGCCTTGATGCTCTTCCGAGTCTCGAGCGGTAGCTCCGCGTCGAAGCCCTTTCGGATCAGGTCCATCGTGGGTTTTCCGACGAGCTCCGCCAGGTACAGGTAGGTCTCGAGCGCGCCGGACTTGGTGGTCTCCGGCGCGAGCTTGCCGGTGTCCGAGTAGATGCCGGCCAACAGCGGCTCCGCGACCCGCACCCAGTCGTCGTTCGACAGGGGTACCTTCAGGTCTTTCGAGAGCGCGGCCATGAGGCCAAGTTCCATGAGCGCCGCGGCGTCTGCTCGTTCTTCGATCCAAGTGTGCAGCTCTTGTCCGGCGCGCTTCGGGTAGGGCGTGGGCGCGTGGTGGTCGATGATCACGATCTGCGATGCCTTGGACGCTGCCTCGTGGGCAGCAGGACTGATGCGGGCTCCTGTACCATCGTTGTCGATGAAGACGACGGCATCGTAGTTCTTGGCTCTGACCTCACTCTCGCTCGCGAGGTCCTTGGGTTCGATGAGGTCGGTGATCTGACGAGGCGGCCGTACCCCGACGTGTGTGTCGACCTCAACGCCCAGCAAGCGAAGAAAACGCGCGAGCGCGATCGCCGAGAAGCAGTCGGGATCGCCGGGACGATCGCCCACCAGGAGGACGCGCTTCTTGTCTTTGATCACTCCTAGGAAGCACTCCACGACCGATGGAGGAACCACCTTGGCCCAAGCGTCGGGATGCAGCGGTACTGGCGGGCCCTCGACCATGCGAGCGAACACGTCATGGTGACTGACACTCGACGCTCGGGTGACCTCCAGCGGATCGAGAATGGTGCGCAGTTCTGCGGGGAGCGAGAGGGGCTCGGCTTTCCGAGGCGACCGGTTCTCGGGTGCGGCGCAGCGCTGGAGTCGAGTGCGTGCGGACATGCGAAGGACTCCGCATCATACCATCGGTAGATGCTGATCGTCTCGATTTCCTCCGCGTGCCCGATCAAAGCCCGCAAACCAGCTCATGAAAGCCGTCTTGCCGAGCTCGGACTCGACCACGGCGTGACCACCCGCACCCTCGACGCGTGCGGCTTCGGCATCCGAGAACACCCGCACAAAGACCGGGGGATGAGGAGAGATCTGCAGGAGCCTCTCGTTGTCCCCGATCCGGCGCATGAAGGAGACAACTGCCCGCGCATCCTTCATCCCCACCCTCATGAGTTGAGCCGGGTCACCCCCGTCGCCTCGAAATGCAGCGACACCCTCGTCGTTTAGTCCCGCGACGACGCCGGGATCGTCGTCGAGCACGACGACCGATTGTCCACGGTCCATCAAGGCATCGAGAACGACGCGGCCCGAGTCGCCACAGCCGAGCAGCAGGACATGCTCCGTGAGGGGCAGGCGCGGAGTCTTTCTGAAGCCCAGCGGATACCATCGCGTCATGCGATCGAGCACGAAGTCGGACGACAGAGCCGGCGCGATCACCATCGTCGCGGCCGCCACGGTGAGAATGACTCGAAAAGAGTCCTCGCGCAGATGTCCAGCCGAGAGGCCGATCATCGCGATCAGAATACACAGCTCACCGCAGGGAACGATGAGCGACACCGCCTCGAGAGACGCCCGCACCGTGAGTCCCTCGGAGCGAGCCACTCTCAAGAGGAGGAACGGAGAGAGGGCGAGCATGGCCAGGACCAGCGCCCCTTCCGCCGCCAACTCCTCCACGGTCGGGATCGGCACCGAAGCTCCGAGCGTCACGTAGAAGGTGGCGATGAAGAAGTCCTCGAAGGAGATCACATGGCCGCGCACGAAGGCGCCCAGCGGGAACCGGGCGAGGGCGGCGCCCCCGAAGAACGCGCCCACGACAGCCGGCAAAGACATGAGGTGAGCGAGGCCCGAGAAGGCGAACAGAACAGCGAGTACGAACAGAAGACGCTCTTCATCGTCGAGCTCGAGTCGCTCCAGCACGAAGGGACCCACGAACTGGGTGACGACCCGCGCAAGGAGGACGAGGAGCAGCACTGCGCTCAAGGCGAGCGCCGCCGCGCCGAGACCACCGTCGAGTGCAGTAAGGGTCGATAGGGCGGTGAGAACCAGCGCGTTCTCGATGAGTAGGACGCCGATCACGACGCGCCCGATGGGCTCGTAGAAGCGTTCGCGGCGCCGTAGCAAGTCAAAGACCAGGAGTGTCGAACCGGCGCCGAGCGAGAGCACAAAGTACGCCGAGGTCCGGAGGTCGCCGGCGAGGGCGAAGCCGACCGGAAGGCCAACGAGCAGGATGGCGCCGAGATGAACCAGGCCGATACGCAGCGCGGCTCGGCCTTCCCGACCGATGTGAGAGGGGTCCATCTGCGCCCCGAGCACAAAGACGAGGAAGGTCGCGGAGAGCGCGAGGCCCCCTTCGACCAGCGACGCATCGAGAGGTGCACCGCTGAGCGCGAGCAAGATCCCGGCGGCCAGGATGAAAGGCGCGCCGGGCGTTCTGAGCGCGGTGGCCACGGCCATGCCCGCTGCGGCCATCCCCAGAAGAAGGGCGAGCGTGATCATGCCGGCTCCAAAGGTCTCGATAGCCCGAGACCGTCGAGCAGAGACATGATCTGCTGTCCTGCTTCGAGCTTGGGCTGAACGAGGTAGCAGGACTCGAGGTCCTTCAAGCTCTCCGCGACCGAATGGTCAAAGACGTGCAGGGCGACCGGGACGCCCAGGCTCTGACTTCGAACCGCAAAGAGCGCGTTGGTGGACGCCATACGCAGCGCGGAGACCGCGAGTTTGGCGTGCGCGAGTCCGGCCTCCTCCAAGCTGGCCTCGTATTCGATGTCCGCGGCCATCGTCGGGCACGGGAGGGCAGTGAGTCGGGCTGGGTTCGAGTCGATGGCCAGAACGGATTCACCTCTTTCGTGCAGCTCGAGCGCAAGTTTTCGGCCGAGATCGTTCATGCCGACCACGATGATGTGGCCTCGCGGGTGCTTGGGTTTCTTGGGCGTGCTGAGGGCGTCCGGATGATGCCGAAGCAGCTGGCGCAGCAAACCAAGTCGCTCGAACCCCGAGTAGAGCCGATCGCTGTGAACTGCCAGGAACGCAGAGATGATGAACGCCGATACGCTCACCGCTCCGACGAGTGCGAGCACATGATGGCCCACCATCTGAGTGCTGACGGCGGCTCCGATGACGATGAGGCTGAACTCACTGAGCTGCCCAAGAGAGAGCGCGGAGAGGAAGGCCACTCTATCAGACTCGCCCAGCCGCGAGAGCAGCCACATGATGAGGATCGGCTTGGCGAGGAGGGCGAAGCCAAGGAAGATGAGCGCCGCCGGTCCGTAGCCGGCCGCTGCCTGGATGTCGATCTGGGCCCCGAGAGAGACAAAGAACACAGCGACGAAGAAGCTCATGAGGGGGTGAATGCGCCGGCCGAGTTCGCGGGAGGCACCCAGCTGGGCGACGCTCACGCCCGCCAAAAAGGCCCCCGCCTCTGGGGAGAGCGAAAGAGCATGCGCGAGGCTGACCATCAGAAAGCAAAACGCCAAGCTCCACACGAGCAGCGTTCGCGGTGCTCTCGCGGCCCAGCGGAAGGGACGGGGAAGTACATGACGTGCTGCCAACATCGACAGCACGAGGAGTCCCCCCATACCTAGAAAGGCCCGTCCGATGTTCTGGGCCACCATCCAGGGATCCATCGACTCCGGGGACGCGAGGCCGGCGAGCAGCGTGAGGACCACGATCACCACCAGGTCTTGGATGAGCAGGATCCCAAGCGCGATCTGGCCGTGACGGGCGTGCAGCTCTCCCTTCTGGTCGAGCAGCTTGACCACCACGACGGTGCTGCTGAACGTGAGCGCCACCGAGAGAAAGATCGCCTCCTGTATGGGGAACGCGAGCAGCATCGAGATGCCAAACGCTGCCGACGCCGTGATGATCACCTGACCGATGCCGGCCGCGACCGCGACCTTTCCCACCTCTCGCAATCGATCGAGGTTCAGCTCGAGGCCCACCAAGAACATGAGCAGGACGATGCCCATCTCTCCGATCGTCTCCAGCACCCCGGAACGGCTCTCGGCTTCGAGCAGACCTAACACCGGACCGAGGAGCAGGCCCGCGATGAGATAGGCCACGATCGTTGGCATGCGCAGAGCACGCGCGACGAGGTTCACACCCGCGGCCGCGCCGATCATGAGACCGAGCGCCGACATGAAGGCGGTGTTGCTCATGCGCTACGGACCACAGAAACAAGTGATGCTGGTGAGTGAGAGTCGGCCCTCCGACCCTTGGAATGTGGGGGCGATTCGATCCGCGCACGCCTGCACGAACTCCACGCTTTCGTATTGAAGGAGCGCGCCCCCGGCTTGCTGGTAGCAGGGCGGGGTGACGTCGTCGCTGCAGGCTCGACCCGCCGCCGTGCAGACCGCCTGGCAAGTGGTCGGGCTGTCGATGTCCCCGCTCACCGTATCAGCGGCGGCGTCCGGGATGCAGCGTGGCCCCGAGTCCAGGTCAGGAGTCTCCAGCTCACAGCCGAGCGTGAGGGCGGCGAGGATCAGCGCGAGACGCGGATGAAACCGCACGATGGCTCAGAGCCGCGGGGCGGCGGCGAGGACTTCAGGGCTGGCGTGGTCGGCAAACTTCTTGAAGTTGTCGTTGAACAGCTTGGCCAGCTTCTTGGCCATTTCGTCGTAGGCGGCTTTGTCCTTCCAGGTGTTCTTCGGAGTGAGCACTTCGGACGGCACGCCAGCGACCGCCTTGGGCACCATGAGGCCGAACGTGGGGTCCGCGACGAACTCGGACTTTTGTAGCGAGTCATCGTGGATGGCGTCGATGATGGCGCGTGTGTACTTGAGGCTCATGCGCTTTCCGGTGCCGTAGGGGCCACCCGACCAGCCGGTGTTGACGAGCCAGACGTTCGCGCCGCTCTTCTTGATCTGCTGGGCGAGCAGCTCCGCGTACTTCGCCGGGTGCCAGACCATGAAGGGTCCACCAAAGCACGCCGAGAACGTGGCCTGTGGCTCCGTGACGCCCATCTCGGTTCCGGCGACCTTCGCGGTATAGCCGCTCATGAAGTGATACTGCGCCTGCGCTGCGTTGAGCTTGGCGACCGGCGGCAGCACGCTGAAGGCGTCGCAAGTGAGGAAGATGACGTTCTTGGGCGTGCCACCCACGCAGGGGATCTTGGCGTTCGGGATGAACTCGATGGGATACGAGCACCGAGTGTTCTCGGTCAACGAGACGTCCGTGTAGTCCACGATGCGGTTGTCGCGATCGTACTTCACGTTCTCGAGGACCGAGCCAAAGCGGATGGCGTCCCAGATCTCGGGCTCTTGCTCGCGCGTCAGGTTGATGCACTTGGCGTAGCAGCCCCCTTCGATGTTGAAGACCCCGCTGTTGCTCCAGACGTGCTCGTCATCGCCGATGAGCAGGCGCTTGGGATCTGCGGAGAGGGTGGTCTTGCCGGTGCCGGAGAGCCCGAAGAGCACGGAGACGTCGCCCTCTTTGCCCTGCGTGGCCGAGCAGTGCATGGACAGCAGGCCCTTCTTCGGCATGAGGTAGTTCATGATGGTGAAGACGCCCTTCTTCATCTCGCCGGCGTACTCGGTGCCGAGGATGATGAATTCGCGTCGCTCGAAGGAGAGCGCCACGCTGGTCTTCGAGGTCATGCCTTTGGTGTTCTGATTGGCCGGGAAGCGACCCGCGTTGTAGACGACGTAGTCGGGCTCTCCGTAGGCGGCGAGCTCCTCGGCGGTGGGGCGGATGAGCATGTTCCACATGAAGAGCGCGTGGTAGGCGCGCTCGCAGATGATGCGGACTTTGATTCGATGCTCGGGGTCCCAACCGGCGAAGCCGTCGATCACGAACAGGCGCTTGCGTGTGTTGAGGTAGTCGATGGCGCGCTCGCGGTTGATGTCGAAGACGTGCTCTTCGAGCTTCACGTTCACCGAGCCCCACCAGATGTCGTCGCGGCTGTCGGCATGGTCGACGATGCGCTTGTCGCTCGGGCTGCGACCGGTCTTCTTGCCGGACATGGCAATCAGGGCGCCGGCCGAGGAGATGGCGCTGCCGGTCTCGAACTGGAGCGCCTCTTCGTAGAGGCGGGCCGGGGCGGGATTCCGGATGATGGTGTCGACTTGAATGCCGTGTTTTTCGAGGCTGATCGTGGAAGTCATGGTGATATCCTAGGTTTCTACCCAATCGCCTACCGCTTCCGACGGTCTCGGGCAACCGAAGGACCACCTTGGCCGACTGCACCCGGTCGCGTTGCAGGCCTAGGGTATGATCGGATCCCCCGTGGCTCCTCATGCACTCACCCGGGTGCGACTCTGCAAAAAAGTGCACCTGGAGGAGTTTCATCTGCACCGACATCGGTGCATCATGCTCTCGCGGCCTGGGCAATCGGGGCGAGAAGGTGCCCCGCGACGCTGGCACGGCGTTTGGATCAGTGGCCGCTGGAGAGCACCAGATGAGCACCACCATTCGACCCAATAACCTCGGCGGACAGAACCTCAACCGGACGGGCGTGACCAGCGATGGCCGCACCGCCGTGAGCGAGACCGTGAGTACGCAGGTGATGAACCACCAGTACTCCGTCGACGCCAAGAACAACATGGTCGAGCCGAAGGTGCTTCACCAGGCCGCCCAGGGCGACGTCAAGGCGAACGAAGCCGCGCAGCAAAAGGCGGCTTTCAGCCTCGGAATCGACAGCACCTCCTCCTATCAGATCAACGCGGAGGGCAAGGTCGGGCACGGCGCCTTTTGGGGCACCAAGGTGGGCGCCGAGGACAAGACCGATTTCACCCAGCGCGAAGGCGGAACACGGACCGGCCGCGGCGTTCGCGGGGGCCAGAACGTGACGCACGAGCAGACGCGGCTTCAGTTCGGCGTTCACGGTCCGGACGGCAAGATGATCGAGCGTCTCGATTATCAGCCCAACATGACCATCGATGGCAGCAAGTACCCGGCGGGCTCTTCGCTCAAGGGCTACTTCTCGGACACCAATCGACACGACAACCACGGTCAGATTAAGGTCGGCATCCAGCAGACCGACGTCACGAAGCTCGAGCAGAAGGTCGTCACTCAGGCCAGCGCCAAGGACGTCGTCGAAGCGGCGAAGCCCACGATCGCCGCCGACACCACGGTCGCAGCCGCGACGGTCCCCTCTCCCACGGCCGACCGCGCTCGAATGGCGCCCGAGAAGGCGCTCGAGGTCGATCGCGACGCCAACACGATCCGCACCCAGGGCGGTTACGCCTTCGAGGTAGGCAAAAACGGCGTTTCGGTCCACGAGCCTGGCGGTAAGGCCGGAACCCACTTCGACTTCGAGAACCAGCGCTGGACCGAGAGCGATGGCACGACTGGCAACCTCAATGCAGAGATGATCAAGGCCCGCTGGGTCAACGGCGACACCAGCGCCTTCAGTTTCAAGACGGATGCGAACGGTCGCGTGACCGGCATGACCATCGGCAACGACGACGCCAAGGTGGACGTCAGCGGCTTCGGCTCCGGGGCTCAGCCCAGGATCTCGGACGCAAAGAGCGGTGGTCTGAAGTGGCGTGCGGGCGAGTTCGAGAACCCCGATCGACTCACCAACTACAACGGCGGTTTTGGTTCGGGCGCTCAGGGCACCGTCGCGGACGACAAGCAGACCGGTTGGTTCGCCACGCAGGGTGGCCGTCAGCTCGGCTGGCTCCAAGCGCACGGCAGCGACAACGCGGTCGACACCCGCTTCGGTGGCTACGTGGTGGATCAGAACCAGAGGCCGAAGCTCGGGACCCCGGCCTACGAGAAGGCGATCCAGAACAGCATCGCGCAGAACCTAGGGGAGACCGCGGGTCAATTCCGGCAGTACGGCCTGGACCGCCAGTCGGCCTACGATGCGGCCTACCGCTACACCCAGCCCAATCGCGATCAGCTCGCCCAGTACGGGGCTCTGAACCAGCTCGCGCAGCAGTACCCGGGCCTGCAGAACCTCTTCGGGGGCATGCCGCAGGCCCACCCCTCCATGGACAACGGGATGCAGTCCCTGATGGCGCTCTTCCAGCTCATCTCCATGCAGCAGGCCATGGCGGGCTCTTTCCAGCGCCCCATCATGATCTGAGGCAGACTGGTCTAGCGAACCGCCGAAGCTCTTGTTATGGCTAGGGGGCCGCGGAGGCCGCGGTCCCGATTCATGTCCCAGGAGTCGCCCAAGACCGAGGCCCCGGCCCAGCCCGAGCGCGTAGCGTTCGATCCCGGACGGGTCCGTCAGTTCATCATCGGTGAGATCACCCTCGGGGAGCTCGAGGGCATCGACAAGGCCGCCCAATACAAAATGGCGGAGACGGGCTTCCAGCTCCTCCAGCAAGGTAAGCTCGACGACGCCAAGAAGGTCTTCGAGGGTTTGCTCACCCTCGACCCACGCGACGCCTACTTTCACATGGTGCTCGGGTCCATCGCCCAGCGGCGCAACCAGTTCGAGGACTCCGAGAAACATTACTCGCGCTCACTCCGTATCAATCCTTACTCACCGTCGGCCCTGGCCAATCGAGGCGAGGTGCGCATCGAGCTCGGTCGTCTCGTCGAAGGCCTCGAAGATCTGAAGCAAGCCGTCAAAGAAGATCCCGGAGCACGCGAGGCTGCCACGCAGCGGGCTCGTGCGCTCATCCCGGTGGTGCAGGAGCGCGTGCGGATCGCCAGCGGGGTCACACCCAGCGTCGAGGAGGTGACCGAGGCCTCCGCCGCCACCGCCGCACCGCGCGCAGAAGACACCCTCGAGGAGCGGACCGAGCCCAAGGCGGTGACACACGCCAAGTCGTCCTCGAAGCCCGCCAAGCCGCCCGCGACGGGCAAGAAGTCCGCCGGCACCGCCAAAGCTCCGCTCAAGAAGAAGTAGATCTCACTCCTGTTCGACGATGGTCAGCTCGATGGAGTCCGAGCGCGCCCGCGCATTCCATCGCGATCACGACAGACTCGGAGTTTCTCGCGAGCCCCGGCTAGCCTCCACGTTTCCAGGGGACTACTGTCCCGTCCGAAAAGTTCAGATCACGTTCGCGCTTGTCCTTTTCGCCCCTGGCCGACGCGCGGCCTGCGGCCGCCCTTTCGGGCTCCTCGGTCATTGGGGGCGACCCAACTCCCTTCGTAGCGCG
>WYAZ01000199.1 GCA_011526105.1 Deltaproteobacteria bacterium | reverse complement strand
CTACGAAGGGAGTTGGGTCGCCCCCAATGACCGAGGAGCCCGAAAGGGCGGCCGCAGGCCGCGCGTCGGCCAGGGACGAAAAGGACAAGCGCGAACGTGATCTGAACTTCTCGGACGGGACACTAGTGTCCCGTCCGAGTTCTACACACCCAAGGTCCAGAGCCCAGACCTCGGCGAGCGCCGCGATCAACTCGAGGAGTTCCGGGCAGTTCGTCCAAGCTTGGATCGGGCGCGTTCCGAGCAGGGCGCCGCTCAGCCCATACAAGCTCACCGTGAGGCCGGGAGCGTTCGAAGCGATGACGAGCGTTCCTTTCACCCGAACTGAGATGCGAGCGCGAACCTCGCTCTCGACCAGGCAAGAGGAGGGCTCGAGCTGCAGGTCCAGCGTCTGAGAGATCAGGGCCATCGCGAAGAAGAAGGTGCTCACCGAGCCTCCTCTCGGCAGACTGCGCGCGCGCGCGACACGAATGAGCTGTCGTTCGTCTCTTGAAGCACGACGTCACGGTCACTTCGCGCCGAGGTGCACCGACCGAGGCGTGCTGCAAGCTCGGCGCGTAGCAGGATCAGCTCGAGTCGCCGCGGCGAACCCGCGAGTCGTGCGCTCTGGAGAAATTCGAGCGCATGCTCTAGACGGTTCAGGGCGACGAGGGCTCGAACCCGCACGAGCCCAAACTCTGGACCGAGGGGGCCGTTGGCGTGGGACTCAGCGAGCACCAGCACCTCATCGAACCGGCCCGAATCGAGATGATCGAGCGCCATTCGCAGCGCCGAGGCCGCTTTTAGATCGAAGGAGGGCTCTTGCCCGTTCTTCGTCGCTCGACCGGAAGTTGGCTCCGTCTGCTCGGGCTCGACGGACGTCGCTTTCGGCCTGAACCCCTCGCGGTATAGCCTGGCGCTGGCTACGGAAGCCACGCATACGAGCGCTGCGGTGACGAGTACACGTGGGAGGCGAGGTGGGCGGTGCTCTCGCTCGAGCCGAGAACGCACCCGCGCCTTGGAGACTGCGGACCATGGCACCGCCCGAGCCTGGGCGAGCAGCTGCTGGGCCGCCTCAATGTCTCCGCTCTCAGCCGGAAGATCCTTCCACCCCGGAGGCGCGCCGCCTGGTCTGCTCTCGTCCGTCATTCGGATGCTCCTCCGCCCGATTCGGCAACCACGCGAGTGAAAGCCTGTCGTGCGCGGTGGAGTCGAACCCAGACTGTGTTGATGCGAATCGAGAGCAGCTCGGCGATCTCCGCGCCCGAGAGCTCTTCGAGTTCGAACATGACCAGGACGGTGCGGTCCTTCTCGGAAAGCAGATCGAGCAGCCGGTGGACCCTCTCAGCATCCTGACGACTCGAGAGGGTGACATCTGCGTCCGGGGCCGGATGTGCGTGGCCAGCCGTCGTGAGGTCGTCCAGCGGCAAGAGCCGTCGCAATCTTCGCCATCGGCGGTGGTTTCGAGCGACGTTCAGCGCGATGCGATAGAGCCAGGTCCTCGGTCTCGCGTCGCCCCGAAAGCTCGACCAACGTCGAAGGGCGATGGCAAAGACGTCATGCGCGAGGTCCTCGACGTCCGCAGTGGGCCCGACGAGGTGCGTGATCCATCGAGCGACATCGTCCGCGTGGTCGGTGTAGACCTGCTCGAAGGAAGCCTCTTTGGACTCCGCTTCAGCCGACGACAGCTCTCGGACAAGGGACATTTCTCGGGACAACATGGACGTTCACTCCATCTGTGTCATCGAGCGTTCAGACCTTACGAGGGTCCGCGCGATCTCCGTAAACGCCCGGAGGCGCCCTAAGATCCCGTGGGGGTCCTCTCGCCGTAACGCAGGGCTCCGAGCGCCTCGGCGTCGTTTAAGGGCGAGTGTTCGTTCTCCTGCTCGGGTCTGGGAAGCGCGCGCACGTTCTCCGCGCCAAGCACGAACCCGCCTACCAGGGGCCAGGCGGAAAACTGCGCAGAGACGGCTGGGAGGGCACGCCGTCAACCTCCTCCACGTAAACCGCTCGGCGTTCGGCGGTATCGGTCTCATCCACGAGCCAGGCCCAGGTCGTCGTCACCTGCGCGGTCATGGGATCGCCGGGCAGAAAACTCGACGGACGAGCCACCGTCCAGATCACGCGTCGTCCCGGCGCTCCCGCCACCTCGCTGAGCTCGTCCATGGTCACTTCACCCTTGATGGCCCGGATGGTGAGCTCGGAGTTCGTCAGCCGGTTCGCGGTCTGTTTGTCGATGCTCGGGACTTGATCGTCCGCCGCCAAAGTGGGCGTGAAACTGGCCAAGGTCAGCACACCCCATTGGCTCACAGTCATGACCGTTCCCGGCCTCGGCTCGACGATATCAAAGCGCTCGACGCCGGCTCCGCGTTTGTCGGAGGGCTGGACTCCCAGGATCTCGATGACCTTGGACCTCGGCATGCCGGGCAGGAGACGATCGCTGCCCGTCAAGAAGCCTTGCGGCCGCGAAACGTCGTCGATCTTCCGGTTGAGGCGCGCGGCGATCAAGTCCTGGTGCTCCAGAATGGCGTCGACCATCGGACGCCCCAACTTGCGACGGAGGTACTCGAGTTCCTCCTCGTCGGGGTAGAACACGCCAGAGCGGGAGAGCCGTCCGAGGACCAGCTCGAAAGCATCACCCACCTTCGTCCCCCTCGAAGGCGCCTCGGCCATCCGCTGCGTGAGGGCGCGCTTGTCGGCTTCGAGACGCGCAGTCATCGCCTCGGTCGTTTCGTCGCCACGATTGCGAATCGCTTCATTGATTCGAAACTGCTCCTCTCGGAGGCCAACCATCCAGTCGAGGTAGGCCTCGATCTGGCTCTTGGTGACCTGCGCCTCCCCGGCCCCTATCTTGGCGGCACCAGAGGCTGAATGCTCGGTGGGCGTGTTCGACTCGGCCTCCGATCGATCCTTCTGACAGTGGATGAGCCCAAGCGTAAACCACACGAGAGTCCCGATCCGAACGAAGGCGCCTGCGCTCGCTGTCATCGTGGCGGGACACTAGCAGCTCATGAATGGCCGCCCAAGCCCGACGCGAGCATCGGGGACTCGAACGCGTTCGGGGCAAGTCCTGAGCGTTCGCCCCCGTCTGCCGAACAGTCCGCCGCGTGCGGGCACTGCACCTCGGACGCTGGCCGCACCACCGGGCGTGCGGGGAGACGATCGCATTGGAGAGTTTGATACGCTGCCTCACGGGACTCGTTTTGGTGCTCACCGGCTGCGAACCGGAGTCCTTGCGCCCCACCTGGATTCCCACTTCCCCCGGCACGAGCGGCGCATTGGTCTATTCGGAGAACTCCGGTCTCGCCTACTTCGCAGACACCGACCGCGGAACGGTCGGCATCTTCGATCCACGCTCGGGCCAGACGACGCACGTAGAAGTGGGCGGGGAGCCTCACAAACTCTGCCTCACCTCCGAACGGGTATTCGTAACTCAGCGTGCCACGCGAAGCTTGGTTTCGTTTCTCATCGAGGGTGAGTCGTTGCGGTTCGAGCGGCGCATCGAGGTGGGCGCCGAACCAGGAAGCGTGGTCACCGATTCTCGCGGCGAGATCGTCTATGTCGCGGTGTCACTCGAAGACGTGGTGGCGGTGGTCGACGTAAACCGCGGCGAGGTCACCGAACGCATCGGGGTCTGGGGCCGACCGGAGTGGCTGCTCGTCCACCAGGACCTGCTGTGGGTGGGCACCCGCCGGGTCGGGCGCGAAAGCGCCTTGGTCTTGATCGATCCCGCACGTCACGAGACCGAACCACTCGCGATGCCCAAGGTCCCCACCCTCGACGGCGAGGCGAAGGAGCGAGTCGTGCGAATCACCGGTGACCCCGTCGCGGCGGCGGACGGCTTCTCGGTCTTCGTCCCGGTGAGCTACACCCCGGCCTCCAGTGTGCCGGGGTCCGTCGCGTTCGACACGACCCATGTCTTGGACCCGGTCGTTCCCGGTATCGTTCGCATCCCGGTTTCTGCCGGCAGGCCGCTGGCGTCGAGTGCGCTCGCGATGCTGACCATCGGCCCTGGGCTCGAAGCCATCGCGGTCAGTCCGTCGGGCCACAAGCTCGCGTTCAGCGGGATGTCCGCGCGCTCGGTGGGACTGCTGTCGACCCCACCACTGGCCCCGCTCTCTGAGGCGGACGAACCCTTTCGCCGGCAGGGCGGGAGGTCGTTCGACCTCTCGGCGCCCGCGCTCGACCACACAACTCGTGTGCAGCCCGCCGCCGCGCCCTCGGGCCTGGGGACGCGGGGCTTGATCTTCATCGGTCCCGATCGAGTACTCGCCTACTCTGCCTTCGAGTTTTCGATGGTGGATCTCGACCTTTCACGCAGCGAAGAAGAGCCCGGACTCAATCCTTGGGCGCTCGGGCGTAAGAACTCGGGGACGCTTTCGCTCGAGACGTTCATGGAACGCATGTTGGCCAGGCGGTTCTTGGTCTCCGAGGCGCGGCTCGACGAGTCCGTGTCGGCCGGTCGAGCCCTCTTCTACGATGGCGAGGGGGGCGCGGTTTCCGGCTCCGGCAACGTGTCTTGCGCGAGTTGTCATCCCGAGGGTGGCAGCGATGGACTCACTTGGGATCTGCCGGAGGGGCGTTTTCAGACGCCGGTGACACGAGGTGCATCGCAGAGCCTTCCGCTTCGGTGGTTTGGAGATCGCAGCTCGGTCCAAGAACACGTACGCAAAGTTGCGAACGATCTGATGGCGGCCAGACGAGACCTGGTGGACGAGGCAGAGCTCGTCGCGCGATACATCGAGAGCCTCCGAGACCTCGACGTACCCGACCTCGAGCCCGATGCGAGTGCACGCGGACGTGTGCTCTTCGAGGCGGCGGAGACCGAGTGCGCAGTGTGTCACCAAGGCGACCGTCTCACGGACGGCAAGCTCCACCCGAGTTCCTCACGAAGTCTTCTGCTGAACACACCGAGCCTCATCGGCGTCGTGGCCTCCGCGCCCTATCTGTCGGATGGGCGCGCCGAGACGCTCGAGGCGGCGGTGACGGAGCACGAGCGAGACGGGCTGGGCCGGGTGAGCCACCTCAGCGCCGGTGAGCTTTCGGACCTCGTAGCCTTTCTGCGTTCGCGTTGACCACAACGGCGCACGCACGAAACGCAAGGTACCGGGTCGGAACCCCATGCAGGTCTCACTCTCGAGTTCGCGGCCGGAGCTGAGCTCAGGCTCGGCGAAGTCGCGGTCCCCACGACCGATCTGAGCTCGAGCCCTCTCGACACACCTGTGCCCAGCGCAGCGCCGTGGGATGGAGGTGCGTGTAGTACCGATCGGGCGTCCGCGAACGTTCTCGCGCGAGCGGACACTCAACGGATATGAAGAATCGATCAGCCCGAACCTACCCCTCGCTCCTCCTCCCGCTCATCCTCATCGCTTGTGGAGGCGACGACCTCTCAAGGCGCGAAAGCGGAGGCCCCGCTCGAGCCGCCCCACTTCTTGCTCGAGTCCAATCAGATCAGTCACCCACTCCGCCGACGGAGTTCGGAGAGTCTGGGCCCGCGGCCAGCGGATCGGACCAAGACGACGCGGCCGCGCACGATCCGTCGTTCGGTCCGGCCTGCTTGGCGAGCATCGAACTACAGATCGAGGCCAACCGAGCGTGCCTCGCCTACGAGCGGAAGAGCCGCACCTGCACGCAGTTCTCGGTGCAGCCCATGGGTCACCCGGGGTGTGTGCTCGCGATCAGTGGTGACTCGATGGACGCGTGGAGATGGATTCAGCCCGCACCAGATGAGGACACGCTCGGTGAAGGCTTCTGCACTCTGATCGATGGGACACCAGCCACCGAACCTGGGCTCGCGGTTGCTTTCGAGTGGAGCCCCATTCTTGCGTTCACCCGGCCCACCTCATACTTGGCGGAGGAGTACGAGATGGAGATCGTTTCGCTCCAGCAGAGTCCGGCGCAGATGGTGCTCCGAATCTCGAAGTTCTGAGGCATGACGAAGCACCGTGGGGTTCGGCCGCCTCCAGCGCCTGCGCCGGCCGCAAAGCCGAGACCGGCTCGAAGAAGGGTGCTCTGCACCGAGGTGGTCATCGAGGACGCGCAACTCCTCGGCCTCGATCCCAAGGCCCGAGCGGAGACAAGCGCGTCTCGAGTTCCTGCTATACTGGGCCGATGCGCTCCCCCGCCTGTTGTAGTCGCGGCCCAAAGGACTCGAGCCCGCGCATCACTGCGGGCTTCCTTGCGTCGCTTCTCGTGCTCGCAACGGCGTGCACCGGCAAGATCGGAGAGGGATCAGCACCTGACGCCTCGGTCGAGGCGGGCCCGACCGACGCTGCCGGAATCTCGGCGGACGCCGAGGAGAGCTTGGCAGACGCTGACGCGGACCCGCCGGACGCGGACGCTGGCCTCGCGGAAGCGGACTCTGAACCGGCCGGAGCAGACGCTGCTGCGCCGGACGCGGACGCTGGCCTCGCAGAGGTGGACGCCGAGCCAGCGGGAGCAGACGCTGCTGCGCCCGATGCTGACGGTGGCCTCCCCGAAGCGGACGCTGAACCAGCGGGAGTGGACGCTGCTGCGCCCGATGACGGCGGCCTGCCCGCGCGCTTCGCGCTCGACTTTCCGAGCAACGTGACAGGCGCAGATCGAGCCGCTCCGTTCGTCGTCCTGCAGTACGACGACCCTCAACTCGACGGGCTGCCCTTTGCCGGGCCGAACCACGCGGGCGTCACGTACATGTGGCGCGTCCGCTTGCGCGCGCAGACCGGATACTACGTCACGCTGTGGTGGTCGCAGGGAGATGGTGGCTTCACACCGAGCGATCAATACGTGGGCGGGCATCCCTACCCGAAGGTGGCGAACAACACCGGCACCACGCATCGCTGGGAGATCGCCGCGCCGTCCGGTGGCGACTACTTCGACACTCGAGCCGGACCGGGCACGTCGAAGGATGTTGTCTATGACGTTTGGCGGACACAGGCGCTCCGCGTGCTGCGCAACGCAAACGCCTCGAAGACATACACGTTCTACATGGACCTCCCGTCGATCGCCCCGGACGATGTCCTCGAGTGGACCTCTGGCACCGGCGGCGACGTCGCCGAGACCATCCCGCAGAGCCCCAAGATCACGATCGGCGACAGCCCCTGGTACGCCGGCTACCAGCATGAGCGACTCAGCGGCCTCTTGGGCGAGCTCATCATCGAGGCCGCCGCTCGCAGCGAGGCCGAGATCCTCGCGCAGGCTCAAGACCTGCGGAACCTGACACCCGCTTTCGCCGCCGACATCTGGTACTTCAAGCCCGGCTGGAGAAGCGTCGACGACGTGACGTGCGAGGCCGGAACGGGTCGAAGCTTCCATTGGGCCGATGCCTCGAACAAGGCGACGCTCGCGAGCTTCTAGTCCTGTCCACGATCACCTGCTGGTGCCCGACGGCGTGCGCCCCGCGTCCGAGTCCAGCTCGGGCGACGCGGACGAGTTCGCCCAGCGGGCCGTCGGTCGCCTCGAGAGCACCCGAGCGGGAGCATCGACGCCTGAGCGGCAGCAAGCGCGCGGAACGAACCGCGACGCGACACACGAGACCATGTCGCAAGAGCGCGGCTGGAACCACTTTGCCGGAATCGAGGCGGGCGAGCGCCGCCTGCGACAAAACGCCCTCGAAAAAAAAGCAACCTGAGCGCGGCTTTGACCGAGAACTGTTGAAGCGACCGTTCCCGCGATCAAGGGAAGGTCGCGCCAAGGGAGGAGCGAACATGAGCCAGATCAACAACGACGCGGCCTCGAGGCTGCGGTACGCGTTTAACTATCCGACCCAGTTCCAGCCAACGGTCACGCCCCAGCAGGCCGCAGCGCTGCGCGGTCTGCTGGCGCTCTTTCCCGACGAGATGACCACCTCGGGGCCCTCGGCCTTCGCCGCCGCCGGTCAAGTGCCCTTTCTACCGCCGCCGATGGGCTACAACCCTGCGGCGCTGGCGATGGCCATGGGCTTCCTCGGCCGCTGTCCATGCCGACCCAACCTGAGCGCGCTGGGCGGCGCGAGCTTCGGCATGGGCATGTGCTTCCAGATGCTCTTCATGCAGGCCTCGATCGTGCCGATGAAGGCCTGCAAGCTCGAGAAACCCGCCAACGCTCCGGATGAGTTCGCCACGCACCAGTCCTGCCGCACCGGCCTGGACAATCCCAGCAACCTCAATGACGCCGACCACCTGAAGCTGGCCATCTATCAGACCCTGCAGCGCTCCAGCGGCGACCGCGGGGGCTTCAAGGCGATGGCCCCGGCCGAGCTGCAGACGCGGCTGAAGGAGGACTATGGCATCGAGTCCGAGCTGACCAAGGTGAAGACCAAGAGCGGTGACGAGATCACCGCGCTGAAGTTCGCCAACGGGAAGATGTTCGCGGACGGCGCGGGCGACGGTCAGCTCGACATGGGCGACTACAACTTCAAGGGTGCGATGGACGACATGAAGACCCGCCTCGGCATGTCCGACGGCGATCTCTCCAAGGTGGACGAAGCGATGCGCGCCCAGTTCACCCAGCAGAAGGAGTTCACTCAAGCGCTGGAGAAGATCCCGGGCTTCAAGGAGCTGCCGCCGGAGATGAAGACCGCCTACACCCAGCTGCTCGGCGGCGGGCAGTTCAGCCCCAACGCGGCCGAGGCGGCGTTTGCCCAGGCCACCGGCCAGGGCATGGGCTTCCCGCACGGTGGTATGTTCGAGGGACAGTTCCAGGTCTCGATCTTCGCGATGATGCTCCAGGCCTATCACTTCGCTTCTTGAGGGAGGAGGAGGTCCGCGGATGACCAAGGATGAGGTGCGAGAGAAGATGGCCGAGATCCTCGCCCTGCTGCGCGAGGAGCGCGATCTCAAGGATCAGCTCGTCGCGCTGGAAATGACGGGCGAGCGAGAGGCGACGGAGAAGGCCCTTCGCCGCCAAGCCGAGCTCCTCGCCGCCATTGAGCGCTTGCGTTGGGAGCGCCTCCTGCCCATCCTGCACGAGGTCTCGGGCTTCGTGGCCTCCAAGCAGGGCGGCGCGGCCGCGACTGAGGCCAAACCTGCCAGCGCCGCCCCCGCGGCTCCACGGGCTCGCGTGCCCCGCCCCTCGGCCCCCGCTTCCCCGAGGAGAGCCCGCCCTACCCCACGCCGTGCCGCTGGGAAGTGACCCCATGCGGGTGCTGCTCCTCTCACCGCCGCAATGGACCACGGCGCAGCCGTCCTTTGCCCTGGCCTCCCTGGCCGGACAGCTGGACCGCGCAGGACACCAAGTCGTGGTGCGCGACTTAAACCTGGAGCTGGTGGAATCGATCCTCTCCCCGGGCGGGATGCGCCTGGCAGCACGGCGCCTCAGCTCGGCGCAAGAGCTGTTGCCGCTCGAACTCGGCCTGCGTCTGGGGACCCGGGACGCCTCCGACAACGCCGGCCTGGCGGCGCTGCGCCTCGAGGTGCTCGAGCGCTGGTCGGCGGCTCACGGTGGCGAGCTGCCCACGCTCACCGAGCGCGCGCTGGCGGCGGCGCCCGAGCTGCGTACGGCGGACGGCTTCTACGATCCCTTCCGCTACATCGCCAGCAACGCGGCGATCGATGACGCGCTCCAGCTCTTCTCGCTGCCCTTCTACCCCAGCGAGCTGCGCTGGAATCACTTCGCCCACCCCCACGTTCCGCTCAACCTGGCCCCGGTGGTGGCCTTCGCAAAGAGCCGCACCGACAACCCCTTCCGCGCATTCTACCAAGAGCGTCTCGACGAGCTCCTGGAGGAGGAGCCGGGTTTGGTGGCGATCTCCGTCACCGCCTTCTCCCAGGTGCTGCCAGGGCTGACGCTGGCCAGCCTGCTGCGCGAGGCGGTCGGCGCGCGCGGCGGGAGGGCGCCGCACCTTTCGCTGGGCGGCAACTTCTTCTCTCGTCTTCAGGAGAAGCTGCTCCAGCTCCCCGGCTTCTTCACCGAGTTCGCCGACAGCGTGACCATCGGCGAGGGCGAGCGTCCGCTGGTCACGCTGGCCGAGGTGCTCGAGCGCGGCGGGGCCCTCTCGGAGGTGCCCTCGCTGCTCTATCTGGACGGCGCCGCGGTCGCCTCCACCCCAAGCGCGCCCAACTTCCAGCTGGCGTCCCTGGCCCACCAGCGGCTCGACGGCTTCCCGCTCGAGCGCTATCTGGCGCCCGAGCGAGTGCTCTGCGTGCGAGCGAGCAAGGGCTGCTACTACGCCCAATGCACCTTCTGCGATGCGCACCACGGCCTGCAGCCCGACGCCGTCGGGCCTGAGCGCTTGGTGGCCGAGCTCGCCCACCTGAAGGAATGCTACGGGGTGACCCACTTCGAGATGGTCGATCAGTGCATCGCGCCGGCTTACTTGGACGCCATGAGCGACGCCTTGATCGCCGCCGACCTCGGCGTCTCCTGGTTCTTCAACGCCCGCACCGAGCCGGGCTTCACCCCCGGCTTGATGGAGAAGGCGAAGCGCGCCGGGGCCACCATGGTGATGTGGGGCCTCGAGTCCGGCAGTCCTCGCCTGCTGAAGATGATGAGGAAGGGCGTCGCTTCGGAGCGCCGCTTCGAGGTGTTGAAGGCCTCGGCGAACGCCGGGCTCTTCAACTTCGCTTACGTCTTCTTCGGCTTCCCCACCGAGACCCGCGCCGAGGCCGAAGCCACGATGGAGCTGATCCACGGCCACCCGGATCTGATCCATGCCTACGGGCGCAGCGTCTTCTCGCTGGGGCGACACAGCCCACTGATGCAGGATCCAAAGCGCTACGGCGTGCTCGGCTGGGTGGAGGACGGGGAGGAGCTCTCCACCAACCTCTCCTTCCAACTGGAAGACGGGCTGCAGGGCGCTGAGCTGGCCGCGGTGCTGGAGGAGTGTACGGCGCGCGGTCGAGCGGCGCTGGGCGAGCCGCTCTGGATGACGCTGCGCTCCCGGGAGGCGCTGCACCTCTACCTGGCTCGCTTCGGTAGCGACTTCGTGCGAGCCTACCGGCTCGACCAGGGCACACGAGACGCGGAGTTCGTCTTTTGAAGCGCGCTGCAAGGAGCGGATCCATGGGCGAGACAAGCACCAAGCGTTTTCAGTACTGGGAGCTTTCGGGCCAGGGACGGATCGTGGGGCAGCGGCCGGTCCCCAGCGACACCACACCCGCCTACTACGTGGAGCTGGACCTGGAGCGCTCCGGGCGCGTGGTCCAGGTGCGGGAGTACATGGAGGGGCACGCCGCGCCGCTGGTGCGCCGGCCCACGTACGAGCGCGAGCACGTGATCTCCTCCGAGTACACGGATCCCATCCGTGGCCGTCAGGGCACCAACTTCTACGAGTACGACGAGCGCGGCTTCTTGAAACGCCGCTTCGAACGCACACCCAAAGGGAGGGTGCGCTTCGAGGTGGAGATCGTCTGCGACGATCGCGGCAACTTCGCCGAGGAGCGCCTCTTCGACGGCCACCGGCGCCTGAAGACCCGCCGCACCTACCAGCACGACGCCCATCACCGGTTGCTGAGGGAGACAGCGTACGGCGGGCCCACAGGCGAAGAGCTGGAGGGCTTCTTCACCTTCGCCCATGACAAGAAGGGCCTCGTGGTCCGCCGCGCCTGGCACGGACCCGACGGCGTGGAGCGCCGCGCATTCACCTACGCCTACGATCAGCACCAGCGCCGCATCAGCGTGGGTCTGGAAGAGGCCGGCGAGGCGGCGATCACGCTGCACAAGGCGCTGGGTGCGGATGGAAAGGTGGCCTCCACCGAGCTGCTGGACGCGCGGGGCGCGCGGGTGGGCGGGGAGCTCGCCCCCGGCGCCACCGTGACCTCGCTGTTGGGCAGCTTCCCCGAAGAGGAGCTGAACGACACCGAGCGCGCGCTCTTGGCGGGGAAGAAGAAGCTGGCCGACGTGCTCGAGATCTCCGCCGAGCAGCGGCGCGCGCTGACCCTGGTGGCCTACTCGCACCTGGAGCGCCAGCGCTATCCGGAGGCCCGCAGCCTCTTCGAGGCCCTCGCCGCCCTCGATGCGGACGACGTCTACGCGCTCGCGGGCGCGGGCGCCGCGTGTCTGCTCGGCGGGCAGTTCTCGTCTGCCCTCAGCTTCTACCAGCGCGTGCTGGAGCACGACCCGCGCCACCTGCCGGCCCTCGGCGGTAAGGCCGAGGCGCTGGTGCATCTGGGACGCGTCGAAGAGGCGCTGCCGTTCTTTCAGCAGCTGGTGGCGTTGGCGCCTCCCGACGACCCGGTGTTGCAGCACGCGCGGGCGCTGCTGATCGCCGCCACGGAGGGTCAGCCGGGGTCGGATCGATAGCGACGACCAGCAGCTCCGCTCCGCGGCCGCCCAGCTCTCTTTCACCGGGAAAGGGCGCGGCCTGACCTCGCCCGTCCGATACCTTCCGAGACCTCCGTTCGCAGAGGAAGAGCTCGAGTGGGTGGACGAGGAGTGTCTTCGGCTCGCGTTTCGCTCACGCACGCGAGCACAACAAAGCACCGTGGTGTTCGGTCGTCTCCAGCTCCTGCGACGACTGCACAGGCTCATCACTCCACCGAGGCAGCTTCAGGTGCGCTACGCCGGAGCTGCTCGCGCCGCTCGTGGCGGTCGACAGAAAGAACCGGCTCCTCCTCGGCTCGGATGCACCAGCTCGACGTCGAGCGTTGCCTGCGGGATCTCTTTCGCGTCCTTCCCGTTCCTGTCACACGGTATGGACTTCTGCCCGCAGAAAGGCTCCGATGCACTTGGGCTGGACACCATCGATGGCTACACCAACAACACCGGCTTCTCTCGCACGAGCTCCGACGATTTGGCCCGCATCCGCTGACTTGTCGAGTTCGCACACGCCCGAAGCGGGTCAGTCGCGCGCGGTTGTGCTCGAAGCTGCCACCGGCAACAGCTCGAGTCGTCTTCGTGCGGGTGGTCCTCGTCTGCCACACTGCGGACATCTCGATGCACACCAGGTTCGGGTCGCAGAGGTACACTGCCGCGCTGGCGGCGCACGTCTCCCCAGCGAACGCCATCCCACAGCTGAGCGGAGGTTTCCGGCGCGCCTCGAGACGCTACTCGCAGGTTTGTTGGTGGTCGCCATGCACTCTGTCTTTGTCGGGTGCACAGGCGAGGTCGTTGCAGGGAGACCCATGGACGACGCTGGGCTGTCGGACGGGGACCAGGCACGCGACCAGCAGCTGGGCGGTGATGCGAGCGACGGCGACGACCGCTCCCCAGGTGACTCACTCTCGCGCGATGTCGGGTACCTGGGCGACTCGGCGGGCGATGACGCGACCGCTGGCGACTCCCTGCAGGGTGTCGACGCCGGCACCTGCGCGCTCACGGGCAAGACCGTCTTCGTGGCACCGGGCGGAAGCGACAGCGCAGCTGGCGACCTCGATCATCCCTTTGCCACCGTGCAACACGCCCTCGACCAGACCACACCGGGGGTTACGGTGGTGCTCCGACAGGGCGTCTATCACGAGTTGGTGAGCGTGCCGTCGTCGGGCACGACCGACGCGCCGATCACGCTTCGTTCCTACTGCAACGAGGTCGCCACACTGGACGGTGCGGGCCTGGGCGGCGACCTGGGTGAGCCTGCGCTGGTCATGATCACGAACCGCAGTCACATCGTGGTCTGTGGCCTGGAGCTCCGCGGACTCACCGGTCGTAGCGGCAACTTCCCCGCGGGTATCTGGGTACGGGGCGCGTCCACCGACATCGTCCTCTGCGACAACGACGTGCACCAGATCTCGGCGAACAATGGCGGACGCAACTCGGGCGCGCATGGCATTGCGGTATACGGCACGAGTACGACCCCCATTGAACGCATTCTGCTCGACAACAACCATGTGCACGATTTGGTCCTGGGCTGGAGCGAGGCCGTCGTGCTCAACGGCAACGTGCGCAACTTCGAGGTGCGTGACAACGTGGTCCACGACGTCAACAACATCGCCTTTGACTTCATCGGCTTCGAGGGCGAGTGCGCGGCCTGCGTGGATGATGATGTGACCTCCGGCGACAGCATCGACCGCGTGCGCGATGGCACGGTCGCCGGCAACCTGGCGTACAATGTGTCGAGCGCTGGCAACCCAGCCTACGGCTCGGAGAAGTCTGCCGGTTGCTTCTACGTCGACGGCGGCGCAGGTCTCGTGATCGAACGCAACATCGCCCATCACTGCGACCTCGGTCTCGAGCTCGCGAGCGAGTGGTTCGGGAAGTCGACCCGCTCGATCGTGGTGCGCAACAACTTCCTGTACAAAAACGACGTCACCGGCATCGCCACCGGCGGCTACTCCTCGGGCACCGGCGGTGGCGGCGGCAGCACCGAGGACTGCGTGATCGTCAACAACACCATCTACGACAGCTCGCTCGACGGCTGGGCCGATACCGGGGTGCTGTTGCAGAACCGCAACGTCAACAACATCTACGAGAACAACATCATCGTTGCCACGATCGGGCACGACGCCCTGCGGAACGATGGCGCGCACAACTCCGGGAACCTGGTCGACTACACCATCTATCATCGTGGTGGCGCGAGCGGCATCGCTGGTGGCGCGAACTCCCTCTCGGTTGACCCTGACCTCGAGGACCCGGCCAATGGCGACCTTCACTTGAAGCCTGGCTCCCCCGCCGTAAACGCTGGCGCGAGCCTGACAACCGCTCGAGCAGGCACCGTCGACATCGACGGCCAAGCGCGGAACAACGGCGGCATCGACATCGGTGCGGACGAGCAGTGGTGAGTCCGAGGGCCCTACCGCAGGGTCTTTCCTTCGAGGTGGATTCGGCGATAGGCTCGGCTATCTACAACCCAAGCTCATGGTTGGAAGATGGCGGAGCAGACCCGTTGTTCGTAAAGAGTCGACCGCATCCTTCGCGCGAGGAGATGGTCTGCATAATCCTCTGCGGGTGCATGCTTGCCAGTGGTTGCCAGGGGGTCGTCTCGACCGAACCGCCCCCGGGCGACGCAGGCACGAGCGACACCGGCACGAGCGACGCAGGCACGAGCGACGCAGGCACGGGCGATGCCGGCACGAGCGATCGCTGTGTAGTGGGCCGCGATCCCGGCGCCGCCTACGGGGCCGAGCTGTTTGTCTCGCCGGCTGGCAATGACGTACATCCCGGGAGCATCGAGCAGCCCTTCGCCACCCTGGAGCGCGCGCGCGATGCGGTGCGGGATCTGCGCGCGGCCACCGGGTTGCCCACCGGGGGCGTTGTGATCTGGCTGCGCGATGGCGTCCATCCCAGGGCGACGACGTTCGAGCTGCTCGCCGAGGATTCGGGGAGCGCCGAGAAGCCGGTGGTGTTTCGTGCCTACCCGTGCGAGCGGCCACGCCTCATCGGCGCTGTCCCGCTTCAACCGGAGTGGTTCACCACCGTCACCGACAAATCACCGGCATGGGATCGGTTCGATCCGACGGCTCGAGGCCAGGTGCTGCAGGTCGATCTGGGCGTCCATGGAATCACGGACCACGGCAGGCTCGAGGCGCGCGGCTTTGGCCTGACGCGATCGGCCGCATTGGAGTTGTTCGTTGATGGCCAGCCGATGCAGCTCGCTCGCTGGCCAGAGGCGCACGAGCACGAGCCGCCAGCGAGTCACGAAGACCGTCAGATCACGCTCTTCGGTGCCTCGACGCCGGACGTGACCGGGCTCTACGTCGCGACCGACACGAAGGACGGTGTCAACGCATACGCGCGCCAGGGGCTGGTCGGTGGTTTGCAGTACAACCTCTACCGGCACACCTGGGACTACCAAGGCAGCACCTACACGGCCTGGTTCCTCTCGACCAACACCTCGGGCTACCCGAGCGACACCGATCCGTGGTGGCATCGGTATGCTCAGGATCTTGGAGACTTCACACCCGGGGTTGGCGCCGCCGGTTCAGTATCGAGCCATAAGCCCGGGCGGATCAACCGCGGCTTCGTGAGCATCGCCACGCGACTATCGGACACGGCGTTCAGCTATTCTGGGACGCGCCCCCAGCGCAACGTCCACGAGGTGGATCTGAGCCTTGTGGGGTGGCAAGGCAGGGAGGGAGCTCGACCGACGTAGCCAGTCCAGGATCTGCCTCGGGGTCGAGGAACTGCGCGCCAGCCTGGGTCTGTCCCCAAGCGATGCGGCCGCGAAATCACCGAAAGAGTGCACGACATCCGGGAGACGATCGTAGTTATCCCAACCGACGACTGAACGCGTGATGGTCCGCGTGATTCCTCCCGAGGTCACCTCACCCGTGATCACGAGCGGCGCGTCGGTTCTTGGGCACCAAACATACACGATGGGCGTTTGTGCAACAGCTGACGCCGAGCCGAGAGTGAGTGACCGACGACGAGAAGTGCGCGGCGCGTTCCTGCAGCGTAACGAGAAGCAGATTAATGTTCTTTGTATGCCTCCAGAGCGGCATAGGCGACGCCGAGTCGATAGCAGTCTCGAGTTTCTCGGCGTGTACTTCGTAGCGAACTGGCGTTCACGTTCAGTTCCATGGGCCAAGAACCGAGACTGGGCCCAACAGACGGAGGGGCTTAAAACCAGTGTCGAAGGGACAACCGGGATGGGTTGGATCCGATAACCACCTCGTGCAGCGCCCACCAAGGCGCCGAACGGAGAATCATGATGTCCAACCTTAGATTTCCTCCTTCCATCCCAGCGATCCAGACGCGCATCGGCGCCGGCTTCCACCCTGTCGAGCCGAGCCCCGCGGATCCAGCCCGGCCCGACGGACCAAACAGGGGCGATGTCATCCAGGCAGCAAGGGAGCACGCAGAGGCCCTCGAGAGTCGCGGAGCGACACGGGTAGACGTGGGAAACCGAGGCGGGGTGTTGACCTTGCTGGTAGCCGTTCCAAGTGGGCAGGAGCAAGCCGTGCGCGGCTATGTATCCTCCAAGATCAAGGTTGTGTGCTCGGGCGTCGCCCAGCCGATCCCGTCTCATGTGATCGTGGGACCCTACGTGCCACGCGGCGAATAATCCTACGACAGCCTTGGAGCTGCCCTGCGGGACAGGGGGCGCGAAGTCCGTCGCGTCCAGGTCCCCTGGTGGGCGTCTCGTTGTGGAGAGTTCGTTGGACGTTCAATCCGCCGCTTCCTCGTCCGTGAGGAGGCGGTCATCTCCTCTCAAATCGAGGGCACGCAGGCGACCCTCGTGGACCTGCTCACCTTCGAGGCCGAGGGCGACGATGGCCCAAGGCTAGTGCTCGAGCGCCGTGCGAACGAGCGGCGACCGGGAAGGCCGGACCGACTTCTTCTTGGACGGCGTCGCCACCATCGCCGATGAGGCGGTGACCTCCGCACGCGAGCTCTTCTCGTTGGTCACTGACGATCGATCACGCGCCCTCCACCACGCCGGCACATCAGTCGCCGCGGGGCGCCTCTTCGAAGTGCTGCTACGGCATCCCGCCAACTCGGTGGGCTTTGCCATCAAGCAGCTCGGAGTCAGCAAGCCCACCGCGGGACGCGCCGTGGAGTCCCTGGAGAAAGCCCACGTGCTCGTCGAGACCACCGGCAAGAGCGCTACCTCGACGAGCTGCGTGTTGGAACGGGGCTGGAGACGACGGCGAAGGGAGGCCCGCCCCCATCCACGCGACGGACCGACACCGCGGATCATCGCTACGCCGGCCACATGGCGATGGCCAAGGCGCTCAGCATCGCTACTGGATACCGCGACGGCTCGAATCGCCCCGAGAGCACCGTCACGCGCGCGGAGCTCGCCGCCATGCTCGTGTCTGCACTCGGCCTCACGCGGCTCAATCCGAGCACTCCAAGCTTTGGGGACGTGTCGCCCACGTACTGGGCCTACCGCTCGATCGAAACGGCTGCCGCGCGCGGCTTCATCGCGGGCGGTGCGGATGGACGCTTCCGGCCGACCGACCCGGTGACTCGCGCCGAACTCGCCAGTTAAATCACGAACGCGGCGCGCTGACCCCAGACGATGCCGGCGTGGTCCAGCTTTCCGGACGTCGCGCCCACCGGCGCTTCTTCGAGGCGACACACCATCCGAGTATTCCCCTCGTCCTTGAAACGCGCGAGCATGTAGTCGTACGCGAGCCTCTCGGACTCGAGCTGTTTCGACATCTGAGCCACTCCCAAGTAGGCGTGATACAAATCCGGTGCGCGCGCAGCCGCGTGGATGCCGAGGAAGGTCCCTCCGGAATGTCCCATGAGGTAGATCTTCTCCTGGTCAAAGCGCTTGCGTAGGTAGTTCGTCAGCTCTAACGCATCCGACACCAGTTGCTCGATGTCCACGCTCTCTGCGGGGATGGCGTCGCTGTATGAGAGCCCCGAACCGCGCTGTTCCCACCAGACCACGATAAACTCCTCATCAAGGCCCGTGGGGTAGTGCCCCGTGAGGAAGTGGTCCGGCATTCCGCCATGGAGGTAGAGCAGCACGGGAGCGTCGGCGTTCGTGCCCTTGATGAACATCCCCTGCTCGACACCACCGATGGTGAGCCAGATCTTCTCTGAAATGCTGCCGACCAACGGCGCGCCGCTTTCGTCGATGAACGGCCTCGCTGTTCCCGGACCCATGAACAGCAAGAAGCCGACGACAATCGACACCGAAACCAGCAGGACGATCATGCCCATCAAGGCGACCCGCCGCGCTCTTCGCGCGAATGTCCGGACCAGCGGCCCTCGGAGTCTGTCATCTTTCAACCTGCCTCCCTTGCTCGTCCGTTGAGCGGTCCTGACTTTCACCGGCGGCCGACATGGACATCAAACCAGCAGACCACTGGAATGCTCTTGGCAAGCTCGGTCTGATACTCCAGTCCACGGCCTCGAATCTTCGGGCTTGGGGCGGATTCCTCGAGAACGGGGCGGCCTGGCGCTTCCCGGCTCGGAGCGCTCCTTCGGGAGCCACTCGCAGCTTGGCGTCTTCTTCGTCTCGGCCGTTGAGCTCGCGTCGCAGCTCAGCGGCGTCCTTGCGAAGCTCGGCAAGCGCCCCGCGACCCCGGCGAATCAGCCGCGCAGACTCAGGTGCTGGTGCCCGACAGGCGAGGAACTCGAGGAGCTCGAGAATGCCGGCGAGTCTCAGCCACGACCGTCGCGGAGGTCTCGTGCGCGCAACGCCCCTCCCGAATGACAACAGCGAACTCGACTCGGAGAACGTCGGACTCGAACCGAATGCCGTGAGGCACGCCCCGCTTAGCAGGCGAGCCTGAGACCTTCTCAGCTCATTCTCCAACAAAGAGCAGAGGACTCGCACCCCAAACGAAGGAGGTTCCTGCCGCTTTCGAGGCGGTGTCGGTCGCCTGGACCGATTTGCTCTCCACGAGCGTGATGAGCGGGGGCACCGGACTCCCCCGCTCATCGGTTCAATCTTGTTCGAGCGCTCCGTGCCAGTACGCGAGCTCGAACAGGTACTGTCGCCACGACGACGGAACATCCTCGCGATTCGCGAAAGTGATCCGAATGGTCGTGGGCAACGAACGCGGCGCGACCGGGGTCGAACGAAGCGTCATGCCAGCCCTTTCGGGCGTACGTCCGCCCTTTCGCTGATTGCAGCGGGCGCAAGCGATGACGATGTTCTCCCAGTTCGTGGTGCCGCCCCCCGTTCGCGGAATGACGTGGTCGTACGTCGCCTCGCGCCGCTTCAGCTTCGTGCCGCAGTATTGACACGCGCCGCCGTCGCGGGCGTACACGTTCTCTCGCGAGAACCTGAGACCCTGGCGTCGCACTCGGACGCGACCGAGGAAGCGGACGACGGCCGGGATCTTCATGACCCACGTCGTCGACCGAATCTCGCGGTCCTCGTACTCCTCGAGGATCTCGACCTTGTCGGTCCACCACAACGTGACCGCGCGTTGCCAGCTAATCTGGCCCATCGGCTCGTACGCGTGACTGAGAACGAGAGTTTCCATCCGGATCACCTCCTTTCCTGTGATTTGTGGCCGCCGAGTCAGGGCGGGTTGATTGTTGATGAATGGACGCCCAGAGAATCGAACTCTGCTTCGCCGGTTTGTAGGACCGGTGCCATCACCAGATGACGAAGCGTCCCGAGCGAAGTCGTGGGTGAAGGAATCGAACCCTCTCTCGCGGCTCATGAGACCGCTGGATCTCCAAGAACAACCCACGAAGGCCGCTCGACCGGACTCGCACCGGCTAGGACCAGCTCCACAGGCTGGTGGCTCGCCTCTTCACCCTCGAGCGGCATACAAGCCTTGAAAGCGACCGGCGGGACTTGCACCCGCTCCCCGAGCTTGGAAGGCTCGAATGCAGCTCGTTACACTTCAGTCGCAAAAAGAGATCGCCAGGCGCGGGTGGTCGTGAGGCTTCACCGCGCGGCTCCGCCTCGCCCCGGAATCGAACCGGGTCATCAAACTTCGGGGAGTCGAGAAGCATCTCGATGCGATGCTCGCATCGAGGAGAAGAAATCGAACGTCACGTCCGAGTTGAGGTTCTGAGTCTTCTGCTTGAACCCACAGTCAAGTGCCTTTACCGTTTGGCTACTCCCCCACAACATGGGGGAGGCAGGATTCGAACCTGCAATTGCGTGTAAGATCCCTCGAAGGGGACGTGACGATGGATCGCTCGGGAGTTGCACCCGAACCTCTGCCCTGCAAGGGCAGCGTCCTATGGCGACCCAAAAAAAGGATTCGGCGGTCGAGTCGGGCTGCTGGCTTCTGTGTGCGACACGGGACTTGAACCCGCGACAGTCTCATTAACAGTGAGATGCTCTACCAACCTGAGCTAGACGCTTGTGAGCAGGCCCTTTGGGACCGCCGAAATCGAGATTCGAGAGTGCTCGGTCCCGCGAACGAGACCGAGCGTAGGAGAGCGTTCAGATCGGGCTCGCCCCTCGCGGGTGCACCGCGAACCCGATCTTCACGTTCTCCGAAATAAACACGCGAGCGGCATGAGCCATATAGCTCGCCACGATGCCGATGAACGGCAGGTGCTCGCCGTCTTCACAGGTCGCCGCTCCGACGCCGGGCTCGGCATCCGGTGCGAACTGGCCGTCCCAGAGCACACGCCCGAACATGCCGTCGGGAGCCAGGGCCCCGTGCAGGCAAGGGATCTCGAGCGCGTGGGCCACGGTGGCGACCAGTTCGCGCGAAGCGACGTTGTCGAGGGCGTCGATGACCAGGTCGGACCCGGTCAAGACCTCCTTGGCATTCCCGCTGACGAGCCGGTGCGGCACGCCGTCGACGGTCAGCCCAAAGAGAAACTGCAAGCTCTGTTGCAGCGACTGCACCTTGGACTTTCCGACCGACTTTCGGCTGTGAAACTGTGACCTCACGTTCGTTTGCTCCACGCGGTCGAAATCGACCAGCTTGAGCCGAGCGTCGACGTTTCGAAGTAGCAGGGCGACGTGAGAGCCGAGAGCCCCGGCCCCGACGAGGGTGATGTGCTTCATGGCCAGTCTCCTTTCGACCAGCTCAACCGAACGGCGTCTTCGGCCGAACCTGAATCAGGTTGTACGGTCGCGTCATCGTCGCCGCGAACCGGTCGATGACGAACTCCGAGAAGTCCGCGTGACCATCGAGGGCAATGCCCGGCACGCTTCCGTGCCGAACCGCCTCGGTGATCCACTGCCGGACCATTCGGTCGCTGGCGTCATACGCCACCGTTTCCAGCAGGTCGCCGTTTTGCCCGCCCCAGGTGATGTTGACTCGAGCTTCGGTCGTGTCGATGAGGCCCCGAAGCTCCATGTTGTTGTCGTTCATGCTTCTTTCTCCTTTCAGTTCATGTGTCGAAATACCACGAGCGCACCCTCGCGTTCCGCCTGGCGAATGACGCCTGGCAGCGACTCGAGCGTGAAGCGATCGTCGCCGCGCTCTCCACTTTCGTGGTCGACGAGGCAAACTCCAGCATCGGTGATCCGCAGCGAGTACCTGTCGCACGCGCACTCGTAACGCTGACGGTCGAGCCGAAACCGGACGATCATCTCTTCTCGCGCCGCGGACGGTCGGTGCTCGAGATACTCGGCGCCGGATACGAGGAGCGCGGCGCGCGCCGCCGCCTCGAAGTCGGATCGCGCCATTTGACGACGCGCCTCACCGCTTCCGAGCCGCTCCTGCAGCTCCTCTTTTCGGCGACGCTCCTCCTCCTCCTGGACGCGACGTTCGATCTCTCGACGACGACGCACCACCTCCTTCTTCCGCCACACCTCCATCTGAAACGCGGCGTCGAGGGCCGGCGAGACATCGGCGACGTCGTTGACCGAATCTTGCCCTTCGAGCAGAGCGCTCAGCACCTGCTCCTCGGGTCCAAGCGGCATCTCCTCCTCCTTGAAGATGAGCGGACCCGTGTCGCTGGTTCGGCCGGCCGAGATACGTGCGAAGCGGTCGACGCCGAGCTCGACGAGGTGCACGCGGTCCGTCTCTCGCATGATGTCACCGAGCTTGCGCGGCACACGGGCGGTCTCCGGCACGAAGCGGTCGCCGACCAAATAGCCGGTCCGGACATGACGGAGCACATCGGAGTTCGGCGAAGCCGGGCCTCGCAGCTTGGCGCGACGCCCCTGAATCTCGAACCGGTACCATCCGGCCTCGTTCGGCAGATCGCCGGCAATCCTCCAAACCCGATCTGCTTGCTGGAGCAAACGGCCGCCGACCCAGGGCGAGACGATCGTCCAGAGTCCGCGGTCGATGAGGTCCATCCAAGTCATGACAATCACCTCCCTTCTTTCGTGAGTGTATGAAGAGGGCGAGGCGCCCCGCGGTGGCGGGGCGGCCTCGTCCTACGCAGCCCAAGCGGGCTTCTTCAGGATGTCCGTGTTCAAGATCTGGTCGACGAGCGAGACACGGACGGAACCGCTCTTGACCTTGCCTACCGGCGTCGATGCGACCAAGTGCCGAATCGTCCGCGGAATCGAGTACGGATCCTCGAAGGTCCGCTCGTCGATCAAGACGCACGGAATTCCAAGATGCGCCGCCGTCTTTCGAACCGCGTCGCTCTCCGCGCTCCACCCAGTGTCCATCCGGACGAGTCCGAAGGCCATCGGCTGGAGTCCCGACTCCTGAACCGCCCGCTCGAACGTGGGGGCCGCCTCGTCGCCGACGAAGATGAAGAGCGCATCCTCATCATCCTTCGGCTTGTACTTGGCGATCGCTCGCACGCCCTGACCGTAGTCGGTTCCACCGCCGGCCTGGATGCCCCGAAAGGCCTGAGCCACGCCCGCGGTCGAGGGGTGCTTGATCGAGATCTCGCGCCCCTGCGTGCTGAACACGCTCACGTGCAGACGTTCCAGCGGAAACGCGTGGAGGAACCGAGCGACGTGACGCATGGCCTCGTCGATCGCGTTCTGCATGGAACCCGAGATGTCGACCATGAAGTAGACGCGGATCTGCCGCGCCACTTCCCCAACCTGCGCTTGCAGCGCCCCGTCCGCTGCCGTCTCGAGCACCGCGGCTGTCGCCTTCGAACGCACCCGCTTCGCGATGTGCGCGGCGCGGAGGTCCTCGGCCGCCATCGTAGCCAGCGTCCACTTCTCCCGGATCTCCGGTACTTCGAGCAGACCGAGCTCCTCGATGGTCGGCGTCAGGATCACGAGATCCTTGTGCGACAGCGCGCCGCTTTCAATCGCCGCGGCTACGATCGCACGCGTGAGCCCGATCTCCTTCGGGAGCTGACCCACGATGCGCTTGTAACTCGGCTTCTCGGCGATAATCTTCTCGCAGATCTGCGTCTCCGAGAGACCGGACCAGGTCTCGGCCTTCCGCACCTCGACCCCGATGGCGACCGTCCGGTGACCGACGCTCGTCTGGACCTGCTTCCACCGAAGCAGGTCGAAGAACTGCGCCGAGCGCGGCTTGTACCGGGCCCGACGCGCGAGCTCCATGACCGTGGTCCGAAACCCCGCCTTGACGAGACCCTCGAGCAGACGCGTGTTCTCCTCGCGGTAACGCAGCCACTTGTCGACCGCCTTGTCCCAACGCCCGTAGAACGGACGTCGCGCCGATCGTGCAAATCCCAGCTCGTGGTTGAGCTCAGCGACCCGTGGGAGCGAGAGCAGGTCGTAAACGCGGAGCAGCAGCTTCGGGTTCAGGTCCTTTCCGTCCTTTCGGTACAGGAGCATCATCGCTTCGCCGACATCACGGAAGTCCTCGTCGAGGAAGAGGACCTCCTGGCCCTCGCGGACCGGATCTCCCTTGCGCGACTGAACCAGCATGAACGCCGCGAGCACGACCTTCAGGTCACGGTGATCCTGCGCGTACGCGTAGCTCGCCCATCGCGCCGCGAACTCGTTGTCCATCTTCCAGACCTCCGCGACCTGGCCGTACATCCAGCTCGCGACCTCCGAGAAGAGCCCCGCCGCACGATAGTGGCCGACGACTCGACCCGCCTCCGTGATGCTTCCGTCGGACCGCAGCACACCCACGCGAACGCGGCTGCTTGCGCGGCCACGACGCACGAGCTGGTACACGACCTTGTCGTCGCCCTCGACCTTGTGCGTCACGGCCTGCCAGCGCACGCCGACCGTCGACTTCTCGTCGCGGACAATCATGCCCGGACGGTTGTGGACCATGTGGTCACTGTAGCTGAGGAGGGTCTGCAGAATCGTTTCCGCCGGACCCAGTGCTTCCTTGCGTTCCATTGTCGTGGCTCCTTTCTCGGCCAGTTCTTGGTGGGTGGTGCTGCGTTGGTGGTGGTGCGTTGCGTTGGTCGTGGTGCGCCAACCTCGGGTGACCCTGCGGCTGCACCGCGTGGCTCCGTCCCGCCCCCACGGGGGCGGGCCCCTCCCGCTCGCCGCTGGGGTCACCCGAAGTTGGAGTTCAGGCGACCCGCGCCCTTCGAGATCTGGCACGGGCGCGCAGGCGGACTTGCTCCGCCGATAACGCGCTCAGACCGCAAGCGAGAGTCGTCGAGCCCAGCGGGCGGAGACGACGAAGCGCGCAGCGAGCGAAGGCGAGCGTAGAGCGCGCAGGCGGACTTG
>WYAZ01000198.1 GCA_011526105.1 Deltaproteobacteria bacterium | reverse complement strand
GGTCGTCGCGCGAGGAGGGCGAATACTCTCTGTATTCAACCGACGAGAGCCAAAGGCGTCGCGGCGAGCAGCCGCGAAGAGGGCCGGCGACATTTGCTAGCCTCTACGTTTCCAGGGGACTAGAGCCGGGCTGGCGCGTGCCTCCGTCCAAGCCCACCGACGAAGTGCGCCAGTTTTTTGGCGCCCTCGAAGACCCGCCCGCGCGATCGTTTCCGCTTCGGGTGATGCGCCGTCTCATCCGCGAGTTCCTGTGGGTCTTCATCGCGCTCATGGATCTCGGCCGACGCTTCGGTTCCTGGCTCCTCCGTTCGGAATACATCGTCACGGGAGGCTGCAAGAAGCGCGGAGCCTGCTGTCACCACATCCTGCTCGAGTGGACCCCCATGCTGGATGCGCGCCCCTGGCTGGCCAGACTCGTGCTCTTCAAGATGACGCGCATCTACAACTTCTACGACCGGGGCTACACGTGGGAGGTCGAGGACGGCTTCATGGCGCGCGTCCTCTCCTGCCACTCACTTCGGCCGGATGGCAGCTGCGGAGAGTACCGGATCCGACCGCTCATCTGCCGCAGCTATCCCGAGTTGCCCCTCATCGGAAAGCCGATGGTGCTCAAAGGCTGCGGCTACACCTTCGCGCGGCGCGACCGCGGAGCCGAGTCGGAGCCAGGTCTGGTGCAGATTGGACGCCCGAGTCGCGTGCCGGCCGCGCCCGAACCCGATCAGTCGCCCTGAAGTAGCTCGAGCACCGGATCTCGCTCGGGCTTGGCCGTGCCCGGCGCGGGCGGAGGTGTGGGCGCAACAGGGGCGGCGGCTCCGCTCACCTCCAGGAGGTTCCGTTCGCCGAGCCCGCGCGCGAAGGCCTCGCCGTCCATCCCCGGGCGCATGACCGTGATCTTCTGGCGCACCTCGACTTCGTAGCCGTCGACGAGCACTCGGGTCGTCATGCGCGAAGGCCGCTCGACCTCGAACGTCGAGGTGATGATGGTCTGTCCCGCGCGGATGGGCGAGAGACGGACCACGCCGAGGCTCCCGTCGATCTCGTAGGCGCCCACCAGGACCTGCCCCCCGAGCGCGCGGCACGTGGTGAGAAAGCGGAACGCATTGTTGGGTGAAAACTCCCAGACCCCGTAGGCAAAGCGGCAAGCCTCGAGCCCAACGACGGGCCCGGGCGGCACCGCCTCCCCGATCGGCAAGACCTGCGGCAGACCCTCGGCGCCGATGGTGAGGCCCTCGCTGTTCATGCTCGCGAGCGCAGGGATGTTTCGCGTCTCGTTGGCCTTGGTCGAGACCACGGGCGGTGGCTTGGGTTTGGTCTTGGCCACCTCGCCTTCGCCGGGCTTCGAAGGAGGGATGACCGTGGGATCGGCGTCGTCGAAGAGTCCGCTGTTGAGGAGCGCAAAGACCCCGACGCCGGCCGCGAGGAAGACCGCAAACAGAACTCGCACCGCGGTCATCTCTGCGCGCCGGTCGCGTTCACGGCGTCGCTGGCGCTGCGAGGGACCGGCGAGCTCGGTGGAGGTCTTGGTGCCGCTGCTCGCGGCGGCCGCCTCCTTGGCACGCACTCGGGTCGTGTGTTCGGGTGGCGGCCGACCCTCTTGGTACTCGATCTCGTTGACCGAGACGTCGGCGCGGGTGTCCGCGACGTCGTCGCCGATCGAGGGGCCATCGACGACCGTGTCGCTATAGGCCGGGGTGGCGGGGTCGTGGTCCGTCACGCGGTCATGCTACCGGAGTCGGGGCCGGCGCGGCTAGCTTCCGGCGCGAGAGGTAGAGATAGAGCAGTAAACCGGCCAGAAACAGGGGTATCGAGAGGAACTGGGAGGTCGAGAGCACCAGGATTCGGCCGCGATCTTCGTCTCCCCGAAAGATCTCACTCGCAAACCGAAACGTCGAGTAGCCCATGAGAAGGAGGCTGATCACCTGGCCATCGAAGCGTCGTCGCCGAAAGAGCCAGAGGCTGAAGATGGTCAGCACCAAGGCTACACTCGCGTCGAAGAGCTGAGTTGGATACACCGGACCCGGCAGCTTGGGGAACTGAACCGCAAAGACCGAGGTGCTGGGCCTTCCGTGACAACAGCCGGCGAGAAAGCAGCCGAGCCTACCCGGCACCGCGCCCGCGGTGATGGCCGCGGCAAAAGCGTCGGAGATCATCGGCGCCGAAAGGTGAGGACGCCGGCGGAAGTAGAAGACCGCCACCAAGAGCGCCCCGAGCATACCGCCGTACCAAACGTGACCGGACTCTCCCAGGCGGAGCCAGTGCCAGGGGTCGTAGCGGAGGAGCTGCCAGAGCGACTCGATCTTGGTGCCGTCCTCCGTGAGGTGACCCGGAGCCTCGAAGAGGGTGTGGCCGACCTTGGAACCCAAGATCGAGCTGACCGTCATGACGATGAAGAGGTCCCAGACCTGGCGCCAGTTGAGTCCTTGGGCCTGCTCCTCGGGGGTCGCGCGCCGAACCTGAAGATACAGGACCGAGAGCGCGACGATGTAGCCGAGCACCATCATGACCGCGAAGCTCGGGACCGGGAAGTCGAAGAACCGAAAGAGGATGGGTCTCATGGATCAGCGCTCCACCCCAGCGAGGTTCGGGGCCTGAGCCTCGCAGCCCTCAGTGACCACCGGCCGCACCATCATCGCGAGGAGCTGTCGGTTCACCTCATCGATCTGTCCCAGGTACGGGCTCAGAGAGTAGCGTTTGATCTCGGGCACAGAGCTCACGATGGTGGTCCCAAAGAGCAGCTGAGTGGCGGGGAGCCAGAGACGCGGGAGCCACGGGAGCCCGCCGGCGGAAGTCGCATGTACATCGAACCATGGACGATACCAGTCGAAGGCCATCGAGAGGAGATTGTGTTTGATGTCGAGCTTCATGCCCTGAAGGCTCACGCCGACGATGTCTCGACCGACGAGGCCCATGTAGGTCGAGAGGGTCGAGCGGGTGTTTTGTAGCTGCTCATTCTCCGCGTTCGGGTCCATTGCGTCGATGATGCGCACGAAGAGCTCCGCGCCGAGCTTCGTGAGATCGACCGAGCCGTTCAGACTCCGGGACTTCGAATCGAGCTGCAGATCCATCGTGCCGGACATCAGGTAAGGCTCCTTCTCCCCCGGGTTCGAGATCGGCTCCAGGCCGCGGGCCCTGGAAAACGGAACGTCCATGTTGAGGTCGGTGAAGCCCCCCTGCAGCCGGATCCGAAACGCTTCTCGTCCCACGAGCTGGAGCGCGAAGCTGCCGAAGATGTCGCCTTCGAAGAGCTGAAGCGCGAAACGATCGAGCCTCAGCACCCCGCCACCGTACAGGATGTCAAAAGACAGGTTATCGAGGCTCTGCTCGTTGTACCCGATCTTCTCGATGGTGAGCCGGGCACCCTGGCGAGTCCGATACGGTCGAAGCGCCTCGTAACCCGCCACTTTGGGGTCGACCTGAAGCACGTCTCTGCAGTCGACGACGAGGAAGGAGCGCTGCTTCAGGTCGAGGAGCAGATCCTGAATCCGGAGTTCGAGGTCGTCGCCGAGGACACCCACCGACCCATCGAACTGTGTAGGAAGAGGGGGAGAGAGTCGAAGTGTCTGCGAGAACGGAAGGCGACCTTCGACGTTCTGAACGGTGACCGCCAGCGGCTTGGGCTCCTCGCGGAGCATCTCGAAGCTCATGCCTCCGAGGTCGAGGTGCCCCGCGAGCCGAAGCTCTTCGTCCGACGGACTCTCCAGCTCGAGATCGAGGCCCAAGCGGCCGCTGATGGGCGGTAGATCGGGGACCACCTTCCGAAGGCGGTCGAAGTCGACGGAGGATGACAGCGACAGCGCCGGACGCAGGACCCCGTAGAGCCTGCGCTCGAGCCGGCCGCGCCCGTCGACCTTCAGGCCCAGCTCGGTGGCCTGAACCGAGATCCGGTCGATCTCCACCCCTCCGTGAAGCGGGTGGTGGGCGGATATCTCGAGCGCCGCGCCGCGAATGGGGCCGGCGGTCTGGCCGGGCGCTTCAACGGTGCCGAGCACTGTCGAGAGGTCGAGCGCCCAACGGCCGCCGGAGAAGCCGACGAGAGCGAGCGCGTCGATGTCGCTGACCACGACCGGCGCCTTCTCGTCGTCACGCGCAAACTCCTCGAGACGCAGCTTCGAGCTCAACATCAGCCGACCGGCACGGGCCTCGGCGGAGAGCGCACCATCGAGCCCACGAAGGTGCACCCCATGCGCGGGCGCAACCAGGTCCACAGCGTCGAGACCGATGCTCGCGTCGAGCACAAAGGGCAGCTTGGAGACGTCCTGGGCGATCTTGTCGGCTTCGGGCAACGGCCCTTTGAAGAAGAGCGACATCTTCACCTCGCCGGAGCCTTCGGTCACGGGGATCTGATCCGCGAGGCCCGCCGGGATCTTGGCGAGCAGCTTCGTGATGGAGACCGGCGGCATGTTGAGCTTGAGCTCGAGTCGGCGTGCACTCGAAGAGATGCGGCTCGCGGAACCCGTCGCCTCGAGTTGAACGAGATCATCGAGCTCGAACTTAAACCGCATCCGGTCCACACGGTCCGCCGTGGGTTGAGCCCGGAGCGCAAGATCGAGGCCGGCCTTGGTCTCGAGCTCACCAAAATCCGGGGATGCGAGCTTCAGCTTCGGCAGACGCAGCCGGACGTCCAGCGATGTGAACGCCGGAAGCGGCTCCGCCCCGCCTAGAGGCTGGCCTTTCACCTCCGCCTTCAGATCCAGGTTCATGTCGCCGCTGACCAAGGGTGGCCTCGACAGTCCGTCCAGCCGAAGCTTCATCGCGGCTCCGATGTCCAGCGGTTGGCCATGCCTCGGATCGTCGACTGTGGTGTCGAGGCTCGACTCCAAAAACGCGAGCTTCAGCTCGTGATTCGGGACCTCCAGGCTCGAGAGCCGGAGGGTGTTCTTCAACTGGATGGGACGAAGCGCCGGCGTGAGGAGTCGATCGAGCTCGACGCTGAGCTCATCCTCGATCTTCGCCGCGGTCAGGGTGAGCTCGCCGGTGTCGACGCTCAGATCGCCGGCGATGGTCTTGACGGAGATCTGGGCCGGCACGGGTGAGCTGCGTTCGGCCATGAGCAGGTCGGGACCCACGACAGAAGCCGAGACATCCAAACGACCGAGCTTCGCAGGAGGGCTCACGATGCCGCGCGCTCGCGCCTCGAGACCGAGCTCCGTGAAGCCGAGGTCCGGATAGGACAATCGTTCGAGCATGAGATCGAGCCCGAGTTCCAAGGAGCCCACGCGGTGAGCTTCAAAGCCGAGCGAGTCCAAGACCAACGTGCTCGTGAGCTGAAACGGCCGGTCATCGGACTTGGGGTCTCTAAAGAGGCGCAGCTGGCCGCTCACACGCCCAAGCCTGGCCCCGAGCTCCGTCTCGTGAAGCGAGACCTCGCGGAGGACCAGAGGCACGTCGAGCTCGGACGGCGCCGAAGCCATCAGCTCCGCGACCGTTCCACTCACGAGCAGGGGCCCGAGCTCGATCTCGCCGCCGGCCACCACGGTGGGCATGAAGAACTGAAGATAAGGGAGGAGCGCGTCGAGCGGGAGCAACAGCGAGGAGAGCTCCAGCCGCGCACGGCCGGGACCCTTCGGGGTAGAGACCCCGAGCACGGTCGCGAGCGCTGCCCCGCCGCTCGGCCCCAACGCCTGTTCCATGCCTCGGAAGAGACCATCCAGCTCACCGCGCGTGCCCAGGACCGGCTTGCCCACCAAAGAGAGGGCGAGTCGCTCGAGACTCACGCGGTCCTGCTCCGGCGACAGCGCGACATCGGCCGCCAGGTAGGCATCGATGGGTGGCAAAGAGCTGTCGGTCTTGAAGGTGAGCCCATCGACCGCGACGCGAAGCCCGGCCCCGCTTTGCCCGAGCGCGAGCCCGCTCGCGGCCGAACCGGCGACGGTCGCCGAGAAGCTGAGCCCCAGACCGAGGTCCACGTCGAAAGGGGCCGCCGGGAGCGAGACTTGGACGTTCGGTGGCTCACGCACCGCAGGCATCGCGACCTTCAGAACCAGCTCGAGCTGATCGTCCTCGAGACCGCCGGCGAGCTTCACCGACAAGCCGTGGAGATGAAAGAACTGCCCGCCCCCACGCAGCTCGAAGCCAGCGTTGGTGATCTCGATGCGCCGAAGCAGGAGATCGATGGGTGACAGCGAGCCGGAGATCTCGGACTCGGCTTCAGGCTCCGGCTCGTCGCTCGCCGGACCCGCGAGTCGTTCGAGCATGACGTCGAGGTTGCGGCGGCCGCCGACCTCTTCGATGACGATCCGCGGCTCTTCGATCACGAACGCATCGAGCACGAACTGGCCGCGCAACAGTGGCAGGAGTTGATAGCGGAGCGTGAGGCCTTCGAGTTCGAGGACCATCGCCTCGTAGCCCTCGGGCGCCCCAACCTTCAGGCCCACCAGCTCCAAGCCGCTGAACGGGTGGTAGTCGAACCCGCGAAGTGACACCGGAGCCCCGAGCGCCTCGCTTCCCCGAGACTGGATCTGGCGGGCCAGGTACTCGGGCGTGAGCAGCCACGGAAGCACCGCGAGGAGCCCCAGGAGCCAAAGTACGAGCAGGAATGGGGCGGCCAGGAGCCAAGGCAGCAGATGCCGCTTCTTCCTTGTTGGCTCCTCGGGCTCCAGCGGGGGCGCTGCTTCGGTCTCTTCGCTCATCCGGGCCCCGTCCGCCTGCTTCTACCAGGGGCGGCGCGGGTCGGCACGCGAGAGGCCGGCCCGGGTCAGAGGTGAAAACCCCGATCGGGTGCGTTGATCGCGGCCTGGCCCCGTGTGAATCTCCGCGCGCCTCTCGCGGTCGAACCCGGCGGACCGATGGGTCGCTCGAGCGGCACCGAGGAGTCATACATCATGGATAAGAAGATCGCCCGGTGGGCCCTCACCGCCCTGCTCCCCTGCACAGCCATCGCCTGCGGAGACGACGTCGACAATCCGGATGGAGGGCTGTTCGAGTGTCCGGCGGCGCTGCCCGCTGCCCCCACCAAATGCGATGTGCCCAGCTGCACGCCAGGCACCGGCTCCTCCACCAAGACGATGGCGCGAGCCGAGCTGTCCGGTGCAGACGGAACGCGCTGGCTCGTCATGAGCTACGCGACCTCCTCGTTCGCGAGCGACAACGAGAACACCACGCTCAACTTCGAAAAACGCGCGCCAGGAGGGCTGCTCTCCGGGGCCCGGCCGAGCCCCAAGGCCCGCCTCACCGAAGCCGAGCGCGATGTCTTCTACTCCGCTTCGCGCATGGCCCGAGTCCGAGCGGAGTCGAACATCCGCCAGAAAGCGATGCGAGGACTCATTCCTCCGGGCAGCGGCACCGCGATCACCGGAGTGCGGGACCCGAGCATCCAGAAGCAATCCACCGCATGCTCCGCTGCGAATCGAAGCTGCGGCGAGACCGCGCTGTGTGTGATACCCGAGGGCCAGACCGAAGGCACCTGCGAATCCCAACTCAACTTGAAGTTTGCGCTCGAGGACACGCAGAACCCCACCACCTTCACCGCGACGGTGAAGAAGGTTGGAGCCAGCGTGGCGATCGTACTCGACGATGTGGACTCGGCGAAGCTCTCGGACGCGGACGCCACCACGCTGATCGAGCGCTTCGAAAGCCACATCGCCCCGCTCGATCACGCGCTCTTCGGAGAGCCCGCCCAGAAAGACCGCGACAACAACGGCGTGGTGATTCTGCTCGTGACCTCGAAGCTACGAGACATCAGCACTGCGCTGGCCGGCGTGTTCTTCTCGGACGACATGCGCCCCACCGCCCAAGCGCCGCACTCCAACGCCGCGGACATGCTCTATCTGCAGCCGCCGGGCGCGGATGTGAATCTCGACCAACTCTCGGGCACGATCGCGCACGAGTACGAGCACATTCTGAACTACACCTCGAAGGTCATCGTAAATCAGAACGCGGAGCCCGAGACCGTGTGGCTCGACGAAGGCCTCGCCACCTTCGCCGAGGACATCGCCGGCTACGGTGAGGATTCCTTCAAGAACATCATCGTGTACCTCGAGCAGGCGCCGTTTACCTCGCTCACCGGATACGGGACTTTGCATGGAAACGCAGGGGCCGCCGACAGCCTCGAGCGACGCGGCATGGCGCACCTGATGGTTCGCTATCTCTACGAGGGCGCGGGCGGCGCGACCTTCGGGGACGCCGCCGGGGCCGCCACCGACAAAGGCGGCCTCGCACGCGTCAAACAGCTCGTGCAAAGCGGTGACACCGGCTTCGACGTGCTCCTCGCCCACTCCGGTGGCCGCAACCTCGGCACCCTCATGGGAGATTTCCTGACCACGGTGGGCGTGGACGGAACCGGCCTCGAGTGCCTGGCGGGGGTCGGTTACGAAGGCACGACGCCGGTGCCTTACACCGGCTTCGTGCGAGGCGTTCGCTTGCGCGGCACGTTGACCACCCCGAGCGGCACGAGCCTGCGCTTCATGGGGCCACGCACCGACGCCTTCGAGAACGCACAGGATGTGGACTTTCCGCTGAACGGCGGCGACTTCCGCACCGTCGAACTCACCCCCACGGGAAGCGCGGACATCCGCCTCGGGGGACCTTCGGCGGACATCGACGCCTCGTTCCGCGTCGTCGCTCTGCCTTAGCCTAGGAGGAGACCTCATGTACCGACTGCTGATCCCCGCCCTCGTGGCCCTCACCGCCGGACCGGCGCTCGCCGACGGGGCGTTCGTCGCCGAGGGCAAGATCCGTGAAGTGACCGGCCCCGGTCGCTCGCGTGCCATCCTCGTGACCGACGACAACAAGAGCTTCACGCTCGAGTCGCCCTCGGCCCATCTGCAGGAGGAGCTGCTGCGGCTCTCGGGGGTCAAGGTCCGCCTTCGATCGGAGCCACGCACCGCAGACACGCCGGAGGGCGTCCCGCTTCAGGTCCGCGCGTACGAGATCCTCGACGTGGGAGGCGGCGTGGTTCCCACGATCGGCCACATCGCGCTCCTCGAAGCCGGGGCGGAGAAGCGGATGATCTTCGTGACCGAGGACGGCCGCGCATCTTTGTTACCCAAGACCTGGACGGACCGGCTGGTCTCCCACGTGGGCGCCAAGATCTGGCTGGTCGGCCAGAAGGAGAAGGACGAACTCCGCGTCCGGCGTTTCTCCATCTTGCGGGTGTACCGCCCAGGCGCGGGCACTCAAACCCAAAACCCCTAAAGGCCGTGAGCGCGGTCATGCGCTCGACGAGACACCACCCAAGCTACAGATTCCAGGAGGTCCATTTCAGCCATGTCAGCTCACATCCAAAGCCCGCTCCCTCGCCGCCTTCGACCGTTCGTGCTCACCTTGGCCGTCGGCGGCGCCTTCACCTGCGCCGCGCACGCTGAGCCCCTCGTCAAGGTCGAGGGCGGTCAGCCCAAGCCGGGCGTCGTCACCGAATGGCAGGAGGAAGGTGACAAGGTCACGCTCAGCGTCAAGGCGGGCACCGACGCTCAGGCGGTCGCGGACTCGATCAAGAACAACGTCCCCAGGGTGCGCACCAAGGTTCAAGCAGGCAAAGTCGTGGTCACTGGTCGGTCGAAGGATGACCTCTTGAAGGCCCTCGCCGAGGTCGACTTCGGCGGCGGCGATCTCGACGCGCTCGCGAACGCGGCTCTGGTCGACGAGGACGAGGGCTCGGGCTCCTCCCTTAGGGCCAAGAAGACCGCCGACCTCGAGAAGCTCTTCAAGAACAAGGACAAGCTCGTGGTGGGCCAGGTCGTCGGAGTCTCCTACGGCGCGTTTCCGGAGACCACGGTCAGCATCAAGGTGGTTGCCAACCCGAGCGGCGATCTCGGCAAGAAGATCGCACGCGGCGCCACCATCAAGGTTGTGCCCGTGTTGAAGAAGAAGGGCGCCGCGACTGACTTCTCAGACGAAAACACTCAGAACAACGCCGCGGCTTGGTACTTGAAGAACAAGGACAAGGTCCGGCTGCTCATCGGCAAAGAGGTCAAAGGCGCTTTCGAGGCCACGGTCATCGACCGCGAATGAAGCCTCGTACCACCACCTCGGGAGTTCCCATGCGAATACTCGTCCAGTCCACGCTCTGCCTCACCCTGCTCATTCCGAGCGCCGCCACCTCGGCAGAGACCTTGCTCACCGCCGGCGGAAAGCCGGGGGTCATCGTCCGAGTGGGTGAGAAAGGCGAAGCGGTCGTTCTCGACGTGAGGAGCGGCTTCTCACCGAAGGATGTCGCGGAGGCGGTGGCGCACGGGGTACCGGGCGCCAAGTGTGTGGTGGCCAAGAACCTGGTCCTGGTCAGCGGCGTGACCAAAGCCGAGCTCCTTCCCACGCTGGAGCGGATCGAGGTCAGTCCCGAGCTCGATGACATCGACGCGATGCTCTCGAACATGCAGGGCGCGAGCAACCAGGACGAAGGCTCGGGGTCTTCGATCCGGGCCACGAAGGTGGCGGAGGTGAGCACAGAGGACGGCTCAGCGCTCCCGCGGGTGGTGGGCACAGTGGTGAAGGTTCGCCACCAGCGGTACCCGTTCGTGGGGCTCCGCGTGAAGGTCAGCGATGCCGGCGGCATGAAAGGCCTGAAGGTCGGTGAGGAGATCGAGGTCGTACCGCACGTGGCCCGAGGCAAGGGTGATCCAAGCATCGACAAAGCGGCGTCGCGAAGGAACGCCAAGGCTTGGTACGCCCGTCCCGGGGATGAGGTCGTGGTGGAGCTCAAGGCCCAGTCCGGAAAGCACGTGTTTGTCGCTGCGAGCTACGAACGCAAGGCCAGGGCGAGCAAGTAGCTTCGGCGCGCCGGACGCGCCTCAGTCACTCGACCGTTCGAGCAGCGCGAATCGTGCGCCCGCGGGCGGTAGGCCACCGCTGACCAACCATCCTTCGAGACCCGGCACGAGCTGCCCGGTGACGAGTGTGCCGAGCACCGGCGTCTCGACACACGTGCCCTGCCCTTCGATGAACTGGCCCACCACACCATTCGCCAGCAGGTACGCCAGCCCGCGTTCGTAGGGCGCGACGTCGAGCACCCACCAGCCACCTACGTCGAGCAGCGTCGAGAGGCCGGTCTCGGTCATGCGCTCAATCTTTCCGTTCGACCGGCCCACGAGCAGCCCAAGCACATTGCTGTAGCGAACGCTGTGGATGGCAGCACTCGGCTCAGCGACCGCGATCCTTTCTGGCTCCACACCCGCGCGCAGCCGCCACAGAGCGTCGAGAGAATACAGGTACGCTTCGTCTCTGCCGCTTGGCCGAACGGTGTAGGCCGAGGCGTCCAAGCCCGGCATCTCGAGGGTGACGGGTGGGGCGCCCTCGCTCCGCAGGGTCACACTCGCGCTCCCAGAGCCCGCCCTCTCGAGTGTAGCCAAGACAAGTGCGGGGGGATTGGCGCCGAACTCGAGTCCCGCGAGGTCACGCACGTACGCCGTCCTCGAAGCGCCGTCCGCCTCGAACTCGAGCGCATCGAAGCTCCCTTCCGGCACCGAGGCTCGAAACAACACCCCGGCCCAGGTATCCAGCGCCCAGAGCTGCTGTTGAGACGCATCGTAGACGAGTCGGCGCAGAAACGACGAGGTCGCTCCCTGTACTGAGCGAACGGGCGCACCACTCACGGAGTGGAGTTCAACCACCCCGTCAACGTCGACGGTGAGGAATCGGCCCCCTCGCAGATCAACGATATCGGCAAAGCGTTTCGCTCGTTCCTCGAGATCAGAGGGCCGAACGTTGAGGACGGCGCAGCTTCGTCCATCCGGCACGTTGAGCCTTGCGAGGGCGGACAGAGCGCTGGGGTCCTCGAGAAACTCGGCCGAGTCTCCCTGAGTCTGAAGCACCAAGCTTCGGATGATGCCGAGCTCGCCGAGAGTCCGGCTTCGCCCCAACGCCTGCGCCCACTCGCCCTCGGGCAGACCGAGCGGTGCGAGTTCCCCGGAGAGGACGGCGCAGCGAACCGCGGCATGCGACTCGGCGTCGAATTGGTCCCGGAGGAAGGCGCCGCGGGCCGAGAAGGTGCGAAATCTTGTGCCCTCGCCGGCTGCGTTCTCGAAGATCAGAACGCCGGATTGGCCCTCCGTGAGCTCCGGCAGGGGCGCAAACACGGGAGGGGGAGAGCTGCAGGCTACGAGCCCAGAAACCGCAACAAGCGCAGCCCTGGCGCTCCAGCGATGAAGTCGGCGTCCCCCCCGCACCTCACGAGTGTAGAGGGGGCGCGCGGCGGAAGGCCAGAACGCGGCTCAGAACCCCGGACCGAGCGAGACGGCCAGGACGCGAGGCCCAACACGGCGGGCCGACGCGGATCGGCCGAAAGCGCGACCGAGGGGGTTTCGAGCTGCGTTCTAGAGAGCCGATCCGCATATCGGACCGAGTCGGACGAAGAACCCGGAATCTCTGGCAAGGCGTGACGATTGAGTTGGGTCGGCCCCAGCGATTGAGGAGCAACGCAGGCAGAGATCTCGGGGGCAAGTCCGAGGACGGGAGGGATGCGGTTCGGCTCTCTAAGCGTGGGCGGTGGCGCCATCTTCGAAGGCGCCGTTGGTCGGCACGACGGGCTCTGCGCCGTCTTGGTCGAAGCTGTCGATGTCGACGTTGTAGGCCCTAAAGAAGCGCCAAGACCACGATGGGCCTCGGTCTTTGGCGACCGCCAGCTCCTCGAGGTTGGCGAGTGAGATACGCCGGAGCTTGTTCGAGAGCTGCTTGGCCAGGGCCACGCGGTTCTGGAACTTGGCGATCTCGACCTCGAGCCTCGTGCGCTCCCGGAGCGCGTTCTCGAGCGGCACCCGCTTCTCTCGGAGGCGATCCGCGAAGAGCCGCAGCTCGGGCATCTCTTCCTTCTCGAGGTCAGCCTCGAGGTCCTTCGAGATCATGATCTCGGCCGCGTACGAGAGGCTGGTCACCTGAGATGGGATCTCGGCGAAGTACTTGCGGTAGAGCTGATGATCCAGGCTCTGGCCCGACAGATCGAGCAGCCGCCGCTGGAACGACAGCATCACGTCGTCCCACTCGTCGTCGGCGATCTCGATCATCGCCTGGGTCTCGACCCGTTGGATCTCGAGCTGAGACTGCTCCTCTTCGAGCTGCCGGATGCGATCCGCAGTCTCGGAGAAGTCAGCGGCGAGATGCCGGGTCTCTTCCAGCGCGTTCAAGCGCGCCGCGGTGTACGCCATCTCGAGGCGCACCTCACGAAGCGTCAACTGGTCCGGAAGTTCGATACCCATGCCATCCTCCTAACCCCAGGAGGGGTTCCCAAGGCTCATGACTCCGCAGCCACACCCTCGCTCGCGTCCGAGTCCATGGGAATCGGCGCGATGATCGGACCCTCGTCCATCGGGTACTCGTCGAGGTCGTGCTCTGCCACGTCCACGTCGAGATCCAGATACGCGTAGTTGGTGAGGCCCGTGCCGGACGGGATGAGCCGCCCCATGATCACGTTCTCCTTCAGCCCACGCAGGTGGTCGATCTTTCCGCCAATCGCGGCTTCCGTGAGGACCTTCGTGGTCTCCTGGAAGGACGAGGCGGAGATGAACGACTCCGTCGACAAGGAGGCCTTCGTGATGCCGAGCAAGAGAGGCTCGCCCGTCGCGGGCCGGCCGCCCTTGGCGATCGTGCGATCGTTCTCCTCCTGGAACAGGTTCTTCTCGACATGCTCGTCCGCGAGGAAGCTGGTGTCACCCACCTCCTTCACACGGACGCGACGCAGCATCTGCCGCACGATGGTCTCGATGTGCTTGTCGTTGATGCGAACACCCTGAAGCCGGTAGACCTCCTGGATTTCGTCGACGAGGTAACGCGCCAGCGCGGTCTCGCCGAGCACCTTCAAGACGTCATGCGGGTTCACGGACCCTTCCATGAGCGGCTCGCCGGCGCGCACGCGATCTCCCTCGTGAACACCCACGTGCTTCGACTTGGGGATCAGGTACTCCGCGGCATCACCGAGCTCCGGAGTCACAATGACCTTACGCTTGCCCTTCGTGTCTTTGCCGAACGCCACCACGCCGTCGATCTCCGAGACCACGGCGTGGTCCTTGGGCTTGCGCGCCTCGAACAGCTCGGCCACCCGCGGCAGACCGCCGGTGATGTCCTTGGTCTTGCTGCTCTCTCGCGGCACCTTGGCGATGACGTCGCCGGGGCCGATCTGCTGACCGTTCTGCACCACGATGTTGGCCTTCACGGGAAGACCGTACTGCGCGGGTGAATTGCTCGCCGGCAGCTTCTTTAGCTCACCGCTGTCGTCGCGGATGGACAAGCGCGGACGGGCGTCGGGGTCCCGGCCCTCGACGATGACCTTGCGGGAGAGGCCGGTCACTTCGTCCAGCTCCTCGTTGTAGGTCACGCCCTCGATGAGGTCCTCGTACCGGATGGTCCCGCCGACCTCGGAGAGCAGCGGCATGTTGAAGGGCTCCCACTCGGCGAGCTTCTGACCGGCCTTCACCTTCTCGCCGTCGCCCACGCGGATGGCCGCGCCGTACACGACTTGGTACTGCTCGCGCACCAGACCGCTGTCGTCGGTGACGTGGATCTCGCCGTGCCGGGTCATGGAGACCCGGATGCCGTCGGTTCGCGTGACGGTGGGCAGAGCCACGAACTTCACCGTGCCGTCGTAGCGGCACTCGATGTCGCTCTTGGCCCCGCGGTGCAGCGCCGCACCACCGACGTGGAACGTACGCATGGTGAGCTGGGTGCCCGGCTCGCCGATGGACTGGGCCGCGATGACGCCGATGGCCTCACCGAGGTTGACCTTGCGACCACGCGAAAGATCTCGCCCGTAGCACTCGCGGCACACGCCGCGCTCGGTCTCGCAGGTGAGCACGGAGCGGATCTTGACCCGCTGAATGCCCGCGTCTTCGATGAGCTTGACGTTGTCTTCGGTGATCTCGTCTCCGGCCGCCACCATCAGGTCATCCGAGACCGGGTGGTAGAGATCCTCGAGCGCCACGCGACCGAGGATGCGGTCCCCGAGTCGTTCAATCACCTCGCCCGACTCCACCAAGGCCGTCATCTCGAGACCGGACAGGGTGCCGCAGTTGTACTGCGTGATGATCGCGTCCTGAGCGACATCGACGAGTCGGCGCGTGAGGTAACCGGAGTTCGCGGTCTTCAGCGCGGTGTCCGCGAGGCCCTTTCGAGCGCCGTGGGTCGAGATGAAGTACTGGAGCACCGACAGGCCTTCGCGGAAGTTCGCGATGATCGGGGTCTCGATGATTTCGCCGGAGGGCTTGGCCATGAGGCCTCGCATACCGGCGAGCTGACGGATCTGCTGCGCGGAACCACGAGCGCCCGAGTCCGCCATGACGAAGATCGGGTTGAAGGTGGGCATCTTGCGCTCGGACTTGCCGTCCGGCGCCCGAACCATCTCGCTCGAGATACCGTCCATCAGAACCTTGGCCACCTGCTCGGCGACCGCCGCCCAGATGTCGATGACCTTGTTGTAGCGCTCGCCGTCGGTGATGAGACCTTCGACGTACTCCTGCTCGATCTCCGCGACTTCGGCGTTGGCCTCGTCGACCAACACCTGCTTCTCGGGCGGGATGGTCATGTCGTCGATGGAGATCGAGATGCCGGCGCGTGTGGACTCCGTGTAGCCGATGGTCCGCAGGCGGTCCGCCAGGATGACCGTCTCCTTCTGACCACAGAGGCGATAGGCCATGTCGATCAGGTTGCCGGCGGTCTTCTTGGTCATGACCAGGTTCACGTGAACGAAGTCGACGGCCTTGGGGACCACCTCCATCATGAGAATACGGCCGACGGTCGTGTCTTGGAGCTCCTTGGTGAGCTTGCCGTTCACCATGCGATCGGTCACGCGGCACTTGATGCGCGCCTGCAGGTCCACCGCGCCGTGGTCGTACGCGACGCGCACTTCCGCCGGGTCGGCGAAGACCTTGTTCTCGCCCTTCGCGTACGCACGCTCGCGGGTCATGTAGTAGCAGCCCAGAACGATGTCCTGAGTAGGTACGATGATCGGCTTGCCGTGCGCGGGCGAGAGGATGTTGTTCGTCGACATCATCAAGACGCGCGCCTCCATCTGCGCCTCGATGGACAGCGGCACGTGGACCGCCATCTGGTCGCCGTCGAAGTCCGCGTTGAACGCGGTGCAGACCAAGGGGTGAAGCTGAATCGCCTTACCTTCGACCAACACCGGCTCGAACGCCTGGATGCCCAGACGGTGGAGCGTAGGCGCACGATTCAACAGAATCGGGTGCTCTTTGATGATGTCTTCGAGAATGTCCCAAACTTCGGGCTTCTCTTTTTCGACCATCTTCTTCGCCGACTTGATGGTGGTGACGTAACCCTTCTCTTCGAGCTTGTTGTAGATGAACGGCTTGAAGAGCTCGAGCGCCATGGTCTTGGGAAGACCGCACTGGTGCAGCTTCAGCTCCGGACCCACCACGATCACCGAGCGACCAGAGTAGTCGACGCGCTTACCGAGCAAGTTCTGACGGAACCGGCCCTGCTTGCCCTTGAGCATGTCCGAGAGCGACTTGAGCGGGCGCTTGTTCGGGCCGGTGATGACCTTGCCGCGACGACCGTTGTCGAAGAGCGCGTCCACCGCCTCTTGAAGCATGCGCTTCTCGTTGCGGATGATGATCTCCGGCGCCGAGAGCTCTTGCAGGCGCTTGAGACGGTTGTTGCGGTTGATGACCCGGCGATAGAGGTCGTTGAGATCGGAGGTCGCGAAACGACCACCGTCCAAAGGAACCAAGGGACGCAAGTCCGGAGGAATGACCGGAATGACCTCGAGCATCATCCACTCGGGGAGGTTGTCGCTCTCCTTGAAGGAGTCGATAACCTTGAGGCGCTTTGCGTACTTCTTGCGCTTGGCCTCGCTGGTGGTCGCCTTCATTTCCTTGCGAAGCTCGTCCGAGAGGACGGAGACATCGATGCCCGGACGCCCTTGCGACATGTCGGGCTGCTTGAGCAGCTCGCGGATGGCCTCCGCGCCCATGCCGGCGGTCAGATACTCGTCGCCGTGCTCCTCGAGGATGCGCTCATAGCGCTCCTCGCTGATGACCTCGCAGCGCTGAAACTCCTTCTGCTCCTTGGGGTCGATGACGATGTAAGCCTCACAGTAGAGGACCTTCTCGAGATCCTTCAAAGAGACATCGAGCAGGTTGCCGATACGAGAGGGCAGCGACTTCAGGAACCAGATGTGCGCGACCGGGGTGGCCAGGTTGATGTGACCGAGCCGCTCACGGCGCACCTTGGACTGAATGACCTCGACGCCGCACTTCTCGCACACCACGCCGCGGTGCTTCATGCGCTTGTACTTGCCGCAGAGGCACTCGTAGTCTTTGACCGGTCCAAAGATCTTGGCGCAGAAGAGCCCATCTCGCTCCGGCTTGAAGGTCCGGTAGTTGATGGTCTCCGGCTTCTTCACTTCGCCGTGCGACCACTCTCTGATCTTCTCCGGCGATGCGAGTCCGATTCGAATCGCGGAGTAGGAGAGCGGATCCTTTGGCTTCTCGAAGAAGATGAAGATGTCCTTCACGTTGGCTCCTTGGGGGTTCTAAACCCTAAACTCGTATCTAAAAAACTCGTTCGATCTGTTCGTTTGGCGGCTCGCGCGGCTACTCCGCTGCGATGGACGTCCGCATCGTGGCCCGAGCGCGTTCCCGCTTCTCGGTGGCCTCGAGCACCTGCTCTTCGTTGAGCAGCTCGACGTCCAGTCCCAGGGCTTGCAGCTCCTTGAGGAGCACGTTGAACGACTCGGGCAGACCGGCCTCGAGGACGTTCTCGCCCTTGACGATCGCCTCGTACATCCGGGTGCGGCCGAGCACGTCGTCCGACTTCACCGTCAAGAACTCCTGCAGAGAGTAGGCGGCGCCGTAGGCTTCCATCGCCCAGACCTCCATCTCTCCGAGTCGCTGACCACCGAACTGCGCTTTGCCGCCGAGCGGCTGCTGCGTGACCAGCGAGTACGGACCGATGGAGCGTGCGTGAATCTTGTCGTCCACCAAGTGGTGGAGCTTCATCACGTACATCACGCCCACGGTGACGTCTTCGCTGAAGGCCTCGCCGGTACGACCGTCGAACAAGATCGACTGCGTGTTGCGATCACAGACCGAGAGCACGTCGCGGATGTCCGACTCTTTGGCGCCGTCGAAGACCGGGGTGGCGATGTGCACACCGTTCTTCACCTTGCGCGCCGCGAGGTAGAGCTCCTCCTCGGTCATGGAGTCGATGAGCTTCGTGAACTTGGGTCCGTGATAGACCTTCTTCATGATGCTCTTGATCTCTTTGGAGGTGGACTTCTGGTGACGATGCCAAGCCTCGAAGAGCTCACCCAGCTTCTTGCCGACGCCGAGCGCGGCCCAGCCGAGGTGGGTTTCGAGAATCTGCCCCACGTTCATACGTGAAGGCACGCCCAGCGGGTTCAGCACCACGTCGACCGGGGTGCCGTCCTCGAGGTACGGCATGTCTTCCTCGGGCAGAATGCGCGAGATGACACCCTTGTTGCCGTGACGACCGGCCATCTTGTCGCCGACCTGGAGCTTGCGCTTGATCGCGACGTAGACCTTCACCATCTTGATGACGCCCGGCGGGAGCTCGTCGCCCTTCTTGAGGCGCGCGATCTTCTCGCCGAAGACCATCGTGACCAGCTCGACCTGGTCGCGCACGGAGTCCGCGACCCGCTTGACGCGGCCTTCGACCTCGTCGTCGCCAACCCGAATGTCGATCCAGTGCTTCTCCGGCACGAGCTTGAGCGCCTCCGAAGTGATCTCGGCGCCCTTGCCCACGACTTCCTTGCCCTCGTCGTTCACCACCTTGGCGGTGGTCTTCTTGCCGACGAGGAGCTTGTCGACCTTGCGACGAGCGGAGTCTTTGATGATCCGGATCTCGTCGTTCTGGTCCTTGAGGAGGCGAGCCTCTTCTTCGTCTTCGATCTGCTGGCTGCGCTCGTCCTTGTCGACACCCTTGCGGCTGAAGACCTTGGCGTTGATGACCACGCCGGTCACGCCGGTGGGCACACGCAAAGAAGAGTCGCGAACGTCGCCGGCCTTCTCGCCGAAGATGGCGCGGAGCAGCTTCTCTTCCGGAGAGAGCTGCGTCTCGCCCTTGGGCGTGATCTTGCCGACGAGCACGTCGCCCGCGCGGACTTCGGCGCCGATCTTGATGATGCCGGACTCGTCGAGCGAGGCCAGCGCTTCATCACCGACGTTCGGGATGTCGCGGGTGATCTCTTCACGGCCGAGCTTGGTATCACGCGCGATGCACTCGAACTCTTCGATGTGAACGGAGGTGTAGATATCCTCCTTGGTCACGCGCTCGCTCATCAGGATCGAGTCTTCGAAGTTGTAGCCATTCCAAGGCATGAACGCGACGACCACGTTGCGGCCCAATGCCAGCTCACCCATCTCGGTCGACGGGCCGTCGGCGATGACATCGCCGCGCTTCACCACATCACCGACCCGAACGATCGGCTTCTGGTTGATGCATGTGTTCTGGTTGGAGCGCTGATACTTGAGCAGGGTGTAGATATCGACTTCCGCCGCGACGTCCGTCGAGTCTTCCGGGGTGTCCGCCTTGACGACGATGCGATCCGCGTCGACGAACTCGACGATACCATCGCGCTTGGCGACCTCGGTCACACCCGAGTCGCGCGCCACGATGAACTCCATGCCGGTGCCGACCAGCGGAGACTCGGTACGCACCAAAGGAACGGCCTGCCGCTGCATGTTGGATCCCATGAGCGCGCGGTTCGCGTCGTCGTTCTCGAGGAACGGAATCAACGCGGCCGCGACCGACACCAACTGGTTCGGAGACACGTCCGAGAGGGTGACCTCTTCCGGACGAATCATGACGAACTCGCCGCCCTTTCGAGAGGGCACGAGCTCGTCGGTGATTCGACCCTTGGCATCCGTGGGCACCGTCGACTGCGCGATGGTGTGGTTCTCTTCCTGAAGGGCGGAGAAGAACTTCACCTCCGGCTGCACCACGCCCTCGATGACCTCGCGATACGGGGTCTCGACGAACCCGTACGGGTTCACGCGAGCGTAGGTGGAGAGCGACGAGATGAGACCGATGTTCGGACCTTCAGGCGTCTCAATCGGGCAGATCCGACCGTAGTGGGTCGGGTGCACGTCTCGCACTTCGAAGCCGGCACGCTCACGGGTCAGACCACCCGGTCCGAGGGCGGACAAGCGACGCTTGTGCGTGACCTCCGACAGCGGATTCGTCTGGTCCATGAACTGCGACAGCTGGCTGGAACCAAAGAACTCCTTCACCACCGCGGAGACCGGCTTCGCGTTGATGAGGTCGTGCGGCATCAGCGTCTCCGTCTCTTGGACGGTCATACGCTCTTTGATCGCGCGCTCCATGCGCACCAGACCAATGCGGTACTGGTTCTCGAGCAACTCGCCCACCGCGCGAACGCGGCGGTTACCGAGGTGGTCGATGTCGTCGATGGTGCCGCGGCCGTTCTTGAGCTCGACGAGGTACTTCACGACCTCGAGGATGTCGCGCTTGGTCAGGACCTGCGTCTCAATCGACTCCTCGATGTGGAACTTGTAGTTCAGCTTGAGGCGGCCGACCCTCGAGAGGTCGTAGCGCTCCGGGTTGAAGAACAGGTTGTTGAACAACGTGCGGGCGGTGTCTTCGGTCGGAGGCTCACCGGGCCGGAGGCGCCGGTAGATCTCCATGATCGCCTCTTCAGCGGTATCGATGGGGCCTTCGTCGGCGGCGCCGGCGGCTCGGGCCTTGCGACGGTCCGCGAGCTCGAGGTTCAGCGTGTTCCGCATGTACGGGCCGACGTTCAGGTTGTCGATGAAGAGCGTCTTGAACTCTTTGACCTTCGCGTCCTTGATCCGCTGCAGGACCTCTGCCTCGATGTCGTCGTTGACCTCGGCGATGACCTCGCCGGTGCTGTCGTCGATGATGTCTTCGGCGATGACCGACCCGAAGAGCTCATCTTCCTCGAGCGGGATCTTGGTGAGCTTCAGCTTCTCGAGCTTCTTGATCACGAGATTCGTGAACTTTTGGTTCTTCTTGACCACGACCTCGCCGGTCTTGGGATCACGAATGTCCCGAGCCGAACGCTGGTTCTTGAGGAGGTCGAGATCGACCTGCTTGTGGAAGGCGCCCTTCTCGAGCTTGATCACTTCCTTGGCGTAGAAGTAGTCGAGCAGCTCTTTGGTCGTGTACCCGAGCGCACGCAAAAGCACGGTGGCCGGCAGCTTGCGGCGACGGTCGATGCGAACGTAGAGGTGGTCCTTGGGGTCGAACTCGAAGTCGAGCCAAGAGCCGCGATACGGAATGATGCGCGCGGAATAGAGCAGCTTGCCGGAGCTGTGGGTCTTGCCTCGATCGTGATCGAAGAAGGCACCCGGCGACCGGTGAAGCTGAGAGACGATGACGCGCTCGGTACCGTTGACGATGAAGGTACCGTTTTCGGTCATGAGCGGGATCTCGCCGAAGTAGACCTCCTGCTCCTTGACCGCCTTGACCGACTGCGTGCCGGTGACCTCGTCCTTTTCCCAAGAGACGAGACGGATCACGACCTTGATCGGCGCCGCGAAGGTCATGCCACGCTGGTGGCACTCATCCACGTCGTACTTGGGCTTTTCCAAGTGATAGGAGACGAACTCGAGCGCAGCGGTCTTCTGGAAGTCTTCGATGGGGAAGACCGACTTGAAGACACCCTGCAGACCGTGATCATCGCGCTTGTCGGGGTCGACGTGCGCTTGCAGAAACTTCTCGTAGCTCTGCTTCTGAATATCGATCAGGTTGGGGATATCGACGAGTCTCTCGACCTTGCCGAAGTTCTTGCGGATTCTGAAATTCGTCTGGACGACCGACATGGATGCGGCGATCTCCTCGGCACGGACTCTCGTCCGTCCTCTTCAAGTGAACCCCCGTTAAACGCAGACAGCGACGGTGAACACCGGGACTGGCCCGGAGACCCTCGCTTTCAACGGCTAACGGGAAGTCAGGCCCGGCAAATCGCCGGGCAAGCCCAAGGTGTCAAGCAGAAAGGGGGGCGCCGCAAAACATCGAGAATTTCTCGACTGTTACGGTGACCCCTCTTCTGCTCTGCTCCGTCATTCTCCCCGAAAAGCAGCGGTCGGTCGGGTCCGCACGAGGCGACTCCGACCGACTGCTTGCTGGTCTCGGTCTACTTGACCTCGACTTTGGCGCCAGCCTTTTCGAGCGCCTCTTTGATCTTGTTGGCCTCGTCCTTGTCCACGCCCTCTTTCAGGGTCTTGGGGGCACCATCGACCAGGTCCTTGGCCTCTTTGAGACCCAGGCCGGTGATCGTGCGGACTTCCTTGATGACCGCGATCTTGTTGCCGCCCGCCTCGAGGAGGACGACGTTGAATTCCGTCTTCTCCTCGGCCGGAGCCGCAGCGGCCGCCGCGGGCATCGCCATCATCATGCCGCCACCGGAGGCGGCTTTGACGCCCCACTTCTCCTCGAGCATCTTCACGAGCTCGGAAGCCTCGACGACGGTGAGACCAGAAAGGTCGTTAGAGATTTTTGCTAGATCAGCCATTTTAGTACTCCTTCAAAACTCTTCAGCGCCCATAGGCGCAACCTCGAGAAACTCTGCGCGGACGAGCGGGCTAGTTGCCCTCGTCCTTGTCCTTCTTCGCTAGGATGACCCCGACAATGTTCTGTGCCGGTGCGTTGATCTGCGCGAGCAGCTTGGCTGCCGGTGCATTCACGACGCCGAGCAACTGAGCTCGCGCCTCATCCAACGTGGGTAGGGCAGCGATGGTGTCGAGAGCGGATGCTCCCTTGAGCAGGTCGTTCTCCACGAACCCGCCCTTGACCTTGAACTTGTCGAACTTCCTCGACAGTTCTTGGGCCACCTTGCCCACTTTGCCCACTTCGTCCGAGAAGCTCAGCACCACCGCGGTGGTATTCGAGAACAGCTCTTGAAGCGGCTCACGCCCAGAGCCCGTGAGGGCCCTTCGCATGAGTCGGTTCTTCACGACCTTGTACTCTGCCCCTGCTTGTCGGAACGCTCGCCGGATCTCACTGACCGCGGCGACATTCAGGCCGGCGTAGTTGGCCACGAGCCCACCTTTGGCTTTCGCCATCTTGTCGGTGAGATTCTGGACCATCTCCTCCTTAGCCTGACGCGTCATTGGCATACGCATTCACCTCCTTCCGTCCGGGGGCAGAACCGCTGCTCTGCCCCAATAAGCCTGACTTCGGTGCCAGACCCGGACGGATGTCTCGAGGTCTCGCCATCTTGGCAGGCGTTGGTTCGCTCGCGCGCTCCAACCTTAAGGTCTCGTGACCACCCGCTGTCTCCGATAGACAGGAACAATAAAAAACTATCTCGCGAAGGCCGAATCCCCCGCGTCGATTTTGACGCCCGGTCCCATGGTGCTGCTCACCGTGACCGACTTCATGTAGATACCCTTCGCCGACGACGGTTTCGCTCGGTTGAGCGCGTCGACGACGACGGTGAGATTGTCCGCGAGCTGCTCCGCGGTGAACGAGGCCTTGCCGATGCGCGCCTGAACGATGCCCGCGCGCTCGGTGCGGTACTCGACCTTACCGCCCTTGGCGTCCGAGACCGCCTTGGCGACGTCCGGCGTCACGGTGCCGGTCTTCGGGTTGGGCATGAGGCCGCGCGGACCGAGCACTCGGCCGAGACGACCCACGAGGGCCATCATGTCCGGGGAGGCGATGACCACGTCGAAGTCGAGGAAGCCGCCGTTCACCTGCTCCACCAGGTCTTCGGCGCCGACGACATCCGCGCCCGCATCCTTGGCCTGCTGCTGCTTCTCGCCGCGCGTAAAGACCGCGACCCGCTGGGTCTTGCCGGTGCCGTGCGGGAGCACGACCGCGCCACGGATCATCTGATCCGCGTGCCGAGGATCGACCCCAAGCCGCACCGAGACCTCGACGGTCTCGTCGAACTTCGCCTTGGCACCGGCCTTCACGAGATCAAAGGCCTCCTTGGGGCTGTACTTCTTGTCGGCCACGATCAGTGCGGCCGCTTCGCGATATTTCTTTCCGTGCTTCGCCATCTTTGTTGTCCTCGTAGTTCAAGCGGAGCGAGTCGAGCTCGTCTCCTCCTACCTTGTTGTTCGATCTCGGTAGAGCGGCGTGGCGCTCTACTGAATGACGTCCACGCCCATCGAACGAGCCGTGCCCGCGATGATCAGAGCGCCCTGATCGGCGTCGTAGCAGTTGAGATCCTCGAGCTTCTGCGCCGCGATCTCTTTGCACTGCGCCATCGTGATCTTGCCGATCTTCACCTTGCCGGGCTCACGCGAGCCGCTCGCCGGTTTCTTGTTCAAGTGAAGTCCGAGCTTCTTCTTGATCAAGACCGAGGCCGGTGGGGTCTTGGTGATGAATGAGAAGCTGCGATCTGCGTAGACCGTGATCACCACCGGGATGACCAAGTTCTCGGCGGCTTGCGCCTGCGTGCGAGCATTGAACTGCTTGCAGAACTCCATGATGTTGACGCCGTGTTGACCGAGCGACGGGCCGACGGGGGGCGCGGGATTCGCGCGACCGGCGGGACACTGGAGCTTGATGAACGCTGTAATCTTTTTTGCCATGACGCTTTGCCTCTAACCTGTGGGGGAGCGACGGGATCCTTCATTCCCTGGCAACCGGTCAACAAACTTCTTTGAGCCGCCGGGTGGGACACCCTACGACCCCGTACAAACCCCCGCCGAGGGATAATTCGGGGGACGCTCGACTGGACCCAAACTCTTCTGAACGGACCGAGGCTGGCCGAGCGAACCTGGGCAGTGCTGGGCCGGCCTGCTTAACGTGGTCGACCCCCCACCCTTCCGGGTACGGTCGGAGTGAATCCTCAGGGATAATTCGGGGGACGCTCGACTGGACCCAAACTCCGATCGGGGGACGCTCGACTGGACCCGAACTCGGCGGTCAGCGAGGAGCGCGAGGAGCGAACCGGCCGCCGCCCCGGGCGCACCCTGGAGGAGCCGTCACGACCTGCATTTTCCCGCTGCCTTGCCCGCCCCCCAAGCGGGTCTCCGGGCTCTGAGCCGGGACTGAACGGGAGAGGGAGACGTGAGCGCCGCGAGTCTGGGGCCAAATCGTCCTTGGACTCCTCATCCGCCTCGTTCCTCGACTCGCCGAAACCGCCTTCGAGGAGCGAGTGAGGTGAGCCGTTGGGGTGGCCTGCTCCGCCGAATCCCGGACTCTGAAAGAACAGCGATAGAGCGCAAGCTCGAAGCCGGATCTCGGCGCGCGGGCGCGAGGTGCGACCGCGGCGGAGAGCGTTCTCAGCGGGAGACCGATACGAGCGAGCCACCGGTCTCGAGAGGCAAGCCTTTGAGCAACCACGCTACCTGGTTGGGCATGAGCAGAGGGCTCGAGATGGTCTGGGCCTCGAAGGAATCGTAGCCCGCGAGCAGCTCTGCGAGTCCGCCCAGACGAGGGGCCCGCATCGCTCGCACCTCGGGATATCGCTCCGTCCAGTAGATGAAGGCTTCGTCGACCGGGAGGTGCAAGCCGCTGAGATTGCCGGCGCTCTCCGCGAGGATCGAAGGCGCTCCACCCAGGATCGGTACGGACGCGATCCTGAGGCCGCCGGATTGGGGCGAGAGGCCCAGCCGCAAGATCTCACCATCGGCGACGAGAACGTGAGGGTGGCCGAGTTCGACCGGCAACACGGTCACGGTCGACGTCTCGCTGGTCTCGAGGTTTCGGACGAACAGCGTCACCTCGAACCCGATCGCGCGTGTGTAGTAGAGGTGGTCACCAGCAACGGAGAAGACCCCCGAGTTGTCTGCGAGTCCGCCCACCAAGATCTCGCGCCCCGCCGAGCCATCGCGCGCTGCGCGCACGATGACCCGAGAGTCGGGCCGCGCGCCCTCGTGGTCTCTCCAGTAGACGTGAGACTCGGTGAGCGCGAGGCTCTCGGCGAAAGAACCGGAAGTACTCGCGAAGGTCTCAGCCCCACCGCCCGAACTCAACGTGCGAACTTCGAGGGGCTCATCGAAGGCCGGCTCGGCGAGCCAGTAGACCCCTTGCTCGTCGGCCACGAGCTCACGGGTCGGCGCCTCCCCGGCGGCAAGGGTCGTGTAGACGCTTCCGTCAGGGGACACCGAGACGATGTCGTACGCGTAGGTCTCGCGCATCTCCACGAATACGAAGGAGGCGCCATCAGTCGCCAAGCTGAAGGGCGCGCGGAGCCCGGCGCGTATGACGCGGTCGGCAGGTTCAACGGCGACCGCGGCCTCTGCAGTCGTCGCCCCTCCAGGCCCGATGGCGGTCAAGACGAAACGGGACGATGCCTGCAGAGGCCCGGAGGGAAGCTGACCCGAGTTCACCTCTGTGGCGAAGTTGAACCCTTCAGGCACCGAAGTGATGTCAACCAGGGTTGCGCCCTCGACCTCGAAGTGAAGGTCGACCGACCCTCCACCCACTGTCGCATCCTCCGAGCGCTCGAATCGAAGGATGCGAGGCGCTTCACCCTGCAGATCGTCCCCGGTCCCGATGAGCTTGACCACAAATCCCATGGGTTCGGCGCCGGGGTTGAACTGGTGCGTCCAATCTCCCTCGCTGAAGCTCGTGGGCTCGAGCACGACCCCGCAAAGGACCGGGGCACCATCACTTGCGACCGCGAGACCATGCACCTCGAGGCGAGACAGTGCGCCCTCCGCCGCTGCAGTCCGCGCCCAGAGCATCTCGCCTTGCGCGTCGAACTCGGCAACGAAGGCGCGCCGCCCTTGGCTGGTGTAGGAGCGCTGTCGGTCTTCGCTGCCCAACACAAACGAGCTGATGGCGTGGCCCCCCACGACGAATCCCCCCGCGGAGGCGGCCGCGACGCGAATGGGGTCTCGAGAAGTCCGAGTACCCACCGTGCGTCGACCCATCCGTGCCCCTTCGGCGGAGAGCTCTTCGACGAACAGCCACTCCCCGAAATACGGGAAGGGCCCCGAATTGAAGGGCACCGAGGGCAGGCGGGTCGCCCCTCCGAGGATCAAGAGCGAACCGTCATCCCGCGCGCTCGCCGCATGGAGCGTGACCAAGTTGTCGTACTCGGTCTGCCACTGTGGAGCGCCGTCGAAACCAAACTTGGTCACGAGGCGCCCCAGTGTCATCACCAGACCGGCGGAAGTGCCCACGAGCACTTCCCGCGTCGACATCTCGTAGCTCACTGGAATCGAGGTGCCGACGAGCTGTCCGACCGCACCGTTAGGCATGATCCGGGCGAGGAAGATCCGAGACTCGCCGTCCGGCGGGTCTGGAGTGATCGAAGCGCCGCCGAAGGCATCGCCGGCCTCATACAGTCCCGCGATCCACGTGCTGCCGTCGGGGAGGACGACGAGCCCACGAAGCTCGACCTCGGACTCCAGCGCCCATCGGAACTGACCGTCTGCGCCCCAGCCCGCAACGAAATACAGCGGCGTCTGAGGCGCCGCCGAGATAGTGACCCCAGTGGAGCCGGCGCCGAAGGTGACGCTCGAGGGACCGAAGACCACATCGCCCGAGGTCTCGGGCCGCAGACGACCGACCATCGCGAAGGCGCCCGCGGCCGAGGCCGAGAAGTGCGTGAGGTCAGGCGCGCGCTGACTGAGGGTGGCGATGACGCGAGCCTCTGCGAGATCGCCCGCGGTCGTGTAGGTCACCGCGTAGAGCCCACCCGCGGCGGAGGTCTCGAGCATTCCATCCGGCTCGGGCCGAGCCGAGCCGGCGAAGGCTCCGACGACGAGCAATCCGTCGTTGGTCTTGGCTACCCCGGCCGCGAGCGTGGCATCGACGCCGGCGATCGATCGACCCCAGTGGACTCGAGTATCCGGCGGAGGATCCAGCTCACCACCGTCGTTCGTTCCGGCGTCCAATGCGCCTGCGTCGTTCGTCGAAGGCTCTCGTTCGCTTGGAACCTCCGTGCAGGCCGCGACCAATAGCAGCGCCGTGACGGCCAACGATGGACCCGGTTTCGTCATGACCCCGACTCTAGACTGCGTCGGCTTCCTTGGTCACCCGAGGTCCCGCACGGCCAGCTGAAATGTTGCTCCCAGCGACGCGGTCGTACCGGATGGCCAACCCCGCCGAGCCCGACCCTGCGCTCGTAAGGCTCGACCTCGTACTCGCGATGGAGCGCTGCGGTCACGGTGTCGACGGAGACGCGCGAGCCCTCGTGCGCGAGTTCCCAACCCGACCCTTGGTTGGGGGTCGACTCGTTCGGCACAGCGCCGAAATTCGTTCGGTGTCCTCCGTGTGCGGAAGCGACGGCTCGCGGCTGGACGCAGAGGAAGCTCCGGAGATCGGGTCCAGTCGAGCGTCCCCCGAACTCGGCTCGTAGGGTCGCGGGTTCCTTGACGTCTGCGCAGCGACCGGAGATCGGGTTCAGTCGAGCGTCCCCCTAACCTCCCCTAACCTCGTCCCGAGCCAGCTCCGATCTCGACGTCCCGACGAGAGGCGAGAGATGCTGGCGCGGCGGCGGTCGTCCGTTCTCGAACCGCCTCTCGCCCGGAGATCCAGCGAATCAGGTCGCGACTTTTTCGACCTGCTGGAAGTCGAGCTCGACTGGCGTAGCCCGCCCGAAGATCGACACGAGCACACGCAGCTTCTGCTTGTCCTCGTTCACGTCCTCGACCACGCCGTTGAAGCTCGCGAAGGGACCCTCGGTCACGCGAACGTTCTCGCCGGACTCGAACTCGATGCGCGGCTTGACGCTGATGGCGCCCTGCGTGAGCTGAGCGACGAGCTTCTCCATCTCTGCCTGACGGATCGGCTGCGGGTTCTGCTGATTGCCGACGAAGCCGGTGACCTTGGGCGTGTTCTTCACCAGGTGCCAGGCTTTGTCGTTCAGCTCCATCTGCACGAGCATGTAGCTCGGGAAGAACTTGCGCTTGGAGGAGCGCTTCTTTCCCTTGACGACTTCGACGATCTCTTCTTGCGGGACCATCACCTCGCCAAAAGAGAACTCGAGGCCCTCGCGCTTGACGCGCTCTTCGAGGCTCTTCTTGGCCTGCGCTTCGAAGCCGGAGTACGTGTTGATGACGTACCACTTCAGGTTCTTGTTCGGATGCTCCGCCGGAACGGCCGGAGCCTCGGCCTCTTCGACCTGCTTGGTGGACGCAACCTCGCCCGCCTCTTCCGAATTGTTCGGTTCCTCAGACACAAAAGGCCTCTTTGTCTCGACGAGCATGTCGCCTATCAGTTCTTGTAGATGATTCCGGTGAGCTGACCCCACACGGTATCGAAAAGGAAGAGCGTCAGTCCCAGAATGAGGGTCGTCACGATCACGACGATGGTCGCGGTCTGGATTTCCTTCTTCGCCGGCCACGTGACCTTCTTCAGCTCTCCGATGACCTCGCCCGTGAAGGTGTTGGCCTTCTCGTTGCGAAAGCCCACGAAGCCAAAGACAACCGCGAAGACCAGACCAATGAGCGTGCTGAGGGTGAACTGACTCCCGATGATCGGATCATCGGAGACGTTCGCCGCATAGGCGAGCGCCGCAGTGACCTTCGACAAGGTGACCCAGAGCAGCATGCTCAGTCCTAGGAAGGTGAAGACGATGTAACGCTGAACTCCCTGCACGTTGGTTGCCTCTCGTCGTGTCTCGATAGCAGGGCAGGAGGGACTCGAACCCCCATCCTACGGATTTGGAATCCGCCGCTCTACCATTAGAGCTACTGCCCTAAAAGGACACGGTTCGCCGGACCGGAGTCCGGCTAAACGAAGGGGGGTCGTAGTCCAAGGGGTCCGGACTGCCAAGGGGAAAAAGATTGAGCCCACAACCAGACTCGAACTGGTGACCTCTTCCTTACCAAGGAAGTGCTCTACCGACTGAGCTATGTGGGCTAAATCCCTCGCCTTTCGGCTCGGAAGCGGGAGACGAGACTCGAACTCGCGACATTCAGCTTGGAAGGCTGACGCTCTACCAACTGAGCTACTCCCGCAGTCTTCGTCGGACTTCAGTTTTCACGTCCCGGCCGCGGGCCCGGGCAGTGGAGGGAGAAGGATTCGAACCTTCGAAGCGCAAGCGCGGCAGGTTTACAGCCTGCTTCCTTTGGCCACTCGGACATCCCTCCGGACGTTCGAGTTTGCTGATGTCTTCTTTCGGTAGAGCTGGCGATCGGACTCGAACCAACAACCTGCTGCTTACAAAACAGCTGCTCTACCGATTGAGCTACGCCAGCAAACGCCGAGAGTGGCAAGCGTTTAGGGATCTTCGGGTGCCCTGTCAAGCCCCGACTGAGGGGGCGGCGGCAATCTCGGGCCAGGGGTCGGCGGCGCTCAGCGGGCCAGCAGTCGGACGTAGGTGCGGAGCTCCGGGCTGTGTTTCACCTCGACCACGACGAGGTGGCGATCGAGCGCCGCGACCGCATAGATGGTGCCGACGCCGATCTTCTCCGGAGCGCAGAAGCGCTCGACCCGAAAGTCGTAGAAGGCGGCGAAGCCCAGGCTGCCGAACATGAAGAAGCCGGTCTCCTGGGGGAACAGCGCGTGGACCAAAAAGCGATGACCCCCATCGCCAAGATACCGCCACTCCTCCGTTTTCTGAGCGACTCCGCCCAGAGAGCCGCCGGCCAAGAGCCCGTGAATCGGTGAATGAGCGACCGAGGTGACGCTGGTGAGAGGTGCCAAGGGTGGACGCTCGAAGGAGCGTTCGACGCCTTCGATGAGGAGGAGCTCCTCCGACCACTCAGAGGCCACGACCACCCGGCCCGGCCCAAGCCAGGCTATCCCGCCCCCGCGGCGAGTGAAGGAGGCTTCGAACTGATGAAGCTCTGTCACGGAAGACGCCGCGTCTCCATCCGCGCCCTGGATACGAACGACCAGTCCGGCTTCGGTCAGCGCAAAGATCTCGTAGCGGCCTTTACCGATGAGGCCTCCGCCGATCCAGCGAATGGGGCCCACCGAGGGGTCGGACAGAATCAGCGATCCCGAGATCGAACTGGAGCCCGCATGCACGCGAAAGACCCGGCCCTCCTGGCCCGCGAGCCACACGTCCCCCGACGGTCCGTTGTGGCCCACGTCGAGGGGGATTGCGGGATCGACGTCCTCGAGTCTTCGCACGCCCGTCTCGGTGACCTCAAAGAGGCTGCGGTCCTGGGCCCCCACCCACGCTCGCTCGCCATCGAGTGCAAAGGCAAAGGACAACGGAGCGGTGGTATCGAGCCCATGCGAGATGAGCTCGAGCGGGGGACAGCTGGTATCGATCGCCGGCACGAACAGCGGCGACACCTCGATCTCGATCCATTCGCTCTCTGTCTCCGCGTCGGCGAGGCGAAACTCAAAGCTTCGATCGTGCTCGAGCGATCGCACATCGTCGCCGGCGGGCGGCAGCTCGCCCGCTGGAATCTGAAGCGTCGCGAGGCTCTCTCTGAAGACTCGCGCGACCAGCCTCGCGCCATCCGGGATGTCGCCCTCGATCACAATCTCCACGGGGCTCGCCCCTGCACTCGCAGTGGGCGCCGGCGGAGTGGCGACCGCTTCGACAGAAATGATCATCGATCCTTCGGCCGCGCCCGGGGGAGGCGGAATCCACGTGCGCGAATCTCCACAGCTCAGGCACAACAACCCGAGGAGCAGCGGGCGGACGCGGATCACGACGACCGTCGCTGGCGCCCCGCTTCAAAGAGGAGCACACCGGCCGCGACCGAGACGTTCAGGCTGTCGAATCCTCGCGAGAGCGGGATCGACACTTTGTGATCACACTGCTCGATGATGGTGGGCTTGATGCCCTCGCCCTCCGAACCCAGCACGAAGGCGGTCGGCATCTTGAGATCCAAAGTCTCGGGCGCTTGACCATCCATCGTGGCGGCCGCGATCCACACCCCCGCCTCGCGGAGCGTTCGCATCGCATGCTTCAGGTTGGTGACCTCCGCGATGGGCACGAGCTGTGAGGCGCCGGCCGAGGCCTTCATGGCCACGCCGGTCACGGGAGCCGAGCGGTTCTTGGGGATGACCACGCCGTGGGCGCCCAGCGCGTGCGCACTTCTAAGGATGGCACCGAGGTTTCGTGGATCTTGGATCTCGTCGAGCAAGACGACCAAAGGGGCCTCGCCCAAACTCGCCGCGTACTCGAGGATGCTCTCCACATCGACGAAGTCGGGGCGATCGTCCATGCGCAACTCGGCGACGACGCCCTGGTGATTCCGAGCACCGGCGACTCGCTCGAGGAAGCTCTTCTGAGCCAGGGCGACCCGAATGCCCTTTTCGGACGCTTCGTCTTTGAGCGCCTGCGTGGTGCCGGAGCTCTCGCGAGCCAGGTGAATGACGCTGATGCGACGCCCCGCGCGGATCGCCTCTCGAACCGGCTGCAGCCCGAAGATCACCGCGTTGCGGGCCTCGCGCTTCTTCTCACCTCGGCTCATGGCGCCTTGGCCTCCGCGATCTCTTCCAGGATTCGCTGAGCCGCTTCAGCCGGATCGGCGGCGTCGCGGATGGGGCGACCGACGACGAGGTAGGTTGCCCCGAGCTCGATGGCCTCCTTGGCGCTCACGACCCGCGACTGATCGCCCACCGGATCGCGCGCGCCGCGGATGCCGGGCGTCACGAAGATCGTCGACGGCGGTAGAGCCGCTCGGAGCTGCGGCAGCTCGAGCGCGCTCGCGACAACCCCACCGGCGCCCGCCTCGATCGCCCCCTTGGCGAGCCGAACCGAGTGCTCGACCAGCGGACCGGTGAGACCGAGTTGCCCGAGCTCTTCCTGGGTGTGGCTCGTGAGCAAGGTGACCGCGAGGACCAGGGGCGGCGGCACGCCGGGGATGAGCGTCATGCGCACCAGCTCGCCGGCCGCGTTCTGAATCATCCGGCGGCCGCCCAAAGCGTGGACGGTGAACATCTTCACCCGCTGTCGGCCCACCGCGCGAGCGGCGGCGGCCACGGTGGCCGGAATGTCATGGAACTTGAGATCGAGAAAGACCCCCGCCCCCATACCTTGGATGAGGTCGAGCACCAGCGGTCCAACCCCCGTGAAGAGCGTGGGTCCCACCTTGAATAGGCCGACGTGAGGCGCCAGCAGGCGTACGAGCTGCTCGGCTTCGTCGAGATCATCCACGTCCAGGGCGAAGATGAGCCGTTCTTTTGGGGTGGACGGCATGGGATGACTGATGGGGAGCACGACGCCCCTCGAGTAGAGCGCGAATCGAGCCCCGACGAAAGCCCCAAGACGAGCGCTCCCAAGCCGCGACTCGCCCAGCGGCATCTGATAGGCTATCGCGAACCTAACGGGATGCCCCATGGACGTGTTGGTCGAGAACTTTCAGCTCTTTGCCTTGATCGGCGTGATCGCGGTGGTCGCCTCGGCCCAGGTCGACCGGCGCCTCGGCGCCGGCGTGGGGGTGGTCTTCTACAGCGCCCTCGCCATCGTGGGCACCGCCGTCTATGCCCGCGGCGGAGAGCTGGGGCTGGGTGGCTTTCGGTTCACGCAGACCATCTTCTACGTCTTCGTGGCGGTCCTGTTTACAATCTCCGTGGTCCCGGTGTTCTTCAAGCGCAAGCGTCCGCCCGCCCGCGTCGAAGACTGAGATGAACTCTAGAACTCATCTCAAAACCCCTTCGGTCGCGATTTCGGCCGATGCGCGTCGGTGCCCGGTGTTGGGCCTCCTCGCGTTATCGCGGGATAGCGCGTTCGTCGGCCTGCCTTGCGCACCTCGCACCTCGGCCGTCTCGCTCGGTCAGGGGT
>WYAZ01000197.1 GCA_011526105.1 Deltaproteobacteria bacterium | reverse complement strand
TGCGGCCGCCCTTTCGGGCTCCTCGGTCATTGGGGGCGACCCAACTCCCTTCGTAGCGCGCCGACCAGCGACGAAAGATACTTCGCGGGAACATGATCGAACTTCTCGGACGGGACACTAGGCGCCCTGAGACACGACCCCGGAGGCGACGGCTATCTCGTTTTTGGGAGCGTGTTCTCGGATCGAGACGACGGCATTCGCATCACGCGCATCGGGTCAAAAGGAGAGCTCCTCGCCTTCGACGTCGTGCGTGGCGTCTTCTCCGACGACGACTTCGACGTCGGCTCGGTCGAGGCCGACGGCCCGGACCTGCGTGTCGCATGGAACACGCGCCGTCCTGGCCCGATGAGTCCGAACGCCCTCTGGCTCACCACGCTCGATTCCGAGCTGCAGCCAGTGGAGCGTGCGCAGATCGCGGCCGAGGTGAATCTCAAAGCGGGCCTCCTCTGGCCCCAAGGTCGACCGGAGTTCTTGGTCGCGGCCCACTACGGAGTGGGCCTCCTGCTCATGGACCTCAACGGGCGTGTGCGAAAAACTGTGGAGGCTGCCTTCTGGAGCGGGGCCGTCCCCGAAGAGGGAGGCCGACGGCTCGGCCTCGTGCTGCAGACCGGCAAGCGGATCGAGCCCCCGAGCACCGGTCTGCCCACTGGAGTGTCCTTTCAGGCTTGGGATCCGGATCAGGATCGTTTGTCCAAGCCGCTCGTCCTTCAAGGAGATGACGGCCGTTGTGTGGAGGCCGCCGCGGCGGCCGCCGCCGGCGACGAAGCGGGCGTTGCGTGGGCGATGGGCTGCTCGGAGCGTCGGCTGTACTTCGCGCGGCTCCGGGCTCGCTGACCAGAGCCCGGCGAAGCAGGGCCTTCCTGGGGCTGTGGGTCCCCCTATTTCCCCTTCGGGGCGGCTGCGCTAAGACCGATTCATGCAGACCTTCGACAAGAAGCCCACCGATGCCGTCATCACCCACGCCGTGCGAAGCCCGATCGGGCGCGGCATCAAAGGGAGCTTGGCCCTCACCCGCCCCGACGATCTGCTCGTGCAGGTCCTCGTCGGTCTCATCGGCAAAGCCGAGAAGGCCGGGCTCGCCAAGAACCAGATCGAAGACGTGCTCATCGGCTGCGCGATGCCCGAAGGCGAGCAGGGGCTCAACGTCGCACGCATCGCCGCCCTCGGCGCCGGTCTCCCTCAGGAAGTGAGCGGGGTGACCGTCAATCGCTTCTGCTCATCGGGCGTCGAGGTCATCGCCACGGCGGCCGGCAAGATCGCGGGCGGCTACGCCGATGTGCAGATCGCCGGCGGCGTCGAGTCCATGTCCATGATCCCCATGAGCGGCAACAAGCCCTCGATGAGTCCCGATCTGGTCGAGCGCATCGCCGCGGTCTACACCCCGATGGGTATCACCGCCGAAAACGTAGCCAAGAAGTTCAAGGTCTCGCGCAAAGACCAGGACGAGCTCGCGTTCAGCTCGCACAAGAAGGCTACCGCCGCGGTGGAGGCCAAGCGGTTCGCCAACGAGATCGTGCCGGTGAAGGCGGTCGCCTTCGACGCCAAGGGCCAACGCGCCGACAAGGCCTTCGAGCGCGATGAACTCATCCGGCCCGACACCAGCGTCGAAGGACTCGCAGCGCTGAGACCGGCGTTCTCGGCCACCGGCACCGTCACCGCGGGCAATGCCTCGCCGTTTTCGGATGGCGCGGCCGCGACTTTGATCATGTCGCGCGCCACCGCGAACAAGCTCGGGCTGCCGATTCTCGGTGTGATTCGAGGATACGCCACCGTGGGGGTCGACCCCGAGATCATGGGCATCGGTCCGGTGCCGGCCATCCGCAAGCTGCTCGATCGCGTCGGTGGCAAGGTCTCCGAGATCGACATCTTCGAGGTCAACGAGGCCTTCGCTTCGCAGGCTTGGTACTGCAAGACGGAGCTCGGCATCAGCGACGAACAGCTCAACCCGAACGGCGGCGCCATCGCGCTCGGCCATCCGCTCGGCGCCACCGGCGCGCGTATGACGGCCACACTCCTTCACGAGCTCGCGCGCCGAAAGGGCAAGCTGGGTGTCGTGAGCATGTGCATCGGCGGTGGCATGGGCGCCGCGGCTTTGTTTCAGGCCGAATAGCCGAAAACATCCGCCGCGCAGACCCTCGGCTCGGTACAGTCCCCGTGGAGGCTCCGATGAAACGGTCCGCGCTGCTCCTTCTGCTTCCGCTGCTTTTCAGCGTCGCTTGCCACGAGGGCACCGACCCGCTGCCGGGCCAAGATGCGAGTTCGCTCCCCGATGGTGGTGAAACGCTGTGCTACCGAGGCTGGTCGAACAACTCAGGATGTTGCCTCAGCTCCGACACCCTCCCGGCGATCGGACAGGGCTGTCCCACCGGCTATTTTCTCGAAGCGCAGTGCGGGCGCTTGGATCCGGTCTGTGAGAGCGTCGACGCCGGCCCACCCGACGCGGGTGGCCTGGTGGTCGAATGCAACCAGACGCCGCCGGTGTTCCCCGAGTTCGATCGGAGCTGCACCGTCGCAGGGGACTGCGCGGTCGGCACACGACAGATCAACTGCTGCGGCACGATGATCGTCACCGGCATCTCCTCCACCGTCGCCCCAGACTTCGAGGCCGCGGCGGGCATCTGCGCGTCGCAGTACCCCGACTGCCGCTGCGCCACCGAGCCGACTCGAGCCGATGACGGCACCACGAGGGACAACGTGCTCGACGAAGACGCCATCGCCGAATGCGTGGACAACGTCTGCCGAACGACCTTCCCGCAGACCCCCCAGCCTTGCGGACCTTCTTTGCGCTGCGATCCGGCCGATGAAGTCTGTGTCGCTACGAGCCCGGTGGGTCCGTCGATCCAGTACGCCTGCCAGCCGGTGCCGGCGGGCTGCGAACTCGACCGAAGCTGCGGCTGTGTCGCGAGCACGCTTTGCGTAGCGCCCTTCGATACCTGCACGGACGTCGTGCGCAACGAGGTGAGCTGCGAGTGCCCGCAGTGCCAGTGAATCCGTCGGCCGAACGGGGCGTGGTCCTGCGGGCTCCGGGTGACGCACTCATCAACACTGGTTTCGAGGAAGTCCTTCGCCATCGCGACGGGGTGACGCAGCGAATCCGCATCGCGCCGGCGCGGAAGTTCGGGGGACTGCAGAGGCTCGAAGGCTGGGGAGAGCTGATCTTCGGCACCGACACCAGCCGGAGCGTCGTTTACGAGTTTGGCGACGACGGTCGGTTCTCTCTGGTCTCCCTGCTGCCGAGCCCCTTTTCGGTCGCCGCCCCATTCCGCGGTGGATGGGTCACTGTCATGCGCGGCGGTTCTCTGATCGAGCACCACCGCGGGACTGGCACTTGTTCGGATATCGGACTCGAGCTCGGGGTGGCCCACCGGAGCAAGGTCCTCGTTGACCGAGGTGATGAGTATTTCCTCGTCGATCGTGCGGATCCAGAACTTACCCCCGAAACGCCGGTTGTGTGGGTGCACCCGCTGCCGCCTGCTCCGCCCGCGACAGAGGTCTTCTGACGAACGCGTTTTGACTCGGAGTGACGGTCTCGTCGACCGCGCTCGGAGACACGCCGGCCTCTAGGCGCGCGGGCGGGCAGAGGCGTCTAGACCCACGAGCACCAAACCCACGGAGCCGACCACGGGCCAAATCGGTTGCGTGAGCAGGCCGAGCAGCCCGAGAATCAGCACGAATGCGAGTTGGAGCTTTCTGAGCACGAGATAACGCGGAAGCCCGCGCTCGGCGAGGAACGGCATCACAAGGTCGAAAGGCACGAGCACCAGCAACAACTCGTTCTCACGCAACTCGGGGACCCGGGTGAGCGCGGCGAAGATCCAGAGCAGAAGTCCGGTCCCGCCCAGCAAGCCCGCGCCTATGCGAACACGTGTTGGATGACGGCGGATCTGCCGCAGCATCAGCGCGAGTATCACACCCACGAAGAGCACGATGAACGCCCGCGACAACGGCGAACTCGGCGCAGGCGGCGCACTTCCCTTGCGGAGATAGACCACCTCCGGCGGTGCACCGAGTTGAAGCTCAACGTTGTCCATCAGGACCTCGGGGAGAAACATGGACTCCCAGCTCGATAGGAGCGAGTCGGTCCGGCGCCCGAGCAAGAGATCCGCCGCCAGCTCCAGCGCCATCTCCCCCGCGAAGCCGCGCCGCGCCTCTCGCCGAAAGGTCGTGGGCGGAGTCGGATCCGCGAGGCCACTGAGTCCTCCTCGAGTGACGACGTCGAGGTGATCGCGAATCCGCGTGGTGCAGTTGTCCTTGAAGTGATGATACCGATAGAAGCGCACGTCTTCGGCGGTGGAGGCCTCGAGACGTTCGGCGAGCTCCTCCGCTTGCGTGCTCGTCAGCGACAGCCGCTGGCGCCACACCGTCCGATCCTCCCGCTCGTAGGCCGCGAACATGAGATCGGGCGGTACGACCGAGACCCAGAACAACGCGCGCCCGCGAATGAACGCCCAGGTCAAAGGACCCGGGGTCGAGAAGTCGGCGGTGCCGTAGTTGTAGCAGCGGGCTTCCGCCGGTCCGGAGACGCAGATGGCGGAGTGACCCCAGCGCGAAAAGACGTAGTCGCCCGGTCCCATGGTGATGAGGTCGATGACCGGGGGCTGGGCCAGGAGCAGCAGGAACGCGCCCGAGACCAGCATCGGCTCAAAGCTACACGAAGCCCGGGCGAGAACGCGTGGGGAGCGCGGGCTCGGGCAACAGGGTTATCACGGATTCGCGACGGGCTTGACCGGCCCGACCGCCAGGCTTAGACCTCGCCCCCTATGGCTCGCGTCACCATCGAAGATTGCCTAGAGAGCATCGAGAACCGCTTCGCGCTGGTTCTGCTCGCCACCAAGAGGACTCGTCAGCTCCTCAAGGGGGCCACCCCGCTGGTGGAGCATCCGAAGAACAAGGCGCCGGTCCTCGCGCTGCGAGAGATCGCGGCCGGCCGCGTTCGCTTCGACAAGGACCTAAAGGACATCCTCATGTCCAGCGCGGTCGAGCTCAAAGAGAAGTACGGCGACCCCTTCAAGCGCGATCAGCACCTTCCGCCGCCACCCAACCCAGCGCTTTTCTAGGCTCGGTCGGCCCCGGCGTCCGGGGTTGGACAATCGCGGCGACCCCGGGGACCCTGCCGGCATGCGTTTTCTGCACACGATGCTGAGGGTTCGCGATCTCGACGCCGCGCTGCGCTTCTTCGTGGAAGATCTCGGGCTCACCGAGACGAGGCGACGCGAATCGGAAGGTGGCCGTTACACGCTCGTGTTTCTCGCAAGCGGCGCCGCACGAGATGAAGCGGAGATCGAGCTCACCTACAACTGGGATCAAGCCGACCCGTACCCCACCGGGCGCTTCTTCGGGCACCTCGCCTTCGAGGTCGACGACATTCACGCGACCTGCGCGCGACTCCTGCAGCGGGGTCGCATCATCCACCGACCACCGCGGGACGGCCGCATGGCGTTCATCAAGTCGCCGGACGGTCACTCCGTGGAGCTGCTCCAGCGCGGTGATGCGCTCGCGCCGGAAGAGCCCTGGGTCTCAATGCCCAACACCGGCGAGTGGTGAGCGCACGCTCACTCCTCGACTTCTTCGCGCCTAACCTCGACCCGAGTCTCGATTCTGCGTCCGCCCGTGCCCGGCTTGATCTTCCAGTTGCCCTCGTCGAGCGGCTCGTTCATTCGCTCGTTCATCTTCTCCTGCAAGCGCTCCTTCATGCGCTGACGGACCTCGGCCTCCTTCTGGGAGTGTCGCTCCACGACCCGCACCGCTTCACGCCGAGCGTTGCCGTAGCGCGCGCGACGTGCCGCGTCGTTGAAGGAGGATCGATCGTCTGCGGCCCCGGGCTCGTCGAACGGAGCGCTGGGGAGAGGCTCGACGTGCCCGCCCATCGGGTTGTACGCGGGAGCCGCGTTCGCCGGGCTCCCGAGCGCCCCTTCGTTGCTGCGTGCGGACTCCAGGGAGGCATCTCGCTTTGCAACCTCAGCCTGCGCCTGTCGAATGACCGCGGCGAGCTGGGCCGCTTTTCGGTGCTCGCGTTCGTTCGCTTCTGGCACCTGCTCGAGAAGCAGCGCGACCGCCGCGAAGTCTGGGTGCTGATAAGTGGTGTCGAGCGTCGCACTCACCGCCTTCTCGTATGCGCCCATCGCCGTCTGGTACTCGGGACTCGGACCAGTCGGCGCTCGGCTGCAGCCGAGAAGGACGGCCAGAGAAACGAGAGGAAGAACCCGACGGAGGAGCTCGCTCATGCGCCCATGCTCGGCCGAAGCTGGCATCGGCGTCAATCTGTGGGCGTCGAGAGCGGGCTGTTCGAGGAACGCACCGGTCCCGGACCGCTGCTCAGATCGTTCTCTTCCGTTCCGGGATAGGCCCAAGGACCAGCGAGGTCGAGCCGACGTCGCTCCCACCCGTGGGTGTGATAGCCCACGACGGAGCGCACGATGCCCGGGACCCCGCGAGAGTAGTCCCAGTTGCGATCGGACTCGCTCGGTCCAAGGTCGTAGTTGTTGGCGATGGGGTGAGGGTGCGTGTGAAAGGTGCCCACCACGACGGCATCGACGTACGGCACCGGCGATCGCAGATCGATGCCGGCGCTGCTTCCCGAAGGCGCGCGGTGCACGAAGACCTGCCCGCTCTCGACGTTCATGTAGAGCCAGCCGCCCTCTTCGTGTCTGAGGTTTGGGTCGCTCGCGTTTGAGTCCCGCCACGCCTGCTCGACCGCATCTCGAACGATGGCGCTGTGAACGAGCTGAGTCTGAGTGGGCGCGAGTTTCTCCGTCACGGGTTCGAAACGGAGAAGCGTTCCGGGTCGAAGTCGCGACAGATCGACACCCGGCAGGTGAAAACGCGCGCGCCTCATGAGCTCGTCGGCGCTGGCGGTCACGCCGCTCGCCTGAACCTTGGAGATGATGGACGAGATCGCTTCGCCGACCGCGACCTCGTGCGCGAACCGCGGCTCGTTGAGCGAGGGGCGGAGAGGGCCGGGGCGGAGCGGACGCGGCGCCAGGCCGCTGGGGCTGCTCGAGGGATCGAGGACGAGTTCGAAGGCATCAGCCGGTGAGGAGACGGTCGGGTGCTCGCCCGACCTGATCGCGCCCTCGGCCCTGACGCCACCAAGGCGCCACAGGCGAAGTGCTTCGTGAATCCTCACACTCAACGCGGTTGAGCATAGACCGAGCCTCGGCCGAAGGTCCATGCGGATGTCGTGGTCCGGACCGCGGCCTCGCGACCGAACACGAGGTCAAGGCTGGAGTCCCAGCTCTGCCCACGAGAGCTCGTACAAGTGACCGAGCTCGGTGGCGACGGTCACGAAACCCGCCTCGCTGCGAGCCGCGAAGATCTCGTCGTCAGCGCTGCGGATGATCGCGCCGAGCGCGTCCATCCTCAGGCTGGAGGTACACCCGTCCGGACGAACGACGAAGGCCACCGAGCAAAAGTCGGTCATCGCAAACACGGCGCGCTGGCCTAGCCGGTCGTCAAAGGCGGTCAGGTGTAGCCATGAGAACCGGGAGCCGGCGAAGCCGCAGCCCATCTCGAGTTCCGTCGCCGCGCACTCGACCTCGATGAGCGACGGATCGAGGCGCGGCGCAATCGTCCTCCATCGCGATTCGTGGAACTCGCGTTCGAAGACCTGACCATCCCCGTTACCCGCATAGAGCCAGGTCTCACCTCCCCTCCGCGTGGATGCGGTGAAGGCGCGGATTGTGGAGCCAAGCGTCAATCCTTCTTGCACGTTGGTCCACGTGTGCGCGTCAGCGCTCCCCAGATACACGGAGCTGGCGCGAGATCCCACGATCACCATCGGCATCTCGGCGATCCCGGAGGGCAAGAGTCGGCCGCGTTTCGCGTTGGTGGAGAGCTGAACACCCGGAAGCACCGCCACGGGGTCGACGGACGAACGGTCGGCGTTCTCCAGGTAGATCTGATCGGGTCGCTCGTAGAGCACGATGCGATTGTCTTCGGGTCGGACGTAGACCCCGTCGATCCGGCTCATGGTCTGCTTCAGGATCCGGACGAGGCGAAGGGTCTCTCCATCGAGGGTGGCCTCGAATAGACGCGAGTTGGCGCCCTCGTCCTCGGAAGCTCCCAAGACGGCGATGAGCGCGATGCGCCGCACTCCGGTGTCCGCGTCTGGCGCTCCAACCGCGACCGACCGAGCGCGCCACCCCGGTTCCAGGGTGATGGAGCGCCCGGGTTGATCGACAAACCCAAGTTCGTGTTCGGCGAGCACGAGATACCGCCCGTAGGCGACCAGGACGAAGCGCTCGTCGAGACGCACGAACTCGGACAGACCATCGGTGGAGGGGTCGAGCGGCTGACCGTCGATGACCGAGCCCGGAGCGAGGACGGGAGTGTTCGATGCGAAGGGGCGAAGCGAAAGCGTCGGATGGCCGCCGCAGCGGTCGGCTCGCACGGGCACCAGAGGACTCACGCGGCTCCACCAATCGGCGCCCACGTCTCGGTCCACTCGTGGCTCCTCACCACCGAGCCACTCGAAGGCCCGCGTAGCTTCGGGCCAGGGGATCTGAGCGCGCACCTCGTCGGGACGAAGCACCCCTTCGGGGCAAGTGGACGCCTCCTGTGAGCGGCTCGCGAACCCGAACTCGGACAGGCGCTCCGGGTCGAGTCGCGGTGCTCGCGCCGCGAGGCCCGAACGATCGAACCCGGCGCCCACGAGGCGGCCACCCGCGGGGAGAAGGATTCGCGTGCTCGAGTCCGACCGCGCGGCGAAGTCGATGAACCCGGTCGCGAGGAGCTGGTCGTCCGCGTCCAGAGCCGCCAGCACCACGAGTTCGCGATCCAAGTCGCCGAGATCCAGAAACGCCGGAGGCTCGGTCCCAGAACAAGCAGCGGTGAGCGCGACACCTGCGATGGGCCAACGCCCCATGAGCCGCGCATCATAGCCGGAGTGGTCGCGCACGGACATGAGACCTCGGTTCTCGAGCCCGCGGTCTGGGCCCCGAATCACTCACCGAGGTGCGCGGCCGCACGAGTGCGGCGCTCGCTCTGCCACGCCGTTCGCATGCCTCGCGTGGGGGCGTTGCTCAGACGCCCTCGGCCATGCTACCAGCCGAACATCATGAATGAGCCTACCTCATCCCACGATACGGTCGTCGGTCTCGCCCGGCGGGCAGAGGCGACTCTGATGCGCGCCACCGGTCAGTCCGGCGACTGGGTTGGGATCGTCGATAGCGGTGTGGGTGAGGCCCTCGAGGCGACGCGCCACTTTCGCGTCCAGGCCGACCTCCGTCAAGAGATCACGCTCGAGCGCTTGAGCGCGTTCGAAGCGCTCCTCCGTTCGCTGCTCGCGGTGCAACCACCGCTGACCGAGGTCGAGATCAATGGCTCGGTCGAGGCGCTCCTCAGCGAGCAGGCCCTCAGCGCAGAAGCGCATCGCGCGGGTGAGACGCGAGTCAGCGTTCTGCTCGCGACCACCGCCATCTTGGAGACGCTCCGCGTCGGCTACGAGATCGCGATGAACGGGGAGGTGGTGTCGTGAGTATCCGCATCAAGATGGGCGCCGGCGAGAGCTACCTCGAGAACAAGCAGATCGAAGCGCGGCTGGACGCGCTTGGCATCAAGCTCAACCCCGATCGCACCATCGACGAGAGTTCCGCCGCCAACCTCGCGGGCGGTCTAGACGCGGTCAAGGCCCTCGCCCAGGACGGCGTCATCACGGCAGACGCGCTCTCGCAGCTCCGAAGGCAGGTCGGATTCCTGGGACAGATCACCGGAAAGAGCCTGCCCATCTCGGAGAAGCAGACCAACGCCTGGCGCGCCCTCGGCATGGAGCTCACCGGAACCGCCGGCACGCTGACGGGAATCACGGCCGAAATCCGCCGCGCCGGCAGCATCAACAACTCGCAGTTTCATCGGGCCGGCGAGCGTCTCGAAGCGCTCGAGAAGCGCCTGGGCGACCTTTCGGTGACGGAGCCCAGTCAGCTCCAGCTCGCGCAGGTCGCCCCCGATGCCCTGCAGGCGGTGGCCACCGGAGCCAAGGCCCTCAGCGCCGCGGTCAGCGAGTATCAACAGACCCTGTCGCTGTTTCGAAGCGCCATGGTCGACAAGCTCGCCGAGGCCCATGGCCCGAAGTACCGGCTCGAGACAGGCAAAGACGGCAGCCACCAGATCCATGAGCGACCCGGCTGGTTCACGCGGGTCCAGATCAACGCCATCGGGGGCTCGCTCCTCTCCGCGCTCGAGGGCCTGCCCACCTGGGCGAAGGTGGGTCGTCTCCTCTCCGAGCCAATCGGGAGCGAATCCGCGTTCGCGAGGTCCGCGCCCGCGGCGACCAAGCCGAAGCTCGATCTAGGGGCTGCGGTTGACCAAGCCCCTGGGCGCAAGGCGATCGCCGAGATCGAAAAGGCGCTCGGGAGCGACCCCATGATCTTCCCCGGCTCGGTGGGGCGGGCCTTCGAGAAACGCATGCCGGAGCAGCGACAGGCGCTCTTCCGCGCGGTCCTGGACGCCGCCGCAGGAGACTTGGTCGCGAAGAAGCTCGTCTCCAACAGCTACGGCCAAATACACGAGGTCAGCCAGGTCCCGAAGCACTCAGACCCCAATGCGAGCGTGCCGAGGCCCATCTTCCGGGGCGCACTGGAGAAGACTCTGAAGGGGCTCGCGACGGTGCTCGATGCGCTGCCCGCGAAACCGACGGCGGCAGAGGTCGAAGCCAAGGCCAGCCAGATGATCGACGAGGCCCACTACGCGCCCGCGATCGCCGCGCTCTATCGTTCGATGTAGCGGTCCTCGAGCGCGAGAGGCCTCTACATGAGCAGCCGCAACCGCTCGCGGCGCGCGTCGCGCGCGAAGGGCCGCACGTCGCGGCCCAGCTTCATGTAACACCAGGTGTCGGGGCCGTTGTCTCCGTGACCCGCGTCGATCGCTCGGATCCGACAACCGCCCTTGCACACCGCGTAGTACTCGCAAGTGCGGCATTCCTCGTTTGGTTCGAGCTCGCGCAGCGATTTGAAGGATGCACCCCGCTGCCACACTTCGAGCACGGATGAGGTCCGGATGTTCCCGGCCATGAAGCGGTCGGGCAAGTTCAAGCAGGGCGTAATCGCACCGGTGGGTGTGATGCCCAAGACCGATTGGCCGGCGATGCAACCGAATCCGTCGAAGTCCGTGGGTAAGACGGCGCCGCCGTCTTCGGGACAGTTCACCGGCTGACCGAGCTCCGCCGCGCGCGTCGTGGCCGCGCCCACCGCGGCCCAAAAGGTCTCGAGGTCACACATGAGATCGCGAGACTCCTTGAGCTTCCCCGCGGGAAACGGGGGTCGCAACAGAAGGAGCGTCGCCCCCTCGCGATGGGCAAGCTCGACCATGGCCGCAGTCTCCTGGTGGTTCACACCGGTCACGGTCATCGAGATCGCGAAGCCCGGCGGGTAGCTCTCCTTGATGAGGCGCATGGCAGCCACGGTCGCGTCGAAGGTCCCGGCGCCTCGCACGCGGTCGTTCACCTCCGCTGTGGCACCATCGAGGCTGATGGTGAGGCCGGTCGGCGGCCAGCCGAGCAGGGCCTCGAGCATGGGCCGCTCGACCAAAGACGCATTGGTGTGGACGTAGCTGTCGAGGCCGAGCGCACCGGCGCGAGCGATGAGCGGCGCGAGGTCCTTCCTGAGGAAGGGCTCTCCGCCGCCAAAGACGAGCTGCTGGCACCCCATCGCCGCGAGCTCGTCGAGGATGCGCTCGATTTCGGCTCTGGTCAGCTCGCCCGGTGAACGCGCGCCAGAGCTCGAGTAGCAATGCCTGCAAGCGAAGTTGCAAGCCGTGGTGAGGCCGATGTGCGCGGCGAGCGGGGCGGCGTAGCTGCCGCCGAACGATGAAAGCTCGATCGCCCGGCCATCGAAGCTTCCCGACCCGTCGAGCACACCCCGATGCCTGAGGAGCGCCGTGGTCCGCTCTGCTTCGATCACGCCCGCCGTACCCATCAAGGCGGCCTCTGCGTTGGCGGCGCCGAGACGGAGCGTGGCACCGAGCAGGAACGTCTCGTGGGCTGTGAGCCGGGAGTAGGTGTGGGCGAGCCGGTCGTAGAGGAGCCCTAGCCTGGGTTCAACCCGGAGCACGTAGCGTGTGTGACCCACGCGCGCCACGGTGCCCTACCAGGTCGTCGGGTGTCCAGGAGGCCGGACTCGGGTCGGTCGGACTCGAGCGGCGAGGCGACCGGCGACGAAGGCTCGTACTGCCCGGCCGGGACCTTCGGGAGCACACGGGAAAGCGGATGCGGAGTCAGGTCGTGAGCTCGCCGCGCTCGCCCCCAACGTGTCTGTGCAGCTTCGACTCGAGGGCGACGACCCGTGACCAAAGAGCGGGGTGCTGCCCCAAAGCGTTGACATCCGGGCCGCGCGTGCGTGCACACTCCTCGCGCCGCGACGCGAGCTCAGGTCGCCAGCTCGGCACAACACCGGAGGCGCGGATCAGGGAACGACTGGAGGAAGGTGAGACGACGCCAGAACACCGCCGCAGCATCGCGTACGCTACGTTTGTGCGTCGCCCTTGCGGGGACGGCTCTCATGAACGGTTGCCCGCTCGACCCGGTCGACGGCGCCGACAGCGGTGTGTCGTCGAGGGACGCAGGCACACCGGACGCGGGCGGTTGCCGCGAGAACTGCGTGCTCGAACACGTGGTGATGGTGCCCATGCGCGACGGCGTGAGGTTGTGGACCAAAGTCTTCCTGCCCGCTGATGTCCCTGCTGGCGGTCTGCCTACCCTGCTCGCACGCACCCCGTACCGCTTCCCTGGCCCGGCGGACGAGCACTACCACCAGGCAGCCCGATTCCATGTTCAGCGCGGCTATGCCTTCGTGCAGCAAGACTGCCGCGGGCGCTTCGAATCGGAAGGTGTCTTCCAACCCTATGAGCACGAGATCGAGGACGGGCGCGACATCTCGGAGTGGATCGTGAAGCAGTCCTGGTCGAGCGGCGCCATCGGCACCATTGGCGGATCGTACAACGGATTCACGGCGCTCGCCGCGGCGATCGGCAACCCCCACGTGAAGGTTGTGGTGGCCGACGACCCAGCTCAGGACGCCCTGTCGTCCGTACTCGGTGGCGTCCCCTCGATCGCCGTGCTCTCTTGGTTGCACCTGCTCGACGCACAGGCGTACCTCGACAACGCGCGCACCGTCGAGCTGTCGAATCGCCTCGAGCTCACACGCATGGACCAGGAGGTCCTCGGTCGGACCGCCCCACTGTGGCAAGCCTATCTCGCCGCCCCCAACCCGAGCGACCGGTATTGGGAGACACGCTCGCTCAGTCGACGCTACCCTCCACTACGGTCGCGATTATCCGGCCAAGCTGACCCTACCGTTGATCTCAGCGCAGTAGGTCCGAGGGCGGAGCCTCTGCGGGTGCCTCCCGAGCAGGCCGCGGAGCAAAGCGCTCGAGCTTCATGCTTGTCGCCCGCAAACCCGCCCCGCGGCGTTGGCCCGATGTCTCAGTCGCGTCGCCACGAATCGTAGCGCTCGGGCTGGTCGGGCGAGACCTCCGTGATCTCCCACTGGTAGTATGAGAAGTCTCCGGCCGGGAGCTTCCAGAGCACCTCGCCCTTCGAGGGAACCTCAATCCCTCCAAAGCGTTGCCACTCGGTGGATCGGACGTGCCAGTCCGCGAGGACCGCCTCCGCGCCGCCACCCATGTAGCGGCGCGCCTCCATCGAGACGTGGCGGCCGAGCTCGTCGAACTCGAAGACGCCCGAGGCGCTCACCCCGCCAAAGCTCATGGTCGCACGCGCGTGGGTCTCGTCCACGTGCTCCCACCGGATGTAGGGACTGAGGCTCGCGCTCGGCGTCCACACGATCTCCCCGAGGAAGCGGAGCAAAGTCCCTTGATCGATCTCCTCGCCTCGTACGTCCACCACCGGCACGATCCCGCCGATCGTGATGAGCATATGACCGCGCCCATCGAGATAGCGGTCGCAGCCCTCGACGGGGAGGATACGCATCATCGATACGCGCGTTCGCCACACGAAGGCCGGTGGGTCGATGGAGAAGTACTGGTGCGCGACGGCGGGCATCCAAGCCCCCTCGGGCTCCGTGCGGAGCAAGCCCACCTGCGTCAGTCGGTTCACCCGTGCGCGTGGAGCCCCTAGCACTCCCGCACGCCGCAGCCAGCGTGCCACCGCCACGGGCAAGTCGCCGAGATCGCGCTCTTCGACGACGGCCGAGTTTCCGCGAGCTGAGCGAAGAAGTCGGTCGATGTCGCGATCGACGCCTGAGTCGAAGCGAGAAGCACCAAAGGCCGCGAGGAGCGGGACGAGCAGGAGGAGATTGGCGAGGGTGCCGAACTTCGCCTCCGACCAGTACGCGAGGATCAGACCCTGCGAGAGCAGGACCGCGGGGACGCCGAGCCGCCACCACTCGTGCCAGCGCAGCATGAAACCCGAAGCTGCGGCGAAAAGCAGCAGCGTTACGATGAGCCATGCGAGCCCGAGCCACTGACGCCACGGCGGCGGGTGCGCGTTGAACGGTATGCCCTCGACCTTGCCCGGCCAGAACTCGCCGACAAAACCCATGAGGTGAATCAAGGCGTGGATGATGACCGCGGTGGCGAGCAGGGCCCTCATGGCCTGGTCGACCCGCAAGCCCCCTGCCAGGCGGACGGCCCCAGGATGCGAGGGACGAGCCCGCATCCCCTTCGCGCGGCGCTCGGGCCAGGGCACCGACCCCTACGAGCGCCGGACTTGGCTCCTGCAGGCGCCAGTCACGCGCCCAGGGGACGGCGGCCGCCGCCCGATTTCCCGCGATCTTCCGAAGGGATCCGGTCGACGCCTCGACGGCACGCAGGCTGCTTTGAGTCCCTCCAAGGAGACCGCAAGGAATGCAGCCTACCCTCAGCCCCCAGTCCACCCACATCCAGAGCCTCTTCAGCAAGCTCGGCTACGACGGCACGCTGAACGATCAGATCCGGCAGTTCCAGCAGGCGAGCGGAGTCGCGACGAGCGGCGCCATGGACCCGAAGGTGGGCGACCCGACCTTCGACGCTCTCCGAGCGAAGATGGTCGGGCTGCGCGAGACCGTGGACAACGCACCGGCTCTCAGTGACATCGAGCGACGGCTGCTGGGCATCGAGCAGGCTCCCAAAGACCCACGAGTCGACTCCGGTCGAACCACTCAAAAGGGCTCGAGCCCGGAAGTCACCAAGGCACGTCTCGACGCGCAGCTCGCCGAGAATCAGGTCACGGAGCGTGTGACGGGACTGCTCGACAAACCCGTCCCTGTCCCCGGCAAGTCCACGAGCGACTACGTGCGTCCCGGGGAGTCTTCCGCGAACTGGGTGCAGGATCGCATGCTCACCGCGCTCGGAAGAGACACGGTGCCGGAGGACGTAAAGAGCGACTTCACAAAGACCGTGAAGTACTACCAAGAGAAGCGAGGACTGCTGCTCGAAGGACAGACGCAGCCCGATGGCAAGGCCGGACCTCAGACCCTGAAGGCGCTGCAAGAGGACTTGCGAAAGTTGCCGGCGGAGACCCGGGCGGCGGACGCGAGCACCAAGCCGTTCACCGAGCACGGCCTGAGCCCACAGACCGCCGGTCAGTCGAAGGCTTCCGGCGCGACGGCAGGCATCACGCCACTCAGCAACGCCGGCGTCTCCGCGGACATCTCGAGGACGGCCGCGACCATAAGCGCAGGGATGAGCGAAGCCAAGGTCGACGGGGCCACCTCCGAAACGTCTGCGATCGGCGGCGGAGTCGCGATCCCCGCGGGCGCGGCCATCAAAGCCGGCGCCAAGGCCGCCGCACCCAAGCTCGACCAGGCCGCGACCGCAGCAAAAGCGAAAGCGGACGCGCTCCGCGCGAAGCTGCCGGCTGCGAACGCAGCAGAGGCGGCCAAGGACACCAAGGCCTGGTTCAAGGCAAAAACGTTTGTCCCCGAGGGCGGCGAAGACTTTCGCAGCATCGCGGAGCGTTCTTCCAAGGCGGCCAAAGAGAGCAACGTCGCTCAGAAGATAAAGGTCAACGGGGCAAAGATCCTCGTGAACCCGGGCGAGACCGCCAACGATGTCGCGATGAAGCTCTCCGAGAGTACGAAGGGGGCGTACGCGCCCGACCGCGCGCAGGACCCCGCGTTCCGAAAGGCGCTCAACGAGAAGCTCGCCAAGGACGGAATCACGCCTCGCATCCGCGACGGCGAGAGCCTCAATCAATTCAAGGAGCGCGCCTCCGGATACCACGCCAACATCGACAAGTCGGTGGGTGAGATCGAGGGTGCATCCAAGTCTGCGCTCCGAGAACGCATGAACGCGGAACTCGAGAAGAAGGCGCTTCCCAAGCTTGCGGAAGGGCAGTCGCTCGATGAACTCAAGCAGAGCCGCGCCGGCAAGGGCTACGCGGACTCCATCGACAAGGTGGCGGAGAAGTTCCGGCTCGAAGAACGCGCCACGCTCAACACCGCGCTCAAGGATCGGGGCCTCCGCGTCCGGATGGGTGAGGGTCAATCGGTCTCGGACGTTCTGAAGCACGCGGGTGCGGACAAAGCGTCCGCCCAGAAGGTGGTGGCGGAGCTGATGAACGAGGGCAAGCTGAGTTCCATCCAGCACGCGGGCGCGGTTCGCCCTGCGCCGTCGACCGTCGCCGCAGCCTCGACCGCAAACGCATCGGCCAAGGGCTCGAAGGTTCTCACGAACGCCGCTGCGACCTCGATGGATGGCGCCGCGATCGCGGCGAAAGCCGGCAAGGGCTTGCTCAGCTTCGCGGGCAAGGCCGCCCTGCCGGTCGGCGCCGCGATGAGCGCGTACAACATCCACGAGGCCTACGAGCGAGACACCGTGCGCAACGACGGCAAGATGACCGAGACGCGGAAGGCCGTGGGAAGCGAAGTCGGTGGTTGGGCCGGAGCCGCAGGCGGAGCCGCCATCGGTGCCGCGTGGGGCACCGCGATCCCGATCCCGATCGCAGGAACCCTCTTCGGGGGCATCGCTGGCGGGATCATCGGCTACTTCGGGGGTTCGAAGTTGGGCGAAGAGATCGCGAAGGAGCCCACCGCTGCCCCGACGAGCATGAGCGAGTTGGGCCCGGCCGCCTGAGCGCAGCCGCCCTCTTGGGCTGACCGCGTCTTCCGGATTGTCGAACCGAAAGCGCTCTGACAGGCTGCGAGACCGTGCTCCGCCGAGTCGTCGCTTTTCTCGCCGCTGCGTTCCTTGTCGCCTGCGATGCGAGTTCGACCCCGGGCGATGCTTCGATCACTCATCCGGACGCCAACGATCTCGGCACGCTCGACGCCAGCTCGAGAGATTCCGAGACGGATGATCAGCGCGCAGCCGCGGTGGGGGATTGGGTCGACCTCACCCTCACGGACGGCGCACTGAGCGGCGAACTCGTCTACATCTACGATCAGCGAAAGTGGTGGGCCGCGGAGGAAACAGAGACCTGGCTCGTCTCTGCGCCGAGCGCATTCGCCGCCTATCCGGATGATCGCAGCGCACGCTTCATCGACGCATCCGAGATCACGAGCGCCGAGTTCCTACGCTCCGTCGGACCGAGTCAACGCGAGCTCTTGCGCCAAGAAGGCATTGTGCTCGAACGCAGCCCGCTGGCCGGAGTCGCTCACGTCATCACCGGGCACGAGTCCTATCACCTCGAAGAAGACGGGCGCGGCGACTTCGCCTGGGACCTGGTCGTCACGAGCAGCATCACCGGGGTCCGCTGGTTCGGCGACGGGCTCGCGAACGAGGACTACCTCGTCTTCGATCGGCCGATCTATCTCCCCACTGGAGGCACCGTGGTCGAGGTCGTTCGCGACGCACCCGATAATGTCCCGGGCTTTTATCCCGAGGGCGCGCTCAACAACATGGTCGGCGTTCACCTGGGCGGGCAGTACTACGTCTACCTCCTGCACTTTCGCGAAGGCAGCATCCCGCTCGAGATCCAACCGGGCGTTTGGCTCGACGAGGGCGCTTATCTCGGACGCGCCGGAAACTCCGGCGTGTCGCTCGAGCCGCATGTACACATGACCGTGCTCTACTTCGACGTCATCACCGAGCGCACTTGGAGTGTGCCCTCGGAGTTCGCCAACCTCTACGTGTCGACCACCACGGCAGGCGCGGAGCTCGAGCGCTATTCGGTGCCGACGTCCGGCGACTTCATCGCCTCCATCCCGTTCTAGGGCGCGCTCGGGTGAGCGCGCTCACGCATCCTCGGTCGTTGCGGACGAGGAACACGCACGATATGAGGCGAGTCGTGAAGCTGCACATCGCCCTCCTCTTCTCATCGATGTGCTTCAGCGCCGGGTGCGCAGGCGGCGCCCAGCAGGTCGTCGCCCGTCGAGCCGCCTTCGACATGGACTGCCCGGCGGAGAGCCTGGAGCTCACGGAGCTCAGCGAATGCAGCTATGGCGTGCGAGGCTGTGGCAAGAAGGCGGCCTACGTCGTGAAGCCCGGTTCGGCGAACGACCAGCTCTGTGTTTGCGCGGGGCCCTGCGACGCCGTCCTCAACCTGGACGTGACGAGCGACGGCTTCCGCTAGGTCCTGGAGAATCATGACAAATGGCCCGTTTTGCGGGGTCGGTCGCTCGAGATCCTTCTTCTACCCGCGCCCATGCCCGCGTGTTAAGCTCGGGATTCTGTGATGTTGTCCCACTCTCGCGCCGCTCTCGCGCTCGGCATGCTCCTCTTGGCCACCGCTTGCGGTGACAGTCTTCCGCCCACGGTGGGCGATCCAGACGGCAGCTTCCCGGATCTGGGCCTCTTCCGCGATGGTCAGGTCGACGCGACGGTGCGACCAGACTCCGGAACACCGGCAGACACCGGCGTGCCTCCGGACACCGGACTCGACCCCAATGACTCCGGGCTCGACCCCAACGACTCCGGGCTCGGCCCTGATTCAGGCACAAACGATGCGCAGGTCGCCGATTCCGGCGACAGCGGCGTGGACGTGGGCGTCATCATTCCGGACGAAGACGGTGATGGCATCAGCGACGACGACGAAGGCAACGGCCTCGTCGACACCGATGGCGATGGCACGCCAGACACGCAGGACACCGACTCGGACAACGACGGCATCCCGGACGCCATCGAAGCGGGCGACACCGATCCGGCCACGCCGCCGGTCGACACCGACCTGGATGGCACGCCCGACTTCAGAGACGACGACTCGGACGGCGACAACATCTCGGACCTGCACGAAGGCGCCGGCGATCCCGACCTCGATCGCCTGCCGAACTTCCGCGACCCCGACTCCGACGGTGACGGCATCCCCGACGAGGTCGAAGCGGGAGACGCCGACCTGCTCACACCTCCGGTCGACACCAACCTCGACGGCACGCCCGACTTCCTCGATACGGACTCCGACGGCGACGGCATCTCGGATCTGATCGAAGGCACCTTAGACCCCGACCTCGACCTCACCCCGAACTACCTCGACGATGACTCGGATGGAGACACCATCCCGGACGAACTCGAGGGCTCGAGCGATCGAGACAACGATCAGACCCCCAACTTCCTCGACCTCGACGCCGACGGCGACGGCATCCCCGACGAGATCGAGGGGACCGGCGACCCGGACACCGACGGCACGCCGAACTTCCTCGACTTCGACGCCGACGGCGACACCATCTCGGACTTCCACGAAGGGCTCGACGACCCAGACAACGACAACATCCCCAACTACCTCGACACCGACTCGGACGGGGACACCTTGTTCGACAGCGAGGAAGCGGGTGACACCAACCTCAACACCCCGCCCGTGCACACCGACAACGATGGGGTGCCCGACTACCTCGATCTCGACTCGGACAACGACCGTATCCTCGACCGCCACGAACTGCGCGCGGATACAGATGGGGACGGCCTGCCAGATCGCCGCGACATCGACTCGGACGGTGACTCCATCTTCGACATCGACGAGGCCGGTGACGCGAATGCGAACACTCCGCCGGTCGATACGGACCTTGACGGCACCCCCGACTACCAGGACCTCGACTCCGACGCCGACACCATCTACGACCTCAACGAAGGCAACATCGACACCGACCTCGACGGAACTCCGGACTTCCGCGACACGGACAGCGACAGCGACGGGTGGCTCGACATCATCGAGGCCGGCGATGCGAACCCGCTCACGCCGCCGGTCGACACTGACGACGACGGCAGGCCGGACTACGTGGACGTCGATTCGGACGCGGACGGCCTGGCCGATCGCCTAGAACCTGGCTGCCCGGTGGGCCCCAGCCGGCTTCTGCAAGACAGCGACAACGACGGCTTCGTCGACCCGGCGGAGGTCGCCTACGGTTCCAACCCCTGCAGCGGCGCTAGCGGCATCGATGACTTCTACTTCATTCTCCCGGCCGGTGGGCCGGGGGACAACGCACCTCTGGTGTTCTCGGATACCGGCATCGATCGCACCGACGTCGCCATCAACATCGACACCACCGGCTCCATGGGCGGCGAGCTCGCCAACATACAGACCAGCCTCTCTACGCTGATCATCCCCGGTGTAGGCGCGGTCATCCCCGACGCGGCCTTCGCGGTGTCTTCCTTTGAAGACTTCCCGCTCCCCAACTTCGGCGAGGCGGCGGCGGGCGACTTGCCGTTCGTTTTGTCCACCCGCGTCACCACAAACGCTGCGACCGCCCAAGCCGCGGTCAACGCCCTGACCATCGGCAACGGCCTCGATCTCCCCGAGAGCGGTCTCGAGTCGCTCTATCAGATCGCCACCGGGGCCGGCGTCATCTGGCCTACCGGCGCGGTGCCACCGTTCGACCCCGCTCAGAACCTGGTCCCAAACGTCGCGGACGGCAGCATCGGTGGCGTCGGCTTCCGAGATGACGCGCTCCCGGTGATCGTGCACATCACAGACGCCTTTAGCCACGAGCGCTCGAACTATCAGCGCGTGAACGCGGGCATCGAGGCCGCCGAGACTGCGGAGACGCAGGCCGCGCTCTCCGCCATCGGCGCGCGCGTGGTCACCATCGCCAACAGCCGCCTGCCAAACGACCCCGGCACCGCGGTCTGCACCGGCGCCAGCCCGCGCATCCTCGGCAACATCGCTTGGCCGGTCGGCTCGGACGTCGACTGGTTCGTGCTCACCGGCGTGCCCGCCGGAGCCACGGTCATCGCCGAGACCACCGCCTACCGAGTCGGCGCCAACGTCGACTCCATGATCGCGATCTACAACAACGCCGCGCAGCTCGCGATCAACGACGACATCGCGCCGCAGAACTACGACTCGCGCGTCCAGGTCGTCACGAGCGGGGCGGGACCCTATTACGTCGCGGTCACCACCTTCAACGACCCCGACTTTGACGCCACCGGAAGTCAGTACCCCGGCATGTACTTCCTCGATGTGACTGTCAACGGCACGCCCTACACCACGAGCATTGCGCAATGCCGGGCCGATGACGGAAACAACCGAGCGACCGCGACGAGCCTCGTGCCCTTCGGCTCGGCGACTCCGCCCGCGAACACCAACACCTGCCTCGCGGGTTGCGATCAGGTGCTCGAGCCGCTGACGCTGCCCTTCGGTATGTCCACGCGCACCGGAGCCTTGGTGCCGCCTTGCGCCTGGGACGAGTTCGGCCCGGGTCGACCCGCGGGTTGCGCAGCCGATGAGTGCTGCACCGGTCTCAACGGGGCCGGGCGCGCGGCCAACTTAAACAACCTCTGCCCCCTCACCTTCGACATCGACGACAACGGCGATGGTCTCGGTCCCACGATGGTCTCGGCGCTCGAGGCGCTGGTGGGCTTCTCGACCTTCACGATCACCACGGTGGTGCGCGGCGATCCCGCCGCCGCCTTCGACACCGCGTGCTTCATCCGCAGCATCATCCCGGTGGCCGCCACACCGCCCAACACCTGTGCCCCTCAACCGACCGCGGTCGATCTGTTTGCACCATCGCCCGAGCTCGACTCGTGGGCCAACGTCGTCCCCGGCACCGTGCTCGAGTTCGATGTCAGCGCCATCAACGTGAACGAGGCCAACGGTCAGCCATGTGCCCCGGCCGCGGCTGATCCGCAGCTCTTCCGAGCCTACATCGATGTGGTGGCGGACGGCGTCACGGTCGTCGACACGCGCGATGTGATCATCATCGTGCCGCCCCTCCCGCCGGTGGTAGAGAACTGAAGACGAACGACGGCTCAGGGCAGATAGCCCAGGGCCCAAGCGGCCACGAGGCCAACCACCAGCGAGAAGACCAAGATGGCCCACGCGCGGCCACGCTCTTCGGCCGGGATGCGAATCCTCGAAGGGACTTCGTCCGGCGGCGCCGAGCCACGCAACCTCGCCGCCGGCGCATACGTCAAAGAGACGGGCCGCGGTCTTGCTTGCTCGAGCCGGATCTTGGGCCTGGGGTCGTCGCTCTTCCTGGGCTCACTCTTCGGCTCGGCCTCGGAGGGAAACGCGGTCTGAGCTTCAACCTCGAACGCCGATTCAGAGAGATCGTCCGACGCCGCAGCACCCGGAAGTTGAGCGGCGATGAGCTCGGTCTTGGGCTCGAGGTCGAGGTCGAGTTCGGACCGAGCATCGCCCGCAGGTCTCGAAGACTGAATGGAGTCGGCCCAATTGGAGGCGCCCGGAAGCGCAGACGCGGGGCTCGGTCTCTCTGTGGGGATGTCGTCGTCGAGCGGTTCGGGCAGGAGCTCTTCGGGCTCGACGGGCGCCCGCAGCTCGTTCTGCTCGGGCTCGGCCACCGGCTCGAGGTCGAAGGTCTCAGGCGCCGGCGCCGGCATCGGCGGCTCGGACATGCGCTCGAGGACCGATTCTTCGACCGGCTCTTCGGGCCGCGTGGGGTCGATGAAGGTCGCGTGGGCGAGCGCCTCTTCAGGCCGGGTCGAGTCGAGCATCGCCTCGGCGGGGATGAGCGAGACCACCTCCCTTTTGGGCTCCACCGCCTCGACCAACACGCGCACCTCGGCGCGTGGACCGGGCGGACCGAGTGTTCGCCGGAGCTCGGCCCGAAACCACTCGGCGTCGAGCGGAGGCTGAACACCTTGTGCGCTGCGGAGGAGGCCGCGCACCGCCAGCGGGATGGAGTGCTCACCCGTGGCACCGAGAACTTCGGCGAGAAGCAAGGAGAGTTGCGACACCGAGGCGCTGCGTTCGCGTAGAGAGGCTACCCCATGCTCGTCGATATGGACGTGCACCATGGAGAGCTCGCTCGAGCTCTCGTCGGGCACGAAGCCCTGGCCATCTGCGTCCTGCAGGAGATCATCGAAGATCGAGAGCACCACCGCGACCGGCAGCGGCGCGGCGCGTTCGGTCCAAGTGTGGACGATTCGTTCGAGGCTCCTCACGCGCCGAAGCTTGGACTCGAAGCGCTCGTGTTCTCCGGTTCGCGACTCGGGGTGCGAGGGCACACTCACCATCTACTTCGACTCCCGAGCTTGGAGTTCCTTCGCGAGCGAGAGCAGTCGCGTGACATCGTTGGGGTCCACTTCCACGAAGCGGAGGGCCATGCCTTTGGTGCGCATGGTGGCGCGAGATCCGGTGACGCCGGGCTCCTCCTCCACGCGCACGACTTCGGCGCGCACGCGAATTGGTTTTGCGCTCGGACCGGGCGAGATCTCGAGCTCCACACGTGTCCCGAGCGGCAAGCCCACGCTGGTGGCGACGAACAAGCCACCGGAGCTGATGTCTCGGCTGAGTTCGCCCGTAGGCGCCTTCGGGCGCCCGAGGTGCCTGAATTCTACGCGCAGCTCAGCGGGAATCCGTTGGGCTTCGCGACGTTCCGATGACTCTTCGCCGCTCAATGCGGGCAGATCCTAGCCCAAGACTTCGATCCCGTCTAACCCGACCGCTTTGGCGGCTCTCAGCATCCCGAGCTTGCCTCCCAGAGCCCGTCCAGGTTTCCTCTGGCCGGTGATGCGCGTCTTTACGGGATGCCTCCTCGTCGCGCTCGCAGCCTGCGGCGACGAGCCGATCCGGCAAGAACGCCAGGATCTAGGGCTGCCGGCGCAGGATGCCGGACAAGGCCAGCCCCTCTATTTCAAGGCCGGGATGCGCTTCTCGTACTGCGCGACGCTCACCTTCAGGGACGGACTCAACAACGAGTCCACCGCCCGCTACACGCTCGAGTACCTCATCGACTCGGCCGAGGACCGGGGCGTCGACTCGAGCTTGATGGCCCGAGCCTCCGGCGAACGGACCTTCGAGCAGAACTGGAACCCCAGCGCCGGCGCCGACAGCTGGCTCGCCCGACTCGGACCGGCCGATACCGGCGATCAGGTCGGCGCGACGGCGGTACGCTTCGCCTTGGGCGAGGCGCCGGTGGCCCCGCCCGTCCGCAAGCGAATCCCCCATAATAGCTTGTTTTTCTTAGACTTACGGCAGTCGGCGGCCATCCGCGCCGGCTGGGCGGCCGCACACGAGGGCCTGAGTCCGGGCAGCGTGGACCCCTCGCAGCACCCGCTCGGCCTCTTGGCGCTCACCTTGAACGGGCGTGACGAGGACATGGCGTTCTACCCGGCGGCGGTGAAGCTCCGGGATCTGTCCCTCGGCTACAATACCGACGGCGTCCTGGTTGAGGCGGTCGAGCGTCTGGGGGATTCTGGGCAACCGAACCTGCCGAACGGCCGCTTCGAGCTCCGCCAGGGACCCTGCTCATGATCACCGCTCCTCTCCGGCGCCTCCAGCTGCTCCTCCCTTTCCTATGTATGGGGGTCTTCGCACCCGCCTGCGGGGACGACGCGCCTCCTCCCCCGGCCTGCACCAAAAACGAGGACTGCGCGGTCGGCGAGAAGTGCACGCCGGCCGGGATGTGTCTCGCCGGCCTCGAGTGCACGACGGACGCCGAGTGCGAAGCGAAGGACCCCCGGAAGCGCTGCGACGCGGGGACCTTCGCCTGTGCATTCCGAGAGCCCTTCGCCGACGAATGCGACGCGCTTCGGCCCTGCGCCTTCGGCGAGTTCTGCTCGAGCCTGCTCGGACGCTGCCTCGACACCTCCAGCGCTCGGGACTGCGCGCGCCGGGCCCAGTGCCCGGCCGGTCAGATCTGCGATCGCGGCGCGAACAAGTGCATCCAGAACCCGGGCTGCTACGGGGACCAGTTCTGCGAGGAAGGCGAGGTCTGCGACCTGGTCTCTCGCACCTGCAGCCAGCTCACCGGCGAATGCGAACCCTGCTCGGCCTCCAATCGGTGTGAGGGTGAGGGGCTGAGCTGCCGGGTCCCGAGCAAGGAGTGCCTGCCGACCGGCCAGATGCCCGCCTGCCGAACCGGCGAGTTCTGCGACATCCTGGGTCGATGCGCCCAGTGCTCGAACAACGACGACTGCGGTCCCGGCCTGTTCTGTAACCCCTCGCTCGGCCGCTGCGAGAGCAACGTGCGTTGCGCGAACGAGCTCTCCGACTGCCCGAGCACCAGCGGCGTTCAGTGTGTAGTCTGCGTGGCCCCGGAGATCTGCGACCCTCGGACCTTCTCCTGTCAGGCGCCGCCCACAGAGTGCGAGACCGACCTCGACTGCAGCGAGAGCGACTTCTGCGATCGTTCGCTTCCGGTGCCGATCTGCGTGCGCCGCATCCCTGACTGCCTCAACGACCTGCAAGAACCCAACAACCTCTCCACCCTCGCCGTGCTGCTGGATCCCGAGATCGATCGCCACGACGAGCTGAAGCTCTGCCCCGGAGACGTGGACTGGTATCGCATCGAGGTTCCGGCCGGCACCTATCTCACGCTCGACGCCCGCTTTCGTCACGCGGACGCCGACATCGAACTTCAGCTCTTCCTCGAAGACGGGGTCACGCTCCTCGACGAGTCCCGCACCGTCACCGACAACGAGCGGGTGGAGATCGACGCCGGCACGAACCTCACCGTGCTGCTCAAGGTCTTTCTCGCTCTACCCGCCCGCGCGCCGCCCTCGTATCAGTTGGTGGTCGCTCGCGACCCAGGCACTGCCTGCGAAGACGACGCCTTCGAAGAGAACGACGCCTTGTCCGCCGCCGCGACCATCCGGAGTGATGTGCCGGTCGCCGGACGCGTTTGCCCGGGCGATCTCGACTGGCTGGTGCTCCGAAACATCGAAGTGGGTCAGACCATCGACGTCGAACTCGAGTTCAGACACGCGCTCGGCGACCTCGATCTCGAATACCACCGCGCAGGCTCATCGCAAGCGATCTTGCGCTCGGCCTCCGTCACCGACAACGAGTCCCTCTCGTTCACGAGCAGCTACGCCGGAGACCACTACTTCCGCATCGTGGGGCACCGAGGCGACAGCAACGTCTACACCTTCACCGCGAGCGTACGAGACGAAGGGGGGCCGCTGTGTTTGGACGACATCTTCGAACCCAACGACGACCCGCTCTCCGCGCCGTCGAGCCCGGCCGACACTGGGCCCTTGGTGGACGGCCTCTCCATCTGCGCCGGCGACCAGGACTTCTTCCGCGTTCCGCTGGAGCTCGGCGAGACCGTCCGCGCAGAGATCGGCTTTGGCTCGGAGGCCGACCTCGAGCTCTACCTCTACGAACCCGGGCGTGATCCAAACAGCACCGCGGCGGTGAGGAGCTCGGCCGGCGTCAGCAGCCGGGAGTTCTTGGCCCACCGAGCCACCAGCGCCGGCGAGCACCTCCTGCGCGTGCGAGGGCGCGATGCGGACCAGCAGAGCAGCTACGAGCTGCGCATCGACAAACAAACCATCGGTGCCTGCGAGCCCGACGTCTATGACCTCGCGATGCTCGGCAACACCCTCGCCGACGCGGTGGGCCTCGGATTTGCGCCTCTTCGGGCCGACGACCTCACCCTTTGCGGCTTTGATCAGGACCACTTCCGCTTGTCTTTGGAGGCCGGATACCGGCACGTCTTGCGCGTCCACTACGTCGACGCTCTCACCACCCTCGACCTCGCCTTGCTCGATCTAAACGGCACCGTACTCGCACAGACCGCAGGCCCCGGCTTCGACGCCAAGGAGATCGCGGTCAACGTGCCCGGCTTCGGCGTGGCCTTCGCGGTCCTACGGGTCACGAACACCGGCATCGGCGCAGGGAGTCCATACAGCTTGGTTTCCGACGTGAGCCCGTTGTTCAACTGCTCGATTGATCGCTTCGAGCCCAACAACGACCTCGCGACCGCCTCGACCGTGGTCGCCACCGCCACCACCACCCCGTACCAGATCAACAGCATCACCCTTTGCGCGCTCGAGCCGGGCGTAGGTGGCGCAGGCGATGAGGACTGGTTCACCCTCGAAGCGCCGGTGGGCGCAACCATCATCGCCGAGATCCAGCACATGCAAGGCGACTTGCTCCTGGAGATCGTGGACCCCACTGAGGAGCGCGCTTGTGTGAACGCCGGCGCCAACCGCTGCTACTCGGACGGACCGAACCTGAACGAGGCGGTGCGCTACACCACGCAGGTGGCCGGAACACACTACTTGAGGGTGAGCAGCGTGTATTCGGACCCCAACATTCCCAATCCACCCGCAGACTCCGAGACCCTCTACAACCTCCACGTTCGCTATGAACTCCCCTGAGCCTGAACTCGGCGTCGCGCACCGACGCATCCTGACCAACGGGGTCACGCTGCACGTCGCCACCGCCGGCCCCGAAGACGGGCCGCTGGTCATCTTGCTCCACGGCTTCCCCGAGTTCTGGTTTGGTTGGCGCCAGCAGATCGAACCCTTGGCCGCGGCGGGCTTTCGAGTATGGGTGCCCGATCAACGCGGCTACAATCTGAGCGAGAAGCCGGGCCGGGTCTCCGACTACAACCTGGATCGCCTCGCCGAAGATGTCGTGGGTCTCATCGACGCCGCCGGAGCAGAGAAGGCCTTCCTCGTGGGCCACGACTGGGGGGCCGCCGTCGCCTGGTGGGTGGCCATGAAGCACAAAGAGCGCGTGGCGCGCGTCGCGATCTTGAACGTGCCGCACCCGATCGTGATGAAGCGCTACCTGCTTCGCAGCTTCTCTCAGCTCAAGAAGAGCTGGTACATGGGGATGTTTCAGCTCCCGTGGCTCGGCGAGCTCGGCCTCACACGAAAGGACGGCGTGCCCATGTCGAAGGGCATCCGAAACTCCGCTCAAAGGGGCGCCTTCACCGAGGAGGACCTCGAACGTTATCGCGAGGCTTGGCTACAGCCCGGCGCCGCCACCGGCATGATCAACTGGTACCGCGCGGGCCTGCGGTCGCCGGGAAAGACGCCCGAGGACATCCGAATCCAGGTGCCCACGCTCATCATCTGGGGCACGGCGGATGCGTTCCTGGGCGAGGAGATGGCGCCGATGAGCCTCGAGGTTTGCACGGACGGTCGGCTCGAGCGGCTCGAAGGTGTGAGTCACTGGGTTCAACACGAAGCCCCGGAGCGTGTGAACGCGCTGCTCATCGAGCACTTCAGCGAGCGGCCTCCATCCACGCGTCCATCTCGCGCTCCAGCAGGTCGAGCGGCACCGACCCAAGCGTGAGGATTCGGTCGTGAAAGGCCTTGGCATCGAAGCTGTCGCCTAAGGATTGCTCCGCTCGCTCTCGAATCTCGATCATCTTCAGTTGCCCGATCATGTAGCCGCAGGCCTGGCCGGGCCACATCGTGTAGCGATCGACCTCGGCCTCGACATCGGACGGCGGAATACCGGTGTGCTCGGTCATGAACGCGACGGCCTGCGCGCGACTCCACTTCCCGTGATGAAGGCCGGTGTCTACGACCAGGCGAGCCGCTCGAAACATTTGCGCATCGAGGTAGCCGAGCTTTGCCTCCGGAGTCTCGAAGAAGCCGAGCTCGTCACAGAGCCGCTCGGCGTAGAGTCCCCAACCCTCGGCGTACGCATTAAAAGGGATGAGCCGGCGGAAGAAGGGCAACTCGGTCAGCTTCTGCGCGATGGCGATCTGGAAGTGGTGCCCAGGGATCGCCTCGTGACAGATCAGCGTCGGTAACGAGTGCCGTCCAAGCTTGCTCACGTCGCGCAGGTTCACGAAGAACACGCCGCCGCGAGAGCCGTCGATCGCGGGCGGGTTGTAGTTGGCGAACGGCGCCGTCTTCTCTTTGAACACGGGCACTCGGTCGACCTCCACCCCTGAGTCGGGCCGCACGCCAAAGTGGGGCGCCGAGAGCGCGTCGGCCCTGGCGACCAACTCGCGCGCGTAGGTGAGCACCTGTTGTTTGCCTTCATGGGTGTCGGGGAACGTAAAACGAGGATCGGACGAGAGCTTCCGGAGACCGACCCCTATCGACTCGTATTCGACGCCGAGCTGATCGAGGAGGGGGCGTGCCTCAGCCTCCAGCTTCGCAAGCGTCTCCACCCCGATGGCGTGAATCTCGTCCGGGGAGAGCTTGGTCGTCGTCATCTGTTTGAGCTTCGCGCGATAGAGCGCGTCCCCCCCTTTGAACTTCCAAAGACCGGGCTCGTCTGTGCTCCTCTCGCGCAACGCCTCGATGTCACGGGCGTAGGCCTCGAAGGCCGGATAAAGCTTCTGCTCGACGAGCTCCGCCGCTTGCGTCTCGAACGCGCCAGCGCCCGCGACGTTTCCGTCGACGAGCTTCCTTTTGAACTCGAGCACAAGGGCATTCTCGGCCGCTGGCTTGGCGCTGAACGCGCGTGCGTCGCGGACGATGCTGTCGAGGATGAAGGTGGGGGCAACGAAGCCAGCGTTGGCGCGATAGCGAGCGAAGGCGACCGCCTGTTCGAGCGCGATCGGCACACGCGCCATGCGCGACAAGTACGTCTTCGCGGTCGCGGCGTCGGTGACCTTGTGAAACTGCACCATGAAGTCAGGCAGGGCAACGTGCGGCCCGTCGATGTGCGAGATCGTGTAAGAGCCCAAGCCTTCGGCCGCGCGCAGGTCGCCGAGGAAGACGCCGAAGACGTCATAGGAGAGCCGCTCCACCCCACCGCTTGGACGTTGGTATTGCGCCTGCATCTCGATGGCGTCGTCGAAGCGCGAAAGTCCCTTCTCGTAGGCCTCGGGGCTCAGGTCGTCGAGAGCATCCGCAGACGTGAAAGGGATCGAAACGCCCAACTTCGCCCGCAGCTGAGGCGACTCGAGAAACTCGGTCATCAAGACACGCAGCGTGAAGTGGTCGTAAAGCCAAGGCTTGCCCCAGAGCGTCGGCATCGCAAATGCGGCGAGCGCAACCAGGCTGCAGAGGACGAGCGCGCCGACGACCTTGAAGAACTTCTTCATCGACGCTCTTTACCATCTACGCGTCCGGGCGGGGGGAACGACCCCCCAAAGCTGCCCCTTCTAGATCGTTTGCTGCACCACCAGAGCCGTCATACCGAACATGCAGATCAGCTGAATGAAGAAGAAACCGAAACGCATGTAGGCGAGTCGGTTGGTCTGCTCCCACGAGACGTGAATTAGGGTCTGCACGATTCGCGCTCCGATCAGCGTGAGCGCCAAGCCGTCGAGCGCAGAGCCCTCTGCGCCGCTGACGACAATGGTGATGACGATCGCACCGTAGATCGGCAGGTTCTCGAGGCAGTTCAGATGGGCCCGCATCGCGCGGCGGTACCGATCGGAACCCTCGATCTGGTCCGCACGGAACGCACTCACTTGGACTCGACCGGCGAAGATCAAACCCCAGCGATAGATGCCCACCGTGAGGATGAGCACCAACATCGACCAGACCGCGAACGCGAGCAGCACCCAGACCGGAATCGACATCGTCATCACACTCTCCTAGGCCGAGCCGGCGACTGCGAAGTCCACGGTGAGCGGGGTGCCATTTCGAAGCGTGTCGAGGGTGACGCAGAGCTTCTCCGCTTGTGCCACGAGCATCGCGCCAGCCTGCGGGTCCACACTTGGGTCGAGCACCAGCGTGAGCTTGCACTTCATTTGACGAAACCCGGGTCGGACCGAACGGCTGATCGCAAGACAACCTCGGACGTCCGCGTCGCCGCTGACTTCGACTTCGAGCCGCTCGATGCGCACGCCCAGTCGGTCGGCGATCATGCGCACCGTGCTGTCCATGCAAGCCGCCAGCGCCGCGCAGAGCATGTGTCCAGGATTGGGGAGGTCGTCGAAGCCTCCGACTTTGTCGTCGATGCCGTAGTCCCAGGCGACCTCCGGGAACCCAGTCGGCACCACCCGGCCATGCACGGCATCGGTCTCCCCGGCATAGAGCGTCCGTACCTCCTTGTAAGATATTGCTTTTGTTGGATCTTCCCGATAGATCGGGCGGAGGGGGTCCTGGCGGTCAGCGAGCTGCGAGTCGGGGTTTTTCATTGCTTCCTTCCAGTTAGAGCGCACGGTCGTGCGGTGTACTTAGACCGTGCGACCGTGCGTGCTAAGAGTCAAGGGAGAACATGGCAGCGGCCAAACGCATCCGGATCGACGGCACCAAGTCCAGGGAGCGCGTGCTCGAGGCCGCGATACGACTCGCGGCGATCGAAGGGCTCGAGCGACTCTCCCTGTCACGCCTCGCCGAGGCGGCCGGGCTCAGCAAGAGCGGGCTCTTTGGGCTCTTCGGCTCCAAAGAGGAGCTTCAGTTCGCGATCATCGACAAGGCGCGAGAGGTCTTTACGCAAGAAGTGGTGATGCCGGCGCTCTCCGCGCCCGAAGGTGCACCGAGGTTGCGCGCGCTCTGCGAAGGCTACCTCGATCACATCGCGCTTCGCGAGTGGCCGAGCGGATGCTTCTTCGCCTCGGTGGCGGCCGAAGTCGGCGGACGCCCCGGCCCCATCCGCGATCGCGTCGCCATGGATCAGAAGCAGTGGGCTTCTCTCCTCCGGCACAGCGCGACCCGCGCGGCGGAGCTCGGGCAGCTCCGGACGGATGAGTCGCCCGCGCAACTTGCCTTCGAGCTTGGTGCGATGCTCACCGGCGCCGACATCGTGTACCTGCTCCATCGCGAGCCCGAGATCTTGGAGCGCGTGCGCTCAGCGCTCGATGTGCGACTCGGATCTGGGCGCACCGGTGGCGGTGAGAAGCGTGCCCGCGGGAGGGCGCGAAGGTGATGATGGGATCGATGTTGCTCCCGGCGTGTCGCCGACGGGCGCCACCCGATCAACGCCGTGCGTAGGTCCGCTCTTCTCCGGACTCGGGATCGAAGACGCTGATACTCACCTGCATCCTGCCACCGCAGCGCTTCTCGAGGTTACGCACGAAGACCTCGGGGGCGCAGAAGCGGTAGTTGGGGAAGCGGCCTTCGTGGTTGACTATCACCGACCCCTCGCTGATGCCGAGCGCGGAGGCGGTCGCGGGATCGACGGCGTCCACGCGCAGACCCGCGAGCGTGCCTGCCCGGTACACGCAACTACTCTTCAGGCTGCCCTTCAAAGCGGAGAGGTTCTCCGCTAAGCACCATCGATCAGAGTCGACCGCGAGACGGCGCGTCGGGCGCAGCGCGGGCAGCTTGCGGCTGATGGCCTTCGGCCGGTCGATGCAGTCGTTGGTGTCGTCACTGATCGCGCAGATGCGGCGATACAGATCGAGCGCAGCTTCGACCTGGGTCGGCTCCTGGTCCGCCAGCAGCCTTGCCTGGATCCGACACGCCGGCAGGTCATCGAGGGCGCAGGCGCGCTCGGCGGCTACGAGGGCGCGGCTGCTGAGGCCAAGCGCGAGGTCCTGCTCGGCGCTCGCTCGACAAGACTCGGCGTCGCCACAGCCCGTCGTCTCCGAACGCTGGACGCGCACCGCTACCGGCTCCGGAGGCGCCGGCGCGGCCTGCGGCGCGGGCACCGCTACGAATCGGCGGTCGCCGAGATCCAAGACAGCCAGTCCCCAGCTGCCCACCAGCGCGAGCCACCGGCCGTCCGGAGAAACCGAGAAGGCCCGGAGCTCGCCCGCGGGGATCGGCGCGAGCGCGTCGAGGCGGAGTCCGTCGCCATCGAGGCGGACGCGCTGCAGCTCCTGCTCTCCCGCTGGGAGCACCACCAGAGTGCTGCCATCTCGTGACACGCTCGACCCAAAGCGGCGCAGGACCTTTCGCCATCGCTTCCTCCGGTCGGTCCCCGCTTCCTCCAGACCCGGGAACACCAGCGGCTCGAGCATCTGACCCGTGCGGAGATCGCCGACGGTGATGTGCGTGTCGCCAAGGACCCACACACGGTCAGGGCCGATGAAGGCGCGAGGCGCGTAGTGCCAGTCGGCAGGGTCGCCCTCACGAGCACGTATTCCTCCACCGCTCCGGCTCCAGCTGCGCGTACCGTAAATGTCGATGTGACCATCGCGCCCCACCGCTGCAAGGTGCTGCGTAGAGAAGGCCAAGCCCATCATGAAACGCTGGTGCGGCTCGAGGGGCAGATCAATCAGCGTGCCGTTCGTGTCGTCCCAGGCGAAGCGGTCGGCGCCCAGCCGGGCCTGGAACACCGCCCAGCGTTGGTCCGGTGAGACCGAGACCGGCTGCACGTTGGGATCGCCGGCGAACAGCCGTTCAAACTGCAGCGCGCCTGTTCGCCAGGCGACGACGGAGAAGCGTGATCCCTCACGATCGAACCGCTCGATGTACGCGAGGTGCTCCGAGTCCTCGCCCACGAAGCCCACCGCAGCGAAAACTCCGGCTGCAGGAGTGTCGGAGAGCACGGTGGTGCGGTTGTCCTCGAGGGAGTAGACGGCGAGCTGCTTGCCGGCCACCGCGACGTAGCGACCGCTCACGTCTGCGGTCTGAGGTTGGCCGGGGAAGTCTCGGGTGCTGCCCTCGAAGCTCGGGGCCACGAGCACGACCCCGCCGCGCGGGTGGCTGACCAGCACGCGCGAGGCATCCAACCAGAGAGGCTGACCCGAGTAGGCGACGTGATCGCGAGGCGCGTGAGGCGCCTCGCGGGCTGATCCCTGCGGTTTGACCGCGGCCTTGGGGCGCTTCTTGTTCTCGCAGCCGAAAGCCAGCAGCACGATCGCGAACCCTAGCGCGCGCAAACGCATCGTGGCCCACGGCAGCATGTTCTGGTCCCCGTTTCAACTGAAGCCACCTGACCACGAGGGGCTCCAACTGCGAATGCCCTGACGCTTACGACGAGAGCCCGGTCGCGGCCGCGCTATCATTGCATGCGACCCCAATTCGGCCGCGCCCGACTCGAGACTCGGATCGGCCACGAATGACGAGGCTACGATCACGCGGAGCTACTTTTCACATCTCAGCGCGGTCAACCGCTCCATTTCCTACGAGCGCAGTTCGGTCATCGACTACGATATCAACTCTGCCGACAGCAGCTCACTCAGGAAGCAAGCTGCGCGAACAACACGACCTGGTTCTTGCCGAACTGCTTCGCGCACTTCGGACACGTCGCGTAGAACGAGAACATGCGCGTGGAGCGCTCACCCTTCGAGGCGAGATACGTGTCCATGGCGGCGTGCCACTTGCCGGCGTCCCTGTAGGGCCCTTCGAAGACGCGGGTGCGGAAGCGACCCGAGAGCCGCTCGATCGTCTTGCCGGGCACGTCGCGGTCCACCTCGATGTAGAGGTCCGAGCCCCACGGCGACACCTCATCGGTGAGCCAAATGGGTTGCTCGGGGTAGGCCTCGGCCTGCTCGATGGCCGCGTTGTCCTTGCTGATCACCGAGCCGAAGTTGAGGGGGATGTGCAGCAGCGCTCGAATGTGGTCTTTGAGGAAGGGCTTGTCCTTCCACTCGAAGACCTGATCATCCCACTTCGCCGCGTCGAGCCGCGCGCAGCAGCCCGTCTCAGAGTTGTCGTACGCCGTTTGGGCCAGTTTCATCTCGCCACCTCCTGACGGAGAGGCCAGCAACCGACGTGCCAGAGGGAGCGGGCGGGCGCCCGGAGCCGCTCGCGCGCGCCTTGCGTTGGCGCCGCGAACCGCGCGGATGGTGCGGCCGTAGGACCCCGGCTACGCGGGACGACCTACGCCGGTGGCGAAGACGCGGTGCGAAGCTCATCGAGCACTTCGGCAGAGCGCTCAGTGCCGCCAACCTTCGGAGCGGATGCTCTCAGCACCTCGGCGTTGGTCCAACCTCACCGCCAGACCACGTCGGCCTCCACCGAGGCCGACGAGATCGCCGCCCCGTTGCCCAAACCCGCGAGGGTGCCCACGACCGCACCCATGGGGAGGAGCAACGCGCAGGCGTCGCCCCCTCCCTGGCACCCGACCACTGACCTGAGATCGCTGTTCGAGCCAGCCGCTAACGCATCGCCCGATCTCCTCGTTGTCCCGGTTGACGTTTGAGGGTGAAAGCAAACTCGGCGGGCGGGACTTGGCCCAGCGAGCCGTGAGGCCCGACCTCGTTGTAGTCGATGCGCCATGCTTCGATCTTCTCGATGGCGTCTTGGAGCCCTACGAACCACTCGGAGTGGAGGCATTCATCGCGAAGCCGCCCGTTGAAGCTTTCGAAGTAGGCGTTCTGAACCAGTCGACCCGGCTCGATGAAGAGCAACTCGACCCCGTGGCGATACGCCCATTGGTCCATCGCCAGACCGCGAAACTCGGGACCGTTGTCGACCACCACGGCTTTGGGGTAGCCGCGTTCGACCGCGTTGAGCACCCGAAACCTCCGCCCGTCCGCAACTTGGTCGCTCATCAAGTCCATGGCCTCCTCGCCCTGAACGGGAACAGAGGGCCCGTTCTTGGGATGGAGCTCGATGAGCGCGTCGCCCTCGAGGACGGGGCCTCGGACATGCCGCGATCCCTTCTCGCCCACGCACGCTACCGCGACTGACGTTGCGTGCTGATGAACCTCTTTTCTGCTTGACGAGTTCGAAGGCCCTGCCCGTTCGATCAGATCCATCAACGCCGGCGCGAACCAAGGAACGCTCGACTGACCCGAGATCGTGATCCCATCGCGCGCACAGAGCGGCAGCGAGCACGCTACGATCGCATGGCCGCTCGCCGCTTCGATGTCGATCTCGACGTGCCATGTACACTGCCTCGGACATGTACGAAGCACTCGAAGCTCCGCGAACCCTGGCTGAGATCGACGAGCAGATCATCCGTCTCGCCGAGCAGCAAGGCGCACTCGACGAACAAATCGGCCGATGGCTGCTCCTCGCCCACCGCGCCCGACTCCATCGGCACTTTGGCATGGCGTCGTTCGCCGAATACATCGAACGCCGACTCGGCTACTCGCCGCGCATGGCCAAAGAAAGAGCCCGGGTCGCCGAGGCCCTCGAAGGGCTCCCCGCGCTGCGGTCTGCGCTCATGACCGGCGCCCGCGCTTTCAGCGCGACCAAGGAGCTCGTGCGAGTGGCCACCGCGGAGACCGAACTCGAGTGGCTCCGAGTCTCGGAGGCGAAGACCGTCCGCGAAGTGGAGCGGCTCGTCTCGGGTCTTAGGCCCGGCGACCTCCCCACCGCTGAGAAGGACCCTCTACTCGTCGCGCATCGGAGGGTCGTCACGCTGACCAGCGACCAGAAGGCGACCCTGCTCGATGCGGAGATTCTGGCCCGGCGCACGCTGGGGCCCCAGGCCACCGACGGTGAGGTGTGGGCTGCGATCGCCGAAGGTTTCTTGGGCCGAAGTCGCGCGCCCGATGAGCAGGCCGGCTACCAAGTCGCGGTGACGGTCTGCACGGAATGTGACCGTACGTTCCGGCCGGTCGGCGGCGAAACAATCGAGGTCTCCGAGACCATCCGCGACTGTGCGTGCTGCGACGGCGAGCTCAGCGGGCTGGCCCCGGCCGAGGCCGCGGAGGCCCACGGAAACGAGGCCCAGGCCCACGTGGGTGAAGACGCTCCGCCCACGGTCGCCGTGCTCCGCACCCTCATCCGCCAAGGCGGTCTGAGCGCAGTGTTGCGCGAGACCTCCAAAGCCCTCGGTTTCACGCTCCAAACGGTGAGTCCCAAACTCCGCCAAATCGTACTGGCGCGGGACGGTCACCGCTGCACGGTGCCAGGCTGCCGAAATGCGCTGTTCATCGACCTTCACCACCTGCAAAAGGCGCGAGACGGGGGCCCCAACAATCCGGAGAACCTGATCACGCTTTGCTCAGCCCACCATCGCCAGCACCATGCGGGCTATCTCGGCATCGAAGGTACACCGTCCACCGGCCTCGTGTTCACGACCAGACACGGCACGCTCTATGGGCACGTTCCGAGACGCAGCGCGGCTGGACCCAAGGCGGTCCGGACCTCTCCTGGGCTAAGCGAGTTCCGCGATCCGGGTCAGTTCTCTCCCGACCTCATCCGCATCCCCTGCTTGTCCGACGTGGAAGCCGATCTGCGAGGCGATCTTTGCGATCGCAATTGCGAGGACGCGATCCGACTTCCCCTTATGGACGCCGATTTCGTGCAGTAGCTGTGACCACCCCACCCAATCGACAAAGTGCTCCGGTAGATCGCCAGCGAGCTGCCCGAGCGGCCCTTGTCGGAGAAGGGTGTACTGATTGCGATTGCCTCGCCTGGAACTACCGAGGACTCGTCCCTCCACGAACTCATCGAGCGTTCTGGCGACCGCGAGCTTTCCGAAGCTGACGCCTTCCGCGACTTCGGCCGCCGAGACGGGACCGCTACACCGTCGTAGGTAGAGGAGTACCTCGGCGCGCGAGGTCGTCCCGAATACCGCCCGGTGATGCAGATGGGTGAGCGGAGCCTGATCGAGTCGCGGCAGGCGCGACTTGCCGGAGAGTTTCGTCTCTTGAACCGTTCGAGATGAGTTGGTGGGCCATGGACCGGCTGCCATGCGCCCGATGCGCCCGGTGAGCTCACGCACCTTGTCGGCATGCGGGTCCGAAAGACAGCCGATCGCTCGCTTTAGGCGGGAAATCGAGATGTACCGATCGAACTGACTGCACCAATCGACGAGCTCGTCCCGAAGTCGAAGATCGCGGACGACCGTCCCCGAGAGCACGATCAGTCCTTCCGGATCGATCGCGAGGGAACTTAGGGGCTCAGCCACCCCCGACACACCGAGGGTGCACCAGGCTCGCCAGCAGAGTTCCTCGGCGCATTCGAGAATCGTGCTAGGGCTCATGATCGCCCTGCCCTTCTTTCCGGATCAGCGAAGCGACGTTCTCGAGACAGCTTCCGAGAACTGACGCGAAGCCGGGCGAAGGATCGTGAGTCCGACACCACGATGCTGCGGTCTCGAGCTCGCTTTCCGTTGGGGAGAGTCGCAGGAGATCTTGGACGTGCCGCGACTCGGGCCCCTGATCAGCCGCGGCGTAGAGCTTGAAATGAACCTGATCGAGCCGGTCGGCGACGCGCAGGGTCAACGTACCAAACTGCTGAACCTGCGCCCGCTCGAGGAATCCTTCCGGCAGCCCGAACTCGAGAAGGTCCGTCGGCCCTCCGTTGAACCATCGCGGATCGAGGTCGAGGATGCGCGCGACGTCCTCAGTGGCTTCTCGGAGGTATTCGGGCAGAGGGTCCGAGGACACGAGAGCGTTCCCATCATGGATTGCGACCGCGTCGAGGTCCTTGGTCGGTCTTGCGATGTGTTTCGCCAACAAGAGCGCCCCGCCTCCGATGACGGCCACGTCCGCGGCTTGGTCCCGACTGTCGAGGAGCTCGCCAAGGGTCTCCAGGGCCTCGATCAACCCGTTTCGGTCCACATGCGTCTTTTAACGAATCCAATCGCATATGTCAAAGATGCGTTATGCATCCTTAAAAGCGGCGTATTCTACGCCGCCGATTGTTCGGGGCACCCCAACGTCTTCGGAGAAGGTTGGCTGGGCCGCCGCTCGTTCGGCCAGCCGCGCGCGAAGCTCGAACCTTGTGATCGACCTTGTATGGAGACCACGCGTCCGCGTGTAGTCATTTGAGATCATTGGAGATCTCCGCTGACTTCATGGCCCCGGCGAGGCCAAATAGGCGGCCGAACGCCGGTTGCGCAGCAACGACCCGAGTTTGCCGAGCCGGGGCCATGATCCGAGATCCGCAGTGGTAAACACGCCTATAATTTCTTGAATCATGTCATTTTCTTGTTCCGGAAAATCACATGTTTTAGGAAAATAGACTTGAGGACAGACCCTTGGCTGCACGCTCCGGGGTATGGGTAAATGCTGGCGGCAAGGGAAGCGATCGATCGACTGCGAGCAGGCGAGCTGAAGCTGCCTCCCCTCTCGATCAAAGTGGTCGAAGCACCGGCCTCCACCGCGGGGCTCGAACTCGATGCCCTCGTGCGCCTCGGTTGGCAAGACACCTCCTTCACCTTTGGGGTCCAGTACACAGCCAGGTCCACCCCCAAAGCCCTGCGCAACGCGATCTTCGAAACGCAAGCCGTGAAGAACGCCGGGCTGAACCCACTCATCCTCGCCCCCTATCTCTCCGAGCAACGACTCGACGAGCTCGAAGCTCGGGGCGTCAGCGGCCTCGACCTTTGTGGCAACGGCATCGTGATCGTGCCGCCAAAACTCCTCGTTCGCCGGTCGGGAGCCCCAAATCAGTTCCGCGAATCCCAGAAGCTGAAGAACGTATACAGCGGGGCGAGTTCGCTCATCGCCCGTGTCTTCCTCAGCACGCCGCTGTTCACGAGCGTTCAAGCCGTGGAGAGGGAGATTCGGCGCCGGGGCGGCGCCGTCTCGCTGTCGACCGTCTCGAAGGCGCTCAAGCTGCTCGAGGAAGATCTCATCATCGCCCGCGACGCCGGACGCATCAGCCTGATTCAGCCGAAGATGCTGCTCAGCAACCTGGCGGAGAACTATCGTCCCCCTGTCATCCGGAAGCGATTCATCGGGAAACTCGAGACCGAAGAGAAATCCGTCATCGCCGCCCTCGAGCGGGAGTCTGGCCGCAAGAACCTCCGACTCGCCCTGACCGGCGCCGGATCAACCGGCTACTATGCAACGATGGCGAGAGGAGAGACCCTTCAGGTCTACTGCGATGGGCTCGATGCACTTCTCGCCGACCTCGAGACAGAAGAGACCCGAGCGTTCCCTTCGCTCGAGGTGGTCGAGACCAACGATGCAGCCGTCTACTTCGATCTCGAACGACGTGATGGGTATCCTGTCGCATCGCCCGTTCAGACCTACTTGGAGCTGATGCGGGGCGACAAGCGAGAGCGTGAGACGGCCGAGCAGGTGGAGGAGCAGATCCTCAGACCTAAGGACCCGCCGAGATGAGTCCCTACGATGCGCTCGAAGCGAATCTGTTGGATCTCCTCCATGAGCTGAGCGACGAGTCCATCTCTCTCATCGTCGGCGGAGGCTACGGCGTCTACCTGAAGCAGCAGCACATCAAACGCAGCGGCGCACGAACGCTATTGCAGGAACTGCCGACCGCCAGGTCGACGAACGACATCGATATCTTCCTGCGCACCGAACTGCTGGCAGATCGAAAAAGGTCGCAGGCTCTGGCCGGCGCCCTGAAACGGATGGGGTGCGAGTCCGTCGACGCCGCCAAGCACTTCCAGTTCAGTCGCGAAAAGGAGATCGCCGGACAACGGAGGAAGGTGAAGTTCGATCTGCTGACCGGCCCGATCGACCCAAGCGTCGACGAGACCAAGCTCGACATCAATCCGCCTCGTGTTCGGCCGGCCGGAAAGGCGGGGGTTGGCCTTCACGGGCGGCTGACCGATGAGGCTCTCGGCATCGAACAGCATCCGTTGGCCGTCGAGCTCTCGGGCATGCGCACGAACGGCCAGGCCTACGCCGGCCAGGTCTATCTGCCGCAGCCCTTCACCTACGCGCTGATGAAGCTCCACGCCCTCCGGGATCGAAAGGACGACAGCGAGAAGGACTACGGCCGTCATCACGCGCTCGACCTCTACACGATCATCGGGATGGCGACCGAGGAGGAGTGGAAGGCAGCTAAGAACTTGCGCCAGGAGCACGGGCAAGCTCATCAGGTCGAGTCCGCCAGAGAGATCGTTCGCACGCACTTCGCCAGTGAGGCGAGCATTGGCTTCGTTCGGATGCGTGAGCACTCGGAATATCGGACAGAGCTTCAGACGGACGCCTTCAGGCACTTCCTTCACGAGCTGTTGGGCTTGCCCTCCGTGTGAAGCCGTCGAGGCGTCATTCACGTGGCCCGGCACCCCGCCATGACACGACGCCTTCGCCCGACCACTGAGCCTTCGGAGATTCCGCGATCCTTTGTCGTCCACGCACGCCACCGCGAAGGACGTTGCGTGCTGATGGGCCTCTTTTCTGCTTGACGAGATCGAAGGCCCTGCCCGTGCGATCAGATCCATGAACGACACCGCGAACTAAGAAACGCTCAAAGGACCCGAGATCGTGATCCCGTCGCGCGCACAGAGCGGCAGCGAGCACGCTGCGATCGCATGGCCTCTCGCCGCTTCGAGGTCGACTTCGATGTGCCGTGTACACTGCCTCGGACATGCACGAAGCACTCGAAACTCCGCGAACCCTGGCTGAGATCGACGAGCAGATCATCCGTCTCGCCGAGCAGCAAGGCGCACTCGACGAACAAATCGGCCGATGGCTGCTCCTCGCCCACCGCGCCCGACTCCATCGACACTTTGGCATGGCGTCGTTCGCCGAATACATCGAACGCCGACTCGGCTACTCACCGCGTTTGGCCAAAGAAAGAGCCCGGGTGGCCGAGGCGCTCGAAGGGCTCCCCGCGCTACGGTCCGCGCTCATGACCGGCGCCCGCGCTTTCAGCGCGACCAAGGAGCTGGTCCGAGTGGCCACCGCGGAGACCGAACTCGAGTGGCTCCGAGCCTCGGAAGCGAAGACCGTCCGCGAAGTGGAGCGGCTCGTCTCGGGTCTGAGGCCCGGCGACCTCCCCACCGATGAGAAGGACCCTCTGCTCGTCGCGCATCGGAAGGTCGTCACGCTGACCAGCGACCAGAAGGCGACCTTGCTCGATGCGGAGATTCTAGCCCGGCGCACGCTGGGTCCCCAGGCCACCGACGGTGAGGTGTGGGCGGCGATCGCCGAAGGTTTCTTGGGCCGAAGTCGCGCGCCCGATGAGCAGCCCGGCTACCAAGTCGCGGTGACGGTCTGCACCGAATGTGACCGTACGTTCCGGCCGGTCGGCGGCGAAACAATCGAGGTCTCCGAGACCATCCGCGACTGCGCGTGCTGCGACGGCGAGCTCAGCGGCCTTGCCCCAGCCGACTCCGCGGAGGCCCACGCAAACGAGGCCCAGGCCCACGTGGGTCAAGACGCTCCGCCCACGGTCACCGTCCTTAGGACCCTCATCCGCCAAGGCGGTCTCAGCGCAGTGTTGCGCGAGACCTCCAAAGCCCTCGGCTTCACGCTCCAAACGGTGAGTCCCAAACTCCGCCAAATCGTCCTGGCGCGGGACGGTCACCGCTGCACGGTGCCAGGCTGCCGAAATGCGCTGCTCATCGACCTTCACCACCTGCAAAAGGTGCGAGACGGGGGCCCCAACAACCCGGAGAACCTGACTACGCTTTGCTCAGCCCATCATCGCCAGCACCATGCTGGCTATCTCGGCATCGAAGGTACACCGTCCACCGGCCTCGTGTTCACGACCAGACACGGTACGCTCTATGGGCACGTTCCGAGACGCAACGCGGCTTGATTCAGGGCGGTTCGGACCTCTCGGAGCTTGAGCCCGATAGCTACTCCAAAGGGGTCTATATCTGCAAGGGACCGCGGACCGCGTCATGCCTGGCCTCGACGGGGCTCTGGCCTGAGATAAATCCGGGTTGGAGCAGGCTCCGGCGCTTCCGGTCCCGCAGAGTCTCGTGATTCACTGGACCCAAGGACGCCCAGACCGGGATGTGATCACACTGCCGCCTTGGCAGTCCGGTGGACACCTCAGCGAACCTCTCCCGTTCATTTCACGCGGCCGGCCAGAGTTCCAGCTCCGGTGGGCCGCGCGCCGGCATCAGCGTGGGCACCTCGTGCGGAAGGCCGAGATGCTCGAG
>WYAZ01000012.1 GCA_011526105.1 Deltaproteobacteria bacterium | reverse complement strand
CGCGGCCTGCGGCCGCCCTTTCGGGCTCCTCGGTCATTGGGGGCGACCCAACTCCCTTCGTAGCGCGCCGACCAGCGACGAAAGATACTTCGCGGGAACATGATCGAACTTCTCGGACGGGACACTGGTCAGGCCTTCGCCCTCACCCAGGCCAGCGACTCTTCTTTGGTCTCGAGTCGGCCCTCGAGGACCTCGAGCTCGACCTCTTCGAGGATCTCTTTGAAGGCCGGACCCGGCGCAAGCCCAAGGGCCCGCAGGTCGTCTCCACCGAGCCGGGCGTCGAGCGCAGGAGGATGCTCACGCAGCTCGCGCTCGGCGGTGCGCCACCACTCTGCGGAGGCCGAGGCCCCCCCCTCTCGGGCGCGCAAGAAGCCAAAGGCGGTGGCCCACTCGGGCGCGATGAGGAGCTGCCGACACCGACCGATCCGAGATTGCTCGGGCGCACAAAGAACGCTCCGCCAGGCGAGCACGTCCGTGATGGCTCGAGCGAGGGAGCGAGAGAGCTTGAAGTCCTGAACCAGACGTTGGGCCCAAGGCTCGGCGGGTGCTGCCTGCACGGCGTCGAGGTGGAGGGCCCAGGCGACGACAAACAACGGGTCCGGCTCGAAGAGGAGCTCGGGCAGGCGGGCGAGACGGGTCTCGAGCGCCAGCAAGTCCTCCTCTGGCACCCCCGCGAGAAAGGGGAGCGCGGGCCCGAGCAGACCGCTCTCGCGAAGCAGCATGAGGCCCCTTCCGGGGCGGCTCGAGCGCCAGATGCCATGCAGCTCTGCCACCACACGCTCCCGGCTCACGACGCGCAGCTCGGACGCATGCGCCTTCATCGCCGCCCAGGTGTCATCCTCGATCACAAAGCCGAAGCGGGCCGAGAACCGCACCGCGCGAAGCATTCGCAGGCGGTCTTCTCGAAAACGCCGGTGGGCATCACCCACCGCTCGCACCAGGCCCGCTTCGAGGTCCTTGCGTCCTTGGACCTTGTCGATGATGCCTTCGGTCTTCGGATCCATGAGGAGCGCGTTGATGGTGAAGTCTCGGCGCTGCACGTCCTCGTCGGCGGAGGTCGAGTACTCGACGTGGTCCGGACGGCGGCCGTCTTCGTAGCCGTCCTCGGTTCGAAAGGTCGCGACCTCGTACTCGCGACCGTCCTCGAGCAGCACCCGCACGACCCCGAAGGCCGCCCCCACCTCGACCCGACGGCGAAACAGGCGGCGGACGTCCTCCGGACGAGCGTCGGTGGCGATGTCGAAGTCCTTGGGCTCGAAGCCCAGCAGCAGGTCTCGAACACACCCGCCCGCGAAGTAGGCCTGATGGCCCGCATCGCTGAGGCGCTTCGCGACCTCGCGCGCGCCCTCCATGAGCTTCGTGTGCCTCATGCGCGGCTCAAGAGCCGTAAGGAATGGCGATGCTGCGCGGCTGGTAGCGCTGGTACTCGTAGATCCGGCAGTTCTCGGGGGCGTTCGTCACGTTGGAGCCTCGGCAGTCGGGCCCAGGCTGCACACCCGACACTTTCCGCTCCTCGGGATCCGCAGGATAGAACGCTTTTGCGGCGGCCATGGGGTTGGTCTGGTCGCGCGAGAGATCGATCGTCGTGAGGCTCGCGGTGAAGGTGGAGGTGCTGGCGCTGACGATGAGCGCGCGGCGCCCACCCGGGATACCGGCCACACCGGAGGCTCGGTGGAACTTGCCGACCCCTTGACCGTAACCACGCTCGAAGAGCGCGTCCGTGGTCCAGAGCAGTGCGTCTCGGACGGCGCCGGGTTCGTCGGCGGCTTGGACCGCCAGCAGGCTCGCGTTGTACGACGAGTGAATGACTTGGCGAACCGGCGCTCCAAAACGACCCTTGCCCCCGCGCGATATGCCGCGCAGGAGGTCGACGACCAACACCGAACCGTCGGTGTCGGACGTCACGTAAGCGAGTCGACCATCCTCCGAGATCGCGACCCCCCCACCGCCCGTGAAGGTCGCCGGGCTCTTGATGGCGTCCGCGGCTGTGGGATCAGAGAGGTCGACGAGAAACACGAAGGGCTCCTGCGTCACCACCACCACCGCGCGATCGCCGCCGAGCCCCACCGCCATGTCGCGGATGGAGCCAGGAATCACGCGGCCGGAGAGCGTCGCGAAGGACTGCGCATCGAAGATCACGATGTGTCCGCCGCCTCCGGCGACGCCCACAGCTTGCCCCCGACCGAGCGCGGCGTGCGTGGGTGACAGCGGAAGCCCCGCCGGATCCTTGATCTCGCCCGTCCGCCAGGAGTGGTCGCTCGTAGACAGGATCCCGATCTGGCCGCGACCGGCGTCGTTCATGGTGGCCACGATCGCCTCGCCCTCATACGCCGTGAGTTCGAGCGCCCGCGGGTCCGTGCCCGGAAGCTTGATGCGTTCGATGATATTTCGATTGAAGACATCGAGCGCGTAGAGGTGAGAGGGCCCCTGAGTGCTACCGGAGAAGATCGACCGGCATCGGTGGAAGTTGTTTGGCATGATCACACACGCCCGGCTGGAGCCGCAGGCACCGCAGTCGTCGGCCCGCGGACGACACTCGAAGCCCGCCCCAGCCTCGACACACGCACCTTCGTCCCCGCAGCCAAAGCCGCAGATGGCCTGATGGGCAACGTACGCGATGGAGCGGCGAAACTGGATCGCGACTTCAGTCTCCCCGTCGAAGGCAACCTCTAGAGCTCGACCATAGGCGAGCAGATTACCGGCGTCGTCGAGGGCCTCCGCCTTGATGTCGAGTGTGCGGCGATCCGCCTCCTCGGAGGGGATGGGAAAGGCTTCCAGCGTGGCCGTGGTGGCCCCTGCCGCCAAGTCCACGCTGGCGAAGTCCCCGGATTCGGGGCCGGTCACCGAGACACGCACGAGGCTCACGCGGTCTCCGCCCTGGAACGGATCGAGCGCGGGCGCGGCAGGCATCACCAACTGCACGGTGAGGCGCGCGTAGTCGCGGTCACCGCCGCAACCGACGACCATCGGAGAACAGAGCGACAGAAGCGTGGCGATCCGGAGCGCATTCCTCATCACTTGGTCCTCACGAGCACGTTGTCGACCCCGAGCACGGCTTCGTCGGCGAGTCGCGGAAGCAGCCGGAACCGGAACGTCGCGGTGCGCAGGGCCTCGGGGATGGCGGCGTCGAACCCATAGACGCTCCAGTCACGCGCCGCGTGCTCACCGGCAGCGAGACCGTTGTTGCGCTCCCCCTCGGTCGGCAGCGTGACGCCCGAATCGATCCAGCTCGCTTCGTTCTCGCAGGCGCCGCCGCAGAACGCGATCTGCACCAACTGCGGCGCGGGACCCTCGTCGGCCACCGGAAAGAACGTGGCGCCGATCCGGAAGGGGATGTACTGAAACGACAGTCGGAGATCGCCCGCGACCCCTTGGAGGTTGATGACCGGCGAGACCAGAGCTTGCTCAGCTTCATCGAGAATCGCCCGGTTCACGAACACCGCGCCTTGGACGCACGCCTGAGCCCCCTGGCTGTCGCAGAGGTCCTGAAGCGGCCCCCAGATATCCGTGCACTCGGGGCAGGCGCCCCTCTCCATCTCGGCAAGCTCACAAGTCCGGTAGGTCCGATCCTCGGCCGCGCATTCAGTCTTCAGACACGCATCACAAGCGGGCGGCGTCTGCTCGGGGTCCGGGCATTCGGCGGCGCAGGTGGCAGCTCGGGCCGCGGACCGACAATTCTCGGCGTCGAGCCAGGCCGGGCAAGTCCGGGCGGCCGCGACCACCTGACACTGATTGAGCCCAGTGCTCTCCTCGGTGGTGGGGCGCTGACGCTCGCCGACCGGAACCGGCGGACACGTGGCGCAGTCCGCGCAGACACTCGCGCACGCCGGCTTGTCCGGGCTACACATCTCGTCGAGCCTCGGGATAGGAACACCGAGACACACGCCTCCACGATGGTTGCTGAACTCGTTGTCGCGGCACTCCGCGCAGCACTGACAAGCCGCGCAGGTGTAGTCGAAGACCGGCGCGCGAGATGAACGCGGTACCCGTCGAAGCCTGAGATAGAACGAGCCGTCCGCGGCCGGACCGCCGCACGTTTCCTCCGCCCCAAATTGCTCTCGATTGCAGCCCTGCAGGCCGGAGTACGAAATGAGCGACTTCGTGTTTCGCTTCGCTCGGGGTAAGTCGTCCCACTTGGAGCAGGTCTCGGGGTCGGTGCCGCCGGTTCGGCAGAGCTCCCGGAGGATCGGCAGCGACACGGAGACCTCGCCCATCGGCGGCTCGAAGCTCTCTGCGAAGAGCGCACAGCGCCCGTCCGCCGCACAGGCCTGACCCGCCGGGCATTGAAAGCCCTCCCCGCTCATGCCCTCGGGCAGGCATCCGGGCGCGCAGCGAAGGTTCTCACAAACGCGGAAGCGGTTCGGGTTCACGCCGCCACAGTCGCGCCGGTCGACGGGCTCCAGCGGGTCCTCGCGGCAGTCGAGCTCGGTCTCGCAGACCTCCACGCACTCGCCACTCACGCAGGTCAGCGCCAAGGTCTGATCACAGAGAGCCACGGCCGAGGATGCGCAGTCCGCGTTGGTCCGGCAGGGACCCTCGTAGGTGCTGTCGCAGCCGAGGAGCCCCAAGCCAAAGAGGCTGCACAAGAGCGATTTCTTCATGCTGAGTTGGAGGTTAGCACGAAACTCCGGTCCGTCTCGCCACCCCCGGTGGGTGCAAATCGGCGGCTTCAAGCCATGCGGGTCAAGGTGAGCACGAGTCGCTCCATGACCCGCTCACCCGGGAGCTTACCCCCCTTGAGGGCTTGGTCCGCTTCGGTGATGGCCGAAAGGCCGGCCACCAGGGCGCCTAGGCGCTGGCGCTCGGCCTGGCCCACGAGCTTATCGATGACGAACGGGGGTAAGCTCAGGCCCGCGCCCGCCTCGGCCCGCCGGGCCCCGGCGTCGAGCATGGCCCGCGCCTGGGCGAGATGACGCCAATGCCGGGCGATCATACCGAGCAGCGCGAGCGGGTGGCTCCGATCTCGACCCAGCATGTTCGAGAGGGCCTCCATGGCCGAGCTTGTGTTCCGCGCTCCCACCGCATCCGCAAAGGCGAACACCGACTCCTCGCGCACCGGGCTGATGAGATCCTCGACGTGTGCCGCGGTGACCTTCGATCGGCCCTCGGCCCCCACGTACAACCAGAGCTTCTCGAGCGCCGAGACCACGCCGGCCACGTCCGATCCGAGCGCGTCCACGAGCGCACGCACCGCCGCCGATTCGAGCTCGAGCCCGATGGCTCGTGCACGCCGCTGAATGATGGGCGGCATGTCCCGCTCTTTGGGGCGATCGAAGCGCAGCACGGTGGCAGACTTCTTGAGAACCTTGGCGAACTTCGTCCGCGCATCGAGTTTTTCGGCGCACAGGATGAGGACCGTGCTCTGCGAAGGCTTGGCGACGTACTCGATCAGCGCATCGAGCTCACCGGAGAGCTTGTCGACCTCGCGCACGATCACCACGCGACGCTGGGCAAACGCTGGAAGCGTGAGTGCTGCGTCCACCACGCGGTGCGCGGTGAGGTCCTTGCCGGTGAGCACGTCGCGATTGAAGTCAGCGAGCGCACCGGCGAGAGCGACCTTCTCGATCAGGCCGCGGGCCTCGTCGAGCAACAGACGCTCCTCGCCCTCGAGCAAGTACACCGGCGCGGGCCCGGTCTTCTCCAGGTGGTCCAGGTTCAAAAGAGCAAACCCATGTAGCGGTCGAGGTCGTCGAGCACCATGCCCACGCCGTTGACGACGCCCAGCAGTGGATCCTCGGCCACAAACGCCGGGATGCCGGTCTCTTCGCGGACCACTTTATCGAGTCCACGCAGACACGCCCCACCCCCGGCCAAGATGATCCCTCGCTCCGCGAGGTCGGCCGAAAGCTCCGGCGGCGTGCGCTCGAGCACCGCCTTGGCGCCTTCGACGATGGCGTGACTCACGTCCGCGAGGGCGTCGCGGACGTCGGCCCCGGTGATGGTGATGGATTTGGGCACGCCGGAGATGAGATCGCGACCTTTGATCTCCATCTCGCTCGGCGGCACCGAGATGTGCGCGTTCCCGATGGCGATCTTGATCGCTTCCGCGGTGCGCTCGCCGATCAGGATGTTGTTGCGGCGCCTCACCCACTGAATGATCGCCTCATCCATCTTGTCGCCGGCGACCTTGAGCGTCTTGTAGGTGACCATACCGCCAAGCGAGATCACCGCGACGTCCGAGGTGCCACCCCCGATGTCGATGATCATGGAGCCGCGAGCATCGAGGACGGGCAGACCGCTGCCGACCGCCGCGGCCATGGGCTGCTCGATGAGCAACACCTCGCGAACGCCGGCCGACAGCGCAGCCTCACGAACCGCCTTGGTCTCCACGTCGGTGATGCCGGCCGGGATGGAGATGACGAGCCTCGATCGCAGATAGCTGCGCTTGCTCACCTTCTTGATGAAGTACTTGAGCATGGCTTCGGTGACACCAAAGTCGGCGATGACCCCCTCGCGCATGGGGCGGATCGCTTGGATGCCGCCCGGCGTCTTGCCCAACATCTCCTTGGCTTCGCGCCCCACCGCCACGACCTTGCGATTGCTCCCGTCGGTGATGGCCACGACGGAGGGTTCGTTCAAGACGAGGCCCTTGCCGCGAACATGGACGAGCGTGTTCGCGGTTCCGAGGTCGATGGCGATGTCCTGACGGAGCATCCCGAAGAAGGAGGAAGGCATGTATTCGCGACTATCCGAGGTTCTCACTGCATGTCGAGACGACGAGCAACTTCCTTGAGTGCGTCGAGGTTCTGGACATGCGCGAGGCTGGAGAGGAGGAACTCTTTCGTGGATTGATGCAGGCCATCGACGGCGGTGTCATCGAGACCCAGCTGGCCGGCGATGTTGCGGATGAGCGCGTCTTCCTCGCGCGCGTAGCTGCCGTCGGCGAAGGCGAGCAGGATGAGGCTCTTGACGAAGAGCTTCGACATCTCCGCCCCTTCGAACAGCCGCTTGGCGTCGGCGATGTCGAAGCTCTGGCGAACGACCTCCTCGAGCCGAGGGTCTCCCGCCCGAGCGCAGCTCTCGTAGAACTCGCGAATCATCGCCATCTCGCGGTCGTGAACGCCATCGACCTTGGCCACGGCAAACATGCCGTTCGTGAGGCATTTCACGTGCTCGAAGGTCAGGTTCTGCTCGCTAAAAAAGGTCGAAAGCATGGCGGGCCGGTTCTAGCAGGCCCCGGCATGCGCAGCAATCCATCCCGCCGGGCTCGAAACGGGCTCTAGAGCTGAACGGGCCACTGCACGCCCATGGACGCGCGGAATCGGGTGGGTATCCCGCTGATTCTCCCCACGACCGGCACCTCCTCGACGATCTCGCTCTGGTAGCGGAGCTGCAGACTGACCCCGCCGGTCGGGCTCCCGGCGAGGAAAGCGTTGCGTGCGGCGTCGGGGATCTGAAGCTGACCCAGGCCATCCGCTCCGGTGCAAGTGAGTCGCAGGGCGCGGGGGGCATCCATGAGCTCCACCACCACCTCCAGGTTCGGCCGAAGTGCGGCGGGGCTCCAGTTCAGGCTGATGGGGAAACGAGCCAGGACGGTGGAGCCGATGCCGGGGGCGATGACCGAGGGCGCAAACGGGTACGGCGGCGAAACGGAGGCCGAGTGCGGACCCAGCGCACCGCCCGCGCCGGTGGACATGATCTCGAAGCTGATGGCGTCAGGATCGCCGAGAAAGATACCCGGGGTCAGGATCTGGCTGGTCGCGAAGAGGCCTGGCCCCGCGGGCGCGAGATCCACGGTCTGAAAGCTGCCGTTCTCGAAGCCACCGATCTGAATCCCGGTCGCCGAAAAACCCACGAGGCCCGCCGACTGAACCCGCTGCACCAAGGTGCACGACTGAGCCCCGCTCGTGAAGGCGCGGCGGTAGGTGACGATGCCGGACGCGGGGTCATCGAGGAAGACCCCGGTCACGGTGTGAGAGCTCACGCCACCCTGGTTGAATTCTCCGATCCAAACCAGGCCTTCGCTCTCGATCGTGCCCCCGTCGAGCGGTCCGACGTCCGGAACGCCGGCGTCTGGTCCCGCGTCGAGCATCCCGCCGTCCACTGCCGCGTCGCGCCCCGCATCTCCGGCGTCTCCGGCATCTCCGGCATCGCCGCCGTCGCCGGCATCGCGCGCTGCTCCAAGGTCACGCAGTGTGCCCGGTCCAGCGTCCTCGACCTCGCCCGGCGGGATGAAGGGACGGTTGACGCAGACTCCCTCCGCGCTGCAGAGCCGTGCGCCACCGCAGTCGCTGTCGCGTTCGCACTCGGCGCTCTTGCACGCCAGGCCGGAGCCGAGGGCGAGGCCGGCCGAGAGCAAGAGTGTGATGGTTCTCGTCATCCAGCTTGGAGCATAGCCGAGCTGGCCGAGAATGCGTACACTCGGGCGGTGTCCGACAGCGGTGAAGGCGATGCACCGCCCCAAGTTTTCAGGTCTCAGCCTCCGAGTGACCCCGCGTCGCCCCGCCGACTCGGCGCCTACTCCCACCTCGCCGCGGCGGCCGCGCTCAGCCCCGCACAGCGCATCTACGTCAATCGAACCCTGCGCTTCGATCAGATTCGTCAGGTGGGCTTCGACATGGACTACACCCTCGCCATCTACGCCAAACAGAAGCTGGAGGCCCTATCCTACGAGCTCACCGCCAGGCGCCTGGTGGAGTCTCACGGCTACCCGGACGAGCTCCTGGCGACACCTTACGATCCCACCTTCGCGATACGCGGGCTCGTCGTCGACAAGCGCAACGGCAACCTCTTCAAGATGGATCGCCATCGCTTCGTCGGACGGGTACACCATGGTCGCCGCCGCTTATCGAAAGAGGAACGCAGAAGCCTGTATCGGCACGTGAAGATCCGCCTGAAGTCGAAGAAGTACCACTGGATCGACACGCTCTTCGCGCTCCCCGAAGCGACCATCTACGCGGACTGGGTCGAGCACCTCGACCGGCGCAACGGGCCGGGAAAGACGGACTACTGGGCGCTCTTCGACCAGATTCGCGACTCCATCGACGCGGTGCACCGGGACGGGAGCTTGAAGTCCATCGTGCAGTCTCGCGTGGAGGAGTTCGTCGAGGTCGATCCGGAGCTACCGCGGACGCTTCATCGTCTTCGCTCCTCCGGCAAGCGCCTCTTCCTGCTCACGAACTCTCTGTGGCCCTACACCGACGTCCTCATGCGTCACCTGCTCGACGGAAAGCTCGCCGAGTATGCGAGCTGGACGAAGTACTTCGACGTCGTGTTGGTGGGTGCCCAGAAGCCCCGCTTCTTCCAAGAGGATGAGCCCTTCTTCGAGGTGAACCCAAAGACCTCTGAGGTCTCGAGCACCCCCGCCCACAAGTTCGACCGACATCACGTGTATCAGGGGGGCTCTCTCAGGCGTTTCGAGCAGATCATGGGGACGGTCGGCGATGAGGTGCTCTACGTCGGAGACCACATCTACGGCGACATCATCCGCTCCAAGCGCGACACGCTCTGGCGGACCGCGCTCATCGTTCCCGAACTCGAGGAGGAGCTGAGGCTCCGCAGAGACCTGCTGACCGCGGAGTCCGACCTCATCGACCTCGAGGAGCGACGCGCCTCCCTGGAGGACGAGATCACCCGCGCCCGGCTGCAGGTCGCGGCCATCGAAGCCGCGCTCGACGACGCCCCACAGCGCGAGTCGTCCGAGCGCAACGAGCTGTTTCTCATCCGGAGGAATCTGCGAACCCGCGTCGACCGCGACCGCCGAGACTTGAAGACCCTCATCGAGCGGCGAAGCGAATACGCCGCCGCGGTCGATCAGTCCTACAACCCGTTTTGGGGGAGCCTCTTCAAGGAAGGCAACGAGGGCTCGGCTTTTGCGCGCCAGGTGGAGACCTACGCTTGCGTGTACACCGGTCGAGTCTCGAACTTGTTGTACTACTCGCCCGAGCAATACTTCCGAGCACCGCGCCGTGCGTTGCCCCATGAAAAACTTTGAGGGCGGAGCAACCTAGGTCACCCCGCCCTCAACGATTTTCGGAAGCATGCGGTGGGGGAGACTCGAACTCCCATGCCTCTCGGCGCCACCACCTCAAGATGGTGTGTCTACCAATTCCACCACCACCGCACAGATAGACAGGGAGCGAGTTAGAGGCGAACGGGGTCGCTGTCAAATGCGAAATGCTAAGGAGTGCTGCCGGTGCCGGCCGGGGCGCTGTTCTCGACCGGGGCATCACCCACGACCGACTTGCTCTTGGAGGAGTACCAGGCGAGGCCGAGGCTCGTGCACATGAAGACGATCGCCGCGCCGGTGGTCATCTTGGTCAAGAAGGTGCTGGCGCCACGCGCCCCAAACACGGTCTGTGATCCGCCGCCACCAAAGGCCGCGCTCACGCCGCCGCCCTTGCCGCTTTGAAGCAGGATGACGGGGATCATGAGGATGCACACAAAGATGTGGATGGCGTAGAGGACGTTCTCCATCGGGCGGGTAGGACTGCATCCACCGCTGGGTTTTGTCCAGCGGCCCGAGCGCCGGCCCTAGTTAACCCCTAGATCGAGCGGATCGGCAAATCGAGAGGAAGCCTTGTGCGTCCAGCGCGGCGCCCCCGATCAGCCCGCCGTCGATGTCCGGCTGCTCGAAGAGCTCGTCGGCGTTGCTGGCTTTCACCGAGCCGCCGTACTGGATGCGGAGTTCAGCCGCGACCTCGGCGCCGAAGGTCTCCGCGATCCGGGCTCGGATGTGCGCGTGCATCTCTTGAGCTTGATCGGGCGTGGCGGTTCGCCCGGTGCCGATCGCCCAGACCGGCTCGTATGCGAGCACCAGATCCGAGGCGCGACCGCGCTCGAGCTCGGTCAGCCCTTCGCGCAGCTGAAGGCTCACGACGTCAAAGTGCCGCCCGGCATCACGCTCCGCCAGCGTCTCGCCGATGCAGTAGATGACTCTGAGCCCGCCTCGGAGCGCGGCCCCGGTCTTCTTGGCGCAGGAGGCATTCGTCTCGCCGAAGTACTGACGACGCTCGCTGTGACCGACGAGCACGTAGTCGCAGCCCAGGTCCTTCAGCATCGAGACCGACACCTCACCCGTGTACGCGCCGTCGGACTCGAAGTGGACGTTCTGCGCCGCGAGCCGGAGCTTGCCGGCCTGGATCTTCTTGCGGACTGGGTGGAGCGCGAGGAAGGTCGGCGCGATCCCGATCTCGACGCCCTGAATCGGGCCGACCGAACCGAGCAGCTCGTCCACGAGCTCGAGGCTCGCGGGCACATTCTTGTTCATCTTCCAGTTGCCGCAAACGAAAGGTACGCGCGCCATCATTCCTCCAGCGCTGCCACGCCGGGCAGCCTCTTGCCTTCTACGAACTCGAGGCTGGCCCCGCCGCCGGTCGAGATATGGGTGACGCGAGCCGCGAGGTTCATCTTGTTGATGGCCGCCACGGAATCGCCGCCACCGACCACGCTCACGCCTTTACTATCCGAGACCGCTTGGGCGACCGCCTGCGTGCCCGCCGCGAAGCTCGCCCACTCGAACACGCCCATGGGACCGTTCCAGAAGATGGTCTTGGCCTCGAGGAGCTTCTCCCGATAGCGGGCGCGAGTCCTGGGCCCGATGTCCAGACCCATCTGGTCCGCCTTGATCTCGGTGACCGTCTCCGGATGCGCGCTCTCGTCGAAGCTGGTGGCCACGACGTGATCATCCGGCAAGAGGAAGCTCACCTTTCGACCGGCGGCGGCCTTCAAGATCGTCTCGGCCATGCCGAGCTTGTCGGTCTCGACCCGGCTCTTGCCCACCGGGACGCCCTTGGCCTTCAGGAAGGTGTACGCCATGGCGCCGCCGATCAGGACCGCGTCGGCGTTCTTGACGAGGTTGTCGAGCACCGCGAGTTTGTCTGAGACCTTGGCCCCGCCCACCACCGCGACGAACGGGCGCTTGACGTCCTTGAGAAGCCCGCCCAGAGCATCGAGCTCCTTCTTCAGAAGAAAGCCGGCCGCCTTCTCGCGCACGAAGCGCGCCATGCCCGCAGTGGACGCATGCGCCCGGTGGGCCGCACCAAACGCGTCGTTGATGTAGACCTCGACGCCATCGGCCAGGAAGCGCGCGAAGTCCTCGTCGTTCTTCTCCTCCTCCGCATGAAAGCGCAGGTTCTCGAGGAGCAAGACGTCGCCTTCGCGAAGGTCACGGATGTTCTTCCGAACCCCGTCCCCGACGCAGTCGTCAGCGAACATCACGTCCACCCCCAAGAGCTCGCTGAGGTGCTCTCCGACCGGCAGCAAGCTCTCGTCGGGGTCGCGCCCCTTGGGCCGCCCCAGGTGGGAGGCGAGCACCACTCGAGCCCCAGCCTCACGCGCGAACTGGATCGTCGGCAGGGCCGCGCGAATCCGAGTGTCGTCGCCGATCTTTCCGTCCTCGATCGGAACGTTGAAATCGACGCGAATGAAGGTGACCTTGCCCCGAAGGTCGAGCTCGTCGATGCCGCGGATCACGGCGGCGCCTAGAGCTTTCCGGCCATGTAGCGGGCGAGATCGATGACGCGGCTCGAGTAACCCCACTCGTTGTCGTACCAGGCCACGACCTTCACCATGCGTTTGCCGATGACCTCGGTCAGCTCCGCGTCGACGGTGGAGCTGAGCGGGTTGCCGATGTAGTCGTTCGACACGAGCGGCTCGTGGCTCACCGCGAGGATGCCCTTCAGCGGGCCGTTCGCCGCGGACTCGAGCGCTGCGTTCACCTCGGCCTTGGTTACGTCCTTGCCGAGCGTCGCCACGAGATCCACTACCGAGACGTCCTTGGTGGGCACTCGGATGGCGAAGCCGTTGAGCTTACCCTTGAGCTCGGGCAGCACCAGGCCCACGGCGGCGGCAGCGCCGGTGGTGGTGGGGATCATGGACTCGAAGGCGGCGCGGGCCCGGCGCAGGTCTTTGTGCGGCAGGTCGAGGATGCGCTGGTCGTTGGTGACGGAGTGGATGGTGGTCATCAGACCGTGCTCGAGACCAAAGGTGTCGTTGAGCACCTTGGCCACCGGCGCCAGGCAGTTCGTGGTGCAGGATGCGTTCGAGATGATGTGTTGCTTCGCCCCGTCGTAGGTCGCGTGGTTCACGCCAAAGGCGAAGGTCCCGTCCACCTCTTTGGCGGGCGCGGTGATCATGACCTTCTTGGCGCCCGCGTCGATGTGCGGCTTGGCCTTGGGTCCGGTCGTGAACACGCCAGTGGACTCGAGCACGATGGAGACGCCGAGTTCCTTCCAGGGGAGCTTGCCAGGATCTTTTTCGGCGGTGATGCGGATCTTCTTGCCATCGACGACCAAGAAGTCGCCCTCGGCCTTGACGGTGCCTTGATAGATGCCGTGCACCGAGTCGTACTTGAGAAGGTGGGCCAAGGTGGCGGCGTCGGTGAGGTCGTTGATGCCGACCACCTCGAGATCCTTGTCGTTCCTGAGCGCGCGCAAGATGCAGCGCCCGATGCGTCCGAAGCCGTTGATTCCGATCTTGGTCACCACGATGAACTCCTGGTCCCGGGGGAAAGCGGCGAATGAAAGCTCGCCCGGTCCCGCGGGCCCGGTTTGACAAAAAGCCAGTCCACCGTCAAGACAAGCCGCATGAGCGGTCATTTCTCGCCTCCCCCGCCCCGAAACGAGCCCATCCACGCCTACGCCCCAGGGAGCGCGGAACGGGCCAGCATCAAGGCGGAGCTCGCGCGCATGCGCAAAGAAACCCTAGAAATCCCGATGGTCATTGGCGGCGAGCGCGTGCTCACCGGGGACACCTCGGCTGTCGTTCTGCCGCACGAGCACGCGACGCAGATTGCGCGCGCACACAAAGGCGATCGCAGCCACGTCGAGCGGGCGATCGCCGCAGCAGGGGTCGCCAAGCACGACTGGGCCCGACTGCCGTGGCAAGAGCGCGCGGCGGTGTTCCTCAGGGCCGCCGACCTCCTCACCGGTGCCTGGCGAAATCGCAGCAACGCCTCGACCATGCTCGGGCAGTCAAAGACGGTCTACCAAGCAGAGATCGACGCGGTCTGTGAGCTCGCGGACTTCTTCCGCTTCAACGTGCACTTCCTCTCGAAGCTGATGGAGGAGCAGCCGATCTCTCCGCCGGGCTCGTGGAACCGAGTGGAGCTCCGCCCACTCGACGGCTTCGTCCTCGCGATCTCGCCCTTCAACTTCAGCTCGATCGCGCTCAACCTCCCCTCCGCACCCGCGCTGCTCGGCAACACGGTCCTCTGGAAGCCGGCACCCACGCAGCTTCACTCCGCGTACATCGGACTTCAGCTCCTCGAGGCCGCGGGTCTGCCGCCCGGGGTCATCAACCTCGTCCACGGCGCGCCAGAGGTCATCGGTGAAACCGCTCTCGACTCGGAGCAGCTCGCAGGCATCCACTTCACAGGCAGCACGGCCACGTTTCAGAAGCTCTGGGGTATGGTCGGACGGCGGATCGATCGCTACGCCCAGTACCCTCGGATCGTGGGCGAGACCGGCGGAAAGGACTTCATCTTCGCGCACGCCAGCGCGGATCCAGACGCGCTCATCACCGCCATCATCCGTGGCGGCTTCGAGTTCCAAGGTCAGAAGTGCAGCGCGGCCTCGCGGGTCTACGTCCCCAAGTCCGTCTGGAGCCGGATCAAGGCCCCGCTGGCGGAGCAGATCCAAAACATCGCGGTGGGCGACATCGAGGACTTCACGAACTTCATGGGAGCCGTGATCGACGACCGCGCTTTCGAGAAGATCAGGTCGTACCTCGAGCTCGCGAAGGCGGACGCCGACTGCAGCGTGATCGCAGGCGGACGCGCGGAGAACGCGCGGGGCTTCTTTGTTTATCCCACCCTCGTGCAGACGCTCGATCCAAAGCATCGCCTCATGCGCGAGGAGATCTTCGGCCCGGTCGTGACCACGTACGTCTACGAGGATGGCGCCTTCGAAGAGACACTCGAGCTTTGTGACCAAAGCACGCCCTACGGACTCACCGGCGCCGTCTTCGCCACCGACCGCCATGCGGTGCAGCGGGCGAACGAACGCCTCCGGTTTGCCGCGGGCAACTTCTACGTGAACGACAAGCCGACCGGTGCAGTGGTCGGACAACAGCCCTTCGGCGGCAGCCGAGCCTCAGGGACCAACGACAAAGCCGGAAGCGCATGGAACCTCATGCGCTGGGCTTCACCGCGGGCCATCAAAGAGACCTTGGCGCCGCCGACAGACTATCGGTACTCGTTCATGGGCGAGCGTTAGAACTCATCTCAAAGCCCAGCCGAAGCAAGGCGGCCGAGATGAGCTCCAAGGCTCACGTGCGAAGCTAGTAGCGATTGCGACGAGGACCGCCGCCGCGGCCACCGCGACCGCCGCCGCCGCCACCGCCGCCGCCGCCGCCGCCGCGATCCTGAGCCTCGTTGACCTTCATCGCGCGGCCACCGAGATCTTGACCGTCCAGGGCGGAGATGGCCGCCTGGGCATCGGCGTCCGATCCCATGGTCACGAACGCGAAGCCACGAGGCCTCTGCGTTTCGCGGTCGGTGATGATGGCGACGTCGGTGACCTGACGCCCGTCAGAGCTAAAAGTGTCCCGGAGCTGGTCCTCAGTGACGGAGAAAGGGAGGTTACCTACGTAGAGCTTGGATCCCATGATGCACGGCCTTCACGCTCGGGGGGCCTTAATGGAACCCCCCGACGACAGATGTTGAAAGCGCGCTGTATGCGGCCCCGAGCGAAAAGGGAAGAAAGATCGTCATTTCCCCGAGCCGGGTCCCGGGACCCCAGCCTTGGATTTGTTCACATCCCTAAGTCTTTCCGCGAGGTTACGTGCAAATTTGCGGTAGATCCGGAGGGCAACCCGATCATGGGTCCCGAGGTATCCCTCAAAGCGCTCCTTGGGAAAGAACAAGGCCTTCACCCGGGTCAGCGCCACCGCGCGCGCAGACGTGGGGCCGTCATCGACGAGCGCCATCTCACCGAGGTGGTCGCCCGGCCCCAGCGTACCGAGTGCGGTCTCGCGAGCGACTTGCCGATGACGGATCTCCACCTGACCTTCGCGGATCACGAAGAGACCGTGGCCAGGATGACCTTGCTCGATGAGCACCTCGCCGGGCTCGTACGCACACTGATCCGCGAGGTGATAGAAGTCGCGCATCTCGTCCAAGGACAACTCTGCAAACAGAGGCAGCCCCTTGATCAGATCATAACCCGGCATGTTCGCGACGAGCGTCGACGAAGACAGAGGGGAGAGCGAGCTCTTGGTGGGCGTCATCGGACTCGGCGTCGCGCTGAGCTTGCCCGAGTTTAGATCGGTGGGTGTCTCCGAAATGCGCCGGGCACCGGAGGCCAGGCTTCGGGCCGCCAGAATCGGTGGCAACTCGACGCCCGCGGCCTTCAGCCGCTCGCGCACATCTCGGAATTCGGGATCGTAGGCCGCGACCATCCGGATCGCGTTGAGTGACTCGTCCGAGCGCTGCTCTTCCTCGAGGAGGAGCGCGTAGCGGTAGGCGATCTGCGCCTCGCTGGGCTCACGAACGATGCGGTCGGGCGGGAGCGCCACGGACAGCCTCTGGAGCGCGAGATCCGAACGGCCCAGCCCCACTAGAAGGTCCGCGAGCTTCGACAGCGCCTCACCATACGCGAGATCGTTGGCGGGGACGCGGGCGAGCACGTTCGCCGCTCGGTGTGGCTCGTTCGCCTGCGCGTACAGATGCGCCGCGATGAGATAGTCCCCCCCCGTCTCGTAGGCTTGCGCGGCGCCGACGGGCTCATCACGCTGAAGAAAGAGCTGAGCGGCGCGATCATAAAGACCCGCCTTCTGGAACTCGAGCGCGGCCTGCTTGGTATCGCCCGCCTCGAGGCAGCACTCTGCGGCCTGCGCGAACTGAAAGGCGGCCGCGTGTGCGCGGGCCGCGGCGTTCCACTCTCCGATGACCTCGCAACAGGCGGCCGCACGACCATAGTCGCGCGCCCGAAAGAACAGGTTCGCGAGACGTTCCTGCATCGGGCGTTGGGATCGAGCGAAGTCGCCTTCGAGTTCGTCACCCACGTCCTGCGAGCAGATCTCGTAGCGCACGACCGCCTGATCGATGTCGCCCTGTTGCAGATGTCGCCGAATTTCGGCCAGAACCCGTCCCGCGTCCTCGAGATCGCCGGTCAGGCTGGGGGCGACGTGACCGGCCCAGTCGCTCGTATCCTCGAAGCCGCTCACCCGGCCCCATGCTGACACGGGCCTTCTGAGCTGACCAGACCAGTGCTACCTTGCTCCGCGGTGCGACGAATCCCGACCTCGACCCATTGGCTGGCGGCGCTCATCTGCGTGGCGTGCTTCCAGGTCCTCCCGAGTCCGGCGCTCGGCCAGGCCGACCACGACAAGGACGGGGTCGCGGACGAAGTGGACGACTGTCCCACCGATCCTGGCCGCCCCGAAAACGGCGGTTGTCCCGGCGACCCGGCCCCGACGCCGAGTCCCGAACCGCTGGTGGAGGTGAGCGCCTCGAAGGTGGAGATCAAGAAGAGCATCGAGTTCGAGACCGGCAGCGCCAAGCTGCAGCCGAGCGCAGAGCCCATCCTGGCGGCGGTCGCGGAAGCGATGGCCAAGCTCCCCGGCAAGGCTCGAGTGAAGGTGCGAGGCCACACCGACAGCCGTGGCTCCAAGCAAAGCAACCTGCGCCTGTCCGCGAAGCGCGCAGAAGCGGTGCGTGTCCGCCTCCATGAACTCGGCGTCGAGAAAGGACGACTCGATGCGGAGGGCGTGGGCCCTCTCGAACCCGTCGCCGACAACGGCACCGAAGAGGGCCGCAGCAAGAACCGCAGGGTGGAGTTCGTCATCCTCGAAACGGGTGGCAGCGGGCCTTGAAGGGCCGGGCTCTCCTCTCGTTGCTCGGCCTCCTCAGTGCGTGTAGGCCGACACCAGCCGAGCTCGCCGAGCGTGCCGCCTCGGCGCTCGAGGCGGGTGCGCTCGAGGATCTCGAGCCCATGCTGCACGCGACGTACACCGATACCCTGGGCGGACGCGCCGAGGCGCTGGCCGGCTTTCGTGAGCTCTTCGAGATCTTTCCCGGACGAAAGCTCCGCTTCGAAGCGCTCGAACTGCAGACCGGCGAGGCGCTGGTCCTCGGCGGTGCACAGCACGTCGAGCTCAACGGCCAACACAGCGTGAAGATGGTCGCGCCGCTTCAGTGGGAGCTCGACAGGGGGCTGTGGTCGCTCGAGATCCGATCCGGACTCCTCGAGGACCTCCGAGACATCGAAGCGCTGCTCGCCTCGAGACGGGCCGCGATGGAGGGCAACGACGCGGAGGCCTATGGACGCCTCCTGCACCCGGAGTATCGGGACGGAGACCTCAACCGAGAACAGGCCCTGGTCCGAATCGCCGAAGACCTCAGCGGGGTGGTCATCCGCTTCGAGCCCGTGCACCACCAGATCGAGGTGCGCAAGGATCTCGCCCACGTGGATGAGCGCTACACCCTGCGCGTGGGTGAACAGGCATTCCCCCGTGGTTTGGCCCGGCTTACGCTTCGAACTTCACTGGGACGCTGGCGCATCGCCGGGGGGCTCTATCCCCCCTGAGGGGTGGGGTGGCTCGATTTCTTGCTTCGCGCTAATGTCCCTCACAATGGACCAGGACCTCAGTCAGATCCTGAGCGCGGGGCGAGAAGCCTACGAGCGCGGTGACTACGCCAAGGCCGAGGAGGTCTTGGCGCAGGCACTGGAACAGGGTGCGGGCGCCTACGCCGACGTGCACCACATGCTCGGCGTGGTGTACCACAGCTGGGGCATGTTCTCGAAAGCGCGCGGCGCCTTCGAGGACGCCCTGCGCATCAACCCCTCGTACACCGAAGCCGCGCTCAACCTCTCCATCACATACAACGATCTGGGCCGCTACGCCGAGGCCCAAGAAGTGCTCAAACGAGCATTTCCGCCCGAGGACGGCAGCGCACCCACCACACTCACCAAGGCCAAGATCGCGAACATGCATGCCGCGGTCGGCGACGCGTATCGCTCCGCCGATCTCCCCAAGGAAGCGGCGCTCGAATACCGTCGCGCGCTCGGTCTCTGTCCGCACTTCGTCGACATCCGGCGTCGCCTCTCGGACGCCCTCGCGGACGCTGGAGACGAGGACCAAGCGATCGAGGAGCTACGGCTCGCGCTGCGCGACAACCCGAACTTCGTGCCCGCGCTCTTGCAACTCGGCCTGCTGCTCTCGGCGCGCAAACAGGAAGACGCGGCGCGCAAGACCCTCGAACGCGTGCTCGAGCTCCGGCCGGGACACGAGCGCGCCCTGACCTACCTCAGAATGCTGGATCCGCTTGAAGCGGAAGATAGTTCGGAATAGGGTCACACCGGGATGGCCAAGTCTTTCGCCCTGAGGTTCATCTCTGGGAAGTATCAGGGCGGAGAGTTCCCTCTCCTCCCCAATCGCGAGATCGTGGTCGGACGGTCTTCGGACCTCGACATGGTGCTCGTGGAGGACATGGTCTCCCGAAAGCACGCCAAGATCGCCACCCACGAGGGTCAGCTCGTCATCCAAGACCTGGGGTCCACCAACGGAACCTTCGTCAACGGCGAGAAGATCAAGAAGACCCGTCTCAAAGAAGGCGACCGAGTTCTCATCGGCACGTCCATCCTGAAACTCATCGCGGTCAGCGACGGCGCATCCCAAGACGAAGGTGAGGCCAAACGGCAGCTCGCAGCCAAGGCGCGCGAGTCCGGGGCCGAGAACCGGTCCGCTATGAGCGGGAGCCTCGAGGAGGTTCCGGTCCCCACCCTGCTTCAGCTCTTCTCTACCTCCAAACGCACCGGGGTGCTCAACATCCGCGCCCCCCAAGGGTCCGGCAAGCTGTTCTTGCGAAACGGGGACGTCTTCTACGCCTCGATCAACGACGACCACAACCTCGGTCCCAAGAAGGCCTTCTTCCGCATCGTGGGGTGGGAGAACGGTCAGTTCGAGTTCGCGCGCCCGGACACGGAGCCCACCCAGTTCGTGCTCGAGCTCGAGGACTCCACCGAAGAGCTGCTCATGGAGGCCACTCGGCAGCTCGACGAGTACAACCGTATTCAGGCCGAGCTCCCCCAGCCGGTGCAGCGCCTTCGCATTCCGGTGCCCCTGGAGCCCGCACTCACCTCGCTCCAGCCGACCGAACTCGAGGTCCTGCAGCTCGTGCACAACCACGGTCAGTGCCAGAGCGTCTTCGACGCGAGCTCGGCTACGGACTTCGAGACCGCAACCGCGCTCATCACCTTGCTGCGCGAGGGTTACGTCGTCGCTTGAGCTGGGCTCGTCGCCGGTGAGCGCTCTCGTCTTCATCCGGCCAAGAACACACGCGCTCTTCTTCCTGCTCGCGTTTCTGGGCTGCTCGAGCGGCGACCCGAGCATGGTGCTCCTCTCGGAGCTTCCAGAGGACATCGAACGCTTCGCCGTCCTGCGTTGGGACGAACAGAGAGTGTTGATCGGAGCCACCGGTCTGTTGCCCATCGACCAACCCGCGCTTCAGCTCACGGACGAAGATCCGGCGTTTGTTTCGCTCGCGGGCTTCAGCCGTATCCAACTCGAGACCATGCGTCTGCCCGAGCTCGCGACCCTCGAGGCTGCCCCGCTGCGACTCGCGGGCGCCAATGACGAGCGGCTTCCCACCCCGGCGATCTACTTGGACGGCCCCGTCGGTCCTGGGCTCGTCGACCTCGAGGCCACTCCAGCGCCCGCTCTCAGCGCAGGCTGGGTAGAGAGCGCGTGCCCACGCACGACTCCGGAACGACCGGAGCGCCTCTCCGCGAGCGGACACATCCTTGGCCTTCTTGGGCTCGATGCGCGCTCCGCCCTCGCCGTCGTCAACGAGCGTGCTCGAACGATGCTCTTTCGCGCGGACATCGAACTGACCGAGGCGCTCCATCCGCCGGGCTTTGACGATGCCGGAGGGCCGGGGACGTGGAGAACCAGCGCCGCCCACTTCGAGAACGGCGTCCTCTACCTAGCGAGCTGGCCGGACGACGGCACCACGCGTATCTACGCCGGGAGTCTGGAAGCGGGCCTAGCGCTGGTCACGACGAGCACGCTGGCGGGACAGGTCGCTTGGCTCGCACCGGACCATTCGGTGCAAGGCGACCTTTGGTTGGTCAGCGCCGCGGGTCGAGTCTACCGACATCACGCTGGCCGCCCGGAGTGGGCGCTGCTGGTTGAGCTTGGGGCCGGCGTCCCGACGCACGGCGCGGGGGCACGGCTGCTCGACGGAAGCCTGCTCCTGCTCCACCGCAAATATGGCGATCGACAGATCGCCCGAGTCGGCGCCGACGGTACGCTCGATGTCATCCCGCGCGATTCCTTCGACGTGCCCGTGTCCCTGATGGAACACGAACCCGAGCCGGTGGTGCTCACCCACGACTCCATCTCATCGCGCCTGTTCGAGGTGCGAGACCAGGCGCTCGTATCCCTGCCGGGAAGCGAAGAGGGCGTACCCACCGTCGAGCCACTCGTGCTCGCGAAGCTCGGAAGAGGCTTTGCGATCTCCGGGACCCGAGGCTTTCTCGCGCTCTACTGGGACGGGGCCTTCTGTCCGGTCGAAAGCGGGGTTCTGGGCAACGACACGGTGGAGCACCTCGTCGAGGTGGGAGGTGGGTTTCTGAGCGCACCCGGGATCGTGCGCAACCCCGCCGGCCCCGCGAACCTCACCCGGGTGAGCTTCGATTGAGTACACTGGAGGCGCCGTGAGGTCCGTTTCCAAGTTCAGCCGTCTCCTCCTTCTAGGCCTGATCGCCTCCGCCTCTTCGGTCGAGGCGAATGAGTCTCGCCGCATCAGCCTCGACCTCGCGGGTGCAGATCTGCACAACGTCTTCCGGCTCCTCGCCGACGTGGGGAAGGTGAACGTCGTGGTCCCCGATGAAGTGAAGGGGAAGATCACCCTGAAACTCGTGGAGGTCCCCTGGAAGGAAGCGCTGCTCGTCGTCCTGCAGTCCTCCGGGCTCGGGCTCGAGAAGAGCGGCAACGTCTACTTCGTCGATACGCTCGAGCGCATCACCGACCGCGCCGAGACCCAGGCGAGGCTCGCCTCGGCCCGAAAGAGCGTCGCCCCCCTGAAGACGGTCATCATCGCGCTCAGCTACGCAAAGGCAAAGGACCTTGCGCCCATCGTTCGCGGCCTCCTGACCGAGCGGGGGAAGGTGCAGGTCGATGAACGCACGAACGTGCTCATCGTGACCGATGTCGCCGAAGTGGCGGAACACGTGGAAGAGACCATGGGCTCTCGGACCCATTGAGGCCGAGCTGCGCTCAGCGGAGTTGGGTGCGGTAGAGAGCCATGCCGCTCGGGAAGGCGCCCTCTCGCGTGAGCCAATCCTCTTGGTCGAAGCGCAGAGTGGAACGATGAAGCGCGGCGAATCGGATCGAACGACCGCTCGTGTGGCTTCGAATCCTATCGAGCACGGTCGTCATCACCTCACCCTCGAACGGAAAGAAGAAGTAGAAGAAGGTGCCGGCACGATAGTCCGCCTCGCGCGCATCCATCACCTCGAAGCGCACACGCTTCAGCTTCAGCGCGGACGCACGGGCGGCCGCCCGCTCGCCGTACGCGGGGTCGAACTCCACCCCCACCGCGCGCGCCAACGACAAGAAGCTCGAGAGCATCGAGACCTTGCCGAGACCCGAGCCCATGTCGAAGAGGACATCGTCGGGTCCGAGCAGACCGACGAGCTCGAGGATGGAGGCCATGGGGGTCGCCTGGTACTTGATCATCTCGAGGCCACGAGCCTTCGAGGCCGCGGGCACCTCGTGGATGCCGAGGAGTCGCTCGGTGAACGCGTCCCACTCATAAGCGGGGACCGCGGCGAGGAGCTCCCCGAAGCGCTGCGGGGTCATCGTCTCCTCAGAAAACTCCTTATGCAGGCCCCCAAACTCGGACTCGTCCATGGCGCGAAGCCGCTTCTCGAGAGCGCTGAGCCGGGCTTCCAGCGCCTCCGTGTCGTGGTCCGTGAGATCGAGGAGACCGCGCCGGATCGCGCGGAGCGCGCTAGAGGCCCACTCCCGTTGCCAGAGCCGCGCCGAGCCGCTGACCTTGCGCTCCGCCTCTCCGAGCGCGTCGTCTAGGTCGAGGAGCATGCGCGCGGGGGAGGCCATGCGGTCTCGTAGCACCCATCCGAGGTGGGAGGCACTGGCGGCTCAGGTTCCGCTCTTTTTGGGTGGGGTCACGGCCCCCGACTCGAGCATCGCGGAGAACAGCAGCGTGGAGGCGTCGTCGATCTGCAGCGCCCGCCACGGATCGATGGAGAGGCGCTCGCCAGCCAGCGGCAAGACGAAGCGCAGAAAGTCATCCGGTCGGCGCGAAGCTTCTGAGTCCCGTGCATGCCAGAGCGCCAAGATCTCCTCGTGGATCGCCCAGTCTTCGAGCGCCTTCGCGACATCCCGCTTGAACCGGCGCTCGCGCTCGGGGGTCACCATGTAGGGGATCGGACAGAGCACCACCGGGGGCCCACCCCGCGCGGTCTCGGTCTCCCAGCTCAAGGGGTAGAGCTTACAGGTGGCGGGCCGGAGCTCGTAGGCTCCGCAGCGGAGAAAGCCCCCCACATCCACCAGATACTGGCAGGCGCCGCTCTCGAGTCGCCGGAGCGCGATGCTTCCCCGCCCGGGCCACTCCTCGCGGTAGCGTCCGGCCCGACGATCGTTCTTGGCGTCGAGTTCGAAGCTTCGGGGGCCCTCCCCCGGCACAAACCAAAACGCGGCGTGAAAGGGAACCTCGAGCACGCTGCAAAAGCGCAGGACCTCGGGGAGCGAGACGTGCACCGTCAGATGGCAACACCGGGCCGGGCAGAGCTCACACGCGCGATCGACCGGCGTGAAGCGGCTGTAGTGCTTGAGCTTGCCCTGCGCGTCGACCTTCGGGGTCATCGCGTGCATCTGAATCCTGAGCGGGTTCTTCTTGCGAGCCATGGCTCAGGGCCGCCGAAACCGGAAGAGGATGTGGGCGGCGCTCCCCGCCTCGTAGAGATCGACGGTGTGCATCTGGAGCAAGTGCATGTCGGCCTCGCTCATGAGCCCGGCCTGCACGAGCAACTTGGCCTCCTCCTCCTTGCTTCGATAGAAGGCCTTTGCGTAGTTGGTCACATCCAGATCGTATTCGATGCGAAGGCCGACCCCTTCGACCTCGGCGAAGAGCTCCGCCTTGTCGCCGACGACCACCGTCGAGCCGATCACCGCGCCATTCGGCTTGCAGACGCGAGAGACCTCGGGCCAGTGGACCTCGCCTTCGGCGGTCACGGCGAGATCAAAGCTCTTGTCGGGATGAGGAAGCTGCTCCGGTTTGGCCACCGTGAACTTACACAGCTCTGCGAGTCCTTGCGCCTTGGCGAGCTCCCTGGCCGCCTGCAGCGCCGGCCGAAAGGCGTCCACGCCCTCCACCGAGCAGCCATAGAGCGCGGCGAGCCAACGCGCGTTGCCCCCGAGCGCACAGGATAGGTCGATGACCCGGGTCTCGGGGCCCGTGGGTACATCACGAAGCAGCAGACGAAGCATCTGCTGATTGCCGCCCAGATGCAGGTACTCGCCGTAGGACCCACCAAACCAGGCGGGATGCTCGGTCCAGTACTTCTGCAAGATCTGAACGCTGTTCGCCATGTTCGAGTCTTCCCACGAGTAGGGCTGGGCGCCAAGCCCAGGCGAGAGCTCACCTCCAAACCGCCTCGACATGAGCTCTAGAACCGTTCGAAGTCGCCCGCCCGAAGCTGCACCGCTTGACCGAGCGTCCATGCGCCGTGCTCACGTTCTGCGCCGAGCGGCCTGACGTAGATCGGTTCGTGGCCACGCTTGAGGATGCAGCCCGACGCGACCATCGCCTGCTCGAGCGCAGAACCGGCGGGCGCGTGTGCTTCGATCACATCGACGCCCTCTTCGGCGACGCCGAGCAGCGCCATCTCGCCGAGCAGCCAAGCGGTCGATCGGCGCTCTCCGACCTTGGTCCAATGATCCACGAGTTGCAGCGCGCGCCGGCCACCCGCCACCTCGACGATGCGCCAGATGACGAAGGCGTCGAGTCCGGTGCCTGCCTTTCGGCGCAGGACCGAGAAGCGGTATCGTCGAACGGGGTGCTCGCGATATCGCCATCGGAAGTGCGCCGCGTTCCGGTCGAGCGCGAAGTCCAGATCGGGAGCGCGTTGAAAGAAGAGACGCTGCGCAAAGCCGAGCCACATGTCGTCGGGTTCGACTTCGATGAGCTTCTGACGTAGGCGCCGCGCGAGCTTGGCCACGCGCTGCACCGTACTGGGTCCCTCGTCCTTGTCTCTGGGGCCCATGGACACCGGGAGGTGCCGCCCCACGAGATCATAAGCAGGTTCCAGTCCACCCTCCTCGAGGAACTCCGCGCTGAGGACTCCACCTTCGGCCGCGTACACAAAACCCACCCCAGCGTCTTCGAGGCTCGCGAGCAGGTGGTGCAGGAGTGCCACGCGCTCCCGCGGTCCCAAGCTCGACCCTAGCCCGAGCCCAGCGCAGATCTCCGCGCCGAGGCTTGCGCTTCCGCGGTGAAGAATCCGCGAGGGCGCGGCGGCGAGCAGCTCCACGAGCTTGTCCTCTTTGAAGGCCAAGACCACGTGGCTCTCGGGTGCGCCCCAGGGTGAGGCTCGACGCATCCATCGCCAGTGCTCGAGCGCACCGGTGCGCTGACCGAGCAGCGCCTGGATCTCACTCTCGTACTTCTCGTCGTACCCTTCGACTCGCAACCCGAGAGAACTGTCGCACGGAGAGGATTGAGCGTCATCCCGGGTCAACCCGGCGGCCCTGCAAGACGAGCTTCACGGTGGCGACTTCACCCACCTCGAGGCCGATCATGGCCTTGACCGCGGAGTCGGAGCGCTGAATGCGATGCTCAGCGAGCCGGACCGAGAAAGTGCCCGCGCAGTGGAGGATCTGAGTCGCTTGGTCGAAGCGCACCTGCATCTTGACCCCAAGGGGTCGCTCCACGCCGCGAAGGATGAAACGGCCGCGAACCGTCACCTCGTGCGATCCCCCTGCGAGCAGGTCCGGCGGGGTCACCACGTCCTCGAAGGTGAAGCCGATGAACATGAAGCGCCGAGCATCGAGCCACCCCGGCTTCTCGAGGTCCCGGTCTCGGCCTTCGTTTCCGGTCTGAATGCGGTCGACCCGGACTCGGAAGCGGCCTTTGGCCCTCCCTCCCCGGAGGACCATCTCGCCCTCGAGAGCGGGCGCCTTCGCCTCAATCCGGCCCAGCGGCGCATCGAGTTCGAAGCGCACACCTGCATCGAGGTGGTCTGCCGGTCGGAACACGAAGCGATCGGCCGCCTCGGGCGGAGGCACCGAGAGCACCGTCAGGCAGAGGAAGGTGCTGGGCAGCGAGAGTAGGCCCATGCCACAGCCTAGCCCGGAAGCAGGAGGATGGCGTCCAGCCTCGATGTAGGAGAATGTAGGGAATCCATGGAGGAGGTCTCTGTCAGCCGGGCCTGGTCCGGTTCAGGCGGCGGCGGATGGGCGAGCCTCCGGCGTCTCGCGCGCGCGCTCGATCCCCGGATCAGCATCCTCTTCATCCTCGTGAGCTATCTGGTGCTGGGCGTCACCGTGCTCGGCTTCAACCGCTCGCCCACTCAGATGCTCCTGACCACCCTCTCCGCCGCCGGACTCGAGGTCGCCCTCACCCGCGCCTTCAAGCAACGTTGGATCTTCCCGCTGTCCGCGATCATCACGAGTTGTTCGCTCTCGCTCCTGGTCAACTACGCCCACGATCACTTCCTGCTCTTGGCGCCGGTCTTTTTTGCCATCGGCTCCAAGTACGTCTTCACCTTTGAGGGAAGACACGTCTTCAACCCGGCGCTCGCCGGACTGGTCCTCTCGCTGCTTCTCACCGACGGCCTCATCACAACCGCACCCGCCTATCAATGGAACGGCATCGAAGCGATGTCCCTCTTCATGGCGATGCTCGCGATCCTTCTCCTTCTGCCGAGGGTGAACCGGCACCGACTCGTGCTGTCCTTTCTCGCGACCTTCACCGTACTCACCGCTCTTCGAGCGTTGGTCATGCGCTGGCATCTCCCCTTCGAGACCCTCTTTCTGGGTACCTTGAGTTCGCCCGCCTTCTTCTTGTTCACCTTCTTCATGATCACCGATCCTGCGACCTCGCCCTCGAGTCCGAAGGCACAGATCCGGCTCGGCATCGTCCTCGCGGTGGTCGACCTCATCTTCCACCTCCGCCAGAGCTACTTCACCTTCTTCTACGCCGCGTTCACCATCCAGGGCACGCTGTGGCTCTGGGCCCACGTCCGCGCGTTGCGCCTGAGCCCGAACCCGCGCGCCCTGTTCGTGGACAAGCTCGTGGGCTCCGGGCACTTCAAGCGGCTCGTCGGCATGGGGGCTCTGGCTGCCGCGGGTGTACTCAGCTATCAGCACATCATCTCCCCGAAGCTGGTCGTCAAAGAGGCGAGCTTCGTGCTGCAGGAGATACCGAGTGAGCAGAGCGGCGTCGTGGGCGAACTCGGCGCGGTGCTCGAAGAGACCGACCCTCGCATCCATCACGTCGCCAAGTGGCTCTTCAGCGTGGGAGACGCGGTCGCGGTGGGCGACTTCGACGCCGACGGGCTCATGGATCTCTTCTTCACGCAGCCGCTGAAGAAGTCCGAGCACCGAAACGCCTTGTATCGCAACCTCGGTGGCTTTCGCTTCGAGCGCGTGCCGCTTCCGGATCTGGAGGTGAAGAACGCGAGCGCCCAGGCGCACGGCCTGGCGTCGGTGGCGTTGTTCGTGGATGCGGACGGTGACGGCGACCAAGATCTCTTCCTCGGCTTCGCGTGCGGCACGCAGGTCCTGCTGCAGAACCAGCTCCGTGAGACGGGTACCGCCTCCTTCGTCGACCGGACGGAGGTCTCGGGTCTGTCCCACTACGCCAACGCCATGGCGGCGGCGTTCTTCGACGTCAACGGCGACGCCCAGCTCGATCTCGTGTTGGGCAACGTGCTGCCCCACACCCTGCCCGGCTACGAGTCCCCGACCGCGCTCAACCTCTTCTCTCTTCCCGAGGCCCAGTACGAGGGCGACGTCCGCATGTTCGACTTCATGCACTCGTCCTGGCACATGTCCGACAACGGCGGAATGAACGATCTGTTCCTCGGAAGCGGCGACGGGCGCTTCGAGCGACAGGACTCGGCCGCTTGGGGTCTTGGCGCCACCATGTGGACGCTCGCCATCGGCTCGGGCGACTTCAACCAAGACGGCCTCACGGACATGTACGTGGCCAACGACTTCGGTCCGGACGACCTCTATCTCAACCGGGGTGGTCGTTCCTTCGAGTCCATCAAAGGGAAGATCTTCGGTAGCATCGGTCGAGACACATACAAAGGCATGAATGCGTCGGTCGGCGACGTCGACAACGATGGCTATCTCGACGTCTACGTCTCGAACGTGCACCACGCGATGCAGGCCGAAGGCAGCTTGCTTTGGACGTTCGGCCCGCCCGATGCCCGCGGCGTCCCGAAAGTCGAAGACCGAGCCACCGAGCTCGGGGCGCTCAACGACAGCCGCTTTGGCTGGGGGGCGACGCTCACGGACTTCGACAACGACGGATGGCTCGACATCGCCCAGGCCAACGGCATGGTCGACGACACGCCGGACAAGCGTTTCGAGAACTGCAAAGACTACTGGTACGTCAACGAGAAGGTGGCGCGCTCACCGCCCTCGATCCATCGCTACGCAAACATGTGGGGCGACATTCGCGGCTTCTGCATCTACGGCAAGGAGCAGAACCGGTTGTATCTGAACCGAGGGAGCGAGCGCGGTCGGCGTTTCGCGGACGTGGCAGAGCTGGTCGGGCTCACGGAACACACGAACTCGCGAGCGATGGTCTCCGCGGACCTCGACAACGACGGCCGCCGCGACCTCATCGTCACCCATCAGTTTGCGCGGCCTCAGATCTTTCGAAACACACTCGCCTCACACGCGACGGAGGCCCCGCCCCACTTCGTGGGGTTCGAGCTCGTGGGCGACGGCAAGACCTGCCACGCGAGCGCCATCGGCTCCACGGTCTGGCTCGAGTACGCGGACACGAGCGGCGCCCGAGTCCGCCGGCGACAGGAGACCCAGAGCTCCACCGGGTTCTCCGGCCAGGACGACCCGCGCGTGCACTTTGGGCTCGGCGGGCACCACGAGGCGGTGGATGTGGAGATCGACTTCTGCGGGCGCGGTCGGGTGCGCTTCGAGCAGCTCGCGGTGGACCGCTACCATCGCCTCGAGATGCGCGCGCCCACTCACTGAGCTTCGGAGGAGGGCTCAAACTGCAGCCTTCGCAAGAGCTCCGCTTGCGAGTGCACGCCGAGCTTCCGATAGATCGCCTTCAAGTGGTTTCGGACCGTGTGAGGACTAATGGCCAGGCGCTCCGCGATCGCACCGATCTCGCCGTGACGAAGGAAGATCTGCAAGACCTCTTGCTCCCGCGGGGTCATCACACTCGTATCGAGCGGCGTCTCGCCCGTTCGCAGCGGCGTCCGGCTCGCGCCAAATCCCAGGCGCCCCATCTCGGCGCTGAATCGGCCGAGGCAGGCTTCGATCCCGCGCGCGCGCTCGCGCTCGGCCTGCGCCGCGATTTCGCCCTTGGTGACGAGATGGGCCACGAGATCGAGCAGCGGTCGGAGCGGTTCCGAGATCGAGTCATCGCCGCGCCGGAAGAAGACCAGCACCCCGAGGAGCGCTTCGTCGCGCGAGACCGGCGCGAAGTAGGCAGACAAGGGCATGGGCGCCCCACTCAGCCAAGCGGTCTCTGCGTCGTTGCGCGCCACGTACTCGGGCACGAGCCCACGCGCAGAGCGCGCGATCGCGCTCGTCGCGCCAAGCGCGTACGGCCCGCTCGCAGCCAGGAGCGAGGCTTCCATCGCCGACGAAGTGAAGTAGCCATCGAGCGTCAGCACCCGCCCCGTCGCCTCGTAGCGGTAGAAGGCCAACCCAAGCGTGACCCTCGTTTCCCCGAGTGCGGACAGGAGCAGATCCACCATGGCGCTCGAGGAGTCGTGACGTGTCGTGGTGGCGTTCATCGTTTTGTGCGTGTCGAGACCGACTTCGTCCGTCATCCGACGTATTGCAATAGTTGCATGAGAGCATCGAAAAATGAACTGTCTGGACGCATGAATGTCTGTGACGGGTGTTTTTGCTCCAATTTCGCCAGGTTCCAACCGGCGATCTTAGCGGGTGGGGCTAGGAGGGTGCCCTCCCGAAGCCTGGCCTCGCGGTGCTGAGGTCGAGCTGGGCAAGCCGGCGCCCGCCTAGGGTCAACCCATAGACCGAACTTCCACGGTCGCTCTGGCGTAACTGCCGGAGATTCGATCGGAATCTTCGAGAAGTGCTGGCTCGTGTAGGCAGGCTGAGGAAGCGCGAGGTCGGATTTGATCAACTTTTCTGATCCCTGAT
>WYAZ01000011.1 GCA_011526105.1 Deltaproteobacteria bacterium | reverse complement strand
CTGACGATGGCTCCGCCGTCGATCGGAACCGCCACGCCCTCAAGAAGCGCAGGCAAATGCGAAGGACCGCGGCAAAATCACCGGGTGGGTCAGGTGGTCACCGGTGACACCGGTGGAAGTGGTACCCGGGCTGGTCGGTGGCAACAATTCGAAACATGGATCTAGACCTGAGCGTGATGAGCGGCGGTTCCTCCGCCGTTTGGGATGCCGCAAGGCGTACGTGTGGAGATCCGCGATGGCACCGAAGATGACGATCGTGAACCCCGCCCATTGGATCGAGCCGAACGGCACCTTCCCAACGACGCCTCGCTTACGGAGTCGGGCGATTCGCATCGCCCAGTGCATCGAGTACGGCGCGAACCTCCAGCCCGGAGAGGCTCGCCCCACATTGCTCGCGTGTCGCTACCGCCCGAATCGCCGCGCCTGCGAAGGCTTCCTGTGGGTCATCATGCAGGACGACGATGCCATCCAGGCGGCCTGCCCCCTCTGCGGGGGCGACGAGTTCCTCATCTACGAATGGGAAAGCACGCCCTGGGGCTCTGGCCTCGCGGAGTCGATCGACCTCAAGTCCACCGCCGCACGGTTCTCGGCAGGGCCTCCGAAGCGGACCTCGCCGATCACGGCGCACGAGAAGCTGGAGATCCTGTCCGAGAGGGCGTTGACACTCCTCGGTAGCGAGCTGACGGTGAAGGAGCTTCACGTCCTGATCGCCCACGCCCAGAGCCCGAACGAGGTGCTAAAGCGGTTGCTCGCTCCCCTCGAGCACCCGCCGGAGGAGGCGACCCTCGATCGACTCCTCGGGCTGGTTCTTGACCTGTGGGATCATGCGCGCCCCAAATGACCGCAGGATGGGTGCAACCGCGATCACCTCTTCTTGACGCCTTTTCTCGCCTTCGCCTTCGCCTTCACCTTCGTCTTCGTCTTCACTCTGGGCGGCGTCTTCTTGGTGTCTGTCGATGACCGGCGCGTCGACCTCCCCATCGGTGCCGCGACGTCTGCGGGCTTCGAGCGAGGCTTCGCCACACGGCGAGATCGTGTCGCCTTCTTCCGTGCGGGCATAGCCTCCGCTGCTGATTCGTCGTCGGACGTGCCCATGTCCAGCCCAAACAGCTCCGAGAGACCGGCGCCCGCCAAGACCTTATCCTCGGCCGGTCCTTTCTTCGACAGCGGCAGCCCCTTGCCCGCCTTGGCGATGAGGTCCTTCTCGTCGACCTTGCGGAGCTTGAAGAGGAGCTCGGGCTGCTCGTCCAGCCGAGCGCCAATGCCGTAGAGCACCGCCGCGACGTGCTTGCACATCGAGGCCCAGTCTGGGCAGCTGCATGAGAACTCGATCTCGGTCGGCGCGGGAAAGAGACCGGTCTTCTGCTGGCAGATGCGCTCCATCACGCCTTTCGAGAAGCGCCCCTGGAGCAGCTCGACCAGCGAGTCGATCGCACCCGAACAGTCGGTGCAGACGGATCTCCACCGCGTCTTGGGCACAGCTGATACCTGCACCGCCACCTGATAGATCTCCGAGCCGCTCACCATGGCGCGGACCTCGCCGGGCGCGATCTGAAGATCAATCACCGAACCGTTGCGGACGTAGGTTCGCCCCCGAGGCAGTCGACTCGAGAAGTCGCTGTAGCACTCGAGGTTGTCGCACCACGCCTTTCCCCAGAACGTGTCGGCGATGGTGCGGCCCTCGATCACGATCGGCGACACAGGGTGCCCTTCTTTCCGGAGCTTCTTCATCTCGCGCTCGGCGTTGCGACGCCGCTCGGCCACGGACACGTAGGGACGCCATTCGAAGTATCTCATCACTCACTCCTTGATCGCCGCATTGAGGTCGAGCGCGACCAGTTCGAGAAGCTCCTCGTTGTTCATCTCGGTCAGGTTCAGCTCCGCGCCACCTTCGAGCAGATCCCGCGAGAGCTGCTTCTTCGACTCGATGAGCTCGTCGATCTTCTCTTCGACGGTGCCCCGGCAGACGAACTTGTGGACCAGAACGTTCTTTGTCTGCCCGATACGGAATGCGCGGTCGGTGGCCTGATTCTCGACCGCCGGGTTCCACCAGCGGTCGAAGTGGATCACGTGCGAGGCGGCGGTCAGGTTGAGCCCGGAGCCGCCCGCCTTGAGCGACAGCACAAAGAACGGCACCGACTCGTCCTCCTGAAATCGCTTGACCAAGTCCTTGCGCTTCTTCACCGCGGTCTCGCCGTGGAGCACGAGCCCCGGACGGCCGAAGAGGTCACCCAGGAACGATGCGAGCGGCGCGGTCACCTCGCGGAACTGGGTGAAGACCAGCACCTTCTCCTGCTTGCTGGCGATCACCTCTGCAAGCTCGCGGAGCCGCGCCCACTTGCCGCTGTCGTTCTCGGCCCACGCGCCGTCACCGAGCCATTGCGAGGGATGATTGCAGATCTGCTTGAAGCGCATGAGAAACGCGAGCACCAGCCCCCGGCGCTTGATCCCCTCCACACCGTCGAGCTGCTCCGCGAGTTCCTTGACACCCTGCTGGTAGAGCGCGGCCTGCCGGCGACTGAGCTGACAGAACGCCTTGACCTCGGTCTTGTCGGGCAGATCGGAGATGACGCGCCTGTCGGTCTTGAGACGGCGCAAGATGTAGGGGCGCACCAGGTCACGCAGCGGGCCGTACGGGTTCTGAGGCTTGTCGGCGAGCCGCTTCGTATAGCTCGTGAACTGTTTGGCCGACCCGAGGAGCCCGGGGTTGAGGAAGTCGAAGATCGACCAGAGGTCGCCGAGCCGGTTCTCGATCGGTGTGCCGGTGAGCGCAATCCGCGCCCGCGCCTTTAGTTTTTTCGCTGCTTGCGTCTGCTTGGCCCCCGGGTTCTTGATCGCCTGAGCCTCGTCGAGCACGACCAGATTCCACGACGCGGATAAAAGCCAGGGGAGGCGCAAGAGCGATCCGTAGCTCGTGATGACGAGATCGACACGTTCGAGGGTCGATGGCTCGATGGACTTCAACTCGTCGTTCGGCATGGCCGACGTGTGCGCGATCATGGCCTCGAGCCCCGGGGCGAAGCGCTCGATCTCGGCGGCCCAGTTGGCGAGCAACGACGCGGGCGCCACGAGCACACTCGGCCGCCGCTCACCACCCTGCTTGCGCCTGAGCACGAGCAGAAGCGACAACACCTGGATGGTCTTGCCGAGCCCCATGTCGTCAGCGAGGCAGGCGCCCAAACCCAGCTGCGAGAGCAAGTGGAGCCACCGGACGCCGACCTGCTGGTAAGGACGGAGATCGCCATGGAGCTCGCGCCCGGGGTCGATCTTGTCCAGCTCATCCGGAGAGCGCAGCCCCTCGAGAATCTGGGCGAGCCAGGGCCCTGCGACGACGCGCGACCAGTCCGGATCGGCCTCGGTCGTGCCATCATTGACGACCTCCGCGCCGGCCAGCATCCGCATCGCTTCAGCGAACGAGAGCCCGCCGCCGGCAGCGAGCCGTTCGGCATCCTGGAACCGCCCCATCATGCGTTCGAGCCGCTCGCGATCGACCTCGACCCATTGACCGCGAATCAGGGCGAGCCCGTCTGCACCGGCCAGGATCTCCTTCACCTCGGCCTGCGTCAGCTCCTGTCCGTCGAGCGTGACCCCCATGCGGAAGTCGAGCAGCGCGGCCGTACCGAGCGCGGATGGTGCCTGCGCTCCAACCGTGGCCTTCACCTGCGGCCTCGATGGACGGCCCGCTCTCCAGGTCGCCGGCATCCGAACCACGACGCCGGCGCGCTCGAGTGCTGTTACATCACCAAGGAAGCGGAACGCCTGCTGCGGCGACCAACGGAGCGGGTGGAAGATCTCACCTGCTTTCACCATCTCGGCGAGCCAGTCGCAGCTCTCAGCCGCGCGCTGAACCGGGAGAAGCAGCGAGAGGAGCTTCTCTTTGTGGTCCGAGCCGGCATACTCGCGCAAAGCCTGACCGAGTGGGAGATGCTGTGCCTTGCCGTGTCCCGAGAGGCGATGGGTGTAGGTCGCGAGGAAGGCAAACGGGGCCTGCTCGTCCTTGCGATTCTCGGCGAGATTGAAGTGGACGCGACCGACGACGTTCCAGGCAGGGTTGAGTCGCTTGAGGTAGTCCTGCAGCGAGGTCTTCGCTGCAGCCTGCTCGGTCGCGAGGGCGTACGCGAGGCCAGCCCACAAGTCACGAAGGACCTCGACGGTGAGGTACTCGGCGCCCGGCATGAGGGGTGCGGCCGCGGCCAGTGACTCCAGGTCGTCGGGGGGCGCCGGCCGCTCGTGTTCGCGGCCCTCCGTCTCGGGCCTTGTGCAGAGCGTCGTGACAAGGCGGCTTCCGAAGTCACGCCAGTAGTTGAAGACGGGCGGAAGGGTCTGGCCCACCTCGGCCGCTCCGAGCTGGAGCAGGCCGTGCCCCGACCCGCGCTCGAACGCTCTCCGAATGCGCTCGCCGAGCGCGAGTTCGAGCACGGGCGCATCGTCTTGCGGCACGATCACCAAGCGACCGTGGGGTGTGAGCGACGGAGTCAGCCGAAGCTCGGTCGAGGTCATCTCTGTGTGGCCCCCGCCGACCCAATAGTGCAAGTCATCGCCCAGGGAAAGGGCCAGGGAAAGGGGACAGGCACCTTTTTCGCTCACCGTCTCGCCGTGGCTATCGGGCGCAACCACAATCACGCGCGCTCGCCGCAACTCGGACAGAAAGCGCCGATACCGTCTGCATGCCAAGGCGCGCGCGAGTCATCATCCCCAACGTACCCCATCACATCACGCAGCGAGGTGTTCGTCGGCGAAGGATCTTCTTTTCGACCGAGGACTATGAGACCTACAAGCGACTCCTGAGGCGGTGGGCGGCGAGTTCGAAGGTGGTGGTGTGGGCGTACTGCCTCATGCCCAACCACGTTCACGTCCTCGCCGAGACGTCGCGGCCGAACGGCCTCGCCCGAACGTTCGGTGGTCTCCACTCAGCGTACGCGCGTTTCGTAAACGCACGCGAACAGGCCACCGGGCATTTATGGCAAGAGCGCTTCTTCTCCTGCGCCGTCGAGCCGCTCGAGACGTCCCGCGTTGCTCGATACGTGCTGCTCAACCCGGTGCGGGCTGGGATGGTTGCTAGGGCCGAGGAGTGGCCCCACTCCAGCATCCACGGACATCTCGGCCGGATTGCCGATCCCCTGATCGCGAGGTCGCCGATCCGCAACTGGGTGCGCGACTGGCACACGCTTCTTGCCTGCCCGTCGGACCTCATCTTCGAGGAAGCCTTGCGCGAGCATACGCGAAGACGTGCTCCGTTCGGCTCTGAGGCTTTCATCGCAGAACTGGAGAGCTCGGCCGGGCGCTCCCTGCGGATCCGGCGTCCAGGGAGGCCCCGGATGTACGACTGAGAAAAGGTGCCTGTCCCCTTATCCCCCTCATGCCGCGCGAAGGCGGCGCCGAGGTGCAAGCGGGCTTTCGCTTCTGAGCGCTCCGCCCGAACCCGAGTTCAGCGCTCGGGGACCACCCACCCCTCACTGCCCCCAGAGACGATCCCAGAACGAACCCTTCTTCTTGGCCGGAGGTGGGGTCGGCGGCTGTGCCGGCCCGATGGCGGATTTCGGCGGAAGGCCCATCTTCTCCCTGATCTCTTTCAGGTCGCCCGCGGTGAGCATGGCCAGCGCCTCTGCCTCCTTCTCGCGTCGTGGCGGCAGCGTAGCCAGATACTTTTGGCCCTCCTCACACTGCACGCGGTCCGCCGGGTGATGCACGCTGTAGTTGACCCGAAAGGCCTCGATGTCGGCGGTCTCTTGCAGCACCAGGTCTTCCGGAAAGTGCGCGGCGTCGTAGCGAAAGTGAAGCCGGGTGGTGGTGTAATAGCTGAACGCGTCCGCATCGGATGGCTTATCCCAAGACAGGCCCACCCTCTCCGCCGTCGTCAGATCGATCGAGCCACGCTCCACGTATTCGGTGAAGATCGCGCGCATGTCTGCCTCCTTGGTCGCGGCGTCGAAGATCTGCTCGTAGATCTGCTCGAACTGACCCTTCACATAGAGCGGCAGATCGTGCCCAGAAGGCATACGCATCGAGCGGTAGTTGGTCGCTTCGATGCGCCCCTTGGCGGACAGGGCATAGACGACGAGCTCCTGCGGGCCGTCCGCGTTGACGGTCCCGAGGCGCACCGGAAGCATGAACTTGGGCGTCTCATAACGGACCTGCAGCGGGCGGAGAAACGTCGTGCCTTTGCCCCGGAGCTTCCTGAAGTTCACCTTGGCTACGAAGAACCGCATGCCCTGTTTGATGTAGCTGTCGATGACCGGCACCGCCTCCGGAGGCACTTGATAGTGGAACTTGTTGAGCCACTCCATGAGCCCGGCCCCCGCGCCTTCTTTCGCGGAGAGGACCGCGATGCTGTACTCGCCGACGTCGTAGTGCGCCTCGACCTTCACCCCATAGTCCGCGGCGGAGCGTGCTCCCTTTGACCTCGCCGATGGTGCGTCCGCGACACTGGGCGCCATGGCTCGCTCCGCCATCATCTCTTCTTCGGCTGGGCAGGGGTCTGGATCCCAGTTCTCGATCAGTCGGGGGTTGGTGATCTCTTCGAGGGCGGCGAACACGGTCGGTTCGACGACACGCACGTCTTTCTTCTGAATGACCGTCGGCACGGGAACCACCAGGCCAAACTCGTCGTAATCGGTCGAGACATCGTTCGACATCGTCAGCGTCGTCAGCAGACCATCGCGAATGAGCGCGACCTTCGACGCCTTGTTCAGGATCTTCTGCGCTACGAGCTGCTGCTGCGTGGGTTTTTGCGGCCGCATCGGGATCATGCAGCCGCACATGGCTTGCGCCAGGTTCGGCGAAAAAAGCAACGACGTGGCGGCCACAAAGGCGATGACGGCTTGTTGGATGTTCATGATGCTGAGGCCCCCTGGGTTTGCGGCACCCACCGTGGCCACTCGTAACGTGCGCCCGGCAGTGCGAAGTCGATGAGTCTGACGGCGAAGGAGACGACGACGAGGCTCCACAGGAGGCTGTTCGTCTGATAGAGCGAGAAGCGAATGGAGTAGGCCACGATGGCCACGAGCAAGGCGAAGACCACTCTCCCGGGTCGTGAGTCGGGGGTCGTCTTTGGATCCGAGATCATGAAGAAGGCAAACAGGAGCAATGCGCCATCTTGCAGTTGATGCACGGGGATCGAGAGCGGGTCGCCCAGCCAGAAGGCGCGCCCAAAAGTCAGGGCGGCGTGAAAGCCCAAAAACGCCAGCGTCACGTCGCTGCGCTCCGCCCGCTGGGTCACCAGGAACCCAAGGCAGGCAAAGAAGAACGCGGCGATGGCCGTGCTCCCCCACTGGCCGGGCGACACCCACACCGCGTTGGAGATGACCAGCGCGACGATGATTCCAAAGTTCGTCGGGTTGAAGACGTGTTTGTGTTTGCTGCGAATCACGAACTTGCTGAAGATGGCGACCGCGGTCGCAAACGCCACCCAGACGAGTTGATTGGCGCGCAAGAGAAGGCAGAGGGACAGCCCCGAGATCAAAGCGCTGCGAAGATCCAGGTGCGCAAGCTTGTAGATCTTTGTCGCCACGACCTGAGCGCCGATCGCGGTGCTCAGGGTCACCGCGACCTGCAGCGGACCCACATCGAAGCCGAGTTGGGTCATCCCGTAGGCCAGGAGCACGAGGAGCGTCGTGATCTGAAAAAGCCTCGGGTCGCGGAGCAAGCCTCGAACGTTCGAGATGCCGGCCATGGACGCTTCGACGGCCACCACGAGGGACCGTCTACCACGCCAACGAGAAGCGTTCACCCCGTCTGGGCCCGAGCTCAGCTCTCCGCGAGTTGCCGGAGCACGAAGCTCAAGATGCCACCGTTTTGGTAGTACTTGATCTCCTGCGGGGTATCGATGCGCACCTTCGCCTTGAAGGTCTTCTCGCCCGCATCGCCCTTGGCGACGACGGTGAGCTCGCGACCTTTCGCAAAGCCGTTCTTCACGCCATCCGCGATGCCTGCGATGCTCACGACCTCGGTGCCGGTGAGCCCGAGGCTCTCGGCGGTCTGACCGGGCAAGAACTCGAGCGGCAGGATGCCCATGCCCACCAAGTTCGAGCGGTGGATGCGCTCAAAGCTCTCCGCGATCACCGCCGACACGCCCTGCAGCATCGGGCCCTTGGCCGCCCAGTCGCGTGAGCTTCCGCTGCCGTACTCTTTGCCGGCGAAGATCACGGTGGCCACGCCTTCGCTCTTGTACTTCATCGCGGCGTCATAGATCGACAGCTCCGCCCCGCTGGGCAGGTGCTTCGTGTAACCGCCCTCGATGTGCGGCACCAGGCGGTTCTTGATGCGAGTGTTCGCGAAGGTGCCGCGCATCATGACCTGGTGATTGCCGCGCCGCGTGCCGTACTGGTTGAAGTCGGCGGGCTTCACCCCGTTGTCTTGCAAGTACTTGCCGGCCGGACTGTCGGCCTTGATGGAGCCCGCAGGCGAGATGTGGTCGGTGGTGATGGAGTCACCCAGATACGCGAGCACACGCGCGCTCGTGATGTCTTTCACCGGCGGCGGGGTCTTGGTGATGCCGTCGAAGTACGGCGGGTTCTGCACGTAGGTGGACTTGTCGTTCCAAGAGAAGGTGCTGCCGGTGGGCGCCTTCAGCGCCTGCCACTGGGCCTCGCCCTCGAACACCTTCGCGTAGCGCGTCACGAACATCTCGCTCTTGATGGCGCCCTTCATGGCCTCCGTGATCTCCTGCGAAGAAGGCCAGATGTCCTTCAAGAAGACGTCCTTGCCGTCCGAGCCCTTACCGAGCGGCTCCTTGCTGAGGTCGATGTTCACCGTGCCCGCAATGGCATAGGCGACAACGAGCGGCGGCGAGGCCAGGTAGTTCGCGCGCACCTGCGGGTTCACGCGGCCCTCGAAGTTGCGATTGCCCGAGAGCACGGACGTCGCGACGAGCTGACCGTGGTCGACCGCCTCGCCGACGACCGGCGGCAGGGGGCCCGAGTTGCCGATGCACGTGGTGCAGCCGTAGCCCACCAAGTGGAAGCGGAGCGCCTCGAGGTGGGGCATCAGCTTGGCGGCGGTCAGATAGTCCGTCACCACCTGAGAGCCCGGCGCCAGGCTGGTCTTGACCCAGGGCTTGGTGGTGAGGCCCTTCTCGTGGGCCTTCTTGGCCAAGAGCCCAGCGCCGATCATGACCGAGGGGTTCGAGGTGTTCGTGCAGCTCGTGATCGCCGCGATGACGACGGCACCATCCGTGAGGGTGAACTGGTCCTTGCCCAACTCGACGGATACACCGTCGTCTGTCTTGCCGGTGATTTTGCCGTCGGCGACCGTTCCGCTCGGCGCCTTGGCCGCGACCTTGAGAGCGGCGTCTTTCAAGCCCGGAAGATCCTTCTTCCACTGAGCCTTCATGTCCGTGAGCTCGATGCGATCTTGCGGACGCTTCGGGCCGGCCAAGCTCGGCTTCACCGAACCGAGATCGAGCGAGAGCGTGTCCGAGAACTCCGGGGTGGGCCAGTCCGGCGTCCACCAGAGGCCCTGGTGCTTCATGTACGCCTCGATGAGCGCGAGCTGCTTGGGCGAGCGTCCGGAGAGCTGCAGATACGCCATGGTCTGCTTGTCCGGCGCGAAGATGCCGCAGGTCGCGCCATACTCGGGGGCCATGTTCGCGATGGTGGCGCGGTCCGCGAGCGAGAGGTGCTCGAGACCCTTGCCGTAGAACTCGACGAACTTGCCCACCACGCCCTTCTTGCGAAGCATCTGAGTGACGGTGAGGACCAGGTCCGTGGCGGTGGCGCCTTCAGCGAGGCGGCCGTTGAGCTCGAATCCCACGACCTGCGGAAGCAGCATGGACACCGGCTGGCCGAGCATGGCGGCCTCGGCCTCGATGCCGCCCACGCCCCAACCGAGCACCGCGAGCCCATTGATCATCGTGGTGTGAGAGTCCGTGCCAACGACGGTGTCCGGCACCGCCCAGCCGTCCTTTCGAGTCATGACCACCGAGGCGAGCTTCTCGAGGTTCACCTGGTGAACGATGCCCGCGCCCGGCGGGACGACCTCGAAGTTCTCGAAGGCTTGCTGGCCCCACTTCAAGAACTCGTAGCGCTCGCGGTTTCGCTGGTATTCGATCTCGACGTTCTGCTGAAACGAGGACGGGGTTCCGAAGAGATCAACCTGCACGGAGTGATCGATGACGAGCTGCACCGGCTGCTGCGGGTTGATCTTGTCTGGGTTGCCGCCGAGCTTCTTCATGGCATCGCGCATCGCGGCCAGATCGACCACCGCGGGTACACCCGTGAAGTCTTGAAGGATGACCCGCGCCGGCATGAACTGGATCTCGGTGTCCGGATCTTTCTTGGGGTTCCAGTTGATGACCGCTTCGATGTCTTTCGCGGGGACCACGTCGCCGTCTTCGCGGCGCAAGAGGTTCTCGAGCAGGATCCGGATCGAGTACGGCAGACGCGAGAGGTTGTGGCCGCGCTTCTCGAGCGCCGGGAGATGGGCGATCTGGTAGGTGTCGCCGGAAACGGAAAGGGTGCTCTTGGTGCCGAAGCTGTCGTGGGATTTGCTCATCGTGTGTCCTTGTGGACCGTGGCAGTAGCAAAGAACCGCGGGCGGGGGCAATGGATTATGCGGAACACCCTGGACGCCCTAGGGCGACCCTCAGGCTGGCGGGGCCGCAGCGCCAAACTGCAGCGCGAGCTCAGGAGAACTGAGACCTTGGAGCCGCGACCCAAGCCAGTCAGCAACAGGGTGGGGATCGACGACGGGCCCTGAATTGCGGCCCCCTATTGCCGAGCTGGGGCGCTCAAGCGCTCGGCGAGCATGTCGAAGACCACGCGCACGCGGCGGCTGGTCTTCACCTCGCGGTGACTGGTCAGCCACATGGCCACGGGGAAGCGGAGAAGCTCGGGCAGAACACGCACGACCCGATCATCGGCGTCGCCGACCGCCTCCATCATCACACCGACGCCCGACCCTTGCGTGATGAGCGCCCATTGCACCTGCTGGTTGGCGCAGATCCATGGAAAGCTCTGAGGGCTGAGCCGGAGGCCCATCGCGTTGAGCCCCTTCATGAAGACATCGGTCTCGTCGAACGCGACGAACTCGGCCTGTGACAGCGCATCCAGATCCGTAGGATCGCCGATCGAGTGGAGGTACTCTGGCGTTGCGTAGAGATACGCGGTGTCCTCCCGCACCTTGCGCGACACCAACTCGAGTTCGGCCGGCCGAAAGCTGCGTACGGCGATGTCAGCTTCTCGCCGTCCCAGATCGCTGACTTGATTCGTCGCGACGATCTCGATGTGAATGCCCGGGTGAAGCGCGCGAATCTCGGCGACGATCGGCGGAAGGATGTGGATGGCGGTCACCTCGCCGGCGCTGATGCAGATCGGCCCATCGAGCGAGAGCGCTTGACCGGTCGCGATGCGCGAGAAGCGTTGGGCGGCCTCGGCCATCGCTCGCAAGGGCTCCACCAACTCGAGCCCGGTCGGGGTCAGACTCAGCCCTCGTCCAACCCGTTCGAAGAGCACGACGTCGAGCTCCTCCTCCAGCGCCGTCACTTGGCGGCCGATGGTTGGCTGGGTGGTCCCCAGAACCCGGGCGGCGCCGGAGAATGAGCCTTCGTCCGCCGTCGCGAGGAACGCCCGGGCGCGGTTCCAGTCGAATTCGCCCTTGGGCCAATCCATGCGGTTTCGTATATCACACATGCAAATTACGGCAATTCTAGGAACAAAAACGCACATGTACCTTGAAGCTCCCAACGCGAACTCGAAAGGGAGCGATCCAAATGAAAGCAATCATCAACAGCCAATACGGCAGCCCCGAAGTCCTGAGCCTGGGTGAGGTGCCCCGCCCGACCATCAAGCCCAACCAGATCTTGGTCCAAGTCCTTGCCGCCGACGTGACCGAAGGGGACCGCCGCCTACGTGCGGCCGATTTTCCCGGGTTCACGGCGGTGTTCGGCCGGCTGATGTTCGGCATGTTCCGTCCTCGCCACTCGGTGGGCGGCACCAACTTCGCCGGACGGGTGGTCGAGGTCGGCGCGGAGGTCACCGGTTTCGCGGTGGGCGATGACGTCTTCGGCGGGGTGGCCCACGGCGCGTACGCGGAGTACCTGGCGGTCTCGGCCAAAGAGGCCATCGCCAAGATGCCGGCGGGTACGACCCACGCGGAAGCGGCGGCGCTGCCCTATGGCGCCGTGACCGCGCTGGTGTTCCTGCGCGACATGGCCAAGGTTCAGGCCGGTGAACGCGTGCTCGTCGTCGGCGCGTCCGGCGGGGTCGGCCGGATGGCGGTGCAGGTGGCCAAACATCTGGGCGCGCAGGTGACCGGGGTCGCCAGCCGCGATCACGATCTGGTGCGCTCGCTCGGCGCGAGCGAGATCATCGACTACACCCAGGAAGACTTCACGAAGAGCGGCAAGCGCTGGGATGTGATCTTCGACGCGACCGAGGGCGATCATTTCCGCTCGTTCCGCGCCGCCCTGACCTCGACCGGCCGCTACCTCACCCTCTACATGACGGTTCGCGTTCTGTTCGAGATGGCGATGACCACGATGCGCGGTGGACCACGGGCGATCGCCGGTGTCGCAATGGGCAATGCCGACAAATTGAACGACGTCCGGATGCTCGTCGAGCAAGGCGCTCTTCGCTCGGTGGTGGCCGAACGCTTTTCCCTCGAGCAGATCGGGCGTGCACACGCCGCGCTCGAGCAATCCCGTCCCCGCGGCAGCGTGGTGGTCGAGATGTCCGAAGCGGGCGCCCCAGCCCACCACGGCCGTGCAGGTATCGAGCACGCCCCTCAGGCGCGCGGGGCCGCAGTGCCAAACTGCAGCGCAAGCGTGGGTGCACTGAGACCCTGAAGCTCTCGGTGTATCTCCGCCGGAAGCGGAAACCACCGAAGCCGCTCATGTTCCTCGGAGACCGGGCGATCCGGGTGAATCGAGACGCGTTGCAGCTCCTCGACCGCCGCCTCCACCGCCTGCCGGGCCTCCGCGATGTATCCCGGCAACGCGCGCTCGGGCTCCGTGGACCGCCGTGATCGATACTCGAGTTGGCCATCTCGGTAGTCCAGCGAGTCGAGATGCAGCTGCGCCTTCGAGGTCCACTCGCGATGACGCCACTCGCCGGTCGTCAGGTCGAAGCGGTAATGCGGCAAGAGCTTCCATCCGTGATCGGCCACGAAGTGAATGGCGTCGATCAGGAACTGAAACTCGGTCTCCGAGATGAAGTAGTTGAAGTTGACGCGCACCCAGCCGGGCTTGATGCCTTCGGCGCCGGCGACGATGGCGCACTCCATGCCGGCCGAAGTGCTGAGGTCGATGCCCAGCAGTCGATGACCGTACGGTCCGGCGCACGAGCAGCCGCCGCGCGCTTGGATGCCAAAGAGGTCATTGAGCAACGCCACCACGAAGTTGTGATGCAGCGCCCCTTCTCCGTGGCGCACGACGAACGAGACAATCGAGAGGCGCCACGCGTCTTGGTTCCCGAGGATGCGAATGCGAGGATTCGCGCTCCAGGAGTCGATGGCGCGGTGGATGAACGACTCTTCGCGCTCGCGAATGAGCTCCGTCCCGACCGCCTCTTTGAGTTGGAAGACGAGACCGGCCCGCACGGACTCGATGATGGCCGGGGTGCCGCCCTCTTCTCGATGCACCGGGTCCTCGATGTAACGATGGCCCTTGGAGCTCACGTACGAGACGGTGCCGCCTCCGGGAACCGTGGGGACGCGGTTCTTGAAGAGCTTGCGCTTTGCGATGAGCAGGCCTGGGGTGCCCGGACCGCCGATGAACTTGTGCGGAGACAGGAAGATGGCGTCGAGGGCGTACAGCGGATCCGCTTCGCCGCCCTCCCCCTTCGGGTTCATGTCGATCTGTACGTAGGGACCGGCCGCCGCGAAGTCGGAGAAGAAGTAGGCGCCGTGACGATGAAGGAGCTCGGCCATGGCGCGCACGTCGGAGCCGATGCCGGTCACGTTCGAAGCGGCGGAGAAGCTCCCGATACGCAGCGGTCGGTCCTGGTGACGAAGCAGCTCGCGCTCGAGTTGCTCGAGGTTGATGCGACCGTCGGAGTCTTCATCGATGGTGACGACGTCCGCGATGGATTCGCGCCAAGGCAGCTCGTTGCTATGGTGCTCATAGGGGCCGATGAAGACCACCGGACGAGCCTCGCGCGGGATGCGGGCGGAAAGCTGATACTGCGCATCGAGATCCGCTGGGAGCCGCATGTTGAGCACTTCGACGAGCTTGTTGATGGCGCCCGTCGCCCCCGAGCCCACGAAGATCACACAGTCGTCTTTGGTCGCGCCGACCGCTTTGGCGATGAGCGCCCGGGCGTCCTCGCGAAAGCCGGTGGTCTGCGCCCCGGTGCCGGAGGTCTCGGTGTGTGTGTTGGCGTAAAGCGGCATCACCTCGGCGCGGATGAAGTCCTCGAGGAAGGACAGAGATCGCCCCGAGGCCGTGTAGTCGGCATACGTGACACGCCGTGGACCGTAAGGCCCCTCCAGCACGCGATCCGACCCGATGATGGCCTGACGAATCGCCTCGATGAGGCGGTGTCCAGACTCGCTCATGGAGGTGCTGTTAGCACCCGCCGTCCCCGTTCGTCCAATGGACCCTGACCGGCCCCTTTTTGGGTTCCTAGACCCGGCGCCCGTGCACCCAGACCGTCAGCGGGCCCAGACGACCGTACATCCAGCAACCCACGCAGAACGCCTGCGTCGCCTCGACCGCCGCGCACAAGAGGATCACCGCGGCCAGGCTCCAGCCGACCGAAGGGGCCCCCGCGTACAAGAGGATGGTGGAGATGGTGGTGAAGAGCGCGCCCACGCCTTGCGCAAAACGCTTGGGCGCCCCGGGCACGAGCACCACCGGCCAGCGCCTCGGGGCGAACCAGACCGCAAAGCGCGCCAGCGGCGACACACGCGGCCCAAACAACACACGCAGCCAGAAACCCGCCGCGAGCACCGGAATCACCGCGCGAACATCCAGCGGCAGCGCGATGAGCACCGAGAGCGCCACCGTGCCGGCCACCAAACGCGCCGCGCGTTCATTCACTTCTTTCGGAAAATACAGAACCGACATCTGACAACTCCTGGTACCGAGCCGCGTCGCCGGGTCGCCTCTTCTGCTTCTTCCGCTAGAACGAAAAAAGCCCGCGACCCCTGGGGGAGGCGGGCTTCGTACTCTCTTCTTCGAGCGTTCTTCAGGTGCTCAGGTCCGAGCTGAAGTGCGCTGGAAGCAGAGTCCGAAGACTCGCCTTCCGCCGCAACAACAACAACAGACCACGCGAAACACCGAGGCCCAGCCTAGAGAGGCGGCCGAGCACTGTCAAACCCCCCACCGGCGGGCGCGGAAAGAGCGTTTGCGCGTTCCCGAAGAGACGGGTTAGCTCTGCACCTTGGTGATTCGCCCTGTGAAACACGATCTCGCCGCGCTCCTCAACGAGGCGCAGCACGAGGCCGCGGCGACCACGGAAGGACCGCTCTTGGTGCTGGCCGGGGCCGGGAGCGGAAAGACCCGGGTGCTCGTTCATCGGATCGCGCACATCGTTGAGCAAGGGCTCGCGTACCCGAGCCAGATCCTCGCGGTGACCTTCACCAACAAGGCCGCGGGCGAAATGAAGGACCGCCTGGGGCGGCTCCTCGGCGAGGACCTGCGCCGATCCTGGATCGGGACGTTCCACTCGATGTGTGGACGTATTCTCCGCATGGAGGGCCACCGGCTCGGCTTTACCTCCAGCTTCAGCATCTACGACACCGACGACTCCAAGCGCACGGTGCGGCGCGTGATGGAGTCGCTGAAGCTCGACACCAAGAAGAGCTCCGGCCTCTCGGTGGCCGGCGTGATGCACGAGATCGATCAAGCCAAGAACAAAGGCCTCAGCCCAAAAGACCTCCAGAACATCGAGGTCCCGTTCTTTCAGCCGAACAGCGTCGCGGCGCGCAAGGTCTACCCGCGTTATCAAGAGTCCCTGCGCCGAGCGAACGCGATGGACTTCGGCGATCTTCTGCTGCTCGCGGTGGAGCTGCTTCGCCACCACCCCGAAGTGCTCGCTCGCTTTCAGGACAAGTTCCGTTACGTGATGGTGGACGAGTTCCAAGACACCAACGGGATCCAGTACGAGCTCTTGCGCCTACTCGTGAAGCAGCACGAGAACCTCGCGGTCGTAGGAGACGACGACCAGTCGATCTATCGCTGGCGGGGGGCGGAGGTCCGAAACATCCTCGACTTCCAGAAGGCCTTCCCGCGCGCCAAGGTCGTGAAGCTCGAGCGCAACTACCGAAGTTCGGGCAACATCCTCGCCGCCGCCAACGCGGTCATCAAGCGGAACGAGAACCGTCACCCCAAGACCCTCTACACCGACGCCGAGGAAGGGCTGCCCATCGGGGTGGCCATGCTCAACCACGGCGACGAGGAGGCCTGGCTCGTCGCGGAGACCATCGCGCATCGCATCCGCGCCGGCGAATCAGGCGAGAACTTCGCGATCCTGTACCGCCAGAACGCGCAGTCACGGCCCTTCGAGCAGGCGTTCCGACGAGCGCGCGTCCCGTACACCTTGATCGGCGCCACCAGCTTCTTCGAACGCAAGGAGGTGAAGGATCTCCTGGCCTATTTGCGCGTGATCGCCAACCCGGCCTCGCAAGAAGACTTCGAACGCATCATCAACGTCCCCCCCCGGCAGCTCGGCGACAAGACCGTGGAGCGCTTGCGCGAGCTCGCCGATCAGGCCGGGCTCTCGGGCACGCAGGTGCTCGATCTCGACGACGCCCGTCTGGAGGCCGCGGGTCTGAAGGGCAAGACGCTCGAGAAGCTGAAGCAGCTCGGGAAGCTCTTTAGGGAGCTCGGCGAGCTGGCCGCGACCGAGAGCGCCACCGAGGTCGCGCAGGAGATCGTGAGCCGAACGAAGTATCTCGCCTACCTCGAGAAGGAAGATCCGGTGAAGGCCGAGGATCGGATTCACAACGTGGAGGAGCTCGTGAGCTCCATCGCGGAGCACGAGAGCTTGTACACCGAGGCTCTGGATCCCGAGACCGGCGATCCGCTCACCCTCGCCGGCGCCCGCACCCCGCTTCAGGCGTTTCTCGACGAGGCGGCGCTCATCTCCACCGGCGACCAGAAGACCAAAGACGGAGCGGTCTCCCTGCTCACCTTGCACGCGGCCAAGGGGCTCGAGTTCCCGGTCGTGTTCCTGGTCGGCATGGAGGAGCACACCTTCCCGACCCGGCGCGCGGTCGAGGGTATGGACGCAGACATGGAGGAGGAGCGACGCCTCTGCTACGTGGGCTTCACCCGTCCCATGCGAGAGCTCAACCTGAGCTGCGTGCGCTTTCGGAGGGTCTACGGGACGGACGAGGTCCGGCGTCCCTCGCGCTTTTTGGGCGATATCCCCGAGTCCCTGGTCACCAACTTCGGTCAAGTCGGGGCCCAGCCCGAACGTCCGAGCTCGTCGTTCAGGCCGAGCGCGGGCGCGGTGCAGGTCCGGGGCGGTGACTTCGTCGAGCTCGACGACCCCTCGCCCTTCTTCGACCCTTTCACCGATGCAGATGGGCAGGTTGAGCCCGGGCCGCCGGCCCCGTCCGAATCGAGCACGCTGCGCCGGGGGGCGCGGGTAAGCCACAACACCTTCGGGCTGGGCGTGGTGGAGCAGGTCGAGGGCACCGGACCGAGAGCCCACCTCACCATACGGTTCCCGACAGTGGGGACCAAGAGGGTGGTCGCTCGCTTCGTACAACTGGCGGATGAGCGCTAAGCTCGCGATCCCGATTAGAATCATAGATCCTAGGGCCGGTTCCTTCGGGAACCTTCGGGCGCTCGTGTGTCCGAACCGCGAGCGAGTGCATGGACGTACGTTGCGACAAATGCGGGACCGAATACGAGTTCGATGACGCGCGCATCGGCGGCCACGGTGTGACCGTCAAATGCACGAACTGCGGATTCGTCTTCAAGGTTCACAAGGAGGCCTCGCGTGCCTCGCGCGACTGGTTGGTTCGCAAGGCAGACAATCAGATCATCGCCTTCCGCCAGCTCACCACGCTGCAGAAATGGATCGTGGAGGGACGCATCGATCGCAAGGACGAGATCTCGAGGAATGGGGAGACCTGGAAGAAGCTCGGCAACATTGGTGAGCTCGAGCCCTTCTTCTCGGTCTTCGACAAAGCGCAGGCCTTGAACGACCTGATGTCGACGGGCTCGATCGGCGCGCGACCCGTCGTGGTCAACGGCAGCGAGATCCTCGCGACCATGAACCCGCTCGGCCCCGCCGCGGGGCTCTCGACCCCGCCCCCGCCAGCCCTCGTGGACGTACCCTTCGCCGATCCTCACTCCTTGCCGCCCGAGCCGGTGCTCGGAGGCAGCACAAAGTCCGGCGCGCGTCGCGGCAGCGGCGTGCGGAACACCGGCCGCAGCCAGAGACCCCGCGGCCCTTCTCTACAAGCGCGTCCTGGCGGCACCGAGCCGGTTCACCAACCCGAGCCCCCCACCCCGTCGACCGCGGTCGCGTCGCCCCGGGCCGCGCTCGATCTCGCCGCGACTCTGGTCGAGAACGACCCGAGCTCCCGGGTCACCGAGCCACCGCCCGCGCCTCCCTTGGTGCCCACCTCGCCTCCGGCCGCGAAGAAAAACGGCGAAGCGAGGCTCCTTCACAGCGCTCCGCCTGCGGCGTCGACCGGCCTCGCCGGACCTGGCGCACTTCGCGGCGACCTCACCTCCGACCTCTCTTTGCCACCGGAGATGGAGTCCAAACGCTCGCGCGAAGGCAGCGAGATCGTCCGGAACTTCCGACGCGAGCAACGGAACCGCCGAATGCTCCTGCTCGCCGTCGGCGTGCTGATGATCGGGCTCGGGGGCGGCGCGGCCTTCGCTGTGCTCGGACCCGAAGATGACAACCCGCTGCGCGCTCTCCTCGAGACCTATCAGATCCTGCCGCGCCGAGCCCCGCCGGACACCACGGCCGAGAAGCTCGAGACCGCGTATCGCGACTTCGAGCTCGATACGGCAGAGAGCCTGACTCGGGCCGAGCGAGCCCTGGCCGAGGTCTCCGAGGCCCGACCGGCCGAGCCCGCGGTTCGCGCCGACCGAGCATTGGTGCTCATGACTCAGGCCGACGCGCTCCGGCGTGGCGCCGCACGCAAGGACGAAGAGGTGCGCGAGCACAAGGCGGCGTTGTCCCGCCATCAGATCGAGGTCCAGCGCCGGACGGCGATCGCGGAACGCAACGGAGAGAAGCCAGTTCTGCCCGACCCGCCCGAGAGCATCGATCTCGGCGCCCTCGAATCCGGCGCGCGGGCAGATCGCGAACAGGCCTCGTCGCTGCTGAAGATGGCCTTCGACCTGGCCAAGCAGGCCCACGTCATCGCGCCGAGCGGTCTTCAGACCTCTCGCGCACTCGCGGAGTATTATCGCGTTCAACGAGATCAGCAGGGCCTCTCTGCGCGGCACCTCGAGGCGGCCAAGGAGGCGGCCCGCACGAGCGGAACCGGCGATGCCATCACCAAGTACATCGAAGCTGCCTCGCTCGTGGGCCCGAACAAGGACGCCCCGGCCAGCAGCCTGCTCACGGCGACGAACCTGCTCGAGGAAGCGCTCACCATGAGGCCCACCATGCTTCGAGCCCGCGTCTTGCTCGCGCGCGTGTTGTTGCTCCGAACGCTGCCCGATCTGGCGCGCGCCGAGCTCGAAAGGGTCTCGAAGGCAGCGCCCGAACACGCCGAGGCGGCGCTTCTTCTGGCGCAGATCGCGCGCCCAAAGAACGCGCCCGCGACCGCCGCGGCGGCGCCGGCGCCGGAGACGAAGCCGGCGCCGGAAACGCCGGCTCCCGAGCCGGTCGCCTCGGCGCCACCGCCGGCGGCCGATCCCAAACCCGCGAGGCCCGCACAACCCGATAAGGACCGCGGGTCCAAGAAGGCAGCCACCAAGGCCAGCACGAGCAAGGTGAGCGAATTCGACGCGGAGGACGCCGAGAGCAAGCCCTACCAAGACTGGATCGCGCTGGGTGATAAGCTCCGCCGCGGCGGTGATGCGCGAGGTGCGCTCGCGGCCTACGAGAAGGCGGCCGATCGTCGGCTCAACGCACCCCAGGCCTACGCTGGCATGGGCTGGTCGTACCTCGACCAGGGCAAGACCGTGGCGGGCCTCAACGCCTTCAAGAAGTCCCTGACGATCAACGCGCGTTTCCCAGAAGGCCATCTCGGAAAGGGCGTCGCGTTCCGGAAGCTGGGCCGACGTTCGGAGGCCATGGCCGCCTATCGCGCCTATCTCGATCTCGCGCCCAACGGCAACGAAGCGGTCGCGGCTCGCCATACCCTGGAACAACTCGAGGCCGAAGAGCGCGCGGCGCAGGCCGCGGCGAATGCCACGTCACCCGGGTCCACCGAGTAGGGCGGCGCAAGCCAGCCTGCACCTCCCGAGTGCGAGGCCGCAGGCTTCGCGCGACCCCCGCGGCTCGAGCGAAGTTTGCGTGCGAGCAACGCCTGCCGATCAGTGATCCTGTGCGTTTTTTGTGGCCCGAAACGGACGGCGGAGGCACCGTCGCCGCCACCTCGGGAGCACCACATGGACGTCGCAAACAAAGCCACACGCATCGACCTCTTCAACTTCTCGACCCGGCCCATGCGGGCGTTCCACATGACGTGGTTCTCGTTCTTCCTCTGCTTCTTCGCTTGGTTCGGCATCGCACCACTCATGGCCGTGGTGCGCGACGAGCTTCATCTCACGAAGGAGCAGGTCGGCAACACGATCATCGCCTCGGTGGCGATCACCATCTTGGCGCGCCTCCTCATCGGATGGCTCTGCGATCGAATCGGACCCCGCCTCTGCTACACCGGACTCCTGATCGTGGGCTCCATCCCGGTCATGGGCATCGGGCTCGCACACGACTACGAGACCTTCCTCTTCTTCCGACTGCTCATCGGTGGCATCGGCGGCGCGTTTGTCATCACGCAGTACCACACGTCGGTGATGTTCGCGCCCAACTGCGTGGGCACCGCCAATGCGACCTCGGCCGGCTGGGGCAACTTGGGTGGCGGGGTCACCCAGATGATCATGCCGCTCGTCTTCGCCGGATTCGTGGCCTTGGGCTACAACGACGCATGGAGCTGGCGGCTCTCGATGGTGGCCGCCGGTGCGGTTTGCGCCATCGCCGGCGTTCTCTACTTCTTCCTGACCACGGACCTCCCGGACGGCAACTTCAAAGAGCTTCGCGCGCAAGGAAAGATCCGCTCCGGGGCCCAGGTGAGCGGGACCTTCTTGTTGGCCGCCAAGGACTACCGCGTCTGGGCGCTCTTCGTGATCTACGGCGCCTGCTTCGGGATCGAGCTCACGATCAACAACATCGCGGCGCTGTACTTCAAGGACTACTTCGACCTCGGCCTCAAGACGGCGGGCCTGGTGGCCGGCCTCTTCGGTCTCATGAACATCTTCGCGCGCACCACCGGCGGCATGATCGGGGACAGGTTTGGTGCGTCCGGAGGGCTGCGCGCTCGGGTCCGTTGGCTCTTCCTCGCGGTCTTCATCGAAGGAATCGCGCTCATGGCCTTCTCCCGCATGGATGTACTCCCGGTGGCCATCGGCACGATGATCGTCTTCAGCCTCTTCGTTCAGATGTCAGAAGGCGCGACCTACTCCGTCGTGCCGTTCATCAACAAGAAGGCGCTCGGCTCCGTCGCGGGCATCGTGGGCGCGGGCGGAAACCTCGGTGCGGTCTCCGCCGGCTTCTTGTTCCGAGCCGAAGACCTGAAGTGGCCGACCGCCCTCCTCATCCTGGGCGTCCTGGTCACCTTCGCTTCCTTCTCCGCTCTGCTCGTTCGTTTCTCGAAGGAAGCGGAAGCGGAGGCGAAGATCGAGCACGACAAGGCCCTCGCAGATCGCGCCGCCGAAGCCCGCGCGAGGCCCGCAGGTTGGACGTGGCCTGCTCTTCCCGAGCTCGTCCGCGTCGTCAAGCCGATGGATGTGCTCCGCGTCTATCTCGGAGCAGCACTGGCGATCAAAGGCATCTACTTCATCATGAACCTGCAGGAACTGGAGAAGCTCAGCGGCGTGTTGGGTAACTTCGACACCGTCACGGCCTGGTACGTCGTCTTCGCCCACGCGGTCGGCGGCAGCGCGCTGATGCTCGGCATCGCGACTCGCGTAGCGGCCGGGCTGAACATCTCCGTCCTGTTGGGCGCGATCTTTTTGGTCCACTCTCCTCAGGGGCTCTTCGCCAACAACGAGGGCCTGCAGTTCACGCTCTTCGTGCTCTTCTCGCTGCTGCTCCTGTTCTGGCGGGGCAGCGGCCGCTTCTCGCTCGACCACATGCTTCGGCAGAACCGAGGCGAGGGGGAGGTGGGGCCCGCGCCGGCCGTGTGAGTCCTTCGCGAGTGAGGAAGGTGAACCGCTGCCGCTCACCTCGACGCCCTGCGCCGATAGAGCAAAGCTCGGGCCTAGGTGGCGCACGCATGCGGGGCCGATCGGCGGGCTCAGGCCCGGATCTGAGCCCTGCCTTCGGTTCGTTACACCCCTTCCTCGAGACTTCCTCGGCTTCGTGAATGCGGGGCCACACGAATCTGGTTTCATGGGTCACATGCAGCCCATCGTTCGAATCCTCGGAATCGGCTTCGTCTTTCTGACCGCCACCATCGCCGGGATGGTGCTGGGCGCGAGCACTTCGTCCAGAGCCACCGGACAGGGCACGAGTCTCTCCGGCGAAGTGAGCGAACTGTGGGGCCGAGCCCAGCACCAAGCGGCGCCGGCTTTCATGTTTCGATGGGCGACTACACACGAGGAGCACCGCACCGAACAGGAGAACGGTCGCACCAGACTCGTGAAGGCGCTCGTGACCGAGCACCACGAGAAGCTGGGCTCACCGGCCCGACGACGACCGCTCTATCGATCGCCACCCTCGGACTCCTCATGCAGCTCACGGGACGACTGCGCTGGTCGGAGCTGCTTTCGCGGTCCATCATGAAGGCTCCGGGCTGAGCTTCTCATTGGAGGATTCATCATGCTCCTGCAACGAACACTCACACTCGGGCTGGCGACGGGGCTCTCCCTCGTCTCGGCCATCACCGCGAGCGCGTATGAGGTGAGGCTCGTCGCAACATCCACCGCCGTGAGCGAGGCGGCCGAGGCACCTCATCTGTTCTACAAACCTGCGCTCGGCGAGCGGAGCGTCCGTCAGATCCACCTCTACCATCCCTTCCTCGAGTATCCGATCAAGCCCTGCGGCATGGGCGCCGACGCGAGCAAGGGGCTGCGTGTGGACTCGGCCCGACCCTACGTCGAGGCGCACTGTCCGAAGCTGCTCTATGCCCACGGCCGCGACGAGGTGCGGGAGGTCAAGGTGCAAGGCCTCGACGTTCGTATCATCCCGAGCTGCGGACGAGACGCCTTAGAGATCACCTTCGAGAGCTACTCTGGCTTTAGGCCGCCGCTGTTCTGGTCGACGATGGGTCGCCCCGGCAAGAGCACCTTCGTCGCGCCCGAGTCGCTGCGTGTGGCCCGAATCCCGTTTGCCCTCCCGAAGATGGTCCGAACGCCCGAAGGCGTCGTCGGTCCCACGTGGCGTGTCTTCCGCTATCCTACTGGCCCCGGCGGCATGTACATCGTCGAGGTGCGAGGTCGGATCGATTTCGAGTCACCGGACCCGGACAAGAGCGGGCCCTCTGGGGTGCGGACGTGGCAGGGTGTCTTTCTGGTCGGACCCGATCGCGCGGTGGCATTGACGCCACCCAATCCCATGGACACGCACTACTTCGGCGGAACGGACTTCGACTTCGGCGGGCTCCTCGATGTCGATGGCGACGGGCAGCTCGACATCCTCGTGGGCGAGTGGCCCACGCTCATTCTGCGGCGCACCCGGATCGGCTTCTCGGGTCACAGCTTCCCCTACGTTCCGCCGGGCGGCTGCTGAACCCGCGCTAGTAGTCGCCGTCCTTCACGTAGGGGTGGCTCCACAGACTCACTTGAAGAAGGCACGACTTCACCCAAGCCGCGTACATCTTTTCTACATCGTCGGCCGAGTGCCCCTTCTTGCCGAGGAACGGCCGGAGCGTAAGCGTCACCGGGAAGATGAGCGCAAAGAGGTCGCGGAAGGGAACGACGTCCGTCGAGGCCGCGCCGTCGGTCTTGTTCTTCTTGATTCGATGGTGACGAAGGCCGATCTCATGCTGGTAGTCGAGCCAGGACTGATCGTACTCCGCACGCGCGGTGTCGAGGATCCACTGTCCGAAACGCTTGCGCACCCCGCCGAGATACTCCGGCAGCGGCTTGCCGTTCGCCTTGCTCGTGAACGAAGCGAGCAAGTGCGGCTGGCTGCCGACGAAGCCGTACCAAACGTCGAGGATCGCCTCGACTTGCTCTTTGACGATGTCGAGCGACATGCGGAGGTATTTCGTATCGTCCGCCCCGAAGAGAACACTCGCCTTCATCTTCTCGAAGTCCTCGAGCGTCACCGGTGAGCGGGCGACCGCGGACGTACCGGCGGTGTATCCATGGATCTGAGTCATTCTGTTGTCCCCATTCTCGGAGCAGAGCTCCGCTGTGTCCGCCGGCCTTCGTGGCCGCGGAGTTGGTTGATGTGCGAGTGGGCGGGTTGCTCAGCCCGGCGACATGAACTGCTCCCAGAGCTGCTTGCGTGCGGTCTCGGCGGCCAGCTCGTGCTCCGGGCATTCGAGACGCAGGTCCCCGCCCGCGAGGGGTGCGTCGACGAGGGCGCAATGGTGTGGCGCCTCCCCGCGGCGCACGTGCGCCCTGAAGTGGGTGCAGGTCACGCACATGCCGCTGAGCGGGATGAGCCCCTGTTCCTGCAAAGTCCGGATCATCTTCACGACCCCGCGGTAGAAGACGCGCTGCTCATCGGCCGAGAGGTCAGACACCGCACCCGCCATGAACTCGGGCCACGAACGCGCTCGAGCCCCGAGGGTCTCGCCCTTCCTGGTGAGGGCGAGCAGGCTGGCCCGGGGGTGGCGGGGGTCGGGTGACTTGCGCAGCAGCTTCTTTTCGACCAGCACACGAACGGAGTCGCTGATCGTGGGGAGCGTGACCCCCAAGCGCGCGCTGAGCTCCGTGCCCGTGAGCGACCCGTGGGCCAAAAGCGCGGCCAGGATCTGCCCCTGCGTCGCGGAGATGCCTTCTTCGTTGGCCTGCTGCCAGCTCTGCTGCTTCATCGCGAGCCCGATCTTGTGCAGACCGGTGGCGATGCGGCTGGCCACCGGCTCGGAGTCCTCCCCGAAGCCGGAGGGGTGATTCTTGGTCATGGCGCAGGTCTAACTTAGGACTCCGAAGTTGTCAAGAGAGGGCGCGGTCAGACCGCAGGCGTTGGCTGGCGTCGGCGATGGCCTCGAGTGTCTCCTGCCCCAACCTCTCCTGCACCGCGGGAAACAGGACACGTTCCTCGAAACGGACATGGTCCCGCAACAGAGCGCCAAACTCGGACAGGCGAGTCTCGAGGGGTCCCGGCACGCCGGTCACGAGTCTCCGAAGCTGAGCGTGTTCGTCTCGCGTACGTTCGGCCAGTGCCGACTCACCGACACGCTCGACGGCCGGGAGCAAGAGACGCTCCTCGAGTTCGAAATGCGCATTCAGTTCCTGCTCGAAACGCGTCATCACCTCGGCCCAGACCTCTTGGGCGGACCTCGAGCCCTCACCCGCGCCGGCTCGTGTCGCATGACGCGCGAGCACGAGGGCCGCATGGTGGTCGTCGCTCAGGAGCCAAAGCCTTCGATCGCGCTTCATCTCTACTGAGGCGCATTCCACCCGAGCGTCAGCACAAAGATGCTGTCGCTCTCGGCGTACACGTCGTGGGCCTGGCCGGGTCCGAGGACGATCATCTGTCCGGCCGGGAGCTCCGCGCTTCGATCGGTCAACTTCAAGCGGAGATGACCGCTCAAAGCGTGCACCGAGGCGGTCACCTGGGCCTGGTGTTCCGCGAGCTTTCTTCCGGCCTTCAAGGCGACGAGCACGATGCGCAGGTCTGGGGCTCGAAGCAAGGTACGGGCGGTCTGACCCTCCCGCTGATACGTCGCTTCTTTCTGTAGCTCCAAAGCCATGGCGACGAGGTCAAAGCTCGCGTTCGCATCTGGTGTCTTTAGTTGGGTCATGGTGTATTTCTCCGTTCTTTCTCGGACGAACTCAGGGTGATGTCGAGCTTTAGGCGGCTGGCGACTTGCACGCTGGTCCCTTGCTTGCGGGCACTTCGCTCGACAGCCTGCCAGCTCAGCGCCAGTTTCTCGAGCAGAGAGCGATCGAGGAGGGTGGCGTACAGCTCGGGTGTGCATTCATAGGGGGAGCCGGGGCAGCCTTCTTCGAGCATTCTCTGGCTCTCGGCGATGACGTCCGCAGAAACAATGAAGTCTCCGCACTGCTGACAGTGCACTTGAACGTCTACGTGTTTGAGAATGTCGCTCATGTTCGCCTCCCCTTTTCCTTCTCCCCTCGCTTCAGACGCTCAGCGCCCTCTGAAAGAGCACGTTGTTCTCTACGTGGATGTGCTGCATGAGCTCGGCCTCGAGCTGCTCGAGCGCGGAGTAGAGCGCACGCCAGGTCCCGCAAGCGTCCACCGGTGGCTCGAGGTCGTTGGTGAGTTCGCGCGTGCGACGCAGGCTCGTGCCGTGATCATCGTGCTCCTGCATCATCACCCGAATCGGCATGTGAATGGCCTGACCTCGGCCGCCCGAACGCAGGGCGGGAAAGAGAACTTGCTCCTCCTTGGCCATGTGGCTGAGGAGATCAGCGTGAATGGCTTCGAGGTGGTCTGCGAGCCCGTTCGGGCAGCTCGGCTTGTCGCCGTGCACTCGCTCCACCTTGCGCGCCGCCTGCACGAGCGCCGGAAGGTCGTGGCGAAGCGGCTCGTGGTAGTGGCTCAGGATGTGCTCGATGAGTTCCTCTGGCGCCCGGGTGTCCCATCGAACGGCTTCGTCCTTGGGTCCGCCCTCGACGAGGGCCGCGATTTCGGCCGCGACCACGGAGGGGTCGATCCCGGCCGCCTCGCAGGCCGCCGCGAGCTTCTGTCCGCCGCGGCAGCAGAAATCGAGGCGATGGCGTAGAAAGACCGCGGTGGCCTGTGGATGAAGCGTGGCCAGCGCGCCGAGCGTCTCGTCCGTGTTGATCATGTTTGTCTCCTTGTTGAGGTCCATGTACGCGTTGAGTGCAGGTCGTGGGCCAGGACGCATATGGAGTGAATACAGTTATTTATGCGGAGTTGTTATCGAATACAGAACAGGCCATTGGTTATCGTATCCATAACCGCGTTCTGCTATGCATAACACCATGGATCTGCAGGACGACGCGCTTCTTTCGATGGCGCTGGATCTGACCGCGTCGCTTCCCTCGAGCGACCGCCTCTCGCGGCTCCTCGACGCTCTGCGCCGGGTCATTCCGTGTGACGCGGCCGCGGTGCTCGAACTGACGGGCGACGAGTTGGTGCCCATCGCCACGCATGGGCTGGCGCCAGAGATCCTCGGTCGGCGGTTCCGACGACGAGAACACCCGCGACTCGATGTCGTCGTGGCCAAGGGCGCGCCGGTTCTATTCCCCTCCGACAGCCCGCTGCCGGATCCCTACGACGGTCTGCTGCTCGTCAACCCCGATGCGACCCGCGACGTGCACGCTTGCCTCGGCTGCCCGCTGCTCGAGGGTGATGAGGTGGTCGGCGTCTTGACGGCAGACGCGCTCGAACCTGGGGCCTTTGATGCGATCGAGGAGCGCTTCTTGTGGATGCTCGGTGCGCTTGCCGGCGCGGCGATGAGGACGGGGCGTATGTTCGAGGCGCTCGAGCGCGCCTCCCGGCGGCACCAGCGTGTCGCGCGTGTTCTGCAGCGAGACGCGGCCGCCCGCGACGGCGGAGGGCAGATCCTCGGAACGAGCCCCGCCATCCAGCGGGTCCGAGGAGAGATCGAGCTCGTCGCCCAGTCTGATTTCTCCGTGCTCGTGACCGGTGAGACCGGGGTGGGCAAGGAGCTCGTCGCTCGGTCGGTGCATGGAGCCTCCGCGCGAAGGGAAGAGCCGCTCATCTACGTCAACTGCGCAGCCTTGCCAGAGACCATCGTCGAGAGCGAGCTCTTCGGCCACATCCGAGGGGCCTTCACGAGCGCCGACGCCGATCGAGCGGGGAAGTTCGAGGTCGCGGATGGAGGCACCCTCTTTCTCGACGAAGTGGGGGAGCTTCCACCCTCGGTTCAGCCAAAACTCCTGCGCGCGCTGCAAGAGGGCGAGATCCAGCGCGTGGGCTCCGACCGGCCGATGCGGGTCGACGTCCGAGTTGTCGCGGCGACGAACCGAGATCTTCGGCGAGAGGTGGACGAAGGCCGGTTCAGAGCAGACCTGTTCCACCGCCTGAACATGTACCCGATTCACGTCCCACCGCTGCGCGAGCGCAGATCCGATATCCCCCTGCTGGCAGGCTTCTTCCTCGATCTCTATCGGCGGCGTCTGGGCCTGGGGCCGCTGCGACTCACGGACGCCGCGAGGCAGACGCTCACCGCGGCGAACTGGCCGGGCAACGTGCGCGAGCTCGACCACTTGCTCGGCCGTGCGGTTCTTCGAGCCAGCGCGGGCGTCCGGCGTGGCGCCCCTACGGTGATCGGTCCGGCGCATCTCGAAGGCGAGGCCCGTGCCGCGGTGCCGGGTACCGTCATTGCGGCCCCGACCGACGCCGCTGCGGTCACACTCGTCGGCAAGACGCTGAAGGAGGCCGTTGTCGAGACGAAGCGCCTCATGATCACTCGCGCGGTCGAAGCTCACGGAGGCAACTGGGCGGCGGCGGCTCGAGAGCTCGGGATGGCGAGAGGCAACCTCCACCACATGGCACGACGCCTCGGGCTGCAGCCGGTCGCGTCTGGGAGTGCAACCCGTCCCTCTCTCCGCCATCGAAGCTGATCAGACACGGGGCGCTGTCGGGTCGACCGAGTTCGGATCTTCGAGATACTCGAGATAGAGCGGCTCAGCGAAGCCGAGATCGTCGGGGCTCGAGGGGTTCATGCTCTGCTCGTGGTCCTGACCGTTGGGGGCGCCGCTCATTCGACGTGCAGTTCGAGGACATGTGTCCCGCCGGCCAAGACCAGCGCGTTGCCTCGTCGATCCGCGTCGTAGAGGGTGGCCGGGTCCACGCCATCCGGGCCTACCGGGGGACCGAGTTCGAAAGGGACCGAGATCGCGCAGCTCTCCTCTTCGTCCACGAGATAGACTCTCGCGCAACTCGCCGGCGCGACCACCATCGTGGAGCCCGGGCGAATCGGGCCATCGCTGACGAACTCGACACGCTGGCTCGCCTCGGGCCGACCACAGTAGCGTCTTTGCATGCAGCGCGCTTCGCCCTCGTCCGACCACATGCGCCGGTAGCTCCACCGACCGGTCTCGGCCGAGCGCCGCCCAAGCTCGGGAGCCGAGAAGGCCACCTGGAGCCCGACCCCAGCCGGGCCCACCGAGACGCTCAAGCCATCGATGCTGTCCGAACCGCCCGGAGGGGGTTCGAACGCGAGGTCTTGGAGGCCGGTCTCGCCCAACGCGGGATTGAAAGACTGGATAAAGCTCCCCCCGCCGAGAATGAACGGAGCTTCCGCGGAACCGGTCGTGAGCAAGAAGTTTGCGTCGAAGTTGATCGGTCGATCATAGACCCGCGGGGCGCCTTCAAACCCAGCCCCGGACAGCAGGACGCCAAAGCCGACGCCCACCCAGCTTTGCGGAGGATCGATGGCGAGCCTACGAACGCTTCGACGGCTCCCCTCGGGGGGCGCGATATCCCGCCACAACTCCGGACCCGGTACGAAACCGGTGCTCGTGAGCTGAACGGCGAAGACCCGAGCCTCAAAGAAGCGGTCGGGTTCCGTGCCCCTCCGCGACAAGGCGACGACTCCGGACGCGGCCGAGCTCGTGCCAGAGAGCGCAAACGCAGAAAAGGTCCAGCTGCTCGACGGGGAAGGTGGTGGGAGACCGAATGCGCTGGGTTGGATCCGCCTGCGCTCTTCGAAGCGATCACCTCTCTGCATGGCGGTCACCACTCCGTACCCAAGCAAGACGATGACCTCGTCGTCGACGAATCGAACCTGAAAGTATCTATCCTCTGGACCACTGCCGTCGGTACCGTCGGCAAAAGGTTCGGCCACCAAGCGTTGGCCTTGCAAACAAGGCCGAAGCGACGCGCGGAAGCTCACCGCCGAAGCGAAAGGCACCTCTGGGATCACCTCGAGCTTGGAAGAACTCGGGTTCAGCTCGTAGGTGCTCGCGCCGAGTGCCGGCTCCGTGAGCGGCACCTCGAGCACTCGGTCCCCGTGAACCCATCCCTCGCCCTCGCAGCGCGGCTCGGCTGCCAGCTCCGGCGACCTGGTGGTCATCGACCAAGCCCCAAGGTCGGTCACCCGAGGGTGCGCAGACCGCGCCGGCTCCTCTTCGAGGCCAACGACGAAGACCCGGGCGTCCGGTGGAGCCTGGAGCTGAACCCGAGGCGTGGACTCCAAAGGCGCGGGTCCCTCAATCTCGAGGTCCCCGGGGGCACCGCTCCAGCCTTCCGGCACCACGACGAGAAAACCGACGTCTATGGCTTCTGGCCACGTGAGCGCGACTCGGGTCTCGTCGCAGGCCAGACCCGCGAGCGCGACGAGAAAACAGCAGCGGCTCACGTCCCCACAGAAGCAGGAATTCGCAGGTCACACAACTCCGTGGCTGCCAACGGGTGAACTCAGTCGTCGAGATCGGGGCTCGGCAGGGCGCGGGTCGCGACGCAGGATCCCTGTATCGCATCACAGCGCAGGTCGCTGGGCCGAGCCCCGTCGGGCGAGCAGCAGTCCGTGTGCCGACTGCAGGGCCCACCGACGCCCGAGCACTCCTGGGCCGGCAAGCAGCTCGTGGCCACGACCGTGTACATGTCCCGCGTGTCCGCGTTCCAGGCCGCACTCAGGTCACTCGGCAGGTTGGTGAGCGCATAGCGCTTGGCGTTGCAGCTCTTCTCGAAGGCGAGGAACCGAGCCTGAGCGCTGGCGCGGATCTCGGAGAGCTTGGGGACCGGACTCGCGGGCGGAACCGCGTAGTAGTGGTCCACGAGCCGCAGGAAGTTCTCCGGCTCGTCGGCAACGGCGGTGTTTCCAAAACACGCCAGGTTCACGTAACAGCGCAGCGCCTGAATCGGCGTCTCGGCGGCACTCGGCCGCTCGGACGTCCACACCGCGACCAGGCCGAGTGCGAGTGCGAGTGCGAGTCTCTTGTTCATTGGAATCCTCCATTCGTTTGAGCGGCCGTGACCGTCGTCAGTCGTGAACTGGGAGCTGCCGTCGCGCCCCAATCGTTGTCGCAGGATCGCCGAAGAAGTGCCGATTCAGGACCTGGTAGCGAAGCCCGCCGACGGGGTTCAGCAGGAGAGCGCCGTGGGTGCTGAGGATCGCGTCGCCGATGCGATTGGTGCCCGCGTTGTGCATCGCCCGCAGCGCAGTCACGAAGCGGAGTTCGTAGCGCGGGTCCGAGCCGTACCAGCCCTCGAGATAGTTGACGAATGCGCCGACGCCGCCCGCGCCCGGCATCGCGAGGAAGTACTCGCCGAAGCTCGGCCTCTCCGCCATCACCGAGGTCGCGGTGTACCCGCCGAGATACTCACCCGGATCGCAGGCGCTGCTGACGAGCAGGCCGCTCGGTCGGCCGGCCCCGAAGCTCATCGCGGCGATATCGACGTTGTCGTGGTCCAGGCTGTTGGGATCGAAGGGGAGCGGAACCGAGTACTGGCGCCGCGGACGTTTGTTGAACTCGTGTGTGTTGAGCCCTATCGTCTGGCTGCTGCCATGACCCTCGATCATCAACACGCTGAAGCCCTGAGATCCGGCGTGGGCGAGCAGCTCATCGGGCGCAGGCAACGCGAAGCCTGGGCGCGCAGGGTCCGAGACCTTGCAGCTATCGGGCTGAGACTGGAGGCCCCACATGCCATCCCACCCCGGCGCTTCCCAGTCGTTGACCGGGGGACGGGACGCGACGCAGTGCGCCGGGATGTTCTCTGTGAGGTAGCCACTCCCGAAGCCCTCGCCGAAGAACTCGAAGCGCCCAAGCTGGTTCTTCACAGCCTGGAGATCGGCCTTCGTGAACACCGCGTCCGCGACCGACACGATGGCCTGACCCACCAGCGCACGCGGCTGCGCCTCCCAAGCCTCGAGCTTGTCGAGGTGTGCGTTGACCTCGCCCTGATCTCGACCATGAATCCGGCCCACGGCGATCATGCGCGCGAGCTCTTCCGCCGTGTATTGTCCCGGACCCCATGCGAATGGATCGACGAAGGTCCGCGCGAAGGGGAAGCTCACCGGCCAGACAAAGTGTCTCGTGTCCCAGTCGAGGTTCGGTGTCGCGCACAGCGTCGAGCCACAGGGCCAGACCATCTGCGAGCTCGGCGCGTAGTTGGTGCGTCCGGTCGCGGCCCACGGTCGAAACGGCTCTTGAAAGTAGAAGTCGCTCGGTAGGGTGAAGACGCGATCGCTCTGCTGGCCGTAGGCATTTCGGCTGGTGAAGCGGGCGGGAAGACGCTGCGGATCTCCGAGCAACACCACGTAGCGCAGGCTCGGGCTTGCTCGCTTCGAGCGGCGGATCTCTGCGCGCGCAAGTCCCGCGACATCGGCCACGCGCTCTGGTGTCGGCCCCGCGATCGGCGCTGCGGAGACCATGCCGAAGAGCGCGCCGACGTCCCTCTGCTGAACGTCCTGGAGCGTCAGACCATGGAGCTGGTAGCACTCGGACAGGAAGTTCCCCTCACACTCGGTGGGCACGGGCTCTGAGGCGTCATAGCCCGGCAGTTCCTCGACGGCGATGATCTTGGCGATGAGCCCCGACGCCCGCCGCAGGGCCTCGAGCCGCTCGGCCTGGGCGCGAAAGCCAGGGGAATAGATGATCAGTTGATCGATCGCGTCGGCCGGTCTCGAGGCCGGACTCGACACCACGAATGGCTCGTCTTGCGCCACCGCCACATCCCGATCGCTGCTCGAGAGCTCGATGTCGTCCGCAGCGTTCAGCCGAAGCTGGAACAACTCACCCATGAGCTCGAGCCGACCGCGCGCTGCGATCGCCGCATCGAACCGCCCGACCTCGGCGCAGTAGGCATCGATGATCTCGGGCGAGTGGCCCAGGGGAGGTGGACGCGGCAAGAGCGGGCGATTCAGGGCCGGCAGCGCTCCCACTCGTCGCGCCATGCGCACGCGTGATCCGGGGAGTGCCCTGATCGAGCCCGGGATGCGTAGGACGAGGCCGTCGAGATCGAGCTCGTTCTCCTCGACCGAGAGCCCGTCTTGCTCCGGCAGGACCTCGAGGAACACACGCGCCTCGCCGCAGATCTCGAGTTCCCTCGTCACGACCGCGTAGTGGCCGATCGAATCGTCTGCCGTGGCGGCTTCCTGGGTCTCCTCCGTTGGGTCGTAACCCCCGGCGCACCCCACACCGATCGCGAGGCTCGTAATCCACAGGCCGGCGAGAAGCTTGACCCTCTTCATGCTCCTCTTATCGCAGCTCCGCCCGTCGACAGGGCTTACCGAGCCTTACAGCGGGAGGTCAGCGCGCTCACCCAGGGGTGGTCATCGCGGCGGAGCTTCGTTAGAAGGCACGTACGGCCGCGGTTGAATGGACGGTCGCGCCTCCAAAGGAGACACCACATGAAGGTTTGCATCATTGGAGCCTCGGGAAAGCTCGGGAAGTACATGGTTCAGCATGCGCTCGATCGCGGCTACGAAGTGGTCGCCGTATGCCGAGAACAAAGCGTGGGCAAGCTCGACGAGTTCAAGGGACAGATCACGGTCCTGCCCGGCGACACCGACGATCGTGGGGTCATCGAGCGCGCGGTCAGAGGCTGTGGCGGCGTGCTGACCGTACTCGTCCCTTGGGGCATGAAGCACTACGCCTCCGGCACTGCGCAGGCGGTGCTCGACTTCGCTGAACCCGACGCGCGCCTGATCTTCTCTTGTGGATGGCACATCACGCGGGACGGCAAGGACGTCTACACGACACAGCACAGGCTGATGGTAAAGGTCTTCGGGGCGGTGGCGAAGCTCTTCCGCTTGGTCGATCTCGACGATCAGATCGAGGCCACTCGACGGATCTTCGAGAGCGACAAGGAGTGGACGGTCGTGCGCGGCAGCGATCTCGAAGAGGGCGAGAGCCAGGGCTTGCCGGTGTGGAGCCGACATGTCGGCGATCCCATCCTCGAAAGTAACCTCACGCGTCGCATCGATTTTGCGCTGTTCATGGTCGACGCGCTCACTCGCGACGATCTCGTGCAGGAGGCCCCGGCGATCGTCGGTCGGCAGAGCCCGTCGGCACTCGCCCACGGTCAGGGCGAGCAGCGGGCGGCATAGAGTTCTGTCCAGCGGAACGCCAGACGCCAATGTGAACCCGGGCACGCTCCGTCAACTCAGCTTGCACAAATTTTTCGTACCCTAAACACCAGGCGCTGCGCCGTGCTGCTCGAGTCCTCGGCGCGAGCTGGATTCGCCATCGGCGGTTCGGTAGCTTCCTTCGGTGCACTTCGTCCGCCCACTCCTCCACCAGCATTTCGCGACACTCAACGCGGCCCTTCTCCTGGTCCTGATTCCCATCGGGCTCGGCTGCTCGAACGGCGACGGCCCGGTCCTAGACGCCCAGGTCCCAATGGACGCCGCAGCTGCCGCCGACGGCGGCACGGAGCCCGAGCCAGTTCCGAGCCCTCTCGTGCTCGGCCTTGTCATCAACCACGAGGCCGAGCCGCGTATCGTTCGCGGCTGGCCGCTCATCGTCCGAGTCACCGCCACGCTCGACGACGAGCCGGACCGAAGCTATCCCATCCCCGACGCTTCGCTGGAGCTGCGCTTTCTGAGCCCTGACGGCACCGCGCAGGCTTGGTCGCTCCAGAAGATCGACGCGGACGACGCGAGTCGTGCGCTGGGTGCCAACGTAGCGAGCGCCGAGGTGCGCCTTTGGGCCGGTGCGAATCATACCGCGACCTTTCCGCTGGGGACTTATCGCGGTGAGTTGCACTGGGGGGAAGGTACTCGCGAGCTCGAGCTCTATGTCGTCGACCCGCCGCCCCTCGTCGGACCGGACGCTCGGCGGGCCCGCATCGCGAAGGCTGCCCTCGAACTCGAGAGCCTGCTCGCCAGCGGAGACGCCGCCGCCGCGTTCGCCCTCGCGGAGGCCGCGCTGCTCGCCGACCCCGACTCGATTACGCTCCTCAATTGGCGAGCCACCGCGCTGGCGGCCAACGGCCGGCTCCTCGAGGCGCTCACCACCACCAGCACCGCGATCGCCCAGTTCCAGTCGCAGTTTCCGGCGGCCGATGAACCACCCGTCACCACGCTCGGGGTGCAGGCCGCGATCTTGCGTCAGCTCGAGGAGGGGGCGCGATGAGAAGCATCAAGCTGCTTGTCGTTACCCTCCTCATCGCCTTCGCCGGCTCTGCCTACGCGCAGTCGGACGACATCCGCGCCGTCGAACGCTGGCGAGTCACCTTCGACTTCACCGAGCGCGGATCCTATAGCTCGGACAACGCCAGGTGGACGGTGGACGTGGTGGCCTCGGGGATGGCGGTCCTCACACGACGGCCGAACGACAACAACAGCTTCATCGGCACGCCGACCATCAACGTGCACTACCGATTTAGCGGGGTCATCGGCCTGCGCGACGGCACGTGTATCACCGAGGTCGAGATCGATAGCCAGGCCTCCCCGACGGTCCTTGCCAACTCCGCGCGCCTGGACCTCTATGCAGACGGATTTCAGCTCAACTTGGGCAACCCTTCCCTCACCGTTGATCGCCGGACCACGAATCGCTGTCCGGACGAAGAGATCATCGATGGCGTATCAGGCAAGAGCTGGGGTCACTCCGTGCTCCATCGATTCGCCTATCCCGCCAGCGGCACGACCTTGTCCGGGAGCTACCGGTCCGAGGAGCAGGTCGATCCGGAGCAGCCCACGATCGAAGAGGCCACCCGCGTGCAAGGGGACTTGCAGGTTCGGATCGTCCCCGACTCGGTCGAAGAGCTGAAGCTGGAGATCGACGAGTCCGAGGCCTACAAGACGTGGAGACCGCGGGCCAACAAGGACGGAAGCGCCGGAGCGCCCTTGAACATCGAGGCCAAGATCGTCACCACGTCTGGGCAGGCGCCTTCGGTGGAGGCCCGTCGCTGGAACTGGAAGCTCGTCGAGACTTCGCGCGAGCCTGGCATCGCGATGAACTTCCCCGCCGACGCGAACGACACGCGCCCCGACCTCGAGTTGGAGGCGGACCCGGGTGACCCAGTCACGCTCGGGGCCGAGGCTCAAACGCTCGAGCGCAACGTGACGGGCGGGGTCAGCGACGGGGTGCGCATCGCCCCGCGAGACTGGGGTGGTTGGGCGAACCTAGAGGTCACGGTGACGCTCGAAGACGGCCGAACGCTCGAAGGTAAGGCGAAGGTCGCGGGCACCACCGGACTCCGGCTGCCGAAGCGGGCCGAGGACTCGCACATCGCCGACGCCTGGAAGGAAGGCGCCGGGGTCCGGGCCGCCGATGACGCGGACGACGAGAGTGATCCGCCCGGTGATGGAACCAACGGGGATGGGCTGTCGCTCTATCAGGAGTATCGAGGCTTCTATGAGGACGGTCAGCACGTCGGCGGGAATCCGGAGAGAAAGGATCTGTTCGTGCGCGCCTTCGAGGCCGCAGCGTCGGGACTCGCCCTCTTCAAGCGGCTCACCCGGCTGGTGGTACACCCACGTCTCACCGCGGCCGAGCTCCCGTTGTCGCGGGTGATCAACGCCAACCGACGCGAAGGCGCCGGCTCCACCGACCAACACGGACTGCTGGTCACGATGGGTGATGCGCGTGCGCAAGAAGCCGGGACCACGCGAATCCTAGGCCAGGCGGTCGGCGGACCGGGCAATCCAAAGAAGATCTCCCAGATTCGGCTCATGTCGGACTGGGCGTTGCTGAGTCTGCCCGAGAGGAACCAGGTGGTCGCCCACGAGCTTCTGCATGCGGTCAACGTCTGGCATCACGGACCAGAGCGAGACGAGATCGTTGCCTGGGTCGTCGACCGTGACGGCGAAGTGGCGGAGCGAAACACGCGTGGGGAGAGCAAGATCCGCGTCTTCACTGAACCCAACAACGAGGTGACCGCCAACTACCTCGCGCTTCTGACCCAGCCGCAGGCCCAGGCCAACGTGCGCCTCTGGCTCGGAGTCGAGGGGGCCCAGCACTCGGGCTACGAAGGCTGCGTCATGCGGTACACGACGGCCCACGCCTACGTCGGCAACCCCGACGTGACCCGGCGATATCGAGCGACCGAGCTACCCTCGGCCGGAATCTGCCTCTCCTCCCAGGGGACCGGGGTCAACGGGGTGCGTACGCCGCAATCGCGCTACGGGGACGCCGGCATGGGCCGCGGCAACTGCAAAGGTCAGATCCTGGTGTCTGATGCGGTCGAAGCCCCGGCGCGCTGAGTCTCCAAAAGCGGCCTTTCGCACCCGCGCCCTCCGCGTTCTCGCGGCTTGTGTTCGGCGGCCTCGGGTCGACGCGCAAGTCGTGAGCCACCTGCTTTCAGGCCAAGCCGCAAGCACTGCGCGACGCGCCGGTCGATGGAGCACCGATTGCGGCGACTGTCCAGGCGACCGACCCGCGAGGGCCTCGCACGGTTGTTGCTCCTCTCCTTGGCCATGAAAACGCAACTCGAAAACAAGGTCGCCATCGTCACCGGAGGCAGCGGGGGGATTGGCTCCGCGACCGCCAAGAAACTCCTCGAGGCAGGCGCAAAAGTGCTGCTCGTCGACCTGAACCAGGCCATGGTCGACGCCGCGGTCAAGCGGCTCGAGTCCCCGAGCGTCGTGGGTTTCGCAGCCGACGTCTCCAAACACGACCACGCCGCGGCTTACGCCAAAGCCGCGGTCGAGGCCTTCGGCGGCGTCGACATCCTGTTCGCCAACGCCGGCATCGAAGGGGTGGTGAAGCCGCTGGTCGACTATCCGATCGCGGAGTTCGACCGCGTGCTGGCCGTCAACGTAAGGGGTCCGTTCCTGGGCATCCAGGCGGCGGCGCCCCTCATGGCCAAGCGCGGCGGCGGCAGCATCATCGTCACCTCGTCGGTGGCCGGCCTCGTCGGCTCCTCCGGGCTGGGCGCCTACGTCGCCAGCAAACACGCGGTGCTCGGTCTGGTGAAGGCGGCGGCCATCGAACTCGCGCCCCTCGGAGTGCGGGTCAACGCCATCGCGCCCGGCCCGATCGACAACCGGATGATGCGCTCGATCGAAGAGCTGGCCTCCCCTGGCAACGCCGAGAAGGTTAAGGCCGGGTTCACCGCGCAGGTGCCGATGGGTCGCTACGGAAAGAACGAGGAGATCGCCGAGATGGCGCTCTTTCTCGCGAGCCCGCGCAGCAGCTACTCTACCGGCGGCGTCTTCCTCGCCGACGGCGGCTTCATCTCCCAGTAGGGCCCATGTCTAGGCCGATCATGCGCGGACTCCTGGTGGCCGGACTGGCGGCAGCGGCGGCGCTCGCGGCGTTGGCGGTCCAGTACCGGCTGGACATGGATCGAGCCTACGAGCGCATCGCCAACAAGAGCCACCTCATCAGCTCGCCCTACGGCAAACTCGAGTTCACCCAGGGCGGGACCGGTCCCGACGTGTTGGTGATCCACGGCAGCGGCGGCGGTTTTGACCAAGCTGAGCTCATCGCCAAGGCGACGCTCGGGGAGGCGTTCCGGTGGATCGCTCCCTCCCGCTTCGGCTATCTGAGGTCGACGGCTCCCAGCGGGGCGACGTTCTCGGAGCAAGCGCACGCCTACGCCCATCTGCTCGACCACCTCGGTGTTCAAAGAGCTGCGGTCGTGGCGCTCTCACACGGCGGGCCATCGGCCATCCTGTTGGCCGCCCTCCATCCGGATCGCGTCTCCTCCCTGATTCTCGTCTCGGCCGGGGTCGCATCGTCGGCGGCGGAAGTCCAATCGGAGGCGAACCAAAAGGGCAATATGCTGACCACCGTCTTCAGCCACGACCTCCTCTACTGGCTGGCCAGCACCTGGCTCGAGCGGCAGCTCATGCAGCTCATGGGCGCCAACGAGGAAGTGGCCGCCGGTCTCGACGCCAGGCAGAGGCAACTCGTGGAGGAGTTGATCGAGTTCATGAACCCGGTGGCTCCTCGTTCGGCCGGGGTTGTCTTCGACAACACCGCCGAGATGCCGAACAAGTGGGTCTCCCTGGTTCGCGCCCCGACGCTCATCTTCCACGCCGAAGACGACGGACTTCAGCTCTTTCACAACGCCGAGTTCGCCGCGGCCCACATCCCCGGAGCCGAGCTCCGAAGATTCCAGCGGGGTGGGCATCTCTTGCTGGCTGTCGAAGAGGCTGCCATCCGCGCTGCCGTAGAGGAGTTCATCCTCTTGCATGCCGGCGCGCGTGACCAACAGTAATCTGCGGGCAAGGTGAAGCCAGACGAGAGCTCGAACCTCATCGATTTCGGGAACGTCGAGCGCCCGAGGACGCCGGAGCGCGACGGCATGCGCACCTCGCGTCTCGGTCGTCTCGCTCGGGCAGGGGTTGGGGGATGAACGCTAGCGGTCGTTCATGCCCTTGCCAGCGAGGATCTTGGGGACACACCTCTCGATCCGCGAGGTGCGGGTGCTCGACTGCTTCGCGCCGGTGAAATGGAGGACGTAGCCCCGCCGCCGCCCAGGGGTCAATGCGTTGAACGCCTTCGCGAGCTTACGGTCCTTCTTCAAGATCTGCAGCAGCTCCTCGGGAAGCTCGAGCTCACGCTTGGCCTTGAAGTCGACCACGAGCCCGGCCCTCTCCACAGCGATCGCTTGGCTTACATAGGACTTCAGCACGGACTTCTGGACCTGCGCCTCACTGGTGAACTCCAGACGCATCGCGGACTGTGTGTTCGCACCCTGGCTTCTGAGCAAGCCGCGTTTGTCTTCGAGCAGGGCGCCCTTGAAGAACAGCAGGGCGCAGTGCGCTTTGAAGGGTTGGATGATCGCCACGTTGCTCCCTTCGAAGCTGAAGCACGGCTTTCCCCACTTTAGGTCTTCGTCGAGCCCGCAATCGACGAGGATCGATCTCAGCTTCTGGATCTCGCCCTGCCACTGCTTGGCCCGGCCCACAAATGCATCCACTTTCTTGTTTGGCGAAGTCATCGGAAGGTGCCTACTTCGAGCCATGCCGTCGGTCGAGCGATTCATCGCAATCCGCGCAGCCGAAGTCCATGGACCTCGCACCGCCTGCCCCGCCCGAGGGGAGGCGATCGCGGGGCAGCAGGCCCTGAGCTCTGCGCATCGTTCGAGCGGCAACGACGGCACACCGATGTCGCTCGCTCTGTTTGAAGCGCCCCGCCGCCGCGGATCGAGTTCAGCGATCGGACCCTCCCAGCGATGATCTCCGGCGGGCTCGACTCCGTCTGTCGCTCGCCGAGCACGCGTTCCTCGCGGCCACGGTCGAAGACGAGGGCAAGCGCCCGATGCTGCAGGGGCGCGGTGAATCGAAGCTGGTCACGATCCCAAAGCTCGCGCGCCTCGTCTACCAGGTGGTCGCCACGACGAACTTCGCCCAGCATCCGCTCCGGGCCGGGCGCATCCATGCTCATCGCGGTGGCTCGTAGGTGGGTGACGCCGAGCTCAGCTACCTAGGACCGGGAGAGCCGATCGGGATCTCGATCGGAGCTCGACGAAGACGTCGCAGTGGATCGGGTCGATCTGAAGGAACTCGATCGTTCACCCGGCTTTCTGTCGAGCACGAAGAAGCTCGAGCAAGCATACCGAGTGAAACTCGAGAACCGCGTTTCGGATGCGGTTCGGATGGAGGCGCGCGAGAGCATTCCGGTGAGCAAGGACGAGGCGATTCGTGTGGAGCTCACGGAGTCCGAGACGACCCGCGGATATCGCTTCGACGCCGTGCGCGGGTTCGTGAGCGGGCAGATCGATCTCCCGAGAGGCGCCGAGAAAGTGGTGGACCTCGTGGACGTGGTTAAGCTGCGCGACGATTGGAGGATGCCGTAGCCAGGAAACGCGAGGCACTGGAGCGGGTGATCGACGACGGCGCTCTCGGGTGTAAGGAGCGTCACGCGCGTGTGCAGCAACACACTCGTTCCTTGCGGTAACGCAAGTATTCGAACCTCAGCGCCGCGATGACCCTCACCCTCGGCTCGTTAGGGGGATGAAGATCCGGTGACGGCTCCGGTAGTATCTCGTGGGATGGTGAGCGCAGATGTGATCGGAAGGGTGAGCGGAGTTCGAGGCGCGGCGCTCGCGGGGTTCCTCGTTCTCGCGGCCTGCGCGAGTCAACCTCCCCCTGCACCTCCGCCACCTCCGCCTGGGGGCGCGCTCTTCAACTCCGTGCTCTCCGAGTTCGGCAGCTGGGACAGAGTGGACGGGATCGGCGAGGTCTGGCGTCCATCTCGCACGGTCGTCGGGATTGGATTCGTGCCCTACGTGAGCGACGGTCACTGGGCCTGGAGCGAAGACGGCTGGGTGTTTCTCAGCGACTTCCCGTGGGGCTGGGCCACCTTCCACTACGGACGCTGGTCATACGCCTCAGCCTACGGTTGGCAGTGGGCGCCCGATTCCCGTTGGGCGGCTGCTTGGGTCGATTGGCGGTACGGAGGGGGCTACGTCTCGTGGTCGCCGGTCGCACCCGCGGGACTCGATGAGCGGCAGCGCTGGCACGTCGTGGAGACCCGTCACTTCACCCGCCGCGATCTGATGCCGAAGTCTGTGAGCGAGACCGCCGCGATCTCCGCCGCGCTCGAGCGCTCGGCGCCGGTGCCCGGTCAGCCGCCCGAGTTCGCGCCGAGCCCATTCCCGCCCAAGGAGCTCGTCGAAAGCGCGATCGGTCGCGCGGTGCCCGAACCCACCGGCCTCGCGAAGAAGCGTGAGCGCCAGGCGCGAAACGCCTTCGGCGCCCCAAAACCTGCGACGCCTGCGAAGGTGGAGCCGAGCGAGGCCTCCATGGTGGCCGCGGCCAGCCCTCCTCCCGCCGCGTCGGCAGCGCCCGCCGAGGAGGAGGAGCCTCGGAAACGTGCGAAGGCCTCCAAGCGCACCAAGGGGTCGAAGCACCGTAAGAAGGGCAAGAAGAGCAAGAAGCGCCGGCGCCGCTGAGAACGATAGGCGATCCGTCACTCGTGCCGCCGCCGCCATCCGCACCGGGTCGTCAGGGCGCCGAGAGACAACCGATGCGCTCGGTGCTCACGACGACGTGATCGTACATCACACCCTCGTCTGAGTGCTCGGCGTGGTGGAAGAGGCTCAGCCACAAGAACGACACGTCGAGATCGGCGTTGCTACGCAGCCACAGGTCGTCGAACGGACCGGCCGGAGCGCCATCCATCCACCAGTTGATCGTCCCGTTCGCGCCCGCTTCGCTCGGCGTGGGGGTGCCGCCGTCGAGGAGGAGCTCGATACAGTACCAGCGGCCCGTCTCGATCACCGTGAGCTCGCCGCGCGGGAGGTGTTGCGGCCGCTCGCAGTACGCGCCCCCGCTCACACACGGAAGCGAGTCGCCCCAGCACGAGCCCGCCGGATCGACGCAGTCCTGGTACATTCCGGCGTAGTACGTGTACGAGTACATCACGTGCCGCGACGTGGAGTACTCGAGCCACGCGGTGTACCAGTCAGCCCCCGTAGGGCGGTTGCCTGAGCGACCCAGAAAACTGCGGTCGCCTGCGAACAGGCCGCCGCCGTGGTTCCGCGCGTTCAGATCGAAGCCGGGCTCGTACTGGATATACCAGCGCGCATACAGTCGGTCGTGGCCGCTCGGCAGCGCCTTCACGAGATCCGTACCTCCCCGTCCGGGCGGCACACGCAGACGCATGACGTGGTTGCCGGCGAGCCCGAACGGGCCCGGGTTCTCGATGAGCTGGTTCCACTCCGCCGGGTTGCCATCGTAGTCGTCCCAGACGTCGAGGTTCCCCTCCTCGAACGAGCTGCAGAACACCCAGTTCGTATCTGGGCTCGCGCACTCATCGACCATCGCGGGCGGGTCGTCGGTCGACCCGCCATCATCGGCCAACCCGCCATTGTCGGTCGGCCCGCCATCGTCGTCTCCGAGTGGGCTCCCATCGCGAACCAGCGCACCGTCTCGCGTCGGCGCCGACCCGTCAGGACCGCTGCCTCCGTCTGCGCTGGACGGCTCATCGATCGCGCAGGCCGCGAAGCACATTGCACCCGCGAGACTGAGGCATGAGGTGATCATCCGTGGTGTGCGACGACTCCGCATGCTTGCAGGATGCCACTGTTCAGCCCCATGGGACCATACGTCGACACGACAGAGGCCGAGACGCTGGTGGGCCTTCGCGCCCTACGCTACCCTTGCGAAGGCACAGAAATGCTCAGTTCACCGGGATACGTTCATCGACACCAGATCATCGCGCTCCTCATCGTGCCCATCGTGGGCGCATGCGAGGGGACGGTGGGCTCGCGCGACACCCAAGACGGCGACGCGAGTGCATCCCGACCCGCTGATGCCACCGCACCTCAGACCGGCGACAGCGCAGTCCCTCCAGTTGAGCGGGATGCGTCCATACCGGACTCCGGTATGGCAGCGCCCGACGATGGCGGCCCCATGATGGGCGTGGGCACACTCAGCGATCGCTACCCCAATGACGAAGGCATCGGCTCTGACCCGGCCGTGCTCTTTGCCGACGACTTCGAGGCGGGTTGGGGCCGCTGGGACGGTCCGACGGCGGACACGCGGTACCTCCACCTGGAGACCGACCCGTCGACGGCCCACGCCGGAAACCGGTACTTGAGGTCGACCGTGACCGAGGCCCACCTGAGCGAACAGATGTACATCTCTTCGTCCACACGCGTCACCTTCGACCGTCGCGTCGACGAGGCCTACTGGCGCTTCTATGCCCGTTTCGCGGAGATCGCACCCAACCCGCACCACTGGGTGCGGTTTGCCGCAGGAGATGAGGGCTACGGTTCGAGCGGCCTCGCCAACACGGTCCCTCCCGGGGACGACGGCTTCTGGTTCGACTTCGACGCCAACAACGACGACCAGCTCAACTTCTACGTCTACTGGTACAAGATGCGATCCGGCCGGTGCAACGACGGTTCCACGACCCCGGGATGTGCCGGCGACCAGGGAAACACGTACCACTACGGCAACGTCTTCCGCCCACCAGGCCAGAGTCCCTTTCCGCGCGACCGCTGGTTCTGCGTCGAGATCCACTCGAAGGCCAACACCATCGGAGCCATGGACGGGGAGCTCTCGTTCTGGATCGACGACGTCCTGGTCGGGGACTACCGGACGGGCCACCCCGATGGGACGTGGCTTCGGGACCAGTTCCATACAAGCGGGTGTGAGTTCAGTTCCTGCTCGCCACCTGTCCCTTTCGAGGGATTCGACTTCCGTTCGAGCGAGGCGGTTGGCTTCAAGAGTCTCTTCCTGGACGCCTACTACGAGCGGGACACGACGGCGCGAAAGCGAGCGGCGCTCGAAGCACGCGGGCTCACCGTGTCGGACGCCCAGACAATCCTCTACGACGACGTCGTGGTCGCAACGGAGCGCATCGGGTGTCGGCGCTGAGGAGATCAGGCACTACCCAACGGTTTTCCAGGCGTCTTCGAGACAGCGACGTCTTGGCGCATTGCCGCCCGCGCCTTCCGAGGTCACAATCCTGGGGTGCCTTCGGAGCCTGATCGGCGGCCGCGGAACACGCTCGAGGGCCTGGCGAAGATGACTCGGCGGCGATGGCTTACGTTTGTCCTGAGCGGACTCACCTCGGGCTCGAGCCTCGGCTGTGCAGCAGGTCTCGACTGGCCCTCCGGATGCGGGAGTGATGCCGGCTGTCCCGATCCGATGTGCGGACAGATGGATCACAACGAAGCGTGCGAGGTGAGCTGTACGAGCAACGACGACTGCGAGCCGGGATCTCGTTGTGCGTTGGTCGATCCATCGGACCCGAATGCACCTATCGTCCTCCGCTGTGCGCCGCGGCTCGGGGCCTTCGAGCTCGGAGACGCGTGCCAACGAGATGATGTTTGCGGCTCCGGCTTGTGCCACGAAGGCTTCTGCACCGAGCCTTGCGGAACCTGCGCGAACGGCATGGCTTGCGAGCCCTCGACGATCCACCGCTACGGCATCGACACGAACCTCTCCGTCTGTCGTTGGCGCCTTGCGGCGCCCGCGCTCGAGCTCGGCCCGATCGACACACCGCTCCCCGACGGGGCGAGCGTGGAGTTCGATGTGCCGCCGAATCTGGCCTCTTTTGTGGTCGTCCTCGAGAGCGACGAAGGGTTGCGGGTGACGGCCGAGTCGCTGCAAGCGCCCGACGGGACGTTGCTCATCGATCCCGCCGACCGAGCGTCCTCTTTGAATCCAGCGGTCGACTACATCGGAATCGTGTCGGTCCTGGTGCCCGCGTCGGATCGCGTCGAAGGGCGGCCGCAACCAGGCCGATGGCGCATTCGACCAAACACCTACGACCCAACCCTGTTCGGAGAGCTGCAGCCCTTGCCCGGCCGCATCGACAGGATCTCGGTGCTGTTCGAGCCCGAGACGGAAGTTGGAGGGCAGCTGGATCTCGTGCTCGGCCTCAGCCCTGGACTCGGCATCGACGTGAAGACTGCCAGCACGAGCACCTTCGTCATGAGATTGCTCGAGCGAATCGACACGCACTACGCGCCCGCGGAAGTCCGGACCGCCGATGTCCGGTTCGTCTTGCTCGACGCTACGCACGATACGGTCGAGGACGGCGTCGAGACACGCGGGATGTGCGCGACGCTCTCGGAGCCCGGACCGCGCGGGGTCTCGGTCAACGTCTTCGTCGTCGAGGACCTGAGTTATACGGATGGCCACTCGGGTGGCATCCCGGGTCCACCCGGCATTCATCGAAGCAACGGAAGCTGCATCGTCGTGGAGTCTCTGGGCAACGGCGCCCACACGGGCACGCTCGTCGCGCACGAGATCGGGCATTTCCTCGGGCTCCACCACACGACCGGCGTCGATGGTCGGCCGGATCCAATCTCCGACACGCCGATCTGCGCCGAAGGCACCGAAGTCTCCGAGTGTCCCGACTACGACAATCTGCTGTTCCCCATCTTTCCGCTGCAAAGTGACCTTCAGCTCACGCCCGGACAGATCGACGTGCTTCGTCGGAATCCACTTCTTCACGAACGACCGCGTTGATGCGCGCAACAAGGTGAACACCATGCTCCCGTCGCCCGTTTGAACTTCTTCTGCCCTCCGGTTAGGCTGCGCGTGTGCACGCCCTCCACCTTGCGGCGCCGGTGCTCCTCCTCGCCACCTCCATGTCCGCCTGCGAACAGGGCCTGCTCGGCCCGTCGGCGGATGCGGGTGTGCGGACAGACGCGCGCACTCAGGGCGAGGACGCAAGCGCGGGTACGGACGGCGCGGGCTTTCGCTGCGACGACGACGACGACTGCCAAACACTCGACGCCGGCGTGTGTCAGACGAGCACCGGCCAGTGCCGAGCCGCGACCTGCTTCGAGCTGGGCTGCGAGGCCGGCGCCTATTGCAACCCGGCGACCCTGAGTTGTGAGACCGTCGCGCCCGGCGAGCATCCCAGCTACCGCGCCGAGACGATCGCCGGCCACAGCATCCTCGCATCGCACGGCGTCCGCGACGCGGTGGGCATCGCAGCCCTGGGCAACTTCAGTCTGCTGGTGGCCAGCCGCGCCGGCCGCTACCTGTACATCCTGGACGACGCCATCCTGCGCCTGGACCAGACCACGATGCGGCTCGAGACCCTGTCGGGCCTGGGGTGGCCCGGCGAGGTCGACGGACCCGCCGACGTGGCGCAGTACGAGCAGGACTTCTACCAGGCCGGGGGCCTGGCGCTGAGCCCCGACGAGCGTCACCTGTACTTCACCTCGCCGCACGTGATCCGTAAGGTGGACCTGGAGACCGGCGAGGGCTCGACGCTGCGCCACCCTGAACTCGAGGGTCTCGGCGTGCGCTCGCTCGCCGTCGGCGCATCGGGCGCGCTGTACCTGATCGGCTGGCAAGGCTTTGTGGTCCTGACCGCTGGTGGCGAGTTCGAGGAGCGAAGCCTCGACCACACCGGCGTCTGGGGTGACGGCATGGGTGGCCCACCCGGCTTCCTCGTGGTGGACGAGGCGCGTGGCTGGGCTTACGGCTTGGAGCGCAACAAGATGTCGGGCGCCTTCTACCGTTGGCCGCTGGCGGGAGGACGGGCCGAGTGGCTCAACCACGCGGCCCTGGGCACGCGAGATCCCGTCCAGTATCTCTCCGATGGCCCCGTCGCCAATCTCGACATGGCCAACCCCGCCGGCATGACCATCGACCAGGCGGGCTATGTGTACATCGGTGCCGGCGACGGCCGCACCTTCCGGCGCTACAACCCTGACAGCATGACCGTCGAGAGCCTCTGCCACCGGGCGGGTGTGCCCGACACGGAGAACCGCTTCGAGTGGTGCATCGGTGACAACGTGCGCAACAAGCCCTTTGGCACTTGGCCACACTTCTTGACCTTCGACGGCGCCGGTAACGGCTACTTCGGCTACACGGTCTGGCCGCGCCTGGTGCGGCTGACCCGGGAGGACTGATGCGCGCGCCCCTGCTCTCGCTGCTTCTGCTGCTCTCGTCTTCGTCGGTGCTGGCGCAGCCCACGCTCGGCCCCGCCCACAAACTGACCCCGGGGGTGGCCAGCGAGGGCCAACGCCAGGCGGACGTGGCCGCCGCCCCCGACCGCTATCTGGTGACGTGGCAGGCCGGCGCCGGTGGTCGGGCGGCCGTACGGGCAGCGCGAGTGGGCCTCGACGGCGTCTCCATGGATTCGTCCGGCTTCGACGTGGCACGCGCGGCCGGTGGTCAGTTCGAGCCGGCGGTGGCCCATGGACACGACACCTTCCTCGTCGTGTACAGCGACATGCGGGCGGGCGACCATGCGCTTCGCGCGCGACGCGTGACCCTGCAAGCGAGCGTCCTCGACGAGGCCGGGATCCCGCTCTCGACCGAGCCGACGGCCGCTCGAATGGGCGACGTCGCGGCCACGACGGACGGCTTCGTGGCCGCGTGGTGTCAGGCCGAGCCTACGGGTCGCGGCCTGGTGGTGCGCGCGCGGCGCCTGGGTCCGGATGGCCAACCCGTGGACGTCGAGCCTCTGCGCGTCACCGACGTCACCGCATGGGCCGCCGGCGAGGACTTCGGGCACAACGTGCTGCGCGAGACCATCTGTCAGCACGTGCAGATCGCGGTTCAAGGGACCCGCGCGATGATCGTGTGGGGCGGCACCGCGGGGCGCGAGCAAGGCTACTTCATCGAGCGTGCCGTGCTCGACCTGAGCAGTGGCGCGCTCGTGGTGTTGCCGGGCAAGGCCGTGGTGGGCGCTCAGAGCCGAATCTACAACCCAGTGGTGGCGCCGCTGGGTGCGGGCTTCGTGTTCGCCTGGACCGACCCGCGCAGCCGCGGCGGCACCGGTTTGCCCGCTCAGAACTTTGGGGTGCTCGACGTGGCCGGTGCCTCAGCCTATGGCGCGCTGAACACGAGCGGGAGCGCGCGTGTCGTCTTGGAGCCGGCGGTGACGAGCGGCGGTCTGATCGCCTTCGTGTCTCCCTACCAAAACCCCGCGCGTGATCGCCGGTTCGAGTGGCAGCTCAAGCTCCGGTCGGTGCAACCCGACACCATTTCACCTGGCGAGGATCTCGAGGTCGAAGGCAACGCAGCTTGGCCGGCGCTCGCGACCCACACGAGCAGCACGAGCCTGCTGGTCTACACCCGGGTCAACGCCGCCGCGGACAGTGGCATGCTGTTCACCAGGGTGGTGACGCCCTAGGGAGCTGTTCGACGAGCCTTGGGGTGAGGATCTCGGTCCGGCTCGGGGCCGGTCGCGCGGGCTGCTTCGGCCGGAGCCGCGCTCGATCCATCGAGCAGATCGCTGGCGCTCAGGCGCTGCACTCGTCCGCGTTGTCGGTGTACCGTCCGAAATCGCCGATCGACAGAACGCCTTCGGCGCTGAGCGTCCCCTTGAAGATCTGGCTCGCCTTGCGGCCCGGTGGTTTGAGCTTCAACTCGATGTGAGTGCCCTCGAGCGTCCAAGTCCCCTCCACGTGTTCTCGGCGCGCATCCCCGTCGTCACTGAACATCAGAGCCCAATAGGAGAGCTTTCCGTTCGCAGCGAAATGGAGGCCGCCCAACGGGCCATATGCACCAGGCGCGGGCGCGTACCATGAAACAGCGACGAGGATGGCGCGCAGATCTCTGGGATCCGTGACCTTCCGCCCGCTCAGGATTTGGTAGCCGAAAGTATCGTGGATGGACTCGAGGTCTGAGTCCTCGCGCAAGCGCGCACGGCGTTTTGGATCGAGCTCCACGGCACGTTGTAGATGCTCGAGAATCGTCGACGGGTAAGCGTCGTGATCGCAGACCTCTCCTCGCGCGCGAAACAGCGCGAGCACACACGCATAGTTGTAGTGAGCCAACGCGTAGGTCTCGTCGGCCTCGATGGCACGGGCAAACTTCTCGGCTGCGGCCTCCAGCTTCTTCGCTTTGTACAGGCGAAGACCCTCGGCGTTGAGCGCCTTGGCCTCCGGCGTGATGGCGGCTGCCGTGGTTGGCAGCGCGACGAGAATCGTGAAGATGACGCTCCATACGCGCGAAAGCATGGTTGCCTCCCGGAGCACGGGACGTCAGTATCATCTTCGCGGACAGGAGTCATTGCGGGGTGTGCGCCAACCGGATCGTTGATCTCGCTCTCTGTGAGTTCCGCCGTGAGCCGGTCTTTTTTCTGCAGGCGGTCCCGCGATGGAGCGCAGCCCGAGACCAGGACCTCGAGCGCGTGGGTGTGGGCGACAATTGAACAGCTTGGTTGAGTCGACCGTCCTGTTCGAGGACTCGCGTTATCGCGTCCGGCGGGCGGAACCTGCGGACAACGAGGCCCTTTGCGAGCTCCTTCGCGCGGTTCACATCCGAGGCGCGCTGGACGTCGCCCAGGAGCGCGACCCGGACTTCTTCGGGTTGCTCCGTCTGCATGGTGGGCCAGAGGATGTCTGGCTCATGGAGGACCAGGCCGGACAGATCGGCGGCTGCGGTTCGGTCTCGGTGCGGCCGGGACTCATCCAAGGCGCGCATGAGACGGTGGGCTACTTGGGCGACCTGCGCGCGCGGCCGGGATTTCGCGGGGTCAGGTACCTACCTCGCCTCTACCGCATGGCCCTGGAGTGGGCGAGAGACAAGCACAAGGCCGAGCTCTTCTACACCGTCGTCTTCGACGACAACCTGCTCGCGAAGCGAGCGCTGCTCGAACGCAAGCGGCATCGAAAGGAGCAGCCGAGCTACCGGGTCATGACTCCATTCGCGATGACCTCGGTGCAGTTCACCACAAAGCAGGACCGACCGCGTCGGAAGATCGAGAACGCGACGGCGCGTGATCGTCCCGAGCTCCTCGAGTTCCTCGCGCGCTCGCACCGGCAGCGGCTGATGGGAGAGGTCGTGGACGAGGCCTGGCTCGACCGTCGGCTCGCGACCTGGCCCGGCCTTCAGCTCGACTCGTTCCTGCTCGCCCGCGATCATCAGGGCCGGATCGTCGGCAGCCTCGCGCCCTTCGATCCTGGGGCGTTCAAGCGGACCCGCGTGCTCGGCTACCACGAGCACCTGCGTTGGGTGCGCTTCTTCTTCGATCTGGGGGCGCGGATCGCGCGCTTTTCCACGTTGCCGCCACCGGGGGACGTCTTCCGCTTCACCTTCCTCAGTCACCTGGAGGTCGATGGTGATGATCCCGCGGTCTTCAGGGATCTGTTGCTCGAGGCCTACCGGCGGCTCTCTCCTCAGCGGCTTCACTTCATGAGCGCCATGATCCCGCGAGGAAGTCCGCTCGAGTCAGCCTTTCGAGGCTTCATGGTGCAGCGGACGAACATGACGCTCTACGGTGTCAACCTGCATGGCTCTCGCTTCTCCGAGCTGGAGCTTCGCACCTCGAGGCCCGGCTTCGAGATCGCTCTGGCCTAGCCGTCGCCTCCGTGCCGCGAACACCCAGCCGAGAGTTCACCCAACGCGACACGCTGCGATCTCGTCTCATCACGCATCCCGGACAGGCTCACACCGACCGCTGACGTAGTCGAAAGTGAGGTCATCTCGGGATTGCTGTCGATACTGAGAGTGACGTGAAGCTGAGCCTCGTCTTTCCATGTATGGGACGCCGCCCCGGGAAGTCCTACGTGCGCTCTTGGCAGATGGAGCCGCTGCCGGCCGCCCACCTCGCGGGTCTCACCCCCAACGACATCGAGCTCGACTTCCACGACGATCGCATGGAGCCCATCCCCTTCGATGCGCCGACGGATCTGGTGGCGATCACCGCCGAGACCTACACCGCCAAACGCGCTTATCAGATCGCGAGCGAGTATCGGCGCCGCGGCGTGCCGGTGGTGATGGGAGGCTTCCACCCCACTCTGGTCCCGGAGGAGGCCGTCTCCTACGCCGAGGCGATCGTCATCGGGGAGGCCGAGGCGGTTTGGCCGGAGCTGCTCGCGGACTTTAGGGCTGGACGCATGAAGCGCGTCTACCGCTCCCCTACCCGTCCGAGCCTGCTCGGCGCGAGTCCGGATCGACGGATCTTCGCTGGCAAAAACTACCTTCCGATCGCGCTCGTCGAGGCTGGGCGCGGGTGCACGCGGCACTGCGACTTCTGCTCGATCCAGTCCGCTTTCTCCGGAACACAGTCGATGCGCGACATCGATCTCGTGGTGGAGGAGATCCGCACGATCCAGAGACAAGGAGGCCACAAGCTCTTCTTCTTCGTCGACGACAACATCATCGCCTACGTCGATCGGGCGCGGCGGCTCTTCGAAGCGCTCATCCCGCTCGGCATCCGCTGGGTGAGTCAGGCCTCGCTGAACATGGCCTACGACCGCGAGCTGCTCGCCCTCATGAAGCGCTCGGGCTGCATGGGGGTGCTCATCGGCTTCGAGTCCTTGGAGCAGAAGAACCTCGAGGAGATGAACAAGGGCTTCAATCGGATGCAGGGCGGCTTCGCGGAGGCGGTGCGCAGGCTCCACGAACATCAGCTCTTGCTCTACGCGACCTTCGTCTTCGGCTACGACCACGACGAGCCGGAGTCCTTCCAGCGGACCGTCGAGTTCGGCATCGAGAACGACGTCTTCATGATGGCGTTCAACCACTGCACGCCTTTCCCGGGGACCCCTCTGTACCAGCGCCTCGCCGCCCGAGGCCGCCTCCTCTACGAGAAGTGGTGGCTCGACGAGCGATACCGCTACGGCGAGGTTCCGTACCGAACGCATCTTTCCCCGGAGCTGATTCAAGACGCCTGCGTCCGAGCCCGGAAGCAGTTCTACGGCCCGCGCTCGATCGTCTCGCGTCTGTGTCGCACGAACACCCCGAACCTCGAGATGTTGCGCAACTACCTCTTCATCAACTTGCTCCTTCGGCGTGAGGCCTCCCAGCGAGAGGGCTATCCGCTCGGAGACCTGGGGTTCAAGGGTGAGCTCATCCCCACCAGCCTCCCGTTCCCCGAGGAGCTCTCTGCTCGAGCCCCAGCGCTCGGAGGTGCCGCATGAGCCTGGCGCTGCAGCTTCAGGCCGAGGAGGAGACCCACGAGTCGGAGCTCCGTCTGGTGAGGCCGCTCCGCATCCTGCTCATTCACCCCCAGCACGCCATCCAGCGCGTCGGCACCGGGGTCTACAAGAAGCACCTTCGCTACGCGCCGATCACGATGCCCACCTTAGCCGCCATGATCCCGCCCGACGTCTCCGCGACGGTGCGTGTGATCGACGAGATGGTGGAGCCGGTCGATCTCGAGGCGGAGGCGGATCTGGTGGGCCTCACCGGGATCACGAGCGCCTCACCTCGCGCCTACGAGCTCGCCGCACACTTTCGCGCCAGAGGCGCCAAGGTCGTGATGGGCGGGGTCCACGCCACCCTGATGACCGAGGAGGCCTTGCAGCACGTGGACGCGGTCGTTCGAGGGCACGCCGAGCAGAGCTGGCCCCAGCTATTGCGCGATCTCCGGGATGGTCGACTGCAGCCGGTGTACGATCTGCCGAGCCCCAACGCGAGCCTGGTGGTGCCACCGGATCGCCATCACATTCAGCGCTCCCAATACGTGGCCTGCAACACCGTGGAGATGAGCCGAGGCTGCAACAAGCGGTGTGACTTCTGCGTCGCGCATCGGATGAATCCGAAGTACCAGACCAAGGACATCGGTAAGGTGATGGACGAGATCCGCGCGCTGCCGGGCAAGCTGGTCACGTTCCTCGATCCCAATCTCATCGGCGACGTGCGTTACGCCGAGGAGTTCTTCCGCGAGCTGGCCAAGCTCCGGCGATACTGGGTGGGCTGTGTTTCACTCGACATCATCCGCCACCCCAAGCTCCTGGAGCTCATGGTCCGAAGCGGCGCCAAGGGATTCCTCATCGGCTTCGAGACGCTGGACCAAGAGGCGCTAAAAGACGCCAACAAGTCCTTCAACCGACCCGAGGACTACCTCGAGGCCATCCACCTCTTCCACCGGATGGGCGTGATGGTGCAGGGGAGCTTCGTCTTCGGCTTCGACACCGACGAGCCGGACGTCTTCGACCGCACCATCGACTTCGTGCAGAAGGCTAAGATCGACCTGCCGCAGTTCACGGTGCTCACGCCCTTCCCGGGCACCGCCCTCTACACACGCATGGAGAAGGAGGGGCGGATCCTCAGCCGGGACTGGTCCCGCTACAACGGGCACCAGGCGGTCTTCCAGCCCAAACACATGAGCCCGCAGGACCTCGAGGCCGGCGTGCGGCGGGTGTGGGGCCGCGTCTACTCGATGTCGGGCATCGTCCAGCGCCTCCTGGGACGACCGGTGCTGCTCAAACCTCTGGCCCTGCTCTCGAACCTCAACTTCCGCCGCTTCATGCGCCGGGTTCATTACGGCCTGTGAGAGCTCGGGCGTCGCCATGAAGGTCCTGCTCATCATGGCCGACGCCCAGATGCACAAGTATCATCTGGGCTCGCACGTGCGCTCGGCGCGTGAGGCTCCGCTGTCGCTCTCGACCCTCGCCGCCCTCACCCCGGACCAGCCCGACGTCGAATACGAGCTGGTCGACGAGAGCATCGATCCGGTCCCGCTCGACCGCGCGGTGGACCTGGTCGGGATCAGCGTCCTCACCGGAACCAGTCGGCGAGCCTATGCGCTCGCCGATCACTTCCGCGCGCGAGGCGTCAAGGTGGTGCTCGGCGGCGCCCACGTGACGCTCTTGCCAGAGGAGGCGCGTCAGTTCGCGGACTGCATCGTGGTGGGCATGGCCGAGCGCACCTGGCCGAGATTGATCGCCGACTTCAAGGCGGGTGCGCTCGCGCCTGAGTACCGAGAGCCCCCGCCGACCTCGGACCTCGCGGAGGGCATCCCAACACCTCGCTGGGACCTCACCCGTTTGAGTGGCTATATGGTCCCCTACACCGTCCACGCCACGCGGGGCTGCGTCCATTCCTGCGACTTCTGCTCGGTGAAGGGCATCTGGAGCCGGTTCCAGCGCCGCCCGGTGGCGGACGTGGTGCGCGACATCGCGGCCGTGCCCGCCCGGCGCTTCGTGCTCAACGACGTCAGTCCCTTCGACGACGTCGAGTACGCCAAGGAGCTGCTCACCGCCATCATCCCGCTGCGGAAGACCTGGGGCGGGTTGGCCACCTCTCGCATCGCCGACGATCCGGAGCTCTTCGATCTCCTCGTGAAGAGCGGCTGTCGCTTCCTGCTCATCGGCTTCGAGTCAGTGAACCAAACCGCCCTCAAGAGCATCGCCAAGGGCTTCAACAAAGCCGCCTCTTACGATGTGCTGGTTCGCAGAATGCGAGAGGCGCGCATCATCTGTCAGGGCTGCTTCGTCTTCGGCTTCGACCACGACCAGAAGGACGTCTTCGACGCGACGGTGGAGCAGGTGCAGGCGCTCAAGATCGACATCCCGCGCTACTCGCTCTACACCCCTTATCCCGGCACGCGCCTCTTCGACCGCCTGCACGCCGCGGGGCGTATCCTGAGCTACGACTGGGCGGACTACGACACCATGCACGTCGTCATCCGACCCAAACACATGAGCCCGGTCGAGCTGTACGAGGGCTTCCGAAGAGCGTATCGCGAGACGTTTCGCTTCCGGAACATCCTCGCTCGCACGTTTTCGGTGGGTCGAAACTTCCCCATCGCCTTGTCCGGGAACCTCACGTACCGCCTCTTCGTCAGCCGCCTCCAGCGATCACGAGGCTTTCAGATGCCGCTGCCGCACCGGGCGGCGACCCGGCGAGAGCTGAGCGCGACCTCGCTGTGAACGGGTGACGCGCAAGACAAGGGCCGATGGTCACCCCAGGCTGCGACAGGTTGACGCATGCCCCGAGAGATTCGCCCTCCATATAAGCTAGGAGGGAGGCCTCATGAAAACACCCAGCCCGCTCCACGTCCTCTTGCTCTCCGCCGGCGTTGCCTGCTCGACTTCGGAGCCCCCGCCCGCGAACGACGCGTCTTCTGTCACGTCGGATGCCAGCGCGGATGCCGGCGAACCGGACGCGAGCGACGTGCTCGATGCAAGCGCCCCCGATGCGTCGGAGCCGATCTCGGGCGCCGAGATCTTCCTGCGGGACTGCGTCTCCTGCCACACGATCGGCCGGGGCGATCAGCGCGGACCCGACCTGAACGGCGTGACCGACCTTCGGAGCCGCCAGTGGCTCGTCCACTGGCTCCAAGATCCGGCGCTCGCCGCGACGCGGTCCCCCGTGGGCCGGGAGCTCGTCGCCACCTGGGGCGTAATCATGCCCAATCCCTCTCTCACCGGCGCAGAGATCGAAGCCGTGATCGACTACATGGCGTTGCAGAGCGCGGCGGGACCGCTCGTACCCTCCGAACCCGTGAGCTTGAGCGCCGAGCGCTTCGAAGCCATGCGGCAGCGCTTCTTCGGATCGTGCTCGGGTTGTCATGGCACGCTTCGTCGAGGCGCCACCGGTCCAAACCTAGAACCCGCGCGCACCGTTGAGCTCGGCACGGACGCGCTCATGTCGGTGATCCGCAACGGCCGCCCTTGGGGCATGCCGTCCTTTGGGCTGGTCGGTCCGCTTCGTGAGACCGAGCTCGCGGAGATGGCCGCCTTTCTGCAGCAGCCGGTCCCAGCCGGTCCGCCGTTTACGCTGGAGGCCGCGACCGCCCGCTGGACGCTCATGGTGCCCGTCGCCGAGCGTCCAACCGAGCCCCAGCACACCCTCGACTGGGAGAACTTCTTCGGAGTGGTCTTGCGCGACGTTCGCAAGGTCGCGATCTTCGATGGCGCGAGCGGGACCGAGCTCGCGAGGGTGGACGTAGGCTTCGCCGTTCACATCCTCCGCACATCTTCGACCGGCCGATACTTCTACGCGATCGGCCGAGACGGTTGGCTGACGCTGATCGACCTGTGGGCGCCGACGCCGACGCCGGTGGCGCGCGTTCAAGGGTGTTTCGATGCACGCAGCGTCGAAGGCAGCAAGGCCCCCGGCTATGAGGACCAGTTCATCATCGAGGGCTGCTACGACCCGTCGCAGTACATGATCTTCGATGGCCTGACCCTCGAACCCCTGGCGGTGAGGAGCACACTCGGTTCCGCGGTGGATACGGGTGAGGAGCTCAACGAGGTGCGTGTCGCTTCAATCATCGGCCTGCGGAGCGCACCCGCCTGGGCGCTCTCCTTGAAGGAGTCCGGCCACGTCCTCATCGTGAGTTATGAGACGTCCGAGTTTCCGGAGACCCGACGCATCGACGCCGAGCGCTTCCTGCACGACGGTGGGCTCGACTCCACCGGTCGATACTTCATGGTGGCCGCCAACTCGAGAAACCGCATGGTCGTGATCGACCTCGAGACGCAGAGCCTCGTGACCACCTTCGAGACCGGAGCCCTCCCTCATCCCGGCCGGGGCGCAAACTGGGAGGATCCATCGTTCGGCCCGGTGAACGCCACCGTGCACCTCGGCGAGCCCAAGCTCGCCATCTACGGGACCGACCCGGTGGGGCGCCCCGAAAACGCCTGGCGGGTCCTTCGTGAGGTCACGCTGCCCTCCTCTGGGAGCCTGTTCTTGAAGACACATCCGAACTCCCCTTGGGTCGTGATGGACATGACGTTCTCGACGGACCCCGCGCTCGCGCGGCAGGTCTGCGCCTACTCGAAGGCCGGCGGCGTCCTCGATCGCTGTTTTGCCGTGTCGGACCGCGGCTCAGCCGTTCACCCGGAGTTCAATCGCGGCGGCACCGAGCTGTGGGTCTCGGTCTGGGACGTGGACGGTGAGATCGTCGTCTACGACGCGGTCACGCTCGTGGAGCTACGCCGGTTCACCGGCCTCGAGAGCCCCACCGGCAAGTTCAACGTCTATAACACCGCCCACGACATCTACTGAGCGGCCCGAGCATCCGGGCGCCCGTGGGCGCGGCGCGAACGTCTCTCCTAGCTCACCGGCAACTCGGGCGCCGGACCACCGTGATACCACCCGACCAGAGGCGTGGGCGTGGAGGCCGCGCGCGAAAAGTACACCTGGCCGTCCGCCACATAGACGATGGCCCGCGTGTTCGAGGCCGGGTGCGGGATATTTTCGATGATCGGTTTCTTACCCATCACCTGCCAGGGCGGGGCGGACAGCTTGATCGCGCTCTCTTCGTCGAGCACTTGCTGCACCATGGACCGGACCGCGGCTTTGAAGTCGGTCGGCTGGACGCGCTTGGGCAGACCCTTGCCCCGAAGGTAGAGCACGTCTTCTCGGATCTCTTTCGGCAGCATCCTCGCCTCGATCAGGGAGAGACGTTGATTGGGGCCGGCGACCTTGGCGACTTCAGTCTCGACCTCCGCCCCCAGAACGCGGATGAGCTTCTCCACGCGGACCGTCTTCTGGCCGGTGCGCTCGAAGAAAGACAGCGCGTTGTCGGCCACGATGAAACCTTCGTCGCTCCGCTCTAGGATGCGCTCGGCCTCGGGCCGTGACAGACGCCCGTCGGTGTTCGACGCTTGACAGAGCACGTCGCCGAGCTTCTGTCGCCAGGCCGCCGCGAACTCGGCCGGGCGAGGTGCAGGGCCGAGGAAGGGTCCGCCGCTCATCCAGGCGTTATCGGCGAGGTCGGAGGGAGGTTGCGCCGGACCTCTTCGGCCTTTCGAGCCCAGACGACGTCACCCCCCATCACGTCGGCTTCCAAGCCCATGGCGGAGGTGATGAACCGGATAACGTCATCAGCCTCTGTTCGTGGTGTCATCTTCAGGGGGTGCACCGAGGTCGGATTCGTGTGGAAGGCCGCGCCTCAGCGCTTCGGTGACGCATCGGTCGGAGCCCCCTCATCGAGGTGAATGGCCGAGAACGCGCCGACTGAGGTGGCCGGGGCCTTGAAGACGATTGTGGTGCCATCCTCACCATGCTCTTCGCTCAGCACGCGGAAGTTCGCGTGCACGTGGGCGACCTTGGCCGCATCGCTGTACGGGAACGTGATCCGAGTCTCGACCATGCCGGCCTCGAAGTACGAGATGAGACGCTCGCGAAGCATCACCACGTCCAGAGGGGCGTGCGCCGACATCTGGATGGCGTCGGGGTAGGCTGCGGCCAACGCGGCTCGCTGAACATCGTCGACGCGATCGATCTTGTTGAGGATGAGCAGCCGCGCCTGGTCGGCGCCGATCTCCGCGAGCACGTCTTGGGTGACCTGAAGTTGCTGGAGAAATGCGGGATCCGCGGCGTCGATGACGTGAAGCAAGAGCTGCGCCTCCTTGGCCTCCTCGAGCGTCGAGCGAAAGGCGGCGACCAGGTCGTGCGGAAGCTTCTTGATGAATCCGACGGTATCCGAGACCAGGATGCGCGGCTTGGATTCGGGTTCGAGTGCGCGCACCGTGGTGTCCAAAGTCGCGAACAGTTTGTCGGCGATATAGACCTCGTTCCCGGTCAGGCGGCGCATGAGCGACGACTTGCCTGCGTTCGTATAGCCCACCAGAGCCACGGTGCATTGGTTGGAGCGGCGCTCCCGACGTCCGCCCGCCTCGCCAGCGATGGCGGCGAGTTCCTTCTTGAGCTCGGAGATTCGATCTCGAATCTTGCGCTTGTCGAGCTCGAGCGCGGACTCCCCGGCGCCGCGGCTACCGACGCCGCCCCGCTGACGATCGCCGCCGCCACCGGACTCGCGAAGCCGCGGTGCCTCGTACTGCAGGCGAGCGATCTCGACCTGCAGCTTGGCTTCGCGGGTTCGGGCGTGGCGACGAAAGATCTGAAGGATGACGCCGGTGCGATCGAGCACCTCGGCTCCGGTCGCCTTCTCGAGATTGCGCACCTGACTCGGCGTCAGGTCGTGATCCACCAGCACGACGTTGGCCTTCTCGGCGGAGACCTCGTCGTGGTCTTCGTCTTCAACCACCTCTTCGGGCTCGTCGTCGGCATCGGTCGACGACGGAAAGCCGAGATGCTGGCCCTTCTGCTTCTTCACCTTCGCCGGTGCGGGTACATAGCCAGTGCCCCCGGTCATCTTGGCGATCGACCGCAACTTGCCTTCCCCGAGAACCGTCCTTTTGGAGAGCGCGACCCGCGTCTGCACGACCCGCGCGACCACGGACAGCCCGAGCGTGGTCGCCAAGCGCTCGAGTTCATCGAGCGAAGCCCGATGCTCTTCGGCGGTGACCCCGGGCAAGAGCGCCCCAACCAACAACGCCTTCGATGGTTCGTCCAGCACGGCGCCCAGCATCCGCAAACGCACGGCCGGCGGCAACGACCAAATGGCCCTCGGCGGGCGCTCCGTGGGCGTGCGAGCAGGGACTGCTAAGGCGGCGCCGACGACGCCAGGCAAATTCGCAACCGGTTGCCCAACAGGAAGTCCATGCAGGACCTCGGCCGGGCAATCTCGCGCACACTTGTGTGCAGCGCACTGCACAGGAGTGCACGCATTCACCGCCTGCGGGTGGCCTCTGAGACGGGCCCGGTGATTGCACCTGAGGTGCTCGTGAAACACGTGAATCTGGGCTGCACGCTTCTCGCGGTCACACTCGGCGTCACCGCCCTCGCTTGCGGAGGGGAGGATGGCTCACTGCTGCTCGATGTGAGGACCTACGGGGGCAGCTCGCGCGACATCACACGCCCGGAGGAGATCGATCTGGGCCAGTTGTCCGCGTCGAGATTCCAGAAATCACCCGACTGGGTGGTGCTCGAGATCGGATCGAGATGCATCATCGAGTTCGACCGCAGATCCGTTGACGTCTGCACGTTCTACACGCTTTACGGCTGCGTCGCGAAGAAGGCGACGCTTCGGTGGACTGCAGTCGCGGCCGCGGGGTGCGCACTCGAAGTCCCCGGTTTCGACGAAACGGCGACGCTCGAGTATCTGGTCGACTCCGCCGATAATCCACGGGAACCCGTCTCCTTGTGGTTTGCCGTGTCCCTGCCGAGTTCCGATGAGTTCCACTGGTTGTGGCTCGCGGAGTCACAGTGACAGCTCGTCGCGTGTCCCCGATCTTCCAAGTTGAAAGGGCCCTACTTCGCACGAGGCGAGATGCCGGCGGACCACGGCGAAGACCGTGCGACAGCGGACGCTTCTCGCTCGACTACCTGCTTCGGCAGAATCGAGCCGAAAATGAGGCGGAGACCGCGCCGACCACCTGAGTCTTTTGTGCGGTTTAGCTCGCACGGAGAGATAGGACTCGAGATGTGCCACGAACGCACGTTCATGTTGCGGATCGCCTGGCTCGCCATCTTGGAGCGCTCTGAGAAAAGCGAAGAACGATCCATGGGCTCTGTTCCCTGCTCGTGTTGGCGGGGTTGGCCGGTCTGAGCCGAGCGTCGGCTCTCCGGAGGGTCGAGTTCGAATCCGAGTTCCTTGCGCTGGAACGTCGGCACGAGACGCTGGACGCAGACTCGGTCCGCGAGCGCGAGAATCGCGGCAGAGGTCTCGAGCCACCCAGCGTCCCGGGCTCACGCCTCCCGCCCACTTCCAGTCCGGAACCTGCTATCTGGAAACCCGCGGCGCGCGGTGGGTCAACGTTCGATCTCACGAAATCAGCGAGCTGTCTTTGCCGAGCGCGACTGAAACCGTAGACCGGACCTGAACTCGAGCTACACTCGCCGGACAGTGATGCTTCGGTCAGTCTTTCTTGGTCTCGTGCTCGCTTCTTGCGAGGCGGCAAGCATCCCGACGCAGCTCGACTCAGGGGCACAGGCAAGCGCCGACTCGGGGATCATCGTCACGCCGGATTCGGGAACGTCCGAAACCCCAGACAGCGGAACTGCTTTTGGGCCCGATGCCGGCGTTGAGCCGCCCGATGCGGGAACTGAGCCGCCCGATGCGTCGATCCCCATGACGTGCACTCCGGCGCCCGAGCGTTGTGATGGCCTCGACAACGACTGCGATAATGAAGCCGATGAAGATCTGATCGGTTGCGATCGGTGCTCAGCCTACAACGAGTTGCCGGTTGTCACGCACTGGAGTGCGAGCACTTCGGCTCAGCAGTACCTCGCAGCTGATCAGGCGATGATCTACGTGGAGTACCCGGACGGTACGTACGTGCCCGGCGCATGCTACCCGTCTTTCGCACCGGGCCTACTGCCAGACTACGAGCACTACATCGGCGACACGTGGTCGATTACGGCGATCGCCGACAGCGAAGCGAACACGTTCACTCGGTCTGCGTGCACATTGAGCGGGGCTCCCGTCAGGCTGTTGCGACCCGACGCGGTCAACACCGAACGGGTTCGCTCTCGAGCCGGCGCGGTTCAGATCATCAACGGGCTGATCATCGACGGCTCTTTGGCGACGATCATTCTCCCCGCGAACTGGAGCGCCGCCGCTCCCGCGGGCACCTACCCGATCGTCGCGAATGGGTTCTATGACTTGAACGACAACCTCTTTCATCAGGAGGGCCCAGATCTCACACGACTGATCGCGCTCAGCGCTCAGAGTGGCAGAACCGGGGCTATCGGCGTTCTATGGAATGGCGGTGGCGCGGTCAGTTCACGGACGCTCAACCCGAAGTCACTCGATCAGTTCAACGCGGTCGTCAACACCGTCGCCACGCAGTATTCAGGCGATCGGCACCGCATTCTGATGTTCGGTGGTTCACGCGGTGGGAGCACGGCCCTCGCGATGGCGTCGAACATCAAGGGCCACGACTACACGGTGACCTTCGTGGCTGCGGCTGTGCCGCCGGCCAGAGTCGGAGAGCATTCGGTGTTGCAAAGTACCACGTACCCCGGTCTCCTCGCGGCGGCTTCGTGGACAACGGGCCTTGGCGACGCCTGGCGAACCGGGTGGACGTACCCGTCATGCGCTGGGCTTCCGCATCTGACTGGTCTCACGGCACCGCAGGCGCATCTGTACATCCTCACCGGCACCTCTGATCCAATGATCGCTGACCTCACCCTCAGCGTCGGTGGCCCCGCCTTCATCAATGGGCTCAAGGCAGCGGGCACCCACGTGTACCTCGAGGTTGGCAGCCACGACTTCATCGTGCCCTACGCACATCAGGTCGAATACGGGGCGAAGTTGTTGGCCGCCGAGATCCCCACGCATGCGGATGTACTCATTCGCGGTGGCCACGGCGCGCGAAGTGAGCCGGGCCGAGTGTTCTCGCGAGTGGGTTTGAATCGCCTCTGGGACGCGCTGCAGACCTATCTCGACCCCACGCAAACGGGGCAGCGGCCGTCTGTGGCGCCTGGCGTCGACTTCTACCTCGTCAATCGAGCCACGCATCAGATCGAGGCCTTTGCGCGGAGCGACACCGCGTTTCCATTCACGATGGAGATCCCTCGCTACACCTCGCGAGGCGCTCGCTTCCCCATCGTGCTGGTCGGAGAAATCGGCGCCGAGTGGGAGGTCGCAATCCTCGTTCCTGGCGAGTCAGTGCCCGTTCTGTCTACGGGCACCATCAGCAGCGAGTGGAAGTCGCTCTTGTGGGTCGATGTGCCGGCCGATCAACCGCTTGGAGATCACCTGGTCGGCCTGCGTATCAAGAAGCCTGGCGCAGCGTCATTCGTGACGATCCCCTCGACGAACACCATTGATGGCACTGCTGCGATCATTAACGTCGTCGAAGTCGAACCGAATGTCTCCGGTGGGAGCGCAGGCGTCGCGACGCTCGCCGGCCAGATACCGGGCTTTGAGGGCACAAACTGGGGCATCTCGGAGTACTGACGCGCCCGGTTTGAGCTGGCAGTTGATCAACGGAGTAGGCGAATCACCGGCGTCCTGGCTGGCCGAATACCTCGCGGACATTACACTCTCAGGATTCCCATCGGGCCCTGCGCTGTTCCGCTGCGTTCATGCTTGCTGCGCGCAAGCTGAGCCATCCCCTCATATAACGCCGAAAATCCCATTGAAGACGCGCTGCTCTCGAATCATCTCTCCGAATCGAATCGCGAGCCGCTCGAAGTCGGGTTCTCTCATCATCGGGATCGCGGCGTAGT
>WYAZ01000196.1 GCA_011526105.1 Deltaproteobacteria bacterium | reverse complement strand
GCGACGAGAGAAAAATGGCTCCGCGAGAGGGACTCGAACCCCCGACCTAGTGGTTAACAGCCACCCGCTCTACCGACTGAGCTATCGCGGACCGCCTGCCTTTTCGAGCAGTGGCCCCGGGATTTAGAGGCGCCTCCACACCCTGTCAAGCTCTTCCCGCCGGCGCCAACCCTGCGCCCGTGGGGCCGGATTTCAGTCGCCCGCCGAGTGCAGGTCGGTAGGATACGCCGAATGCGCCGCCTGGCTTCGTCCGCTCTCGCCCTGCTCCTCTTGGCCCCCGCGTGCGGCGACGATACCCAGGATGGCCCCGACCGCGGTGCGCCCGCGCCCATCGGCAGCATCCGCGTGTCCTGGAGCCTGAAGCTCACGACCGGAGCCCCCATCACCTGCTCGGCGCTGAACCTCTCCGGGGTGCGCATTCGAGTCGCTGGCCTCGAGGCGGTGGGGGCGGCACTTCGCGATGGCGGCACCGCCCCCGACACCACCGTCGACTGCGAGGCGGGCGAGCAGCTCTACACCGGCGTGACCGTGGGTCGGTATCCAGTTCGCGTGTCGCTCATGCGCGGCGCTTCCACGGTGCAAGAGATCCCGATGAACGTCGACGTGATGGAAGGGGAGACCACCGAGGCCGCGTTCGCGTTCGAGTTCGAGCCCTCGGTCGCCGAGGACCGCGGCAACCTGAAGCTCCGCTGGACCATCGACCGACGACCCGCCGCCACCACTTGTGCCGAGTTCGAGGGCGGGACGATCGAGATTCGCACCGAGGCCGCTTCCATCGAGCAGGTCAGCCGCGAGGCCGCGTGCACCGCGGGCGAGCTGCTGCTCGAGAGCCTGCGCGCCGGGAGCTATCGCTTCCGGCTTCGCCTGCTCAAGGCGAGCGGCGAGTCCGTCGCGACGGGTTTTGTGGACGCAACCGTGGTGGCTGCTGTCGACACCAACGCGAACGTCGTGAACCTCGCGCCCGCAAACCCTCTGCGGGCGGCGGTTGTCGCCCTGTGGACGGTGAACAGCTCCACCGACACCGCGGCGGCCTGCAGCGCGGTCAACGCGACGGAGATGATGCTCATCATGTCCGCGGTGAGCGGCCAAGGCTCACCGGACCCCATCACCACGAGCTGCGCCGCGGGACGCCTCGGCCATGACAACTTGCTCGACGATGGGCTCTTCGACCTACAGCTCCGCTTCGTCTACGACGGCGGTCTCACGGTCACGAGCACCACCTTCACCAACGTGCGGATCGAGCGCAGCCAGACCACGACCGTGAGCGCCAACTTCATCACCGACTGACACCAGGTCTTTGAACCGGTCGCCGTAGAAGAGCATGGGGTCGATGGGCTTGCCGCCCAAGCTGAGCTGGAAGTGAAGATGCGGTCCAGTGGCGCGTCCGCTCTCGCCCGACTTCGCGAGAACACTCTTGCCATCGAGTCGCTCGCCCCGCTTCACGAGGAGCTCCGAGGCGTGACAGTAGGCGCTCGTGAGCCCGTAGCCATGGTCGAGCTTCACGAACTTGCCGTTGACGGAGTCTTCGCCCGCGTACACGACCTTGCCCGAGGCGACCGCGAGGAGGCCGGTGCCCACCGGGACCGCGAGATCGATGCCGGTGTGAAAGCGCCTTGTGCCGAGGATGGGATGCTGACGATAACCAAAGCCGGAGGTCACCCGCACGCGGCCTTCGACCGGCAGCGTCATCTCCTGCGCCACCACCAAAGCGAAGACCGGCGCGATCAGATCGTCGGCGGCGTCGCGGGCCGATGAAGGAAGGAAGGGCCGAAAGGCCTCGTAGGGCACCGCAGGTGAGGCGCCGAGCCCCCTCGCCTGCTCCACCGCTCGCGCCACATCCTCCACGTCGGCCACCAGGGCCGCGACCGCGGCTTCTTCGGAGCCCAGCCGCCGAATCAGCGGCGGCAACTCCAACGCGCGGTCCTTCTGTTTTCTCGACTCGGACACAAAGCGCAGCGCCCGCACGAGCGAGGGCCGAACGCCGGTGACTTCGGGGGCCCCCTCGGGGCCAGGTCCGAGCTTGGGCGCGTTCGCAAATGCGAGCACGAGCCCGCTCGATGCGCGGCCGCGCTCCGCTTCGGAGTCGAAGAAGCGCGCGAGGCTGGGTCGCTTCACTCGGTAGCCGAGCGCGCGGTTGGCCGAATAGCGCAGCACCGCGCCGAGCGGCGTGGCGGACACCATCGCGTAGAGCGCGAACAGCACGGAGAGAAGCTGCGCTACGCCCTTGGCGCGACCCATCCACTTCTTGGCGAGCGCGATCATCCGAGGAGCGCTCCCACGAGTTGAAAGAGCAGACGCGAGACCTCGCGACCGGCGATGAGCGCGACCGGGAGCAAGACCACGAGCGAGCTCACCCCACGCAGGCGGAGCCTTGCGCCCGAAAGACCGCGTGCGTGATCTTCGGTGACGAAGCGATGCGCGCGCACGAGCGGCCTCGACCAAGCACGAGGCACCAAGAAGAGGACACCAAGGACCAGCGCGAGCGCCGCCGCCGCCCCGGTGAGCACCCGAGCACCGAGTCCGCCAAGGCCTGCGCCCGAAAGGAGCTCGAGCGCCTCCACGTGCACCTCGCGGGACATGACGAGCACCCCCGCGACCGCGAGCAGAGAGACCGCGAGCGGGCTCGCGATTCGAAGGAGGGTCGGATCGCGAAGCAGCGCGGAGCCGGCGGCGCGGCGCTCGGTGTGATCGGCTTCACGAGTGCCGGGTCCGAGCAGCGCGAAGAGGAGGAGGAAGTCGGTGAGCAGCTCGAAGGCGATGGCGAGCCAGACCGACCACCGAAGCTTGGTGTCGAGGTCGATGAACTCGAGCGCGGACTCGAGCAAGGTCTCGGTGCGCCCGGCGGAGAGGCTGAAAAGCCCAGCCAAAGCGCGGACGAGAAACGCGAGGCCGTAGTCGAAGATCCGGTCCAGAGTATGGAGCAAGGCGAAGAGATGGTCGTCCAGGCGGTCGGCCGCCGCGTGGGCGCCGACGACGGCCAGGGCAAAGACGCCCAGTGGGAGGAGGCGCTTGGGCACGGTGCTGGGTTAACGGCCCAGCAGGGGGCGCGATCTTTCCTTGTGAACGCCGAGCCTGCCATCGGCGGCCAAACTCCGCGTTCTCCCTCAGGCGCGCAGGAGGTCCTACCTGGGTCAGCACAGAACTGCGATGGAGCGGCGAACCGGGTTCGTTCATTGCCAGCGCGCGCTTCGGGGGGCTAAGAACGCCGCGTGTCCACCAAGCCGCACCTGACCAATTTGGGCTTTCAGACCCGCGCCGTTCATCTGGGGCATGCACCCAGCCCATCCGTCCCCAGCGTGCCCGCCGCCACGCCCATCGTGCAGACCAGCGGGTTCGCCTTCGAGAGCATCGAGAGCCTCGAAGAGAGCTTCTCGGTGCCCGGGAGCTACAACTACTCGCGGGCTCAGAACCCCACCGTCGATGCGCTCGAACGCGCGGTCGCCGAGCTCGAGGGCGCCGAGCACGCCTGCGCCTATGCCTCCGGTATGGCCGCGACCCACGGCGTGCTCTCCGCGATCCTGCGGCCCGGTGATCGAATCGTGGTGCCCGATCGTGTGTACGGCGGAAGTCACGCGTTCTTCTCCGGCTTCTTGAAGGACTTCGGGGTCACCACCAGCTTCGTGAAGACGAGCGACCTCGCGGCCTGGCAGGCCGCGCTCGAATCGCCGGCCAAGGTTGTCTTCGCCGAGACCATCACGAACCCGACGCTGGAGGTGATCGACCTCGAAGCCATCGGGAAGCTCAGCCGAGCCCGAGGCGCCAAGTTCGTGGTCGACGCCACCTTCACCACCCCCTATCTTCTGCGCACGCTCGAGCTCGGCGCCGATTACGTCGTTCACTCCGCGACCAAGTATCTGGGAGGACACGGCGACCTCTTGGCGGGGCTGGTGCTCGGCGGCGCGGCGGACATGCGCCCCGTGCGCAAGCGGCTCATCGAGACCGGCGGCAACATCTCGCCCTTCGTGGCGTGGCTGGTGCTGCGCGGGCTCCGAACCTTGGGTCTGCGCATGGAACGTCACTCGGCTTCGGCGCTGGCGGTCGCGCGCCACCTCGGAGAACATCCCGGCGTCGAGCTCGTGCATCATCCCGCGCTCGTCTCGCACCCCGACCACGAACGCGCGATGCGGCTCTTCGGCGGTCGAGGCTCAGGCATGGTGTCGATCGTGCTGCGCGGCGGACTCGACTCCGCCAAACGCTTCATCAACCGCCTCCAGCTCTTTGCGCGCGCGGGCTCGCTGGGCGATACGCATTCGCTCGCGGTCTTGCCCGGGATGGCCAGCCACCGACATCTTTCGTCCGAGGCGCTGGCGGAGATGGGCATCTCGCCCGGCTTCGTGCGGCTCTCCATCGGGCTCGAAGACCCCGCAGATCTCATCGCGGACCTCGATCGAGCCTTGGCCAGTGACTAGTGTCCCGTCCGAGAAGTTCAGATCACGTCCGCGCTTGTCCTTTTCGTCCCTGGCCGACGCGCGGCCTGCGGCCGCCCTTTCGGGCTCCTCGGTCATTGGGGGCGACCCAACTCCCTTCGTAGCGCGCCGACCAGCGACGAAAGATACTTCGCGGG
>WYAZ01000195.1 GCA_011526105.1 Deltaproteobacteria bacterium | reverse complement strand
TGAGTTGGTAAGCATCGCGTGCTCCTCGCTCCAGATTCGTTGCCGGTGGGCGCATGTCCCGCACCCACTCTCTCCCTCCGGTGAGTCCGTGGAAAGCAGAACGGTCCACCCGTAAACTCGCTCCAGCTGCCGGCGACCATGTAGTTTTCAGGGCCCGTGCTCGGCGGCCGCGCCGCGCGCCCTCATCCATCGGGCTTGAACGCGTCGCGTCCGCTCCGTGAGGTGGGAGGTTGTCGCGCCGCAGCTGAGCGAGCTAACGTTGGACTGACTTGCGGGAATTCGTTCCGTTCATGGACGAACGCAGCGGCTCCTTGCCAAGCGCGAGGCGCGACATTTATGCTCCCCGAGTCGTGCTGAAAGCCACCGTCCGAAACGGTCGAATCGTCGTCGATGAGCCGACCGATCTCCCCGAGGGCACAGTACTCACTCTCGCCATCGATCACGGCGATAGCGACGACATGTCAGCCGAAGAGAAAGCTGCGCTTGATGCCGCGCTCTCCAAGTCGTGGGCCCAAATCCAGGCGGGACACGCGATCCCGATCGAGCAGGTGCTCGAGAAGATGCGCAAGCTTCGGACCGAATGAAGCCGATCATCACTTCGCCACGCGCGGAGGTTCAAATTCTCGAGATCGAGCTCTGGTGGCTCGCAAACCGAGAGAAGAATCCGGACTTCTTCAAAGACGAGCTCGAGAACGCACTCGACGTGATCGCGCAGCTCCCCGACGCTGGCGAGTCCTACTTGCATCACGGTATCCCAGGAGTTCGGCGCAGGCTCCTCGGAACGGGGCACCACGTCTACTACGTGAACGAGCCACAGCAGATCTCGATCCTCGCCGTCTGGGGCGCTCCGCGCGAGCACGGACCAGACCTCGGCAACGAACCGCTGTGATCCCGGGGGATGATACCAACAGCAGTCCAACAACTCGCTTCAGCAGACGGCGACCATGTAGTTCTCGACCTCCGTGCTAAGCGGCCGCGCCGCGCGCCCTCATCCATCGGGCTACAACGCGTCGCGGCCGCTCAGTGAGGTGGGAGGTTGCCGCGCCGCAGCTGAGCGAGATAACGTTGGGCAGACCTGCACCTGGCTCCGAGCGGCGGAAGGGCGCAGAGCGAACTGAGGGCCGAACATGATCTATCTGCTTATCGCGCTTCCCTGCGTCCTCGCGGTCGCCATCGGAGTCTGGTTCGCCCTACGACTACGACCCCATTCCGAAGGCGATGCCGACGACGTTCCCCACGCCCCGGCTGTGGTCGCAACGACAGCATGGGAGGACATCCAGGCCAAACTCCCCCAGGGCTGGGCCCGTCTTTCCACAGTTCCTGCGCGACACGCGGGCACACTTGTTCCGGTGGACTCGCCCTACGTTGAGGGCCTCGTTCGCGGACTCGCAAACGTCGCTCCCACCTGGGCAGCATCGTCAGGCGAGCACCTCTTTCGCATGATTGGGCCCCCGTCCGCGCTCGATGGACTTGCGAGCGGGCAACTGGATTGGGTGTACGATAAAGCAGGTCGGCAACTCATGACATTGCGAGGGCCGGGTGGCGAGTTCGTCTCAAACGCGCGCGTTGTGAACATCACCGGATCGGCGCAGGCAGCCACGGCAGCGGCCTGTGTCTTTCAGGTCCTCAGCGTCGTGACGGCCCAGTACTACCTGCATGGCATCAATACCGCCCTTTCGAAAATCTCCGAACAAGCCGCCGCAATTCTTGGAAAACTCAATGACCAAAGATGGGGAAAGTACCTCGCGGCCGCGGATGTGGTGATGGAGGTTGAGCGCGATGTTCTCGGGCGAATGGGCAAAGGCACGCTGCCGCAACACCTCGACGCTTCAATCGAATTTTGGACCCGGATGGCCAGCGTCGAGACCGCACTCCGCGAGGTCATAGCTGAATGCGAACTCGACTACACGCGTCGTAGAGACAGCGCTGTATCCGTCTTGTGCAAGCAACAGAGCACCGGCGAGTGGGTCCGGCGTCCCACGGCTCAACGCGACGAAATCAAACAATGGGACGAGACTCGCGAATGGCAGCAGTCCGTCGGCACCTTGCATCTTGCAGGCGTCCGCATGATGGTACTTTGGTACCAGGTCGTGCTCACGCACGATACCATCGTCTCAAGCAGTAGGATTCGCGAACGTTACACATCACTCATGGACTTTGTTGCCGCGCGTGCCGACTTTCTGAATGGCGTCGGGCGGGACGGCGATATGATCCTGGCGCAGGAGGGGACGACATTCGCCGACGGTGCAAAGGATATTGCGTCTGCGTTTCTCGAAGGGTTCACCTATGGCTTGCTCAGACCAGCAAGGACCACCGAGGACGCGCACCTGGCCGCCGGCAGAGCTCTTGCCGAATCATATACCCAGACGCTGTCGGCTGCGAAGCCTGTACTTGAGTTTGCGCGGGCGCCGGCCCACCCGTCCACGTTCTATATCGAATCATGCGAAGGTAAGTTGGACATTCTGGTGGCCAAGCCCCCATCTGTGCAATCGGAATAACGGGTCTTCCAACGATGTGCTGCCCAACAACTCGCTTCAGCAGCCGGCGACCATGTAGTTCTCGACCTCCGTGCTCGGCGGCCGCGCCGCGCGCCCTCATGGCTCGGGCTACAACGCGTCGCGGCCGCTCCGTGACGCGGGCGCTTGCCGCGCCGCAGCTGAGCGAGCTAGCGTTGGGCAGACCTGAGCGGAGGAGCTCCGCTGCACGGTCGACCAACCACGCGAGTGCGCACTCAAGCTCGCCACAGCAGCCGGAAAGACTGGATTTATTCGATTTCGGTGAACCAGGGTTGACCCGTGAGGCCCTCTCGATAGTCTTCACCGCATGGTTCGCCCGCCCCCCCTAGCTACTGTACTTGCGGTTCTTGCCGCGACGGCCGGATGTGACCCGGTCCCTCCCGCGTCCACTGGGTCCCAACTAAGTGGCCTCGAAACGTCGTCAGACCACCTGGAAGTGCTGAGCGCTCGGGTGATGAACCGTTCCCTCTCGCGTTCGCTCCTTCGAAGCGCCGCACAGCTCCAGTTGGACGCCTTAGTCGCTCAGCTGTCCGATGATGCCATCGTCTACACCTCTACTCTGGGCGCTGGCCAAGTGCTCGCAACGGCAACCGGTGATCTGCTTCCTCAGAAGTGTCGGGGCCTCGTTCTCGGTGACGATCCTGACTTCGAGGCAGCGGCCCGATGTTTCATCGATGCGAACTCGGACCTGCTCCTCGATGCCGACCCAGCCGAGCGCGGTTCTGCCCCAGACCTGGTTCTGATCGCGAACGCGGCCGGAGGTGAGATCCCGGGGACCGAACAGTTTCTCCGATTCGAGCAACGGCACCTGGGGGTCCGCGTGGAGCATCGCTCGATGGCGTTCGTCTTTCGCGAGGGCCGGCTAACCGCGGTCACTGGCCGATACGCAGGCACCGCGAGTTTCAGCTCGGCCCCCGCCGATACCACCTCGCTGCTCGAGGGGGCGAGGAGTAGATGGGGAGCGCAAGTCGAGGAGCACGGGCTTGTCTACAACCCGAACTCGCGACGACCGGAGCTGATCACGAGCGACGGACTGACCGAGCATCGCATCGATGCGATAGACGGTGAAGTGCTGCGTACCGGTCCCCTGGGGGCGCCCCAGTTCAGCGTCACGAAGACGGCCGGCAGCTATACGTACCCGACGGCGTCCTACCTGGGGCAGTCCGAGACTCAAGCGAACTGGTCGATGACCGCGAACTGCACCCCGGTACCGCCTGGGGTGTGCGACGTTGGCGGCACGGGCTCGTGTTGGTACATGCCGGTTCCCAACATCGGGCTTCCCGATCCGCCGGACAAGATCAACGAGCTGAATGTCACTTACGTGACGGGGAACGAGACCGCGATCTCGGTCCTCCGGTCGTGCGGTTCCGCGACCGTGTTTACGACCTATCCGTTCAGCTCGTACTACACGCTCGAACACTACGCCCTCTCCGCGCGTCGGGCGGTGGACGATCTCGAGGCGATCCTCAACCACTCCGAGAGCTTCTTCTGGGTCTACCCACGAACTCCGTTCAGCTTGAAGCTGAACGTGAACGAGAAGCTGATCATTCCCAACGGGGACCTTGGGCTCTATACGCCCAAGGTCTACGGCGCAGCCGGGTCCAAGATCAATCTGCAGCAGGACCCCTCGCCGTACGGCTATCAGCACGCACGGATCTACGACACGATCACGCACGAATATGGGCACTACGTCCACGACTCCTACGACTACGAGGGCACGCCTCATGTCCTCGAAGGTTGGGGCATGCTGTTCCCGTACCGAGTCGCCATCCACAAGCGATTCGTGACCGGCGAGTGGCCTGCCGTTTCTTACTCGACTTCGCTGCAAAACCACGGAACCCATCGGTACAATCGGGGCGTTCGTCAGGGGGAGATGGTCCAAGTGCCGGTCCCGCCCGAAGGCGCGCCGCCTGAGACTGACCTGACCTGGCTTTGGTACCCCAACGCGCACTGCGCTACCGACGATGGGAAGTACGAGTGTGGACGGATGCTCTTCCTGACCTACTGGGTGCTCGCCTTCGACCAATGCAAGCTCAACTTCATGAACTGCACGGCGAACGCGGACATCATCCGGTTCAGCGGTGGATATCAGAACAGCGCCTGGCGCCTCGCGAACTCCGCCTACGCTTACGCGCTCAAGAACATGTCGGGGGACGGGAACATCGATGAGTTTCACGCGCTCGTCGGCGCGCGTTACGGGGAGTTTCGGGCTTCGGGCTACATCGACGTCGCGGACGAGAACCGGGTGCTCTCTGTATTGGCCTCGCACTGCCTTGGGTCCGCAAACGTCTGTCCAGTGATGCACCGGCTCCCAAACTCGCCGCTCCCCGCGCCGCTCACCGAGAAACACGCACTGTTCAAGGAGGCCGAGTCGGCGAGTCGGTACGGGACTGCGACTCTTTACACCGGGGTTCCGGCGACCTCGGGCGGCCAATACGTGAACCTCGGGTCGAACGGCGATCTGGTCTTCACGCTGAACATCACGGTGGCCGGGAAGTACCGCGTCCACTTCGTAACGAAGCCCACCAACACCACAACGGACGAGGTGATGGTGTGGGATCCCGGATCGGGAGTTTACAAGAATGCTGGGCCGCTCACTCCGTTGTCCTCCGCATGGGTCTGGCGGTCCGGGGCAGGTACCGCGGGAGAAGTCACGTACTCCACGACGGGTTCGAAGCAGCTGTACCTCTCGACGTATCCCTCCCACATGAACGGCTTCATCCTCGACGCGATCTGGCTCGAGTGGGTCTCCGTGCCATGAGTAGATTCCAACTCCACCTACTTGCGTGGTTTGGGGCCTGGGCGGTCGCAGGCTGTCAAAGACGAGATCTTGTGTGCGAGACGCACGAGAACTGCGCCAACCCTGGTAGTCAATACTGCGTGGAGGTTGCGTACGTCCATAGGGACGAGTGCGACAGCCGCTACCTCGCCGAGGAGACCAAATGCTCCGGGACGGGCCCAGACAAGTTGAGCGGCTGCCACTGCATCGTGGGACGAGCCCCGGCTCACTTTGATGGAGGTACCCCAGGCTTTCGGGCGGGTCTGGCTTGCTTCGACTTTGCCTACGACGCTGGTCCGCCGCCCGACGGAGGATTCGATCCCGGTCAGCAGCTTCCCGGGGAAGCGACGCTCTTTGGACTCTACCTCGAGCCACGGATCTGGAGGCGGATCCGGACTCAAGAGAGCAGTGACGCTCAGGTGCGGAGGACCCACCTCTTGGGCTTCGAAACCCACACATCCTCGCAGGCGGGCGTGACCGACCGGGCTCTCGTCTGGGTCGAATACGAGATCGACGGCATCGTTCGCTACGGGCTCGGGGATCTTTCGAGCGCCCCCGTCGCTTGCGAGTACGAATGGAACGACGTCGCCGACACCACCTGGACGCCCTGGATCTCCTTCGCGCAGCGGCCGACTCAGGCCGAGGTGATGACCTTCCTCGAGCCGACCTTCGCGTTTGGGCATGATCGTGCGCAACTCACGGCCGCGCTTCGATTGGATGATCGCTGGCGATACCTCCTCGGCTTCGAATCCCCGATCACCTATCCCGCGTCCTTGCACGAGCAGACCTCCTTCGAGTGCAGGTGACGGGAGGGGCGCGGCGTTGGCCGCGCTCCTCACCATAGGTCGCCGATCTCGACGCGATCGTTTGACTGGATGCGCCCGCGAAGGGAGGTATCGACCTCCGAGGGAGTAGACGAACCCGCCAAGCACCGGCGTCTGATGCGCGGTGCCCACGGGACAGGAAGACCTTGGGTCCGTACAGCCCTCACAGCGCGGGCCGGAGTCGGAGGGCAGGAACGAACTGTTCGGGGTTCTGGTCTTCCAGACCATCGGCGAGCACGCCCTGGAACTCAAGACCACGCCGGCCACAATGGAATCCAGAGGGCGGAGCGAGCTGACTGAGACAGCCTTGGGGCTGCCCAACTCACGCCCTGAGGTGGACCGCAACGAAAAAGCCGCTCAAGTCTTCGTGGCCTTTGCAGCGAACTCCAGGAGCGGCGCGTTCCGCTTCTGCAGCGCCATCAGGTAGCGGGCCTCGTCGTAAGGCTTTCGGTCGACCCAGCATCGATACAGGATTCGAATCCACTTGAAAGCGAGCGCCCGCAAGGCGGCCTGGTGTCGGGCTCCACGGGCTCGCTGTGATTGATAGAAGGCCTTGGCCCAGTAGGAGC
>WYAZ01000194.1 GCA_011526105.1 Deltaproteobacteria bacterium | reverse complement strand
TAGAGCTCATCTCAAAACCCCCGACCGAGCGAGACGGTCGAGACGCGAGGTGCGCAAGGCGGGCCGACGAACGCGCTATCCTTCGATAACGCGAGGAGGACCAACACCGCGCACCGACGCGGATCGGCCGAAATCGCGACCGTGGGGGTTTTGAGATGAGCTCGAGTCACGAAGGCTCACGCTCGACGCTCTCACCGCGCCCGTCAAGTCCCATGGACCTCTGGAGCGCCGGCCACAGGTCCGTGCCGAGCACCGCGAGCACGATGAGCGCGCCGCCGAGGGCCGCCCGCAGGCCGAGCCCCTCCCCGAGGAGGAGCCAGGAGAACGCCGCGGCAAACAGGGGCTCCATCGAGAAGATGAGCGTGGCCCGTGCCGGGGTCGTCAGGCCCTGACATCGCTGGTGGAGCAGACCGCTGCCGATGGTGGCAAAGACCGCGCAGAACAGGATCGCACCCACCACCGAGGGTGACAGCGACAGGCGCATGGTCTCGGTGAGTGGCGCGAGCAGGAGCGCCGAGAACGCCACGAACAGAAGCTGCGAGACGAGGAGGGCCCGGTGCTCAAAGCGAACGAGCCGGTCCTGAAGCAGCACCATGTATGTGGCGTAAGAGACCGCGCCGCCCATGGTCCAAAGATCGCCGACCCCTCCGTGCGTGAGCTCTGTGAGAGATCTCATGCCCGAAAGGAGATAGATCCCGCTCAACGCGACGAGGCCGCCCGCGAAGGCGCTCCGTGGAGCCTTCACCCCTCGAAGCAGACGATCTAGAAACGGCACCATGATGACGGTGCTGCCGGTCAGAAAGCCGCTCTTCGACGCGGTGGTGGTGGTGAGACCGATGGTCTGCATCGCGTAGCCACCGCCCAAAGTCACGCCGAGCAGCAGCCCCGGCCCGATGAGTTTTCGTCCATGGTTGCGGAGCGCCGGCCACGCAAAGGGCAAGAGCAGCAGGCTCGCGATGAGGAACCGAATCCCCACGAAGACCAAGGGTGAGGCGCCCTCGAGCATGGCGGTGCGGATCGCGGGAAAGGTGAGGCCCCAGATCGCGGTCACCAGCAGGAGCCCGAGGTCCGCTTTGCGCGCGCTTCTCATCCGACGCGCCGTTCGTTCGGGGCACCACCTGGCCCGCGCGCGAGGTGCGTCCGCATTGCGGCTGCGGTGTGGGAGTGGCCTTCCGCGAGCAGGTCCAAGAGGGAGCCTTGCCGGCGCAGCTGTCCCCCTTGGGTGCCGCCTTCGGGACCGAGATCGATGAGGTGATGAGCGTGGCGAAGCACCTCGAGGTTGTGCTCCACCACCACGATGGTGGCGCCTCGCGCGATGAGCGCGTCAAAGGCGGAGAGCAGCCGAGCCACATCCTCGGCGTGTAGCCCGGTGGTCGGCTCATCGAGCAGCAACAACGGGCGCCCGTGACCGCGCTCCGCCAGGTGCGCGGCGAGCTTGAGGCGCTGGGCCTCGCCGGCCGACAACGTGGAGGTGGGTTGCCCGAGCGGCAGATACGCGAGGCCGACCGCGAGCATGGGCTCGAGGCTTCGGTGCGCGTTCGGGTGCGCGCCCAGCTCGGCGTAGGCTTCCTCCACGCTCATGTCGAGGAGGTCGAGCACGGTGCGGTTGCGCCAGCGGACCTTGGTGATGTGAGGTTTGAAGCGCCTCCCGTTACAGGTCTCGCAGCGAACCTCCACGTCCGCGAGAAACTGCATGTCCACTGTGACGTAGCCCAGGCCCAGACAGGTGTCGCAGCGGCCTCGGCCGGTGTTGAACGAGAAGTCCGAAGCCGTGAGACCAGCGGCCTTGGCCTCCTTGCTCTGGGCCAAAACCTTACGGATGTCCGTCCACGCGCCCAAGTACGTGGCGGGGATCGATCGACTCGAGCGCGACAGTGGGCTCGAATCGACGAGATGAACCCCGGTGAGCTCGTCCATGCCCTCGACGCGATCCACGCTGCGGTCATCGAGACGTGCGCCGGTGAAGTGTCTCGGTAGGTTCTTGGCGAGCACCTCGTGAAGCAGCGTCGACTTGCCGGAGCCGCTCACCCCCGAGATGCAGGTGAGTGCGCCTTTGGGGATGCGAATGTCGAAGCCGGCGAGGGTGCGTGCCTTCGCGCCATAGATCCGCAGCTCGGGATGTTCGAAGAGACTGCTCGAGCGGCGAAGCTCCGTCGTAGGGGAGGGGCCCGAGAGCGCGCGACCGGTCGGGGTGGCGGCGCCGCAAAGTTCGGACGGGGGCCCCGAGTAGAGCACCGCCCCGCCGTGGCGTCCCGCGCCGGGTCCCAGCTCGAGCACGTTGTCGGCCGCGAGGATGAGCTCCGGATCATGCTCGACGATCACCACTGTGTTGCCAGCCTCGGTCAGGCTCTCGAGGATCGCGCTGAGGCGCGCGGTGTCTCGGGGGTGCAGCCCCACCGAGGGCTCGTCGAGCACGTAGAGGGTCCCCGTGACCCCGGCGCCCAGCGCGCCCGCGAGGTGAACGCGGCGCGCCTCACCCGAGGAGAGCGTGCGTGCTTCGCGGTCGAGGCAGAGGTAGCCCAGCCCGACCTCGCGAAGGACATCGAGTCGTCGCAGGATGCGTTCACGGAGCGGCTCCACCTCACGCACGAGTTCGAGCGCGGTCGTGAACGCGTGGAGTTCGTTCACGCTGAAGGCCTTGAGCTCGCCGATGGAGCGGCCGCTGATCTGATGCGCGAGGCTCTCGGGCCGAAGTCCGTGCCCTCCGCAGCTCGGACAGGGGACGTAGGCTCGATAACGGGCGATCAAGATGCGAGCGCTCATCTTGTAGCGCTTCTCCTCGAGCGCGCGGAAGAAGGCCCTCACCCCCTTGAAGCCGAGCTTCGGGGCGCCCTCGATGATGAGCTTCTGCTCCGCGTCGCTCAGGTCCTGCCACGGGGTGGTCAGTCTGAGGCCGCGCTTCTCTGCGAGCCGGTGGTAGTGGGCCTTGTTCTTGGCGCGCGCGGGGGTGGACCACGGCGCGATGGCGTCTTGGAGGAGCGAGCGGCTCGGGTCCGGCACGACCTTCTCGAGGTCCAGCGCGGCGATCTTCCCGAAGCCCTGGCACTCGGGACAAGCCCCCACCGCGCTCGAGGTCGAAAACAGCCGGGCCTCTTTGGGCGGGGCCTTGGCGCCACAGGTCTCGCAGATCGGGTCGGTGTGGATCCGACGGCGTTCGCCCGAATCGGGGAAGTAGAGCTCGGCTTGGCCGCGCCCCACCCGATGGGCCTCCTGGATCGCTTGGGCGAGGCGGGCCTCGCCCTTGATGACGAGTCGATCGATGACCACCGAGCGGGTTCCGGGTTCCGCCTCCTCGAGGGGCACGAGCGCGCCGTCCGCGCTCAACCCGCGGCGGTAGCCGTCTCGCACGAGCTCCGGGACGCGCTTCGACTCCACCGGCGCGAGGATGATCACTCGCTCGCCCTTGTGGGTGGCTTCGAGCGCCTCCCGGATCCCGGTCGCGGTTTGTGCGCGGATCAGGCCGTGTCCGTTTGGGCAGTGCGCCTCCGAGGCGGCGGCGTAGAGGAGCTCGAGCAAATCCTGGAGCTGACTCATGGACCCGACCGAGGTGCGGGCGGTTCTCGGGACCGCCCCCTGTCCGATCGCGATGGCCGGCGGCACAGACTCGATGCGGTCTACGTCCGGGCGGTCGAGGCGTTCCAGAAACTGCCGCGCGTAGACCGAGAGCGACTCGACGAATCGCCGCTGAGATTCCGCGTAGAGGGTGTCGAAGGCGAGCGAGGACTTTCCCGAGCCCGAGACCCCGGTGACCGCGGTGATCTTGCCGAGCGGGATGTCCGCGTCGACCGACTTCAGGTTGTGGGTTCGGGCGCCCCGAATCCGAATGAAGCGCGGCTTCACGCCCTCTGTATAGCCTATCCGGGCGGCCGGAGGCGCGGTAGGGTTCGGCGGTGCGAGAGCGAGAGTTCGAGAGGGTTCGAATCGGGATCGTGGGGCTCGGATGGGTGGGACAGGAGCTCGCTCGGGCGGCCCTAGAGGATCCACGGGTCGAGTTGGTGGGGGTCGCCGATCAAGACCCCAACAAGTGCGGCCGCGATCTCGGCGAGATCATCGGGCACGGGCGCCTCGAGATCCCCATCGAGAAGAAGCTCGAGGCCTTGCTCTCGCGGGCGCGTCCCGAGGTCGCGGTGCTCTGCACCACCTCGGACGTCGATGAGACCGCGCGCCAAGCGATGATCTGTCTTCAGCGTGGTGCCCACGTGGTCACCACCTGCGAGAACCTGGCGGCGCCGGATCACATCAAGAGTCGCGCGGTGGACAAGCTCCGCAAGGAGGCTGCGGTGCGGGGCCTCGTGGTGCTCGCCACCGGGGTCAATCCGGGCTTCGTCATGGACCGACTGCCCTGCATGCTCTCTCGGGCCACGCGCAACATCCGGCGCATTCGCGTGAGACGCGTCGTGGACGCGGCCAGTCGGCGCGCTCAACTGCAGACCAAGATCGGCATCGGCATCACCTTGGCCGACTTCGAGAAGGCGGCGGCGGTCGGGGCCATTGGTCACGCGGGCCTGCTTCCTTCGCTCAAGCTGCTCGGCGAGGGCCTCGGCATCACCTTCGAGGGCGCGACGGAGAGCATTCGGCCCCTCATCGCGGAGACCGCCTCGAACTCCTCAGTGCTCGGACCCGTCGAGCCAGGGCGGGTTCGCGGCGTGTATCAGATCGCGCGCGGGTTCAAGTCTGGCTACGAGTTCGCGAGCCTCGAACTCACCATGGCGCTCGACGAGCCCAACCCCGGCGACACCATCGACATCGTGGGCGAGCCCCCTCTGCGCTTTCAAGGGGAGTGCCCGGGTGACGCGTGCACGATCGCCACCGTGCTCTCCACCGTTCCGCAGGTTCCCATGCTGCAACCTGGATTGCGAAACGTGCTCGACCTCACGCTCGTGCAGCCTGAGATTCACCCAGTGGGCGGATGGGTGCGTGGCATGACCGAGCTTCCGGTGCCGGCGCGGGTGGGCACCGCCAAGCGATCGAAAGCGCCGGCCAAGAAGAAGGCGCCGGCCAAGAAGAAGGCGCCGGCCAAGAAGAAGGCGCCCGCCAAGAAGAAGCCGACCTCCAAGAAGAAGCGGCGACGGCTCGGGAAGTGATCCTCCTCTTCGACATCGATGGCACGCTGCTCTCCTGCGGCGGCGCTGGTCGTCGGTCACTCGAGCGCGCGTTTGTCGACGTGCTCGGTCGCGAAGGCTCGCTCCATGGGGTTCGACTCGCGGGCTCCACTGACCTGCAGATCATCGAGGACGGCCTCCGGGTCGCGTTCGAGCGCCCGCTCGAGCCCGAGGATCCCGTGGAGCTGCTCCTCGAGCGCTACCTGGAATGCCTCGGGGACGAACTCGCAGGGGACGCGCCGGGCTATCAGGTGTTCGACGGGGCGACGGAGCTTCTCGATGTGCTCTCTGCGGATGGGCGCTTCGTGCTCGGTCTCGCGACCGGCAACGTCGAGCGGGGCGCGCGCCTGAAGCTCGATCGCGGAGGCTTGGGCCGTTACTTTGACTTCGGGGGATTCGGCTCGGATGCAAAGCAGCGCGGGGCGCTCGTGCGTAGAGGGGTGGAGCGCGGCCTCGAGAAGGCCGGGGCCAGAGGCCTCCCCTTGGGTCGCGAGCACGTGTGGGTCCTCGGAGACACGGGCAAGGACGTGGAGGCGGCCAAGGAGGCCGGAGTTCAGGCCATCGGGGTGCTCGCGGGCAGTCATCACCACGACGAGCTGCATCAGGCTGGGCCTGCTTTCGTGGTCGAGAGCCTCGGCAGCGCCTCCTTTTGGGACTGGCTTGGCCTGTCGTCCTCGAACCCACAGAGGACCAAGACCTGAGGCTCGTGCCTCGGGCATCATGGAACAACGGCGATGGCGAGCACTCTAGTTCACAAGCTCAAGGAGCTCCTCGGGCTCATCAAAGACACCGCCGTCGATCTCAAGAGCGACTTCCAAGAGGAGAGCAAGTTTCAGCAGATGCGGATCATCACCGGGCTCGCCTTCCTCGTGAACGTCGTGGCGACGGTGGGGATGTTCTTCGTGCTCGCGGGCAGCGGACGCGGCTACGAAGCTTGGATGGAGTCGACCGGGCCATCCCATGTGCTCATGATCCGTCGCGACGACGATGACACCGAGCACGGGGTGGAGGTCGTCCTCGACGGAAAGTACCGAGCGACGGTGAAGCTCGAGGGACGGGCGAGCGGGTTCGCTTTGGATGCGGTGTTCGTCGATTCAGAGGGGTTTGTGCCCGCCCGCGACTATCGTCCGCGAAAGTTGGAGTTGGTCATCGACGGTGATCGAATGTCGATCCCCTTGGGGGCCAAGCGTTGAACCCGATATCGCCCGCGCTGCAGGCGCTGGCGGATGAGCTCGAGCTGGGCCCGGCCGGGCCCGTGCTCGACACGCTCCGCGCGCTGTATCGCGAGGTCGATCTCGAGGTCGAGCGTCAGAGCTCCGGCCTCGAGCTTCCTTGTCGCGCGGGATGCGATGCCTGTTGCCGAGAGTCGGTCTTTCTCTCCGCGCCGGAGTTCTTGCTCGTGGCCTCGCATCTCGCGGCATCCTGGTCGAAGTCCGAGCTCACGGCCCTGCTAGATCAAATGTCTGCGCTGGCCGACCGCTTCGCAGATGAACTCGAGCTCCTCGAGTCCATTCTGCCCGGTGCGGAGCGTGACGAGGTCGCGGCCCGGGTGAAGTTCGACTGCCCGTTTCTCTCCGATTCCAGGTGCCGCATCTACTCGGTGCGCGAACTCAATGCGCGAACCTTCGGCTCGAGCTGGGACGCGACCCGACACGAAGCCTATGGCTGCGAGCTGACGCACGCGCGACTTCGGGTCTTGGGCCCCGAGGTCGGTCCAAAGCTCGCGGGCGCCCGCGAGATGCGCGCGAGGCTCACGAACACGTTGCCGAACACCGCCCGAGTCCACGTCTATCCGTGGTGGTTCACGCGCTACCGCGCGTTAGTGGAGAGGCTCGCGGCGTAACCCCGCCGGGCTGAACTTCCGCTCATCTGCGTTCCCGGTACGCGGTTCACATTCACATTCCCCGGTCCGAACCACTGTCCCGCCCGAGGGGGCGCGGTTGCAGCCGCTCGCCGGCTGAGCGGCGAATCGCTCTGCACGCAAGACCGCGCGACGCCCCCGAACCTACTCCGAGAAGGTCGCCGGCGACATCACCGCTCGATTGACACTCAACTGGAAGATATCGGGCCGGGCGTAGTGGCCCGCGACGTCGAACGATCGGCGTGCACGTGCGGCGCGCGCCGGATCAATCTCGGCGTAGAGCACTTCCTGTTTCTGGTGCAGCGGGCCTGCGATGGGGCCGCCGAAGGGTTCGAAGACGACCGCGCCACCATCGCAGATCCATTCGTCGGTGCCGAAGAGCTTGTCGCGCTGCGGGAAATCCGCCGGAATGTCTCGGGAGTGCAGCGCGGTGGCGAGGCTGATGACCCAGCACCCGCCTTCGCGCGCGATGTGCCGCATGCTGGCGAGCCAGCCTTCGCCGCAGTCCCAGGTCGGCACGACCAGCACTTCGAGGTTCTGCGCGTACAGCGCGAAGCGGGCGAGCGGCATGTACGCCTCCCAGCACAGGATGGTGCCGATGCGCCCAACCGGCGTATCGATGACCCGCAGCCCGCTTGCGTCGCCCATGCCCCAGACCATGCGCTCGGGATTCGTCGGCATCAGCTTGCGATGCCGGTTCAATAGCTTGCCGTCGGGTCCGATGAGGACCACGGTGTTGAAGAGCGTGCTGCCGCTGAACCGCCGGTCGATCTCGTTCACGCCGCAGACGACCGTGATGTCGTGTTCTCTGGCGGCCTCGGTGAGCGGCGCGAGGGCGCCGCCCTCGATATCGACCGCGTTGTTGCGGAGCCGGTCATGGATCTCGCTCGAGAGGCCCATGTCGCCTCCGGGCTTCAGGCGCCAGACCCAAGTGGGGTAGCCGGGCAGAAAGGCCTCGGGGAAGACGGCGAGCTTGGCACCGGCCTGTGCCACCTCTTTGATGCTCGCGACCGCGCGGGCGATCGTCGCCTCCAGGTCGAGCAGCACGGGTGGATTCTGGATCACGGCAATCTTGTGGGTCATGGGGTCGACTCTAGGGGTGTGGGATCTCGGACTTGGGCGCAGCTCGTCGCTCGAGCGAAGCAGGTGCGCTATTCGGGCAAGCTGATCCCGGAGCCACCCATTTCGCTCGGGACATCCTTCATCTTGGGCTTTCCGTCGGGGATGCGCAGCACGGATTCCTGATAGTGGACGTGAACGCCGGGTTCGAAAGAAAGCTCGGGAATGGCTGCGGCATACACATCCATCAGTCCCATGCCCGGGTGATCGGTGAAGATGTGGCCCCCGCAGTTCGTACACCACTTCCGGTAGCTGTTTTCTGTCTTGTTGTACGTGCCGATCCGGTCCGCACCCTGCGTGACCTCCACGGCCTCCGGCTTCCACAGCGTGAAGGCGTTGACCGGCCCCGCCGACCATTGCCGACACGAGTCGCAATGACAATAGCCCATTGCCACGGGCTCGCCGGTGACGGTGAACTGCACCTCGCCACAAAAACACTTTCCTGAGTAGGTCTTTCGCGTGCTCATCTTGGTTCTCTTTCGTGTTGAAATCAAAAGCGCCCTTCAGGACGCCTGGGGAGCCCGTCGGCCGACGGCGATGACCAGTTCGCAGGGCCCGGTGAAGCCGTCCGCGCCTTCGAAGCGCGTCAGCGCCTGCTCGATCTCGGTCCAGACGCCGGCTTGCGCCACTTCGGCTAGACCGCCGAGCATCTGGTGGAGTGCGCCGAAGGACTCGCGCTCGAAGCGCACGCACTCTGCCGCCGATGACAACCGCAGCGGCGCCGCCGCCACCCGTTCCTCGACGTCCTGGAAACCAGCGTCGGAGAGCGCACGCTTCAGAACACCCGGATTCCCGAGGCTGAACGGGCCGGGCTGGCCTTCGGCCGGCGCCGGCAGCTGGGCGCGCTCGCGGATGATCGACACCGGCAGTGAGAAGAAGGTGTTGTTCTGCGGTGTCGAGTACACGATCGCCGCAAAACGGCCGCCGGGCTTGAGCGCACGCAGGATTCCCTTCAGCGCGCGTTGTTGATCGGGGAAGTAGATCAATCCTACGCGCGAAATGGCGGCGTCGAAGCTGCTGGGTTCGAGCGCGAGATCCTCACCGTCCATGACCTTGCACTCGACCTGCGAGAACCCCTCTGCTCGCGCCGCGGCGGCGGCATACTCGAGGATGTTGGAGGAGATGTCGGTGGCGAGCACATAACCGCCGGCTCCGGTGCGCAGCGCCGCCTGTAGGGTCTGGTCTCCGGCACCGGCCGCGATGTCGAGCACGCGTGAGCCTGTCTCGACCTGGGCCATGTCCAGCATCACCTCGGTGGCTGGGCTGAGCCAGGAGCGCAGCGTTCCGCCCCAGTCGTTCCAGGCCTTGGCGGCGGCCTGCCACTGCTGCTTCGTTGTGGTCTTGTAGAGAATGGGATTGAATGCGCTCATGATCGTCTCCTGGATGGCTTGGCAATGATTGGGAAGTGGGTTTGGCGCCGGGGCACCTGTGACCGTGAACCCACGCCTGCACTCTGGCAGCGCACCGTTGTAGCCAGCGTTTGAACCAGCGCACCCGTCCCAAGTCACTGATCACCGCCAACGTTTGTATGCCCGCTGCGGTCGAACCCCGGTTTGCTCAACGCTTGCACGTTCGCTTGCTGGGTGAGTTGCAGTTGCAGCGAGCCGGCGATTCGGTCGTGTTGCCCGCGTCCAGAAAGACGCGCGCGCTGCTGGCCTACCTGTTGGTGACGGCGAAGCGCCATCTGCGCAGCACGCTGTGCAGCCTGTTCTTCGAGGACGCTTCCGATCCGCGCGCCGGCTTGCGCTGGAGCCTGACCCAGATCCGGCACACGCTGGGCGAGCGCGACAGCAAACTCCTTTGCGCCGACCGCGATTCGGTCGAGTTTCCCGCGGAATCCGTGAATACCGACCTCGCGCGGTTCGCGCATCTGACGCGCAACGGCATCGAAAGCGCGTCGTTCGAAGCCTTGGCCGAAGCCAGTGGACTGTTTCGCGGCGCCTTTCTCGAAGGCCTCGATCTGCCCGCCTGCTACGCCTATCACGAATGGTGCATGGCGCAACGCGAGGCGGCGAGCGCGCGTCTCGAGCAGATCCTGGTGGCGCTCGTCGAACGCGAGGCCGACAAGCCCGAGAAGGTGCTCGGGCATGCCCGCGCGCTGGCGGCGCACAACCCGCTCAATGAGCTCGGTCACATCCAGTTGATTCGCGCGTTGGGCGCGCTCGGTCGGCGGCGCGACGCGCTCGCGCAGTACGAGCAGTGCTGCCGCATCTTCGAACGCGAACTTGGCCTCGCGCCGCCCGCCGGATTCGTCGAAGCGCGGGCGCATCTCGACATGACCTCCGATGCCGGCAGCAACGACAGCGGAGTTGCGGTCTCGATGCTCACGACCAACTCCGTCCGTGGCCGCACGGTGCCTCGACTCATCGGACGACAAGGAGAAGTCGCGCAGTTGTCGGCCAGCGTCAAAGACGCGAGCGCGGGCCGCGCATCGGACGTACTGCTCGTCACTGGCGTGCCCGGAATCGGCAAGTCTCGGCTGCTCGATGAACTCGAGGGCCAGGTCGCGACCGCAGGCGGCCGAATCCTGCGCGGCCGTGCATTCGAAGCCGAGATGATCCGGCCCTTTGGATTCTGGATCGACGCATTCCGCAGCCTGCGCGAGGGCGATCTACCCCGACCCCTGCATACGGCGCTCCTTCCCTTGACGCAGGCGGGCGCGGGCGCGGCCCTGGCGGGCGACCGCGACGCCCTCTTCGATGCGGTGCGCAGCGCCTTGTTGCATCTCGCAAGCTCGAGGCCGGTGGCGGTGCTGGTCGACGACCTGCACTGGATCGAGGAAAGCTCAGCCGCGCTGCTGCACTACGCGATGCGTGACCTGGCGGGCGCCAGCGTCTTGTTCGCACTCACCGGACGCGCGGGCGAGCTGGAGGACAACGTGGCGGCGCAGAATCTGATCGCCGCGCTGGCCCAGGCCAAGCGGATTCGGCGCATCGCGCTCGGTCCGTTGAGCGATGAAGAGGCGCGCGCGCTGGTCGGCGGCGCGGCACAGGGTCCCGACGCGGAGCGCATCGTCGCACGGGCGCAGGGCAATCCGTTCCTTCTGCTCGAGCTCGCCCAATCGCAGGGCGCGAGTGCCGACTCACCCAATCTCCTGAAACGCATCCTAGAAACGCGGCTCTCTCGCCTCTCGCGCGGCGCCGGCGAGATGCTCGACTGGGCGTCCGCGTTCGGCTGCAAGTTCCCAGCCGATACGTTGCTCGCTGTGCTTGGGGGGGAGCCCGGAGTTGCGGACCGGAGCCTGTCTGAGCTCGAGCGACATGACTTGATTCGTGCCATGGGCGACGCCGGCTACGAGTTCAACCACGACCTCGTCCAGCAGGCTGCCTACAGCCGCATCTCGCAGCCACGGCGTCGATTGATGCACAAGAGCATCGCCGCGAGCATGAGCCTGGCAATGGACGCTCACCCGGAGACGTGCAGCGTGGTCGCCTACCATGCGGGACTGGCCGGGCAGCATGAGCTGGCGGCGACGGCGTCGATTCACGCCGGCGAGCACGGCTTGCGTGTCTTTGCCAATCACGAGGCGGCGGAAGTCGCGCGCCGCGGCCTGCGACACGCGGCCGGCGTGCCGGACCTCGCCGCGCGCGCGCGCTTCAACATGGCGTTGCTGCGCATCCAGGTGCTGGCGGCCTCGGGTCTACAACTCGCGAGGCTGCGGCCCCCGGTCCCTGCCGTCATGACCGCCATCGACGACGCGCGCGCCGCGCGCCAGCATGCTGAGGTCGCACGGGGCTTCTACTTGCTGTCAGTCGTGCACCAGGACGCTGGCCATCTCGACGCGGCGCAGCAGGCAACACTGCAGGCCGCGGCGGCCACCGACCGTTCGGATGCGCTGGGCCGCGCGCGTCAACTGGCCAACAGCGCGCGCTGTCTGGTGGAGCTCGGACGCGACGTCGCACACGCGAGGGCGCTGGTCGACGAGGCGCGCACGCTCGCCCAGGCCGCCGGCCTCCATGAGATCGAAGTGCGTTGGTGTACGGGCCTGCTGCATCACTGGGACGGCGAGCTGGAGCTTGCGGTGCTCGAGATCGATGCCGCCATCGAACTGGCCACGGCCGCCGAGGACCGCTGGCGCCAGTGCAAGTGCCTCGGCTCGGCGGCGATGATGGAACTCGAGGGCAATCGGCCGAAACAGGCCATCGCACGCGCCAAGGCGTTGAAGCTGGCGGCGAGCCAGCTGGGCGAAGGCGCGGACGAGCCGCTCGCGCGGGCCATCGATGCGCTGGCCCGCCAGATGTCGGGGGAGAACTCGATAAAGCTCGATGCAGCGATCGAGGAACTTCGGGCGGCGGGCGACAAGTCGCGCCTGGCCGGCGTTCTCAATCTGTCCGCGTCGATTCAGTTCGGGCGAAAGCAGTTCGAAGTGGCCGAGGCGACCGCGGCGGACGCCTTGGCGATGGCCGAAGCCATGGGTGAAGCGAACGAGTCCGCGATGGCGCGCGCCACACGGGCGCAAGTGTTTGTTGCGCGGGGCGACTCGCAGCGGGCCCGAATCGAATTGCAGACACTGACTTTGATGCTCGAAGCACCGGGGGCGCTCAACGCCAGGGCAATACGCGCGGCAAAGGCTGCGTTGCTCGCCGCAGAAGCGGCTGTTCCGGCCACTTCGGGGCTCGTGAAATGAGCGGAGATCCATTGGTGCCCAAGGAGAACATGCCATGCACAAGTTTATTGTTGAACGATCCTTTGTCACACCGTTCACGGCTCAGGACCTCAGCGACGTGGGAGCGCGAATGGCGCCGTGCCTCAAACTGCACGACGTAAGCTGGATCCGCAGCTACCTGTCCGAGGATCGACTACGCATGGTCTGCGAGTACGAGGCGCGCGACGCGGAAAGCGTGCGCAAGGTCCAACGTGAGTCCAGCGCGAGTTTCGATCGGGTCTGGGCTGGGCAGCTGATTGAACCGTGAAGTTCGCGTGTCCGTTTCTCTCGGATTCGAAGCGCCGCATCCCGCCGCGGCGACCCCGCAGCCTAGAGATGCGCCTTCGGGCCGGGCGGGATGGTCTCTACCGCGCGAGTTGCGATGCGGTGTCGGGCCAGTTCGAGCGCGTCAGCGACCGTGTCTGAGATCTCGAGGTTGTCGTAGCGTTTCGTGAGCGAGGCCCGCTCGACCACCTCCGCGACCTGCGAGCTGAGCGCGGCCAAGATCACCAGCCGTCCGCGGAGCCGAGCCAACGCACTCTCGAGGGCCACGAGTCCCGTCGCGTCGATCACCGGGACGTCCTCGAGATCCAGCACCAGCACCTTCGAGCGCGCCCCCACGTTGGTGAGTGCGCCGATCGCCTTCTGAGCGGCGCCGAAGAAGAGCGGACCGGCGATCTCGTAGACGGCGACGCCGGCTGGGATCGCGTGGGGTGGAAGTCCGCGCTCGGTGGTGCTCGAGATCCGAGTGTTGGTCAGTTCCGCCATCCGGCGCATAAAGAGAAGTGAAGCCAGAACAACTCCGACCGATACCGCGACGATCATGTCGAAGACCACGGTGAGGGAGAAGCACGTGAAGAGAACGACGACGTCGCTCCGAGGAGCGGAGCGTGCGGTGTGAAGGAAGTGAGGCAGCTCCGACATGTTCCAGGCTACGAGCAGCAGCAGTCCGGCCAGCGCCGACATCGGGATGTGCGAAAGCAGCGGCGCGAGCAGCACAATCGCGAGCAGCACGACGACGGCGTGGAAGGCGGCTGCGATCGGCGATGTCGCGCCGGAGCGGATGTTCGTGGCGGTCCGGGCAAGAGCCCCCGTGGCGGCGATTCCGCCGAAGAACGGCGCGATGATGTTCCCGAGCCTCAGCGCCAGCAGCTCGGCGTCGGGGTCGTGTTTGGTGCCGGTCATGCCGTCTGCGACCACCGCCGAGAGCAGTGACTCGATAGCGCCGAGGGCGGCGATGGCGAAAGCGGCCGGCGCGAGCGCGCGGAGTTCGGTCCAACCGAGCCCGTGGTCCCCCCAGGGTAGGGCGAGTACCGGCGGGCGTCTGGGGATGCCGCGGACGAGTTCGCCGTCGACGAGGGTTTGAAAGCGGCTGCCGATGGTTGCGATCTCGAGACCGGGATCGATCATCGGGATGAGGACTGCGGCGTAGAGGGACGTGAGGACGAGCGCCAAGAGCGGCGCGGGCACCAACCGGGTGAGCCGCGGGAGCAGCCGCGGGAGGAGGAGAAGCAGGGCGAGCATCCCGATTGCGATGGAGAGCTCCCACGGCGAAGCGGTGGCGCGCGCGTTCCAGAGCGTCGCGAGCTTTTCGGTGAAGCCGTCTGGCAAGTGCTCCACGCGCAGACCGAAGACGTCCTTTATCTGAAGGGTGGCGATGACCCCGGCGATGCCCGCGGTAAAGCCGGTGGTGACGGGGTGCGGGATGAACTGGATGAGCTTGCCCAACTTGGAGATGCCGAGCACGACGAGCATGAGACCCGCCATCAGTCCCGCGGTGAGAAGTCCGCTCAGTCCGTAGTTGGCGGAGATCGGGGCGAGGATCACGATGAAGGCGGCGGTGGGTCCGGTGACCTGGTGCTTGGATCCGCCGGTCAGTGCGACGATGAAGCCGGCGATGACCGCGGTGTAAAGGCCGTGCTGAGGGGGCACGCCCGCGCCGATGGCGAGGGCCATCGACAGCGGCAGCGCCACCACCCCGACCACCGCCCCGGCCATGAGGTCGGTGCGGAGGCGCCGGAGGTCATAGCCCTGGGCGAATGCGCGCTTGAGCGCGGTGGCGAACGCCAAATCCAACGCCATCGTTGCGAGAGGAACATGCGCCCGCGCGACGGCGGTCGCAAGCCCCGGGAGCAGACTTCACCAACGCAAAGTGCTCTCGCCACTTCGGGCCGTGGTCGGGCGAGCGGTGAGCGGGTATCCTGGCGCTCCATGTTCGTGGGCAGCTTCAGTTCATCCGGGCAGATCTTGGGGCGAGGAGCGTATCCATTCGGGGTGAGACTCTCGCTCGCGTTCGGCCTGCTCTTTGTCGTCTCCTGCGGCACCGATCCGAACCCATCGAACCCGCCGGGGCGGGACGGGGCGGTGGTCGGCTTCGACGCGGCGCCCGGAGGCGACCTGGGTGCCCGGCCCGAGGCCGGCCTCGAGCTCGACGCGAGTACCAGCGTCGACGGTGGCGTGGACCGGGACTCGGGCGCCACCGACGCGCAACCGGCGCGAGACAGCGGCGTGGCCGACCGAGACGGCGGGACGCAGGATGCGGGCGCCGGTCCCGTCGCATCCTACTGCTTCCCCGCTTGTTCGAATGCCAACGACTGTTCCCTTGGAACGCCCCTTCAGGATGCCGACAACTACAGCTGCACCAGCGGCGTGTGCGAGTGGCAGGGCTGTAACTCCACGCAAGAGTGTCTCGACACCTTCCGGGTCAGCTCCGGGTTCGTGTGCAGCAGCGCCGTGAACGGCCTTCCGAATTGTCTCGAGTCCTGCGCGGATGCGTCGGACTGCGAGAAGCCTTCGCCCATCTACGGACCCGGCCACTGGTCCTGCCGCTCCAGCGCGTGTGTCTGGACCGGGTGCCTCTCGGATCAGGAGTGCACGGACGCGTTCTCGGATCTGCGATATGGCTGCGATCCCTCCACGATGCCCAGAACCTGCGTGCTTCGCTGCACCGCCCCCTCGGACTGCACACAGCCCGGCAGCTCGCTCTTCGACGCGGACAACTACGCTTGCACCGGTGGCTTCTGCCGATGGACCGGGTGCAACTCGGACTCGGAGTGCCGAGCCGGCTTCAACGATACTCGCTACGTCTGTCGGCCCTGATGAGGCTCCCTGCTGGCCGCTGAGAGCTCGGTGGCAGTGCGATGCGCAAAGACTCAGGCACAGCCGTTGCTGCTGCCGCAGGAGGGACACGCGTAGCAGCTGCCGGAGCGAATCGTGATGGTCCCGCAGACCTGACACTGCGGAGCGTCCGATTGAAGCCGGTACACTTCCTCCTCCGCGCGCCCCTGCATGGGCAGCGTCATCTGCCCGTCGCCGGTGGCGCGGCGCAAGACCGCCTCGGCCTTCTCGGAGAGCGTCGAATCGACATGCCCCCCGTCTTCGCGGAGAAACTTCATGCCTAACCACCTAAAGATGTAGTCCACGATGGACTTGGCCATGGGCAAGTCTTGGTTCCCGGTGAAGCCGGAGGGCTCGAAGCGCATGTGGCTGAAGCGATCGACCAGCACTCGGAGCGGCACGCCATACTGGAGCGCGATGGAGATCGACGTGGCGATGGTGTCCATCAGGCCCGAGATCGTGGAGCCCTCTTTGGACATCGTGATGAAGACCTCGCCCGGCGCTCCGTCATCGTACAGGCCCACGGTGAGAAAACCTTCGTGGCCCGCCACCGAGAACTTGTGGGTGATGGCGGCTCGCTCGGCCGCGAGGTGCCGTCGCTCGGGCTCGAGCGGCGTCGTCTGGCCGTCGTGCTTCGAGGTGGACAGCGGCTGAGCCTGCTTGCAGCCGTCCCGATACACCGCGACCGCCTTCAGGCCGAGGCGCCAGGACTCGACGAAGACCCGCTCGACATCTGAGACCGCGGCATCGGCTGGGAGGTTGACGGTCTTCGAGATGGCGCCCGACAAGAACGGCTGCACCGCCGCCATCATGCGCACGTGGCCCATGGGTTCGATGGAGCGCTTTCCGCGAGCGGGTCGGAAGGCGCAGTCGAAGACCGGCAAATGCTCGTCCCGCAGCTTGGGGGCGCCCTCGATGGTCTCGTGTTTCTCGATGAACTCGACGATCTCTCGCACCTCGGTCTCGGCGTAGCCGAGGGTCGTGAGCGCTCTAGGCACCGACTGATTCACGATCTCGAGGGTGCCGCCGCCGACCAAACGCTTGTACTTCACGAGCGCGATGTCCGGCTCGATGCCGGTGGTGTCGCAGTCCATCATGAACGCGATGGTGCCGGTGGGGGCGAGCAAGCTGACTTGCGCGTTTCGGTATCCGTGCTGACGCCCCAGAGCGAGCGCTTCGTCCCAGACCTTCTGGGCCCGTGCCGCGAGGGCATGGGGCGCGAGCTCTTCGTCGAGAGCGTGCGCGTGGTCGCGGTGCATCTGGATGACGCGGATGAAGGGCTCGGCGTTGGCCGCGTAGCCGCGGAAGGCGCCGCGTGCGGCCGCCATCTCTGCGCTCATCTTGTAGGCCTGCCCGGTCATGAGCGCGGTGATGCTCGCGGCATAGGCCCGCCCGGCCTCGGAGTCGTAGGGCAGGCCGGAGGCCATGAGCAGGGCGCCGAGGTTCGCGTATCCGATCCCCAGCGGGCGAAACACGTGGCTGTTCTCTGCGATCTTGGTGGTGGGGTAGCTCGCGTTGTCGACGAGGATCTCTTGCGCGAGCAGCGTGATGTTCACCGCGTGTTCGAAGCGTGCAGTATCGAAGGTCCCTTGGTCGTCCAGGAAGCGGAGCAGGTTCAAGGACGCGAGGTTGCAGGCGGTGTCGTCGAGGAACATGAACTCGGAGCACGGGTTCGAGGCGTTGATGCGCCCCGAGTTCGCGACCGGATTCCAGGCGTTGATGGTGGTGTCGAACTGCAGGCCCGGATCGCCGGATCTCCACGCCGCCTGGGCTGCGGCCTGCAGCAGCTCGCCAGCGGGGAAGGTGCGGACCACCTCGCCGCCGACGACCGTCTTGGTGCTGAACTCGCGGTTCTCCATCGCCGCCCGCATGAGCTCGTCCGAGACGCGCACGGAGTGGTTCGCGTTCTGAAACGCGACCGTTCGGTAGGCGTCACCGTCGATGCCGCCCGACCACCCGGCGCGGATGAGATCTTGGGCCTTGGCTTCTTCTTTGGCTTTGCACTCGATGAACTCGAAGATGTCGGGATGATCAGCGTTGAGCATGACCATCTTCGCCGCTCGGCGCGTCTTGCCGCCGCTTCTCACAACCCCCGCGAAGGCGTCGTAGCCCCGCATGAAGCTGACCGGGCCCGAGGCGAGACCTCCGCCTTTGAGGCCCTCCATGCTCCCGCGCAGCGGTGAGAGGTTTGTGCCGGTGCCGGAGCCACCCTTGAAGAGCCTCGCTTCGACCTTCGCGAGCTCCATGATGCCTTCCATGGTGTCGGTGACCGAGTTGATGAAGCAGGCGCTGCACTGGGGGTGCGGCTCCGATTCGACGCCGAGGTTGAACCAAACCGGAGAGTTGAACGCCATCATCTGGTGGACGAGCAGATGGGTGAGCTCGCTCTGGAAGATGCGCGTGTCTTCCGGCGTGGCGAAGTAGCCGTCGCGCTCACCCCAGGCGCCGATGGTCCGAACGACCCGGCCGATGAGCTGCTTCACCGAGAACTCGCGGCTCGGATGTCCGAGCGGGCCGCGGAAGTACTTCGAGGCCACCACCTGCGTGGCGGTTTGACTCCAGCTCGAAGGGACCTCGACGTCTTTCTGGGTGAAGACGACACCACCTTCGGAGTTGGTGATGGTGACGTTGCGGCGCGAGTAGCTCACCCGCTCCAGGCCTTCGTCGTCCGTACTGAGGCGCCGCGTCATCCCTAGCCCATGGGGTGCTCGGGGCTCGGCGCGCGAGGCGGGGCGGGGCGACGGGTCTTGGGTCTCTTCGAACTGCACGCCCACTGAACATATGCGCCCCTCGGCCGCGGTGCAAACCACGTCTGACCGAGCTGCAGGCGTTTACGTTTGGGGTTTCTGCGATCAGGCGCGGCGCGAGGCTCGGGAGGTGGTCGTGGCCTTCTTGGTCACGGCCTTCTTGGCGGCGGCCTTCTTCGACGGCGCCTTCTTCGCGGGCGCCTTCTTCGCGGCTGCCTTCTTGGTCGCGGCCTTCTTGGCAGCGCCCTTCTTGGCCGGCGTCTTCTTGGTGGCTGCCTTCTTGGTCGGCGCCTTCTTCGCTGCTGGCTTCTTTACACTCGGCTTGCTGTCCGCTGCGCCCTTGGTCTTTGCGGGCCGCGGCTGGGAGGCACCTCGGGCGAAGCGCTCCGGCTGCGGGGTCTTGCTCCTCGCCGCTCCCTCAGGTGCTCTTCCGTTTGCGCCGCTGGGGGCGGGGGGAACGGGGGAGTAGGCCGGGCCAGGGGGCTCGGTCTTGCGCTGATCTGCCGGGCCCACCGGGGGCGGGGGCGGAGGCGTCGAAGGCCGCGTGGAGTTGATCTTGATGAGCCGCTCCTCGAGCGAAGGGACGAGCGCCTGCGGCACCTGACTGGGGCGTGGCGCCTGATCGCGAACGGGGGCCCACTCGTGGCTGGACTCGACCCACCGAGCCACCCGGGCCAAGTCCTGGGCGCGCTCGAAGCGGATCACGACCGCCTCGATCCCGAGGAACGGATGGGCTCGGGCAATGCCAGAGGAGCGCGCTTCTTCGCGAAGCACTTCCGGAAGCCAGACGTCGAGCGCGAGGTGGTCTCGACAAATCTCGACCTGGAGGAAGGTGATCTCCCCTCGGCGATACACCTCTCGGGCCTCGACCTGAGTGCTCTCGACCCCGCGGAGTCCGTCGATCCGGCTCTGCAGGGCCTTCAAGAGGGCGCGTACGACGGGGTCCATGGGAGGGCGGAACACCAAAGCGCGCATACTATCTCTCTAGGGCAAAGCGCTTGTCTAGAGCTCATCTCAAAACCCCCGACCGAGCGAGACGGCCGAGACGCGAGGTGCGGGGTTTTGAGATGAGCTCTAGAGCGCCGAACCGCATACCTCCCATCGTCGGAACTGCCTCCGAGATCTCTGCCTGCGTTGCTCCTCAATCCTTGGGGCCGACCCAACTCAATCGTCGCGCCTTGCCAGAGATCCCGGGTTCTTCGTCCGACTCGGTCCGATATGCGGATCGGCTCTCTGGCTCGTACCGCCGGTTCGAGTCCGATCCGCGGTTCGAACCGAGCGCCCAGGGGCGGGGGCATGCGAGCCGACCTCGCTGCCGGATCGGTCCGCGTCTGCACGGACACCTCCGCTCAAAGAAAGAAGATGAGCTGCGTGTTCACGGTGAAGATGGCCGCATCACCACCATCGAAGTTGAAGGTGTAGTAGGCGGTGCCTTCGAAACCGAGGAAGAGATCCCGCGACAGTTTGAACTCCATGCCGGCGGTCGCGCCGGGGCCCCACACCGCGGTGGGTACGCTCGCGTCTCCGTTGACGGTGAAGAAGAACGCGTTGGTGAGCCCCACGGACGGACGAAAGGCGTCCGTAAGGAAGTAGTGCTTCACCATGACCGGCGAGATCTGGAGCACGATGACCGTGTTGGGCGCGTTGTTGAGCTGGCCGGGAAAGGACAGGTTGGCCTTGGCGCTGAACCACCAGCGGTCGCTCGCCTTCCAACCGCCGAAGATGCCCAGATCGAAGTTGTGCGCCTTGAGTCCGATCCCGTCGGTCATGGCCAGGTAGCCGCCCTCGAAGCCAAAGTTGTAGCTCTTGTACTGGGCCTCGGCTCGGTCCGCGTCGGCGAGCGCGAGACCGGCGAAGATCATCATGGCCAGGACCGGCCCCGAGCGACGTTTCGACATCGACGCCTAGGTGGTCGGACGTTCCGATCACCCTGTCAAGACAACAACCTGGTTTCGTGTGTGCGGCTGTATGCGATGTACGACAACTGGACCTGAACGTTGACGGCCCTCTCGCGGGTGGGAATCATGGGGTCGGTTCAGGGAAACATGCGAATGCTGACACAGGGGCGCCGGTACCCAGAACTCCTCCTCCTCTTGGCCGCTTTCGGCCTGGCGCGCTGCGCCGCGTGTACGGAGCGCGTCATCCATCCGAAGGCCAAGGAACACCACGACGTCGCGATCCAGTACTTGAATCAGGGTCAGTGTCTGGAAGCCGAAGAACGCTGTCGTCTCGCACTCGAGTATGGGGATCAGTTCGAGCACCCACACAACTGCCTGGGTCTCGTGGAGCTGATGTGTCGAAACGACCTCGACAAGGCGGCCGCGCACTTTAAGGATGCGCTCGCGGTCAATGCCGACTTCGCGGAGGCGCACATCAATCTGGGCAACACCTTCTTTCGCCGCAACCCGCCCGACTACACACCGGCTTGCGAAGAATACAAGGCGGCGCTCGAGATCGACCCGGGCAACCGCGAGGGCCGAGAGAACCTGGGGCTCGCGCTGATGCGTCGAGGGGCCATCGAGGGCGATCGGGGTGATACCTCGTCACGAACCAGCCTGTTCCAGCAGGCGCGCAGCCAGTTTGTGCGACTGCTCGAGATCGATCCAAACAACTTCAACGCGCGGCACCACCTGGGCTTCATGGACATGCTCGAGGAGCGCTACGAGTCCGCGGAGCAGAACTTTCGGCGATGCCTGGAGATCGACCCCGAGAACCCGGTCTGCAGCTACAACCTCGGCTACACCTACTTGCTCACCGCGCGCTGCGAGGACGCCATTCAGGCGTTCATCACGACCCTCCGCTCCGGTCGCCAGACCGAGGTCGAGATCAACGCGAGGCACAACCTGGGGCAGGCTTACGAGCAGTGCTCGAAGAAGGACGGTGCGATCAAAGAGTTCCTCGACAAGATCAAGGACGATCCCGGCAACCCCACGCACCACTATGACCTGGGGACGATCTATCACCAGAAGGGGATCTCGGACCGCGCGGTCAACGAGTGGGAGAACACCCTCAAGCTCGATCCGCTGTATTGCCCGGCCTACTTCGATCTGGCGATGGTCTCCAATAAGAACCTCGACAGCGATGCCACCATTCGCCAGTGCCAAGGATTCGTTTCATGCGTGACCGAGCGAAGGCAAAACGAGCCGGTGGACAGGTGGGCGGACAAGGTCGAGGAGTGCAAGCAGATCATCCGAAGGCTCGAGATGGAGTGAGCTTCTCTCGATGAGCGGAGCGCGTCCCTTGTCATTGGTTAGAGCTCATCTCAAAACCCCTTTGGTCGCGATTTCGGCCGATACGCATCGGTGCGCGGTGTTGAGATGAACTCTCTTCAAACCCCGCCGGTGCATCTGATCGTGCGCCTGGAACTCCCCGACAAACCGGCTCGGGAGTTCTCGTACGACTTCCGGCAGGACGTGATCAGTATTGGCCGCGATCCCAAGAACGACATCCAGATCCCGCTCACGACCGTCTCTCGCGATCACGCGAGGATATTCTATGAGCTCGGCGACTTCTTCCTCGAGGATCTAGGCTCCACTCACGGCACGCTCCTCAATGAGAAGAAGCTCGCACACCGCGAGAAGAAGCTCCTGCGCGACGGTGACGTCATGCGGGTGATGTCATTCTCTCTGACCTTCAAGAGCGCGATGGGTTCGATGCTCGATCGTCAGCCCGGTGAGAAGACGGAGCATCTGGCCCGCCGCATGGTTCAGGAGGTCCTGTCCTCCATCGCGGGCCAGAACGTCGAGCCCACCACCATCCGAGCGATGAACGGACCGGATGAAGGCCGGCGTTGCGAGATCGCGGACGACCAGGCCGAGGTCACCATCGGTCGCAGTCCGGACTGCGACTTTCCGGTCGATGACCAGAACACATCGCGCCGGCACTGCCTCATCAAGCGCACTTGGAATGGCTTCACCGTGCAGGACCTGGGCTCCAAGAACGGAGTCCTGATCAACGGCCGCAAGATCGAGCAGCCGGAGAATCTTCAAGACGGAGACGAGATCCAGATCGGTGGCCTCAAGCTGCTCTTCATCGATCCCGCCTCGCGCATCCTCGAGCAGTTCGGCGGGGCGGACAAGACCGCAGGTCCGAACGCGCTCCTCGAGACGGAGGCCGAGGACGCGGAGTCCCCCGAGGGCGAGTACGAGGACGAGTCCGCCCCGTCCGAAGAGTACGAAGAGGAGCCGTCCGAGGAGGAAGAGCCGTCGAGCCCGGCGGTGGAGTCCGAGCCGGAGGCCGAGGAATCAGAGGTCTCCGAGGAGCAGGTCGAGCTGCCGGACCCGTCGCAGATCAAGATGCCGAACACCGGGGTTGGGGCCGAGGTCTTGATCCTGCTGATCGCGATCGTGATCCTGCTCGGCGCGGTCGGAGTGGCGGTGTTCCTCTACCTTTGAGCAGGTCGAGTGGGTCTCAGAACGCCAGCGTGGTCTTCCACACGTAGGCGATCTCGAGCCGCAGATCGGTGCGAGCCGGTGGAACGTGTTCCAGGTTGATGGGCACGGCAGCGCGATAGCGGTAGACGCGTTGGAAGTAGAGGTCGACGGTGTCTTGAAGGTTGTTCTCCCGCATGCCTTCCGCGACTCGGAATCTCTGGAGGATGCCGAGCGGCACGAGAACGTGGCTCTCGGCGTCGCGGTTGGCTATGCAGCGAATCTCGTGTCGATCGCCATCAATGATCACCTCGATGCGGTAGAGTTCGCCGTCGGTGCTTTGATAGACCCCGCCGTCGGGGGTCGCGCGCGCCCCGTTGGGGATCGTGAAGTCGAAGTCCAGCGTGTGATCGCCCACGATCGGGTTCTGGCGCAGCATCGTGTACGATCCGGTGCCGAGGTTGCCGTAGCACCCCTGCACATTGGTCAAGCCGGGGTCGCAAAGCTCGAGCGGCATGGGATGGGTCGGTAAGTCGCCGCCACTTCGCACCGGAAAAGACTGGCCCTTCGTGAGCGGGGAGCCCGTGGCTTCGAACTCGAGCAAGCTCGTGCGGTCGGCGGAGTAGAGCATCAAGTCGCTTGGAATCGGCTGCGGGGTCGTGACGCGGTAGCGCCCGAGCGCACGGTCGAAGGCCAGCTCCACGGTCTGCTCGACCCCGTTTGGAATGACCCCGCCGCCGGGAACGTCGATCTTGGGGTCGCGCAGAAGGAACTTGCCGAGATCGCCCTGCTCGGGCGGCACCGACCAGGTGAGTTTACGGTACAGACCGCAGCTTCCGCCTGGGTTCGCGAACTCCTCGCAGGCGGCCCCCGGTGGGGTCGCGGGGTTCTTGATGCACGCCCGGCGGGTCGCGACGACGCCCGTGCGCAGGGTGTCGACCTGGGCGAAGGCTTGGACGATCGCAGGCTGACCGCGATCTCTCAGCGCACGCAGCGTGACGGTCGCGGTGTGCGAGAGCGAGATGGCCTGAGGGCCCTCCTCGGGGCCGCCGTCGTAGCGGCCGGGCCGCGGGGGGTCCAGCGGACCGCTGTCGAGAGGCTCCTGGGTGCTCCTTCCGGGGCCGCCGTCCACGCCACCGATCTCATCCGGCGGGCGGGGTATCAGTCCCGCGCAGACGTCCAGCGACGGGATGCACGCGCTCGGGGGCGCACAGGCCGAGCAGAAGCCGGCGGGGCTGCAGTAGGGGCGCCCGCCGCCGCAGTCCTCGTCCGAGGTGCAAACATCGGCCTTTTCGCTTCCGGCGTTGCAGGTTTCGACGCATTGGCCCTGGTAGCAGATCGTCCCGCCAGGGCACTCGACCGAACTCGATGGATCACCGACCGAGCTATTGCTGGGGCTGCAGCGCGATCCGCCGCAACCTGAACCTCCAAGCACGGGCAGAGACGCTCCGGCGAACATGGCGAGCCCGAACCAGAGCAAGTGAAGGGAGGTTTGATGTCTCATGAGCGCGGCTCCATCAGTCTAATCCAAGAACTGCAGCCGGTCCGACTGCCGGCCTTTGCCGTATCGGATGACCCCATCGATATCGTAGGTGAATCGGAGCTCCGCACCGAGCTGAAATCCCGTGACGTCGCCGACCGAGCCCAGCGGGAGGGAGACCCAGATCGCCGGTTCGATGTGGTCGAAGAGGTACCCTTTGACGCCGAAGTAGGTGAACACTTCGTGACGACCGGGTCCGGCGAGCAGCCCCGTGCCTCGGGCCTCCAGGAACGCGCCCGCGTACTCGATGGGGCGGACGCCGACGGAGAGCCCATAGCTGATGACGAGAAAACTGAGCGGATCATCGGAGCTCGGCGTGGGGATATAGGCGTCGAGATAGAGCTGTGCCGCGATGTGGAGCATGGAGTAGTCCCACGCGGCCGAGGCGCCGCCGCCGATCGCATGCTTCTCGAGCAAGAAGGCGTAGAGGTCGGCGAAGTGAGGCTCGACCGTGAAGTCGCGCGCCTGCAGGAGCGTGGGGGGAACGGTCTGCTGGCCTTGCAGCGGGATACCCCAGCGGACACGTGGCACGATCGTGGCTCTCCGACCCGCGATCTCCGGCAAGAAGAAGCGGTACTTCGCCGCGACCTGTGGGTTGCCCATGTAGATCAAGCTCGGCTCGCGCGTGAGGTCGAGTCGCACGAAAGAGAGTGGCACCGTCAGCTCGACGCCGAGGTCGTCCGTCAGTCCGGCTTGCGCGGAGAAGAACCAGGCCGGGGAGAGTGATGTCTCACCACGGACCTGCGCGTTCGCCCAGCCCATGCGGGTGGCGAAGGAGAAGCCCACGTTGGGATCATCGAGGATGAGTCCGCGCGTGTATCGGGGGATATGGACCTCGCGCTTCTTCATCAGCGTGAGCACGTCCTCGACCACCGCTTCTTCCTTCTTTGGGGCGGTCTCTGTGGGTGGCTTTGTGTCCGCGTTCGGGTCATCCCGGCGGCTCGAAGGCTCGGGTTCATCCGGGAGCACGGTCGTCTCCAGGGGCTGCAGCTCCTCGATCTCCCCAGGTCCGGTGCGCGGCTTCGTGCTCTTGGGGTCCTTGGACGAGCTACCGTCGCCCAGCTGAGTCACCCCCGAGGTCACTGGAGCCTCTTTCGTTTCGGTGAGGGCCAGCGGGAGGTCTCCCAAGGCGTCGTCCTTGGCGTCGAGAAGCGCGAGATACCGCTTAGCGAGCGCAGCGGTGGCTCGGTCGGTGGAGCGTGAAGCGGCCTGTAGGTGCCGCTCGGCCGACCACATGCGCTTGCGCCATCGCCCGAACTCCTGGACCTCGGCGATCACTTGGTCGCTCGCCCGAACGAGCTGCGGCGGGGGATCGAGATCTTTGAGCGAGAGCGTCACTCCTCGTGGTGCGAGCTTGTTTCGCCGTTCCTTCGCCAGCGCCTGAAAGTGCCGGTAGCCTCGGAAGTCGGCCGCGAGCTGATAGACCGTGGGCTTCGGTTCGACGATCGAGATCGCCAGTCTGATCTTCTCGCTCTTCACCTCGTTGCCGATGCCGAGCCGATCGAGCAGCTTCAGCGATGCCCAAACTTCACCGCCCTTGCTGATGGTGGGGCTCGCGTGGACGACGTAGGTGATCTCGACCTCGAAGTCGTTCCCCTTCTTCTCGAACTTCCACGAGTCCGTCTCGACATGCACCACGATGTCGTTCGGCGCTCTGACGTTGGTAACGAGCCCGATGTAGTCACCCGGGCCGCCTTTGAGCCTCTTCTCGGGAACGCGCATCGACGCCTTGATGAAGACGGTACCGCCCCTCTCCAAGCTCAGCTTGCGTTCGTTCACTACGTGGGGCGCCACCCGCGCCTCGACCAACGCCAGCTCTTTGTCCGTGAGCGGAGCCGCGCTGGCCTCGGTCCCAGTCCAAAGGACGATGAACGTGCCCAGCAGGGCCCCCCTGACTCCTTGTGCTCGCACGAGGCTCACAATCTACCAGCGAGAGACGAGGCATCGCAACTTACCGCCAGATCTCGCGGACTTCTACAGGCCTTCGAGTCCACGGGGCTTGCAAGGTCAGAGGCGCGGTGGTAGCGCCCCCTCTCGATGAAGCTCACGCTCTTCACCGACGACCTCCGCGAGGTGCCGGCAGATCTCCTCGCGGTGGGCGTGTTCTCGGACGAACCGGATCGTGGGCTCGCGTTCTCCCACCTGAACGCCGCGCTCGACGGCGTGCTCGAGCAAGCGTGCCGAGACGAACGCTTTCGTGGGGAGGCAGGCCAGTCCGTCCTGTTCAACGCCGCCGGGGGCTTGGCCGCTCGCCGTGTGCTCGTCTATGGCTTCGGCGAACGTCGGCTCTACGATCCCGAGTCCGCTCGGAGATTCGCGGGAACCGTGTCCCGAACCTGTCGAACCGCGGGCGCAGCTTCGGCCGCGCTCGTTTTGACGATCAGAGACGTGCCGGCGCCAGCGGAGCGCATCGTCGACCTCGTCCAGGCCTTGGCCGAGGGCTCCGAGCTTGGGAGTTATGCCTTCCTCCCGTACCGGACGAAGGACGCGGAGCCGACGCGGTTGAAAGACCTCCGGGTGTGCTTCGCGGCCGAGGACGTCCAGGGGGTCAAGGGCGCGATGCTCCGGGACGCCTTGGCGCGCGGACAAGTTGTGGCCTCGGCGGTCGCCGGCGCTCGAGATCTCGTCAACGAACCGCCCAACACGCTCACCCCCACCGCCTTCGCCGAAGCCGCCAAGAAGATGGCCAAGACCGCCGGCCTCGGCTTGCGCATTCTGGGCCCGCGCGATCTCGAACGGCAGCGCATGGGGCTCATGCTCGGGGTCGCCAAAGGCAGCGAAGAGGAGCCTCGGCTCATCCATCTCATCCATGAGCCGGAGTCCGTCGGTAAGAAGGCCCCACTGCTCACGCTCGTCGGCAAGGGCCTCACCTTCGACTCCGGTGGGCTGTCTCTGAAAGACACCGAGAACATGCTGCCCATGAAGTCCGACATGGGCGGGGCGGCGGCCGTTTTCGGGGCGATGAAAGCCCTCGCGGATCTCAAGGTGCCGTGTCGTGTGCATGGCATCATCGGTGCGGTGGAGAACATGCCGGACGGCCGCGCCATCAGGCCCAGCGACGTTCTTCGCTCCCGGAAAGGGCTCACGGTCGAGGTCGTGAACACCGACGCTGAGGGTCGCCTCGTGCTCGCCGATCTCATCAGCTACGCGCTCGATCTCAAGCCCACCGAACTCATCGACGTCGCGACCCTCACTGGGGCGTGTATGGTCGCGCTGGGACGCTCTATGGCCGGCGCTTTCGTGGACGATGACGAGATGGCTCGCGATCTCGAAGCGGCATGGCTGCGCTCGGGGGAGCGTTTTTGGCGGATGCCCATCGATGGGGAGATGCGCGAAGAGCTAAAGAGCGACGTCGCGGATCTCAAGAACCTGGGCGAACGCTTTGGTGGCGCCATCAGCGCCGCTCTCTTCCTGCGCGAGTTCGCAGGACCAGATCTCGCGCGCTTTGCGCATCTAGACATCGCCGGTCCGGTCATGGCCAATCGCGACCAAGGATATGTGAGCAAGGGCGGGACCGGCTTCGGGGTGCGCACGCTCGTGGAGTACGCCCGACGGCGTTCGACGCTGAGCTCAACCCGCGAGTAACTTCCAGCCGACGAAGACGCCCATCGCCAGTCCGACGGCAAAGCCCACGAGCAGCCCGGGGAGGAAGGCGGTGCTTGCCGGCTTGGGGCGCTCGGTGGAGTGCCTCGACGGCGCTCTCTCGCGCAGCTCGCGCTCGACCGCAGGCTGAGGAGCGGGTGGCGTACGACTGTCGGCGAACGGGGGTCTCGACTCCACCCTCGGCGTGCGGCTCTCCGGAGGTGGCGTGCGCTCGGGCCGCAGATCGGCCGAGGAGGCTTGGCTGTGAGTGGGCGAAAGGGCCTCCGGGCGTCCCCACGGGTCACTCACCGAACGTCCGGACCTTGGTTCAGAGTCCGTTTTCTTCTTCAAGACCGGGGGCGCGAACGCATACTCTCCGGTGGCACGCATGAGGCGAGCGTTTCTCGCGGCGGCGAGAGACCCCAAGCTCTCTTCCGCGCCCGATCGGCTCACTGGGATGGGGGAGGCCCGATCGCTTCCCGGGAACGAAGGCAGCTCGACGACACCGTCGATCGGCCTAGGTTCCTTGAGCATCGCGTTCATGAGCAGCTCTTCCCCGTTGGGGCCAGACAGGGCGAGCTCGGGGATGGGGGTGAGCGCGGCGAAGGGGTCGCCATCCTCGAGCTCCTCGAGTTCACGCTGCAGTTCCGGTGGCAGGTCGAAGACGTCCACGCTCCCGGTCTCGGAGCCGAGCAGGCGATCGAGCTCGTTGAGTGTTTGCTGGAGGTCGGGCGCGGCGGTGTCGATGCTCCCGCTTCTCGACATCTGCTGGCCTTCATCGAGGCTCGGATCAACCTCGGGCACGTCCGGGCTACCAGCGAACCAGCGGCGCATCAAATAGCCGACCTGTGAGCTCGACAGCGCCCCGCCAGCGTGGCCGAGCTCTCGCGCCAGTTCCTTGTGCATCTCCTCCGCGGTGCGATAGCGATCGTTGGGATCCTTCGCCAACGCTCGTTCCATGACGCGATGGACCCCCGGTGCGACCATGGGCAGGGTCTCGGCAAAGTTCGGCAGGTCGCTCTTGGCGACGGCGGACAGCGTCTCCTCCAATGTGTTGCGCGCGAAGAGCGGCCGGCCCGTGAGGAGCTCGAAGAGGACCACCGCGGTACCGTAGATGTCGGCGCGGTTGTTGACCCGCTTGCCTGCGAGGACTTCGGGCGCCACGTAGCGCGGCTTGCCCTTCAGGACACCTTTTCGCTTTCCACCATCTCTGGAGGTCACGTAGGCGATACCGAAGTCGGTGATCTTCACCTCGCCAAAGAACGACAACATGACGTTGCTCGGCGTGATGTCTTGGTGCACGACGCCGAGAGCCCGCCCTTGGGCGTCCTTGAGACGGTGGACAAAGGCCAGACCACGAAGCATTTCGCAGGTGACGGTGAGCGCAAACTCCCCGGTCATGGGGACGCCGTCTTGCCGGGTCTTGCGGATCACCTGATCGAGGTTTCGTCCCTGGACGTAGGCCATCGCGAGGTACTGGATGCCATCGACGGTGGGTTGGTCGAAGACCTGCACGATGTTTGGATGCTCGATGCGGCTCATCAGCTCCGCTTCGACGTCGAACATCTGTCGGTGGTCTTCTCGCTCGGCGTCGGCACGCAGGCGCTTCAGGACCACCAGCTTTTCGAAGCCTTTCGCGCCCTTCATTCGCCCAAGCGCGATCTCACCCATGCCGCCGCGATTGACGACGCGCAGGATCTCGTACTTCGAGCCGTCGTCCTTGCTCGCGGGGGGCGGGCTTTGGTCGTCCGTGCTCTGACCTGATCGAGTCCGTTCCATGATTGAGCGGCGGGCCGGCCCGTCGATCGAGTTCTACCCCGAAACCCAGTTGGCCCCAACGATCCTGCGCGGAGGGGGAGGACCTACTCTGTGTTCGAAGGTGGCTTCATGTGCTCCTCTCGAACTCGACCACCATGGCTTCGGGGCGCGGGTATTCGGTGGACTGGAAGCCGAGCTCGCTCATTTCGTGCCGAAAAGTTGTGAGGTGTGGGCGCTGCGGATCGGAGAGCATCAGGGTGCCTCCCGGCGCGAGCAACTCATGCACCGCCCTCGAGAGGGGCACGACCTGGCGGGCCTCATAGAGCAGGTCGGAGGCCAGGATGAGGGTGAAGCGCTCAGCGCGCGAAGGTGCCCGCATGTCCATGAGTTCGGTCCGCACCGAAGTCTCATTCAGTGCCGCGTTCTCCTCGAGGAACCTGAGTGCGTCCGGTTCGTAGTCCGTGGCCAGCACCTCGAAGCCAAGCTTGGCGGCCGCCAGCGATGGTAGACCGAGCCCTGCCCCCAGCTCGATCACTCGACCGGTGTTTCGCCCCGAAGTCGCGAGATGGCGGGCGAGGGCGATCGCCGAGGGCCACAGGCTCGCCCAATACGGGAGCCGTTCGTCCTCGTCGAGTTCGGTGATGGCGTCTACCAGAGCGTTGACGTCGCGCACCCGGGCGATGCGCAGGCTCAGTCCGGGCACGACCGAGACATCCTCGTAGGTGACGTCGTACTGGGCGAGCGAGTGCGGCGAGGGGGTCATTCCGAGCCGGTGACGCTGGTACCCCGCACTACGGCGGTGGGCGCGCCTTTGGCGGGTGCGCCGCTCTTCGAGGGCGTCGTGCCGCGGCCCTCGAAGGACTGCCACTGACCGTCGGAGGTCGATTCGATGCCTTGGATGCGAAGGCGGAAGTTCCCGGGGTTGGTGCTGTTCAGCTCCGCCTCCTCGTACGAGATGAGTCCGGACTTGAAGAGAAACATGAGCGACTGGTCGAAGGTCTGGGTTCCGTAACTCACGTGCCCGGTGGACAAGGCCTCCGGGATCTCCTTCACGCGGTCCTTGTCTTCGATGAGCTCTCGGATGCGCGGGGTGCTGCGCAAGATCTCCATGGCCGCCGCCCGGCCTCGACCGTCCACGGTCGGAATCAGCCGCTGACAGATGACCGCTCGCATGATGGCGCCGAGCTGGAGGCGGATCTGACGCTGCTGGTGCGGAGGGAAGATCGAGATGATGCGGTTGATGGTCTCCGTGGCGTCCATCGTGTGGAGGGTGGACATCACGAGGTGGCCGGTTTCGGCTGCGGTGATGGCAGTGCCGGTGGTCTCCAGGTCGCGCATCTCGCCCACCAGGATGACGTCCGGGTCCTGACGCAGGGCGGACTTGAGCGCCTGGCCGAACGAGACGGTGTCCACGCCGACCTCTCGTTGGTTGATCATCGAGCGCTTGTCTCGATGCAGGAATTCGATGGGGTCCTCGATGGTCATCACATGGCAGGAGCGCTCGGTGTTGATGTGCTCGATCATCGCCGCCAGGGTGGTGGACTTACCGGAGCCGGTGGTGCCGGTGAGCAGGATCATGCCGCGTTGTTCGAGCGCGATGACGGAGAGCACCGGAGGGTGCCGGAGCTCCGCGAGCGTTTTGACCTTGAAGGGGATGACACGAAAGACGATCGCGATGGTGCCGCGCTGTTGATAGACGTTGACGCGGAAGCGGCCCACTCCGGGCACGCCGTACGAGAGGTCGAGCTCGTTGAGTTGTTTGAACCGCTCGCGCTGGAAGCTGTTCATGATGGACAGCGCCATCCGCGACAGCTCTTCGGGCTTCATCCGCGGCGCTTCCGGCATGGGGCCGAGGGTTCCGTAGAGACGAAACATGGGAGGCAGGCCGGCCTTGAAGTGGATGTCGGAAGCGTTCGTGCGAACCGCGAGCGCGAGGATCTCGTTTAGTTCCATCTCGCCTCCTTCGTCATGCGCGCGAGCTCAGGGGAGCCGGATGACGGCGGCGCCGCTCTGGGCGGCCGCGACGTCCTCGTCCTCTGGCCGCACCGGAGTGCCGAGCCTGAAGCGGGGGCACGTGCGGCAGGAGAAGCCTCGCCACTTCGCGTGTGCGGCGAAGCTGAGGCAGTCGTCGTAGCGATCACAGGAGAGCGAGCGGCTGCGAGGGACTTCATCGATCTCGAGCTCGGCAAATGGACGCGGGCGGCTCCCCGACGGCAGCTGGATGAGGTCAATGACCTCCGCACCGTCACCCGCCGGGGACCGTTCACGTTCCTTGGCGACCGCAACGGTCACCCCTTCTCGATCCTTGAAGGACCGCATCGTCGGTCGAGTCTAGCACACGGACCGCGCGACTCCAGGAAGGCGGCGGTCGCTTTTTTGTTCGTTTTCGTTCGGTAGGCAGGCGGTTAGCCGACTTGACAAACCAACCGCTCGGCGCGTCGTGCGCGGGCTCAGCCGCCGCCGCGCGTGAGCAACTCGCGAATCTGCTGATTCTCCCGGCTCAGCCGCTGCACGTCGCGCTCGGTGGAGGCGAGTCGTTCTGCGAACTGCGCTTGCATGACTGCGAGGTTCTTGAACTCCTCGATGTAGAAGTCGATGCCCACCTCACCGGGCGGCGGCGGGAGCCTCGCGCCGGAGGCTGCACGCGGGGCGGGCGGCAGCGGGTTCTGGGCGACCGCGCGGCCGGTGTTGCCGCGTGCCGCGGCGAGCGCGTTCTCGAGCGCGGCCGATCGCGGCGCGCCGCCGGGCGCGTTGAAACCGCTTTGGCCAGCCGGGCCGTGACTCTGCGCCGGCATACCGGTGGAAGGCGCGCGTGGCTTCTGCACCGCTGGGGCGCCCGTGGGGCGGGGCGCAGCGGCGCCGGCCTTGATGCTGTTGAAGACCTCGACCGTGATGGCGCGCAGGGTCTCGACCACGCCTTGTCCGTTGGAGGCGATGGCAGGCAGCGCGCGCGCGCCTCGTTCGTTCAGCATCGAGTCGAGCTCGGCTTCGGGGATGAGGCGCGGCAGGTCTCGTTTGTTGTACTGGAGCACGAAGGGAATCGTGGAGTAGTCGAGCCCGTTCGCGGCGAGATTGACTTTGAGGTCTTGCAGCGATTCGCGGTTCTCGTCCGCCATGTGATCTTGGGAGTCGGCGACGAAGACCACGCCGTCGGCGCCACGAAGGACGAGCTTCCGGGTCTCGGAGTAGTAGACCTGGCCGGGTACGGTGAAGAGCCGGACCATGAACTTCATCCCGCTGATCGTGCCGAGGTTGAGCGGGAGCAAGTCGAAGTAGATGGTGCGGTCGGTCTCGGTCGCGACGCTCATGAGCTCGCTTCGGGTCTCGGGCCGCATCTTCGCGTGGATCTGCTGAAGATTGGTCGTCTTTCCGCAGCGGCCGGGCCCGTAGTAGACGACCTTGGCGATGAGCTCGCGAGCTTTGTAGTTGTACGTTGGCATCCGGCGTACCGGAGTGTCCAAAGAACCGGTCCCGCGGTCAACATAACCGCCGGAGAGAGAGGCAGCGGCCTGCGTTTTGTGCCCGAAGCCCACACCTTGGGCGTGGCGCAGGTCAGGGATTCTTCAGGGAACGGGCGGAATGTCGAGGTTCTGGGTTCGGGCGGCCAGCGCCAGGCGTGCGCGCGGATCCGGATGTGCGATGAGGGCTCTCGACAGGGCGCTCGCCTCCTCGGGGGCGGGGTCTTGCGCCAGCCCGGCCATCAGGATGGGCAGCGTTCGGGGGTCAGCGAGGGCCGCGAGCCGGTTGATGAGCTCGAGACGAAGGGCCCCGAGGCCGGGCCGGTCGAGATCGTTGCTCGGGTTTGCGCCGAGCATGGCGCCCAGCTCGGGGGCGGCGTCCTCCCACTCCGCGATCACCGGAATCACGGATTTCTGGATCCGCGCGTCCGGATCGATGCGGAGCATCGGCAGGCGCGAGCTGATGTGCGTGGGAAAGAACTCGGAGACCACGCGGTAGGCGGTGGCTCGGGCCTCGGGTGGGTTCTTTACGTCGTCACCGAAGGCGAGCACACGCTCCACGAGATCGCTGCCGCCGATCCTTCGGATGGCCTGGCGAGCCGCCGTAGCCACCTTTCGGTCGGGGTCGTCGGAGAGCTGACGGATCTCGGAGAGCACCCAGGTGGGCGCGATGGGCGCGAGCGCATCGAGGGCTCGTACTCGACTCGCCCGCGAGCGACCGGCGAGTTCATCGAGATGTGCCTGCACCTCGGTGGCCAGACGTGCTTCGGAGCGATGGGTGCGTTCGTCGCGGTAGCGATCGCCCTCCGGGCTTCGGCCGGGGCCCGAGGTGTACAGCGTCGCTCGGTAGGAAGGGGTGTCGCGGTCTCGCAAGAACGCGCGTCCAAAGGGTCGAGCATCGGGCCCATCACCCCGAGAGGGGTCGAGGGGGGCGCCCGGGAGGTCGAGCCGAACGAAGTCGATCGGTTGCCGACACGCATCGATGTCCCGCGCCAACCGGTCGAGCTCGGCGGGCGGAGTGCTGTGCCGAGCGGCCAAACGCCGGGCGAAGTTGTGGGCGGCCGCAGCGAGGATCTCGCGATCGCTCGCCGGATCACGCGCGCGGATCGAGCGTCCGGGGGGGCCATCTTTGGACTCGTCGGCGAAGGAGAAGCCGTGGACGGCCGCGAGGTACCGCGCGGCCTCGGTGGCATCCAGGGTGATTCGCGGGCTCGTGGCGGCGCCCGTCGCATCGAGCAACTCGAGTTCTCGGCGAATGAGATCGGAGGTGATGTTCCTCCACCTGAACGCGGGCGCGAGCTCGTCGAAGGAGCGATGCAGTTCGAGGGTGCCCATACGACCCCGGCCGCAGGTTCGGCGCCCGATGAACGCGGGCGTACCGTCGCGCGCCATGCCGGCGATGGTGAACGACACCGCCCCGTCGCTCTCGACGCGTGCGTCGACGACGAAGGTCCTCACGCCCGGAAAACCCGGCTGGAAGATCCGCGACAGTCCCTCGCGGCCGACCGGAGTGCGGAAGAGCCGAAACCACGCTTGATCGACCACGGCGTCGAAGGGGCGACCCTTTCCTAGAAGATCGGTCACCGCGTTCGTCACCGAGCCGAAACGCGAATCCCCGGGCGTCATGCCCCTTTGTTAGCGCAGCTCTCTCCCGGCGTCCCCGAAAAGTAGGCGCGGCTCCACCTTTCGCTTATCCTCGCCGGGTGTCCTTCCTGACGCAGGCCAGGGAGGAGCTCTCCCGGCTCGAGGCCTACGTGCGAGGCGATCTCTGGTCGCACGAGCGCTTCTCGCGCCTCCCCCGCTCCCGACGTCCCCTGGTGCTGTTCGTCCGCACCCTCTTCATCATGTGGACGGGTTTCTCGCGCGAGCGTCTGCGACTGCGGGCGGCGGCCCTGACCTACACGACCATTCTGTCGCTGGTTCCGGCGCTCGCGGTCATCTTCTTCGTCTTCACCGCCTTCGGTGGGCTCGACGATTCGCGCGAGCGGCTCAAAGAACGGATGGCTGATCTGCTCTCAGTGGGTCACCAAGAAAAGGTCATCGCTTTTCTCGACCAGTTTGTCGTCTCCGCCTCCGCCATCGGCGGCCTCGGTGTGATCTTCTTGCTGGTGACTTCCCTCTCCCTGCTCACCAACATCGAGAAGGCCTTCAATGACATCTGGGGTCTGAAGCAAGACCGCTCGATCCTGCGTCGCTTCCAAGCGTACTGGCCCCTTCTGACCTTGGGCCCGCTGCTCTTCGGTGTCTCTCTCACCGTGACCGCGAGCGTTCAGCGTCACGAGATCGTGCAGGCCCTCGCAGAGCTCATCCCCGGAGGGCGCCTCGTGACGACGCTCCTTCCGATCGTCTTCACCTGGGTGGGCTTCACGCTGGCGTACCTCATCATCCCCAACACGCGGGTGGGGGTGCGCCACGCGCTGATCGGCGGGGTTGTGGCGGGCACGATCTGGGAGATCGCAAAGCGCCTCTATGCCGTCTACGCGACCAAGGCGATCACGTACTCTACCATCTACGGTTCGCTCAGCGTGGTGCCGTTGTCGGTCATCTGGATCTACGTGAGCTGGATGGTCGCCCTCATCGGCGCCACGATCACGTTCGCGGCGCAGAACGCCGCCACCTACGAACCCGAGCAAGATCACGCCAAGCTCTCGCAACGTCATGCCGAGCGCGTCGCGGCTTGGTTGCTCGTGCTCATCCACGAGCACTTCGACGCCGGCCGCGGTCGGCTGAGCGGCGACCTCATCCTGCAGTCGGTGCCCGGTCCCCCACGAGAAATCCGTAGGATCCTAGAGCGCCTCGTGGAGGGCGGGTTGGTCGTGGTGAGCGCGGGCGAGGAGGAGCAGGCCTACCAGCCGGGCCATCCGTCCCATCGGACCACGCTGGCGGAGCTCGTCCGGGTGATGCGCAACGATGGCGCCGGCGTATCTTCAGCGGATGAGCCCCCCGGTCTGGTGCTGCGTGCCTTCGCGCGGCTCGACGAGGCCGATGTCGAGCTCGACCGGATCCTAGGCTCGAACACGTTGGCGCAGATCCTCGCCGAAGAGCGGCTGGCCCAGGGAGAGCCGACGGAGGGCGAGGACGCCCGGGCTGCCGTCGTTCCGCCGGGCTGAGCGTCCCTGCTTTCGCGGCAGTTGCAGAAAACCTGGGACCTCGCCAGTGTGCGCAGCGCATGTCTGTTTCGGCCCTGATCGCCGCTCTCCTGGTCTCGATGCCCACGCCGATTCGGCTGCCGGCCGAGGTCGATGACGCTTACGCCCTGAAGCAGAACCCGGCCGGGTTGGGTTTCGTCGCCGGTCCAGAGCTCCGCCTCCTCGCGGGTCGCAACACCAAAGACGCGGCGACGAGCTTTGGCATGTTTTCGGCTCTCCCCCTCGGGAGCTTTCTCACCCTCGGCGCGGCGGTCGAGTGGAACGCGATCGGCGAAGTCTACGCCGACACAGTGTGGAGCTTTGGTGTGGCGCGGCAGCTCGGTCCAGTGTCGCTCGGCGCTTCGGTCAGCAACCCCCTGCTCGGGACCGACTGGGCCTTCGGCCTCTCCTGGCGTCTCTTTCGCTCCCTCGCCATCTCTCTTTCCACGAGGGACATCGCGGAGAACCTCGGGCCCCGGATCTACGACGCGGGCCTCGCGTTCCGCTTCTTCGACGAGCGTCTGCTCCTCTCGGGTCGGTGGCGGTTCTTCGATGACCAGGCGGTGAGCTGGGACCGCGGTCGCCCCGGCATCGACGTTCGCCTGGAACTCGAGCCGATCGATGGCTTGCTCGTTGGCGCGGCGACCGACATGCAATTCCGCACGAGCTTTCAGCTCGGTCTGGTGTTCGGAAAGCTCTTGATGGGAGGCACGCTCAAGACCGAGCGTGAGATGGCGGCGGCCGAGGTATTCTTGGGCGAGCTGGCGCTGCGTGCGGAGGCCGGCCCCCCGCTGATTCGGCCTTCCCGCGTCGCGGTCATCGAGCTCGCAGGTGACCTCGAGCCCGACCCCTCCTTCAACCTCTTCGAGCGCCGCTTCGAGTACGGCAGTTATGGCGCGGTGCCCCTCATGCTCGAGCGCCTCGCCAAGGCGCCCGACCTCGCGGGTCTCTTCGTGCGCATCGCGCCCCTCGAGATCGGTTGGGGTCGAGCCCAGGAGGTGCGCGCGGGTCTGCAGAAGGTCAAGGCCACCGGGCGACGGGTCGACTGTCAGCTCGGTGGGACCAGCGATGTCGAGCTGTACATCGCATCCGCGTGCACGCGCATCGTGCTCCCTCCACCCCTGCTCCTGTCCGTAGACGGAGTGGCGGCGTCGGTGTTGTTCTTCGGAGATGCGCTCGACCGTCTGGGGGTGCGTCTGGAGGTCGAACGCGTCGGTCGCTACAAGAGCGCGCCCGAGAGCTTCACGCGTTCCTCGATGAGCCCCGAACAGCGCGAGAGCTTGAGTGGTCTCGTGGATGGCTTCTTCTCCACCCTCACCGCCGGCCTCGCGGACGGCCGGTCCCTGCCGCCGAGCGCGGTCCTCGAACTCATCGACCGAGGCACCTTGACCGCGACCGAGGCGAAGGACATCGGTCTGGTCGACGCCGTCTTGTATCCGGATGAGGTGGAGGCCTGGCTTTCGAGCCAGTACGGCGGTTTTGTTCGCCTCGCCGAGCCCCGGGACGTCCTCCCCGAAGCACGATCGCGCTGGGACCATCCGCCGCAAATCGCGGTCATTCCCATCGACGCCGCGATGACCGGCGGTGATTCCGAGGACCAGCCTTTCGGCTTCATGCGCACCGTCGGGGCGAAGTCGATCGTCGCCGCCCTCGAGTCCGCCGAGAAGGATCCTCGGGTGGTGGGCATCGTCCTCGCGATCAACAGCCCAGGCGGGGACGCGCTCGCGGCCGATCTGATGGCGCGGGCGGTCAAGAAGGTGAACGCGACGAAGCCGGTGATCGCGAGCATGGGAGACGTCGCGGCGAGCGGGGGCTACTACGTCGCCGCGCCCGCTCGTGCCATCTATGCACAGCCGACCAGCATCACGGGATCGATCGGCGTGTATGGGCTCGGGATCTCGCCGGAGGCATTTCTCGCCAAGCTCGGCATCACCGCGGACGTCGTCAAGCGCGGGGAAGGCGCCACGCGGGACAGCGTCGTGCTCGACATGAGTGAGAGTGAGCGCGCGATGATGCGGCGGGAAGTCGGGTTCCTCTACCGTCAGTTCCTTCGCGTCGTGTCCGAGGGCCGAGACCTCCCGATGGAGAAGGTGCACAGCATGGCCGAAGGTCGAGTCTTCACCGGACGTGTCGCCAAGGAGCTTGGCCTGGTTGATGAACTCGGCGGTTTCACGGAGGCGGTCGTTCGGGCGCGGCTCGAGGCCGGCCTGCCGGAAGGGACGGAGGTCGAATTGGTCGTACTCCCGAGTGACCGGCGCGGGTTCGGTTCGGCAGTTCGGCGATTCGTGGCCGGGAACGAGTCATCCGAGGTGGATCTCGGCTCGATGGTCCCCAGGCACGCTCGCGCTCTGGCAGGCCTCTTGGTGGCCGCCCTTCGTGGCAAGACCGAGGGGCCTTTGGCGGTTTTACCCGCATTGGTGGAATTCGACTGAAACTCGGCCCGGTGATACACCTCTCTGGGTTCATCCGCCGAGCTCGCGACCCCGCGAGGCCAGGTTCGGGTGGCCTGGGTCACGCTCAATGCCGCACAGGGTCCTGGTCGTAGACGATGAAGAGCCCATCCGAGCCCTCATCCGCGATCATTTGAGCGGGCGAGGGTACGTGGTGGGAACCGCCGCAGATGGGGTGAGGGGCATCGAGGCCTTCGAAGAAGGAAAACCTCACCTCGTCGTCATCGATTTTCTCCTCCCCAAGAAGAACGGCTTCGCGGTGGCCGAGGCCATCCGGAGTTCGGAGCACGGCGCACGCACCCAGCTCGTGATGATGAGCGGGGTCTTCAAGAACCCAAAGACCGCGGTCGAGGCTCGGGAGAAGTATCAGGTCATCGAGTTCCTCGGGAAGCCGATCGACCTCGAACACCTCGGGCGTCTCGTGGACGACGCCCTGTCGCTGATCCCGGAGGATGACGAGTGCCCCGAGTTCGGCGACAAGGTCGAGCGGGCCGCCTCGGAGGCGGGGGTCGGCACCGCCACGCTCAGCGACACGGGTGCGATACTGACCGGAGGCTCGCGGCCGTTTCCACCGCTGCCCGCCGACGGCTCACTCGAAGACGTGCCGGTGGCGCTGGTGCTGTCGACCGCTCGCTACGATCGCTTGACCGGGATGATCGACCTCACGGACCAAGGCGTGCATCGCCGGGTCTACCTCCTGGGTGGTCAGCCGGTGTTCATGCAGTCGAACGCCGACGGAGAGAACGTGGGGGCGCTCCTTCTGCGTCGTGGGCGCATCACGGAACCGGACTTCGAGCGATGTCTCACGTTCATGAAGTCGCAGAAGAAGACGCTGCAGCAGGCCTTGCTCGAGCTCAAGCTCGCCACGGATCAGGAGTTGGCCACTGCGTACAAGCTCCTCGCCGGCCAGCTGCTCCCCATGGCGGTGGGCATGGGGCAAGGTACGTTTCACTGGCGAGAGACGGACGCCTTCGTGGGCCGCGTCCCGGAGGGCCAGTTCGATGCGGTGAAGGTGATCTTCGACGGTATCAAGCGCTACGTTCATCCCCCGCAGATCATCCGCTTCTTCACCGGTCGCGAGGACGAGCCCCTTCGACGGAGTCCGGAGTTCGATCGGATGTTGCCGGCGTTCCGACGCTCCTTCTCGGCGGACAACGTCGCCGCGCTGATCGACGACCGCGCCACCTACAAGAGCATCACTCGGGCACGCGCCGAGGAGGCGGCGACGATTGCACCACAGCTGTTCGCCATGCTCACAACCGGCATGTGCATCCTTCCCGACGCCGCGTCGTCCAGCCAAGCGCCGACCACCCGGAGCACGTCCGGTGAGTTCAACCTCTCTTTCGCGGACGGAATGTCGCGAAGCACCTCGAGTTCGCGTTTCGGAAGCGTCGTCACCGAGAGCCCCGGCACGGCCGAGGACCGAAAGGCCCGCGCCCGTGTGAACCAGGCCTACGACGACTACATGTCCCGGAACTTCTTCGAGACCTTCGACCTGCCCACCGGCGGGGACGTCCCCGAGGAGCGTCTGCGCAGCGCGTACTTCTCGCTCGCCAAGCAGTGGCATGAAGACGCCTTTGTGGGCCTGGACCTGGGCATGAGCAAGCCCAAGCTCGATGAGCTCTTCGCCCGCATCAAGGAGGCCTACGACACGCTCACGAGCCCCGAGAAGCGAGGCGAGTACCTCGTCTATCTCGAGCGCCAACGTCGTGGGCTCCCCACGGACATCCACGAGATATTCAAGGCGGAGCAGACCTTCGATGAGGCGCTGGTGCACCTCAAGCGCCGCGACCTGTCGGGTGCGATGTCTCTGATCGAGAAGGCCATCGAACTCAACCCGGGCGAGGCCATCTTCTTCGCCTACAAGGGGTGGGTGACCTTCCTCGCGGACAAAGACGCGGTGGACGATGCGGTCAACCTGATTCGTCGAGCGGTGGCGGAGCAAGAGAACCTGCCTATGGGCTATCAGTTCCTCGGTCAGATCGGGGCGGCGGTGGGCGACATGAACGACGCACGGAAGTGGTTCAATAAGTGCCTCGAGTACGACCCGAACAACATCGAAGCCGCGCGCGGCATTCGCATGATCAACAGCCGAGACACCAAGAAGCCGGACAGCAAAAGTGGCATCGGCGGTGTGTTCAACCGCCTCCGCAAGAAGTGAACTGAGGCCGCCGGGGGCCTCGAGATGAGCTCTACTCCTCTTCGTCTTTGATGACCAAGGAGCCGCCTTTGAGAGGGCGGAACACGGGACGTTTTCCGTCCTTGGTCTTCTTCAGTCCGCGCTTCCTCTCGAGGGCTCGCGCGGCGGCCAGTGCGTCTGGAGAGCCGTCGACTCGGTTGACGGTCGACGAACCTCGCACGCGATCGTCGATCCTGGCGATGGCGGCGCCGCCCTTGCTCTTGCCTTCCATCGCGGCCTGAACCGAACGGACGATGCGGAGGACGTCGGACTCTGCGGTGAGGAAGTCGAGATCGAAGCTGATCTGCTCCGCCGCCACCACCTCAGCGCTGGCGACCGAGACCACGAAGGTGTGAACTCGGAACTTGTCGTCGTTCTGATTCCTGACCATGGCGCCGAGCACCACAAACTGCGCGCCGACCTGCTTTCCCGCTCGGGCCGCGCTCTCGACCGCGTCCTTGGGGATCTCGTTGCGCGAGACCGCCTCGGCAGCGCGGCCGACATCCGAGCCGCCGGCGGTGTTGGCGTATTGCGCAATGACCTTGGTCTGTTTCCCGGGGGTCACCTCGACGATGGCACCAAAGGGTGGCACGCCTTCGATGCGTGCGAGGACGAGGTGGCGTCCGGGCAGCACCTTCTCGAGGACGACGGGGGCCACGTCCATTTCGCGACCATCGAGCTCGATCGCAGCGCCCGGTAGCACACTCTCCACCAAGATCTCGCCGCGCTTCTCCTTGAGTGCGGCCTCCGCGGCCTTTCGAAACCAGCTTCGGTACAAGCGATCGAACTGAGCCCGAGGCAGAGGCAGGGCGGGGTGCATCCGAGTCACGACATCGAGGGCCAGCTGTGCCTCTTTGTCCAGACCGGCGGCCTTGAACGCACGGGCAAGTGCGTGATGGCCGAGGAGGTACTCCTCGGCGTCCACGATGGCGGAGGCGTTGGCCTCATACGCGAGCAGGGCTTGCTTCCGAAGGGAGATGGCTCGTTCGATCTCCTTGTCGGCTTCGGCCTTCTCCGCTTGAGCCGAAAGCGCGCGCGCCCCATCGAGGGAGGCGAGCCCGGCGGTCTGTTCGGTCGACGCCGCGCCGCGTACGACCTCCGCCCCTCCGGCGAGCTCCTTGTGCAAGAGGGCGGTCGCCTGCTCGAGCTTCTCCTGCGGAACGCTACGGAAGATCGCTTGGTATGGAACCGCGAGGACCTTGAGCTTGGGACCGGCGGTGGCCTTGGGGGCCTCCGCGGTGTCCGCCTCTCCTTGCGCGTGCGTCGTGCTCGCGAGCAAAAGCAACGCGGCCGCGGTGGCCAGCGTGGGGTGAAGGCTGCGAGTGATGGGGAACCGCCGCATGTCGGGCCGATTCAGCTACGATTGGGCGCTTGCGGTCAATGACTGTTCCACGACGTTTCGGGCGTAGTCCGACAGCAGTGCTTCCCGGCCCTCCCGAACGAAGCGAATCACCCGCAGCTCAGGGTCGCTTTCCACGAAGACTCCGCCCGAAGCGCGGATCAGCAACCGTGATCCTCCGGAGCCCTCTTTGGACCACTCCGTCCGGCTGGCCTCGTGGTGGAGCGAGGCGCCCACGAACGCCGCCACCGCCCGCACCGCCGAAGGATGGAGCACCCACCGTCCCTTGCTCGACGCTCGCTCCTTCTGAATGGCCGACTCGAGCTCGCTCAGACCGTCGAAGGAGGGTGAGAGCAGGATCCGGAAGGCGGTTCGCACGTTGTCGACGAGCGCGCGCGTGGCCTGTTCGTGACACAGGTGCAACGGCTCGCGGGGCATCTCTTCGAAGAGCGCGGCTTCGAGTTCGCCGAGCTTGGGACTGACGTCTTTGGCTCGGAGGTAGGGCGCCTGCCACTTGTCGAGCTGAGTGCGCTTCTTTCCCCGCTGAAAGCGCGAGAAGAGGGAGCGCTCGGTCTCGGAGCCGCCGTCACCACCCACCGGTACGAAGCCGAGAGTGAGAAGTGCGTCTTTGACTCCGCCGGGCAGAGGATCTCGGGAGACCAGGGAGGTCACGACCCGCAGGTCCTCGGGATAGAGGATCGTGGGGTCGGTCATGATCTGATACTGGTGCTCGGCGATTCGCTCGCGGACCGCTTCGAGGAAGCGGGCGACGTCGTCGACACCTCGTTCGTCGACTTCGGCCACGAGCTCCACCAGGGTCGGGTGGCACGCGAGAATCAGCTCTTCCTTGAGTCCCATGAGTCCTCTCCGCTCGCCGGGCGGAGCATACCACCCTTCGTGCGGTCGAAAAGACGGGGGCCGAGGAAGAGCGCCCACACCGGCAGATGGACGAGCGCTCGAACCCACGGCAGATCGACCCAGCCGGCGTCGAGGTCCATCCAGGAGGCGTGATGTCCGAGCCACGCCAATGAGATCATGGCGAGCAGGGCCGGTCGATCAGGCCCGCCGTAGACCGCAAAAGGGAGCAGCCAGAGCGTGTACCAAGGATGCAGCGTGGGCGAGAGGAGGAGCAGGAGCAAGAGCAAGCTCCCCGCACGCTCGACCGCCACCGTCATGGGGGCCGGGCGCCACAGAATGGCCATCGACCCGGCGGCGAATCCGACGAGCGAGAGTCCGCGCGCCAGCGCATGGCGCGTCAGGGTGTGGGCCCCGAGGGTCGTGAAGTCGCCTCCGATCACGAGCTCGGCCAACTCGAGCAAGACGGAGAAGGCACCGTCCCCGGCGCGCCAGCGGCTCGCGTATTCGCCGAGGCCGGTCAGCGCGGCAGGACCCGCGAAGCCGATCGGCAGCAGCAGCAAGAGAAAGAACGGAAGCGCGATCGCGAGGCCGCTCCTCGTGCTTCGCAGCGCCGCCGGCAGTGCGACCAGTCCGGTGAGCTTCGCCAGCGCGGCCACCGCGAGGCCGAGGTAGCCCAGCCGCGCCCGCGCCGAGCCAAAGCCCACGCAGAAGAGAGCGAGGCCCAAGAAGGCGAGGCTGTCCGCGTGACCCTCTCTCGCGACCTCGAGGATGGAAATGGGACAGGCCAAGGAGAGCAGGATCGTGGCGTCCGGGAGGCCGCGCCGTCTCACGGCCGCGAGCAGCAGCGCCACCCCGAGCAGCTCCGCGAGCACCAGCGAGGCCTTGAGAATGATGAGCTCTCCGCCCCCGAAGAGCCCGGCCAAGGCGACCGAGAGCATGAAGAAGACCTGTGCGAGCGGAGGGTAGATCGAGGGGATGAAGGCGTGATTGATGCGCAGCCAGCTCTCGTCCAGGAGCTCCGGCGGAAGGGCCAGCGCGGGACCGGCGGCCGGCGCGTGGACGAAGGGAAAGCCGAGACCCTGAGCGAGCGCGACTTTGCCCTCGTACAAGTAGCGGAAGGCATCCTCGGAGAACGCAGGCGCCAGGCAGAGTGCGCCCACACGGAAAGCCAGGGAAACACACGCGGTTGTCACGAAGACCCTGCGGCTCAGGCGCCCGCGGGCCCCAGAGAGCCCGAGGGCGAGCCAGCCCAAGACCGATAGTCCGCCGAGCACGACATACGCGGGGAAGCGGCGCCTCGGGTCGTCGAGGAGAAGCTGCCCTCCGAGCCCCAGCGTCCACGCGCCTAGGGCGAACCAGATCAGCCAGGGGCGCACGAGGGCAGAGGTGTCGCATGGCGAGCAGGAAATCGAGCGATTTCTATCCTGACGACGTCTGCCTACCCCGCGGTTTGACACCCCTTCCGGTTCCTGAGATGAAACTTGAGTCCTGGTGATGCGGCTCAAACACGCTCTTCTTCCGGTCCTCTCGCTGCTCGCGCCCGTGGGGGCCCAAAGCGCTTTGGGGGCGCAGATCTCCGGACGAGTGAGTTCGCCGCCCGCCGCTGGTCCTCCCTCGGTCCTGGGGTACTCTCGGGCGCTCGTCGCGCTGCCATCCGCCGAGAGTCGAAGTCGTCGCGCCGACCTCGCGATCTTTCTGAAAGTTCGGGACTCTCTGCCGTTGCCCGAGGCTGAGGTCGTCTGGAAGGTGGAACTGGTCGGCAACGAGCTTCGTCCGCGGGTCGTCTCCTGCGCGCTCGATGACGTCGTCGAGTTCACGAACCATGAGCGTCGCAGCGTGACCATCTCGGTCGGGGGCACGCTCCTTGGGAAGCTCGAACCCAACGCGAGCATGCCGTTTCCTTGCCGCCAAGGCGGACGGGCGGCAGTCACGGTGAGCGAGATGCCGTTCCTCGAAGGGAGCCTCTACGTCGGGGAGTCTGTCGGCATCGCCGCTCGACCCGACGCGACCGGCCGATTTGTTCTCGAGGTCCCCAAGGGCACCTATGAGCTGCGCATCCTCGGCCACTTCGGCGCGCTGTCGACCAAGGAGGTGGCCGTCGATCGAGCCGACGTCGACCTCGGAACCCTCGAGATCGAGGCTCCGGCGGCGACCGCCCCGGAGGCCGTCCTCTCTGCGCCTCCGCTTGTGCCTGCCAAGGCCCCGGAGGCGGGCGACGCGCCCAGTCCTGCGCACGACAAGGTGAAGTCCGCGCCGCCGCCGGTGCCGGTTCCGAAACCCGCCAAGTTGAAGCTCGAGAAGCCCGAGATCGAGAAGGCGGCGCCCTCGCCCAGCAAGGCCAAGCCTCCGGCCGAGCCCAAGCCAAAGGCGTCTCCGCCGTCGGAGTCCAAGCCCAAGCCGAGTGAGCCCAAGGCGACCGAGCCCAAGGCGACCGAGCCCAAGGCGACCGAGCCGCGCGGGAGCGAAGAACCGCCACCGGCCAAGATCCCACCGCCCACCAAACCCAAGGCGGAGAAGAAGAAGGCCGAAGACGACTTCTTCGAGCTGGAGCCCTGACATCATGTCCTTCTGGCTTCGATACGCACTCTTGGTGCTCGTCTGCATCGTGACCCCGCTGGGGTACGCCTTCTACGAGGACACGCAATCCATGATTGCGCGGGTGGAGGCCGCCGGTCTGGCCACGGCGGAAGTGGCGCCGGCCTCGCTCTCCTCGCAGCTGACGCTGCTCGGTCAGCAGTCCACCGGTCGAGCGCTCTCGCTCGCGCGAGAGGTCGGCGCGGCCAAGCTCTCCAGCGCACGTCGCCCGGTTCCGCAGAGCCTCCTCGACGCCATGGCCCGACTCGCTACGGAAGGGGAGACCTTTTGGGCGGTCGATGACAAGGGTGCAGTCCTTCTGCGCTCCGGTCAGACGGAGATCGAAGAGAACCCGGAGCTGATCACCGGCGTCCCGCTGTTTCGAGCCACCCAGGAGGGCTACGCGCTCGATGGCTATTGGGAGTACGACGGCCGGGTCTACTTCGTGGGCGCCGCCCCGGTGGTCTTGTCGGGTGAGGCCACAGGCGCGGTCTTCTCGATGCGCCCGATGGACGCGGCCTTCATCCGTTCGGTGGCCCGTGCGATCGGAACGGACCTCACTTTCCTGACGAACGGTGAGACTTTGGTCTCGACCCTGCCCGCCGAGGTGGCGGAGTCGGTCATTCAGGCCACGGCGCGCTCGAGGACCCCGGTCTTGGGTGGTCGCCTCAGCGAGCCCATCGAGAGCGGCGTCAACATCGGCTTTCTGCCGCTCTTCGTGCCCAAAGACGGAGACGGCATCGCGTACGTGTCGGTGGCGATGCCCGCGCCGGGCAAGGGTCTCGAGTGGCTCATCTCCGTCCCGGCCGCGAAGGGTCTGGGCGAGCTCGGCACGCGCCAGCAGTCGATCCTCGGGATCCTCGCCATCGCAATCTTGATCGCCTTGTTCATCGGCTACGGCATGTATCGAAACTTCGTGCGACCGATGGGTCTGCTCGTGGATCACCTCTCCGAGTTCAATCTTCGAGAAGGCGAGCGCGAGCTCTCCGAGTATCGAGTGCCTGGTCCCTTCCGCCGACTGGTCAAGCTCGTGAACATGACGGTGCAGCGGATTCCGACATCCACTCGGACGGGCATGAGCCTGACCGGCGTCTCCCCTGCGCTTTCCAGGGAGATGCCCGCCGAGCCAGCCTCGCTGGTCGACGGACTCGACGAGGATCTCCTCGAGACCGGCGTAGCGCACCCGGCCAATCGTTCTACCAAACCCGAGCGTGCGCCCACGGCGCCTTCGCCGTCTTCGCCCATGAGTGTGAGCGACCTGCTCGGCGGCGATGACGACGACGACGAATCGCCGGGCCCCGACGCGAACCTCGACTTCAAGGACGTGAGCTCCGAGCTGGGCCGCGCGCTTTCGGGGCACGCGGACGGAATCACCACCGACTCCGCGGTGCCCTCGCAGCCCAAACGCAAGGCGTCCGAGATCCGAGGGGGACAGCCAAAGTTCGCCTCCGAGATCCGCGGCGCCCCTGCGGACCGTTTCGCGACGGGCCCTGCTCTTTCTGGGCCTGGGCACGTCTTCGGGAACGCCTCCGCCCCGTCGGGCCCGCCTCCGCCCCCGCCGGCCACCGCCGTGGGGCCGGCACCGAGCCCAGGCAATCCGTTCGGCGGGCTCTCGGACCTCGGAGACACCCAGCAGAACGAGGTGCTCGGCTACATCGGCGCGCTCCCGTCTTCGCCCGCCGCCCGCGTGGGCGGCTCGGCGGGTCTGCAGATGGGCGGTTCAGCGGCCGCCAGCGACTTCGGTCGAGCCGGCATCCCGGAGGAAGACACAGGCGGATTCAGGTCGGAGTCCACTGTGGTGTCCGCCCCGGACGACGATCTGTTGGCGCGCTCGGTGGCTGGCGGTCTGACCGGCCACTTCCAGTTTCAGAGCCCCGACAACGCTGGGCATCGCCCTCCGGAGCGCACGGTCGTGGCAGACGTGCCCCAGGAGCTGATCGACAAATCGGCCGAGGTGACCGGGCAGCTCAGCCTTCCCGATGAGTTCGGTCTCGACTCCGCCGACAATGCGCACTTCCAGGAGACGTACGAGCGCTTCGTCGAGATGCGGCGCGCTTGCGGTGAGGCTACCGCCGATCTCGCCTTCGACAAGTTCGTCGCCAAGCTGCGGAAGAACCGCGAAGGGCTGATCGAGAAGTACAAATGCCGCACCGTGCGCTTCCAGGTCTATCGCAAGGACGGCAAGGCGGCGCTCAAGGCCACTCCCATTCGCGCGTAGCCGGCCGCGGGTCTCACAAGTCCCCTGATCTTCAGGGCGTGAACATGAACGTCGCCGTGAACGTGAACGTGAACATGAACATGAACGTGGCCGCTCGAGATCGTTGCCGTTTGCACCGCTGCACCTTGCATCCGGTGGGATCGGCTACGGCCAAGGGCCACGTTTCCCGTCGTCGGCCACGACCACGATCACGACCACGACTACGGCCACGTTCACGGCCAGGTGAACGAACGGAGATCAGGGATGTTCTGGGGCCGCGGTCTCAGTTCAAGATGCGGCCGGACGGAGCGGGACCGGTCGGGAGTTCGATGCGACCGAACTTGTTCTCATACTGCGCGATGGACTCCTGCAGCGCCATCAGGAGCCGCTTGGTGTGGCGCGGACTGGAGATCACTCGAGCCCGCACCTTCGCCTTGGGCGCCTGAGGCTGCACGTAGATGAAGTCGAAGGTGAACTCGTTGTCGGTGTGGTTCACCATCGCCATGTTGGCGTAGGTGCCTTGCGCGGTCTCCGCGTCGAGCTCGATCTGCACTTGTACATGGGGTGGTGGTGTCGACCCCTTCTTCTCATCCGTCATCTCAGGGTCCCTTCCATCGTTTCAGTTTCTGCTGCGTGGCTTTGGCGCCTTTTTTGTCGCCGGCGGCGGTCTGCGCCTTCTCGAGGAAGACGTAGAGCGCCTTCTCTTTGGGGGCGAGCTCGATGGCCTTCTCGAGGTAGCCCACCGCGTCCTTCGCTCGTCCCAGGTTGACCAGCGCCCCGGCGGCCTCCGCTCGAAGCATCGGTTCGTTCGGCGCGGCGGCGATCAATTCATCTAGGATCTTCAGCGCCTCTTCGTGCTGTCCGGAGAGATTGTGGGCCTTGGCGAGGCGACGCTTCGTCGAGGCCTCTCCCGGGGCGGCCGACACCGCGCGCTGAAACGCCGGCACCGCCTCCTTGGGTCGATCGCTGGCCAGGAGGGCCTCACCCAGCACGAAGGCGGGTGCATAGGCGGATGGGTCGAGCTCACCGGCTGCGCGGGCGGTCTCCTCGGCCTCCTTGCTGCGTTTGGCAAACAAGTACGCGTACGCGAGGTCGGCCAAGATGTCCGCGTTCGGGGTTGCCGAGTGCTCGCGCGCGCCCTCCAGATCGGTCACCGCACCCGCCACGTCTTCGCTCTCGAGCTTCTGCATCCCCCGAGCGTGCAGCAGCGTGGCAGATTGAGGCAGCGCAGCCAGTCCACGTTCGAGCGCGTCGCGGCTCGCCTCGGACTCGTCCTTCATGGACAAGAGCGCGGCGAGCAAGGCGTACGCTTCCTCGAGCTGGGGGCGAGACGCGATCACCTTCTCCGTCTCCGCGATCGCGCCATCCGTGTTGCCGGATGAAGCCATCTTCTTGGCGCCGATCAGCGGGTCCTTCTGCCCGGGACCACCTCGCGATGGGCCCCCGGCTTTTGGATGTGCCCCCTCCGTGGATGGGGGCTTCTTTTCTGCCCCAGCCCCCCCGGATGAGCAGCCCGCCAAGCCCAGCAGCAATGTGGCCGAAACGATGAGTGTGCGCCCTAGCAAAGCCCGAGGACTCTATGACCGTTCGTTCGCATCAGGCAAGGGGCCGTCCGCCTTGCTCGGACGAGCGCTGGCTCGCTCGAGCAGCCTCTGAGCCCGTGCGGCCGAGGGGAGCACGATGGTAAAGGCGGCGCCCCCCAGCGGGCTCGCGCTCACGCGGATGCTCCCGCCGTGCTGCAGCACGATCTTCTTGACGATGGCCAGCCCGAGTCCGGTCCCGGTGTCCTTGGTCGTGAAGTAGGGCTCAAAGATGCTGCGCGCCTCCTGGGCCGAGATGCCGGGGCCGTTGTCTTCGATAGAGAGTTCGATCTCCTCGTTGGGGCCGGTGCTCTTGGCGCTGATACGAAGGCGCGTCTGGCCACTGCCCGCGGCCTGGATGGCGTTCTCTGCGAGGTTCGTGAGGACGCGGCGCATGAGGACGCGATCGATCAGCGCCCGTACCGGCTCCTCTGGCATCTCGACCTCGACCACGGCGTCGGGCTCGAAGCGGTTATAGGACTTGAGGAACTCATCGATGAACTCCGAGAGGGACAGCTCCTCCGCGACCACTTCGGGGAGCCGGGCGAACTGAGAGAACTCGTCGACCAGACGAGTGAGCGCGCTGATTTCCTCCTCCACCATGCTCGCCGCGTCCTCGACCAGCTGCTTGAAACGGGGGTCGGACTCGGGCACGCGTCGGTGCAACTCCTGAATAGCGAGCTGAATCGGGGTGAGGGGGTTCTTGATCTCGTGTGCCAGTCGCCGGGCGATGTCTTGCCAGCCGGAGACCTTCTCCAGGTAGACGATTCGGTCTCGAGCGCCTCGAACCTCCTCGATCATCTTGTTGAACGCGAGCGTCAGCTCGGTGATCTCATCCTGCCCGCCCGCCCGGATCGAGAAGTCGAGATCGCCGCTCGCGACACGCTCGGTGGCGCCGGCAAGGGCGGCGATGCGTTTCGTGACGCGCCTTGCGAGGGAGTACGAGAGGCCGAGGGCGAGGAGAAGAACGATCGAGATGATCAGGATGTACGTCCTGAGCTGCTCCTGCTCGAAGGTGCTGCCGAACTTGACCGCGGTGCCATAGATGGTCGCGATCTCCTCTGCGCGCTCGCGGTCTTCGAGGAAGCGCCGGGGGAAGATGAACTCGACCTCCAGGCGCGGAGCGGTTTCGCCGAGGCCGAGCGGTAGAGCCAGCGTCTTGGGGACGAACTCGTCGGTCGCGCGCTCGGCGGGCCCCGCGACCTCGCCGAGGATCGCGCCCGTCCCCGACCGAACCCCGATGCGACGCACGTCAGGGCTGTCCTCCACGAACTGACGGATACGCGCCTGCGTGCTCTCCGCGTCGTCCATCGAGGCCGCTCGAAGCAGCACCGGGTCTTTCGACATGGTCTCGGCTCGAGCGGCGAACTCGCTCTTCTTCGTGTCGAAGAACTCCTTGTAGAAGACCGCGGAGGCTTCGAGCTGGAGGACCACTTCCTCGTGCACGAACAAGGAGTAGTGGGCCTCGACGATGAGCGGGATGAAGAACAGCGAGATGACGAAGGGCACCAGCCCGCTCAAGAACACCGAGAGGAGGATGCGGCGCTCGAAGCGGGAGACTCTACGGGGCTGATTCACGGAATGGCCCCAGACTCAACCGGACGACGCAGAGGCGCGGAGACAAAGACGAAGCGCTCCTCTCCCGTCGCGCTGTTCGATGAGAAGAAGCGTGATACGGCGCCAAAGATCGTGCGCTGTCCTCCGGTGGGGCGCCCTCGTGGGTTCGCGAGGAACTCGCGGGTCTTCTGCAGCAGCTCCTCCGAGACTGGGTTGAGGGTGACTGCCACGTGGAGGCGATAGCCATACGCCCGGGTGAGCAAGGCGAGACGGCCGAGCGTCGCCCCTTCGACCTTGCCGCAGAACGCGAGCCCCCGGTCGATGACGGAGGTGCGCTGCCGGCGCTGGCGGTCCGCCTCTCGGAAGCCGACGGAGAGGAGGTCATCCCAGATATCGAGCCGGAGCTGGCACTCACGTAGGTTCGAGGCGATCTCGAGGTCGTTGGCGTCTCGAAGCGACATCTCGATGACGATCTGGCTCTTCAGGCCGCCGCCGAGCTTTCGACGGAACCTGTCCGTAAACGCCGAGGTCACGTCGAAGGAGGTGAGGACCGTATCTTGTTCGAGTCGAAGCTCGACCTCGAGGGGAGAGGCTTCGTCGTCGGATTGAGCGAAGGCAGGGCTCGTCGAGGCGAGCAGACCGCCGAGTGCGAGGAGGAGACGCGGGAGAGGTCTCGGGCTCCGACTCACTCGCGTTCCGTTCGTACGCATCGCCTACGTCTCTCTAGAGGAAGAGGTCCAGGACGTAGGCGACCGAGAACGTGAAGTTGCCGATGTCTGTGTCCAGTCGAAGGCCTACGTCGAAGGAAAGCGGGAAGCGGTCGCCGATGCCGCGTCCGTCGAGGTCCTCCTGCAGCTCGTCCAGGGAAGACGCGGCGGTGAGCTCGGCCCCCAGGTACAGATAGGTGCGGTATAAGAAGTCGGAGCCTCGCTGAAGCTGGAAGCTGTAGTCGGCGCCGGCGGAGACGATGAGGTCGTCGTAGTCATTGGCGGGAGAGAAGTTCACGCCGAGCACACGCGGCAAGGAGTCCTCTCCGATCGCGAAGTGCGCGTGGTCCCTGAAGAAGAACTGCGAAAAGAACGGCGCACGTCCTTGGATGAAGCCGGCGAACAGACGCAGGCTCAGGGCCTGCTCTTCGTACGTCGAAAACGCGATCTGGGCGTCGGCGGTGTACTTCGTGAAGTCGTAGCTCGAGCCGATCAGCGCCGTGGAGGTCTCGATGCCGAGCGCGAGCCGGTGGCCACTGGTGGGCACGAAGGAGTCGTCGCGCGTGTCGCGTTCGAAGGTGAGGGAGACGGAGGACAGGAAAGACTCGTCGAACTGAATGCTGGGCGCGGGACGGATCACGTCGGGCGGCAGATCCGGCAAACGATCGACCTGCACGGTCTCGAGGCGATACTCGAGCAGAACCCGCTGGGCGGAGCCAACGCCGAGCCCGAGTCCGATGGCGCCGCCAATGCGTGAGTACTGGAGCTGACCTCGATTCGGTCGGTCGGAGAGGAGGGACTCGCGGGCGGCGCCCACGTAGATGCCGGAGGCCGAGAGCTGCAGCGGGGTGTTGCCGAGGTCTGGGATGAAGATGTGCCCCTCGAGGGCCTGACGGTTCTCGCCCGCCACGAATCCCAGGCCGGCGGTGACTCCGCGCCCGAGGAAGTTGGACTCGAGCATGCTCACCCCCCCGAAGAACGGGGAGACCTCCGAGCCACCATAGTAGAGACCGTCGACGGTGATGGTGTTGCGCTCCTCCACCTCGACCACCAGGATGACCCGGCCACGACGCGACCCGCGCCGAAGCGAGAGCTCCACGGTCTTGAAGTAGCCGGTGCCGAGCAGCCTCAACCGGGAGGTCTCGAGCGCGTCGTCGTCGACCAGTTCACCCACGTCCACGTCCATTCGCCGAAGTATGACGTGGCGAACGGTCTTCTCGTTTCCGATGAGTTCGATGGCTTCGATGATCAGCGCCCGGCTCTCCGGATAGTCCTCAGGATCGCCGAGCAGCGGGAAGCTCTCCGCGGGGGTGCTGGTCTGGCTCTGCGCCCGACTCTCGCCGCTGAGGGCCACGAGGAGCGAAGCCAGACCAAGGGCAGAGAGGAAGCGGCGCAAGCGGGCTCCTAAAGCCAGATCCGATAGCCGAGATCGAGACGGAGATTCGTCAGCGAGCCTTCAAAGGTCACCCGTTCTCCGGACAGATCGTTCGCGGAAGCCCCCAACCCATCTAGGGTGACCCCGAGGTTGATGGTGCCGGGGCCAAGATAGAAGCCGGCTTCGAGTGACGTGCGTGCGGACAGTCCGGTCCGCGAGCCGCCACCCGCGGCATCTCCGCCCACCTCGAGCGAGGCCGATTCGGAGCGGATGCCCATGCCGGCCCGCACCATCAGCTCGACGAAGCTGGTGTCGAGGAACACGAAGCCGAGCTCGATGGGGATGATGGTGCCACCAACCGCCGAGGAGGCTTCGAGCTCGCTCGCGCCTTGGAAGTCGACCACGCCTTGGCCGGTGCCTCGGTACGCTTCAAAGCCCGCGCGGAGCGCGATTCGATCGAAGAAGGGCATGCGCACTTCGACGCCGAAGGCGCCGCCAAAGAGGAGCTGTGATCCAAACGTGGTGCCGGCGATGGCGAGGGCGGAGAGGCCGACGCGAATGGGGATGCCGCTCACCGAGGGACGAGGGGGACCGGCGCTCGGTCCATCATCGGGCCGAATCGCCGGCGCCGGACCTTCGAGACGGACCTCGGCGCGAGCTTCGGCGAGTTCGGGCGGATCACCTGCGACGACCCTCGGGGGCGGCAACTCGGTGACGACGGATACGGCGTCGCCGGTGTCACCGGGCGCGCCCGGCGGGACCACCACGCGATACTCGCCCTCGCTCGTTCGTTTCAGCTCGAGCTCGAAGCCGCTGGCCAGTCGGGCCTTCGGGGTGGGGACGTCCGTCGGATGACCGAAGCTGTCCTTGACGACGAGGCGGAGCGCGGCGCGCTCTCCGCGGTCGGCCACCGCCTCTTCCAAGGAGAGCTCGCGCCCGAAGGAGGCCCGGAAGTGGATGGGTCGCTGGGCGGCGCCATCGATGAGCACCGAGACCGGGCCGGGGGTGGTGGGACGCTCGAGCACCAGCACTCGAACATCCGGCGCGAGCTCGATCGTGCTCACGAGAGTGGCGCCTTCGACGGCCAGCTCCGGCCAGTAGAGCTTCGCGCCGAGGGGCGCCGGCGGCAAAGCCACAACGAGCGTGGGGCCGGTGCCTCCGTCCGCCACGTTCTGACCGGGGAGGGCGATGGTCTCCGCCAGCGGCACGAAGCCGGCGGGCACGGCGATGGGGATCTCCTTGCGCTTCTTGCCGCGCACGATGAACGCACGAATCGGCGCCCCGTAACGCGCCCGGCCCTCGATCACGGTCCGTCCGTCCGCGGCCGCGCGAACGGAGTCCACGGGGCTCTCGGTCCCCTCGAGCAGGAGCTTGTAGCCGCTGGGCACCTCGGCGCTGATGCGAAGGTTCGCGACTACCATGACCCCTTGTTTTGCAGCCGCGAAACCACGTTCGTCGGCGGCGGCGGCCACGAGCACCAGATGGCTCGGCGCGTCGTCGGGGAGGTCTTTGGGGGGCTCGAGGACCCGGTTGAGCTGGAGCTTTCCTGGGCCGCGGACGGGCTGAGCCGGCCCACTCAGCGTTCCATGAGAGGCGGAGACCTCGAGTGACATGGCGCCGCTTCCATTCATGGCCGCGCTCACCTGGACCGGCTGTGGGTCGGATCCGTCGAGATCGTTGGGGCTCACTTCGAACGTGAGACGCGGGCTGCTGGGTTCGGGCAGCTCGAACGACAGGTCCAGGAGGATCCGGTCTCCGCTCTTCTTCTCGAGCGTGAAGCTCAGGGTCTCTTCGCGCTGCTCCGAGCCCGAGGGCTGATAGAGGAACGCGACTCGGCCGCCGCTTCGAACTCGGATGCCGGAGATCTCGCCTCGGGCGGCCTTCACCCCTGCGGCCCGAACGGCGAGGGGACCGTCGCCCTCCCGCACGTGGACCTCGAGCGGGATGACCGAGGCACGGTCGTTCACCAGGAAACCGCCGCCGAGCTGGAGCAAAGTGAGATCGACCTCCGCGTGCGCGTTGCGGGTGCCGAGCGCGAGCGAGAGCCCGAGCGTAGCCAAGGCAGTGAGGTGTGCCCGCCTCACGCATTGCCTCTTCGGTGGATCTCGTAGCGCTCCTGGTGGAAGTCGCGCCGTGCCTGAATCAGGATCACGCCGCCTGAAGCCTTCTCGAGCGAGCTCAGCGTCTCCGCGTTCTCCTCCGCCAACATGGCCGCGACCTCTGGGTGCGCGCTCACGACGAGATCGGCGGCCGGGGACACTCTGCTCTGCCGAGTGAGCTCCCGGAAGATCTCGTGGCAGACCGTGAGGCGCGACCGCAGCCGTCCGAGCCCGCCGCAGTAGGGGCACGGTTCGGTCAGCATCGCACCCAGCGAATCTCGAACGCGCTTTCGGGTCATCTCGAGGACCCCGAGCGGGCTGATGGGCAGTGGGTGGCTCTTGGCCCGGTCGCGCTCGAGTTCCTCACAGAAGGCCTTGTAGACGAGCGCTCGGTTCTCTTCCGACTCCATGTCGATGAAGTCGACGATGATGATCCCCCCGATGTTGCGGAGCCGAATCTGGCTCACGATCACCTTGGCGGCCTCGAGGTTGGTTCTCAGGATGGTGGATTCGAGGTTCTGCTTGCCGACAAAACTTCCAGTGTTGATGTCGATCGCGGTGAGCGCCTCGGCCTGGTCGATGACGATGCTGCCTCCGCTCCTGAGGGGCACCTCTCGCAGGAGCGCTCGCTCGAGCTCCGTCTCGACGCCGAAGTGATCGAAGAGCCCAATGGCGTCCTCATGAACCTCGACCCGCTCCGCCATCTCGGGGGCGTACTTGCGCATCAACGCGCGGATGCGCTCGGCTTGTGGCGCGTCGTCCACGACAAAACGACGCACGTCTCGCGTGAAGAGGTCGCGCGCGGCTCGCAGCACGATGTCCAGCTCCGCCTGCACGAGGCTCGGTGCGGGGCGGCTCGCGGCGCCTCCCTCGATGTCCTGCCAGAGCGCCCGCAAGAACTCGATGTCGCTCACGAGCTCGGACTCTCCAATGCCCTGACCTTCGGTGCGGACGATGAAGCCTTCGGAGGGCTGCCGCAGCGACTCCACGAGCGCGCGCAGTCGGGTTCGTTCTCCTTCGTCGGTGATCCGTTTCGAGATCCCCACGTGCTGGTGGTTCGGCATCAAGACCGCAAAGCGTCCGGCGAGGGTGAGGTGGGCGGTGACCCGGGCGCCCTTGGTGCCGATGGGGTCCTTGCTGACCTGGACCAGGAGGTCCTGGCCTTCCCTCAGGAGCTTGGTGATGGAGGGGCGGTCCTCGCGTCGGTTCCCGGTCTGGCGAGGCTTGGCCGCGAGATCGCGTGTGCTCTCGGCGGGGGCTGGGGCTCCGAAGTCGAGCTCTGTGGGCGGCTCGACCTCGGGCGGGGTCCAGACGTCATCCACGTACAGAAACGCGGCTCGGGAGAGGCCGATGTCGAGGAAGGCCGCTTCCATCCCCGGGAGCACGCGGGTGACTCGACCCTTGTAGATGTTCCCGACGAGTCCGACCTCGCTGTGACGCTCGATGAAGATCTCGGCCGGCGCGCCATCTTCGAGGAGCGCCACCCGGGTTTCGCCAAACCCGCAGTTGATGAGGATGCTCGACTCCACGAGACGGCGGAGACCCTAGCATGCCCCCAGAACCGGTACGAGTCTGGGAAGCAGGCGGCTTGCGTGCGATTCTTGGGCCGAAATGGGGCGGCATGGGCGTGGTGGACGCTGGGGGCCGATGGACGCCGCGGTCTGGGCCCTCGCGGGCCTACTGTCGGCTTGCGTAGAGACCTCGAACATCTCGGCCCCGCCGAGCGGTGATCTCGGCTTCTGGCTCCGGACCCGGGCGGGCGTCTTGGAGGGAGACGTGCTCGGACCCTTCTTCGGCGATGAGCGTCAGTCTTCCGAGCCCATCGCGGTTCAGGAAGGACAAGTGCTTTGGCACCTCACTTTCGAACTCGCGCCCCTCGAGGCGAGGTTCTCGACCGATCGCGCGCTGCTGCGGTCTTCGCTCTCCTTGGGACCGAGCTCCACCCGCGACGAAAGTGAGGCGTCGTGCGAAAGCGGGGTGCGAACGCCCGTGGGACTCGAGGTCTCGCTCGAACACACGCAGGTCGCAGCGGTCCGCTTCGACGCGCGCTCGGGAGGCTACGAAGCGGCCGAGCCGCCGGCCGGCCTCTCGCTTCGGTTTCAGCGGAGGGCCTGCGGAGCTGAGCGGCGTCCGCACCTTCGGCACCTTGGCCCGAAGTGGGATGTTCCGGAGTGTCGGGGCTCTTCGCGTCCCAAGTCCTGCTACATCGCGGACTTGGTGTCGCTCGACCGTGACACGGTCCTGGCTTCGACCCGAACTGGACTTGCGCTTTTCTCGCGAAGCGAGCCGCCCACCCAACTCCTCGCGTACCAGGACCTCGAGCTCGACTACACGGACCTCGAGCTCGTCAAGCTGCCGCCGCCCTGGGAAGCCAAGGACGTTGCGGTTCTGTCGAGCGAGTGGCCCGAAGGACCGACGGTTCTGCTCGTGGCCATGGAGCTCCAGCACCCGCGGGTGCTCCACCCCACGGGGGCGGCGCTCCTCCAGGTGACGGTCGGACCCACCGGCGCGATCGTCGGCGAGCCCCGCCTCCGGTTCTACGATCGGCCCGAGTCGGATGATCGCCGCGGGCTCGCGGCGATCCACGTCTTCCCCGAGGGCGCGTGGGTGGCGGTGGGTACGGACGTGGTGGTCACAGCCACCAGCGCGAGCGCGGCCCCAGTGGCTCGGCTCGAGCCGCGCTTCGAGGCGACCGTGCTCGCGCCGCTGCCCGAGTCGCCTCGGCGCTTCCTGGCGATCGGAAACGGCAAGCAGGTCTACGAGGGCAATCTGTTCGAGCCGGTCTCGAACGGCGACGTCTATCCGCTGGCGGGGGCGGGTGGCGTGAACTTCCGAGGCGCGACCACGATCGAGAGCTCGGCGCAGCTCCTTCTGGCGGGCTCCGATGGCCAAACCTGGCTGCGGCGCGGGCCGCGCGACTGGATCCCACAGCCGGTCTATCTGGAGGAGGCGTTTGCGGACTGCGCCGCGACTCAAACGACCTGCGGCTGGCTTCGGCCGGGGTCCAACCTGCGGGCGCCGGTGGCCGCGGGGCGAGAAGGCGACTTCCTCGTCCTCGGGATCGAGAGGTGCAACGTCGCCCTGGTCCAGGTCGGCGCCGACCCTTGCGCGCTCGCGCTCGCCCTGGATGGCGCGCCGATCGAGTCGGAGGGCGACTGGAGCCTCACGACCGGGTCCGTCGCCGACGAGCGGGTGATCCTCGGCGGCTACGGGCCGGCGGTCTACGAGTTGACCGAGTTGGACTAGAGCTTCTCCACCAGCTCCGGCACGGCCTTGAACAGATCGGCGACGAGACCGTAGTCCGCGATCTGAAAGATGGGCGCCTCCGCGTCCTTGTTGATCGCGACGATGGTCTTACTGCCCTTCATGCCGGCGACGTGCTGAATGGCGCCCGAGATCCCGATGGCGATGTACAGGTCGGGTGCGACGACCTTGCCGGTCTGTCCGACCTGCATGTCGTTCGGCACCCAGCCGGCGTCCACGACCGCACGGCTCGCGCCGATGGCGGCGTTGAGCTTGTCGGCCAGAGGCTCGATCAGCTTCTTGAAGTTCTCCGCGTCCTTGAAGCCTCGGCCACCCGAGACCACGACGCGAGCGTCCGTGAGATCCGGGCGCTCCGAAACGACGGGGTCCAGCTTCACGAAGCGGGTCTTCTGCGGGCCGAGCTCGACCGCGAGCGGCTGCACCGTGCCCGCACCGGCGGAAGGAGCCGCGGCGTCGAACTCGGTGGGCCTGGTGCTCACGACCTTGGTGTCGGTCGTGATCTCGACGGTCGCGATGACGTTGCCCGCTTGAATGGGGCGCTTCAGCTGAAAGCCGGCGCTCCCGTCGAAGCCGATGACGTCCGAGGCCATGCCCGCACCGAGCAGGGCAGCGGCGCGCGGGAGCACGTCTTTTCCGTGGTTGGTCGCGGCCATGACGATGACTTGGGCTTGGCTCGCGCCGGCCCCCGCTTTGATGGCGGTTGCATAAGGTTCGGCCACCGGCGCCTCGAGCCCCGCCTGGTCGGCGGTGTGCACCACGTCGACGTACTTGGCGAGCTCGCCTGCGGGCGTGGCCACGCCTTTGCCCATGACCAACGCGTGGACCTTGCCGCCGGTGCGCTTGGCCGCCTCGCGCGCAAACGTCACCGCGGTGAGGGTGGCCTTCTTCAGTGATTTGTCGGTGCCGAGTTCGGCGATGACGAGGATGTTCGACATTGGGGCGTCCCTTTCAGGCGATGACCTTCCGCTCGTTCTTGAGCTTGTGGATGAGGGTGTCGACCGAGTCGACGATCTGCCCGGCCGTACGTGCCGGCGGCTCCGAGAAGCGCAGCATCTTGACCTTGGGGCTGAGGTCCACGCCAAGGCTCTCCGCGGTGACTTCGTCGAGCTTCTTCTTCTTGGCCTTCATGATGTTCGGAAGCGTGGTGAAGCGCGGGTGGTTCAGCCGGAGATCGGTCGTGACCACCGCCGGCATGTCGAGCGCGATGGTCTCGAGGCCGCCGTCGACCTCACGCACCACGTGGACCTTGCCGCCTTCGATCGCGAGGCCGGGCTTCTGGGCCTTCTCTTCCGGCCCTTCGAGGCCCTCGTGCTTCGAGGCGAAGGTGCCCTGGGCCCAGCCGAGGTACCCCGCGAGGAGCTGTCCCGCCTGGTTGGCGTCGTCATCCGTCGCCTGCTTGCCGAGGATCACGAGATCCGGCTTCTCCTGGTCCACGACCTTCGCGAGCAGCCGGGCGACGGCGTCGGAGTCGAGTTCCTTGTCCGTGAGGAGGTGGATGCCGCGATCGGCCCCCATGGCGAGGCCCTGTCGGATCTGCTGCGCCGCGTCTTTGGGGCCGGCGCTGAACACCACGACCTCGCCGCCGTGGGCCTTGGTGAGGCGCAAGGCCTCTTCCACTGCGATCTCGTCAAAAGGGTTGGCGACGAAGTTCATGCCCTCGGTGATGAGGTGCGAGCCGTCGGGGGCGATCTTCACCTTGCGCTCGTAGTCGGTGACGCGCTTCATGGTGACCAGAATCTTCATGGTTTTGTCTCCAGCTTCAGGTGGGTCCGACCCCACCGCCGCCGTGTTCTAGTGACGCGCTGACTCTGATGTCAACCATTGCCGGTGGGCGGACCCTCGTGGTACCCGCGGGCTGCGCCGTGGAAGCTCGGATCATCTCGATTGCGAACCAAAAGGGCGGGGTGGGTAAGACCACGACCGCCGTGAACCTCGCCGCCTCGCTCGCCGCCGACGGACGTCGGGTGCTGCTCGTGGACGTGGACCCTCAGGGAAACGCATCCAGCGGGGTGGGGGTGCCCCTAGCCGGCGTCGAGGCCGGCATCTACGAGGTCTTGCTTGGTGACCTCGAGCTGAAGGCGGTCATTCGATCCACCGAGATCGACAAGCTCTACATCGCGCCCTCCAGCCCCAACCTCGCCGGCGCGCCCCTCGAGCTCGCGGACATCGAGGGTGGTCAGAATCGTCTTCGTCTGGCGCTGGCTCCGGTCGCGGCCGACTACGACTACATCGTCGTGGACTGCCCGCCCTCGCTCGATCTGCTCACCATCAACGCGCTCACCGCATCGCACTCCGTGCTCGTGCCGGTGCAGTGCGAGTACTACGCGATGGAGGGGCTCAGCAAACTCATCTCCACCATCGAACGTGTGCGTGAGGCCTTGAACCCCAGCCTACAGATCGAAGGCATCGTCTTTACGATGTACGATCCGCGAAACAACCTCGCACATCAGGTGATCAATGAGGTGAGCCGCTACTTCCTGGAGAAGGTCTTCGAGACCCGAATCCCTCGGAACATCCGGCTCTCGGAGGCCCCCTCCTTCGGGCAGCCGGTCATCCTCTATGACGTCGCGAGCCGCGGTTCGCAGAGCTACATCCAGCTTGCGCGCGAGCTCGAAGCGCGCCGCCAGGCGGCGTGAGCTCGGCCAAAGAGACCTTCCCGGTCCGTTTCGGAGACTTCGCGCTCCTGTCCTCGCTCGGGGTTGGCGGCATGGGCCAAGCGTACTTGGCGGCTCACCCCGACTGGCCGGGCCTCGTGGTCCTGAAGCGGATGCACGCGCACTTTCAGAACGACGCGCAGGCCTTCAGGCGATTTCTCCACGAGGCCAAAGCCGCCACCTACGTGCGGCATCCGGCGGTTGCGGGCGCCATCGCGGTGGGGACGGTGGGCAAAGAGCCGTTCTTCGCGACCGAGTATGTCTTTGGGCTCCCGCTCGCAGTCCTGGTGGAGCGGATGGAGTCGGGGCGTATGCAGCGCCCCCCCTACGGAGTCGCGCTCTATCTGGCCCTCGATCTCGTCAAGGGCCTCGAGGCGATCCACGAAGCGGTCGATCATGATACCGGCACGCCGCTCGAGCTCATCCATCGGGACATCGGTTCGAGGAACGTGATGGTGGGCTTCGATGGTCGGCTGCGCATCATCGACCTCGGCTTGGGGCGTTCGCTCCTCGCCGACTGGGAGACCGCGGCCGATACCGTCGCAGGCTCCCCCGACTATATGCCACCCGAGCAGGCGACCGGAGAACGGGTGGACCGGCGCGCCGACATCTACTCGGCCGCGGTGACGATCTTCGAGATCTTCGCCGGGAAGAAGCGGATTCGCGCGGAAGGGGTGGCCGAGCGTCTGCAGCGCGCGATCACCGCTCAGCCGGAGACGATGTCTCATCACCGGTCCGAGGCCTCGGCGGAGTTCGACCGGGCCATGATCTCCGCGATGGCGCCCAGCCCCGAAGCGCGCACACGCCACGCCTCCATGCTCCGCCGTGCGCTCGAGGTGGAGCTCTCGAAGCTCGGCGAGCGTCCTCGGCGGGCGTGGGTGGTCGATTGGCTCGAGGGCGGTACGCAGGATGAACTGGATCGCCTGAAAGTCCTCCGACTCCAGGCGGAGCGTGTCGCCGGCCAGCTCCTCTCTGGACCACGAGAGGAGACGCGGGTCCACGCGGTCGCGTCCTCCTGGGGCCCGCCACTGGAGGAAGCTTTCGAACACGAGACCGAAGCCGCGACCCTGCCGAGAGCGGTCGCGCCTTCGGTCTCGCCCAAGACGCCTCGGCGAGCGCTGGTCGCCCTCGGGCTCATCGCGTGCGTGGCGGCGGCCGTGCTCGCTGTCGTCTCGTACGAGCGGGCGGCCCCCCAATTCGAGCCGGCGTTCGAGCCCAGCCCGCCAGGGCTCGAAGTGGAAGAGACTCGCCTCGGCGTTGCTGCGGCGCCAGACGAGAGTCCTCAGGACGAGGTGTTGGTCGACGACCCGGCTCAGGCGCCCACCGACGACCTCCCCAGCCCTCCGCAAGCCAGGCCCGCTCCCAAACCTCTGGCGCCGGCGCTCAACGCGCGAAAGCGGGGGCTCACCTCCCGGCTCCAGACGCTGCGTCGCTCCCGGTTCGACGTTGCGTATCAACGGCAGCTCACTCAGATCGGACAGGGCCTGAGTCGCGCACGGAGCGCGGTCGAGCTGGACGAAGTAGAACGTCGCATCAAGAAGCTCGAGGCGGACCGATGAGAGAAGGGCTCGTAGCGTCGATCGCGGTGCTCTTGGTGGCGCTCCTCTTCGCCGAGCGTGCCTCGTTTCGCTCCGGTCGCCCCGGGCGCGCACCCGCGGCCTTCGTGCTGAAGCCGCTCGCGTCGCTCGGCTTCCTCGCGCTCGCGCTCGTCTCCGAATGGCCGGAGACCGACGCTCGAAGGCTCGTGGTCCTCGCGCTGGCGCTCTCCGTCGTTGGAGATGTCTGCCTGCTCAGTCGCGCCCGCGCCTGGTTTCTGGGCGGGCTCATCGCGTTTCTGCTCGCGCACGTCGCGTACTCGATCGCGTTCGTCGTAGGCGGGTTCAGACCTTACCTGCTCGTCGTGGGGCTGGTCGTCCTGTCGGTGCCGGCCTGGCTCGTGCTGCGTGCGCTCTGGCCGGCTCTTTCAACGACGATGAAGCGCGCGGTGCCCGCCTACGTCGTGGTGATCAGCGTGATGCTCGCGCTCGCCATGGCGACAAAGGCGCCGTGGATCAGCGGTCCAGCGCTCCTGTTCTACCTGTCGGATCTCTTCGTGGCTCGGGAGCGGTTTCTGAGCTCCAGCTTCTTGAATCGGCTCGCCGGCCTCCCGCTGTACTACGCGGCGCAGGTGTTGTTCGCCTGGGGTTGAGACTCAGCGAATCCAGATGGCGTAGGCCACCCCCGGATTCGGATAGAAGGTCCACGCTCCGCCCACGCCGCCGCCGAGCATGCCGTTGTAGCCGTCGCTGCCGCACATGGTCATGTTCGTGTTGTACCCGGAGGTGCCGAAGTCCCATCCGCCGCCGAGGACCGTGTGGCCCTTGCAGTCGCTCGGCGCGCCGGCGGGCTGGTTCACCTGGCCCACGCCTTGGTCAGTGTACGAGCTTGGTCCGCCGCACCAGTAGTAGCCGTTCGGATCATCGTAGAGATAGTAACCGGGCTCACCAAACGCGATGCGGAGCGAGCTGCGGAGGATGACCTCGCTCAAGAAGCTGCGGGTGCCTTGATTGTACGCGGCGAGCCGGAGCTCCGTGTAGTCCTCGTCGTTGAGATCGAGCCACGCGACGACGCCGATCGTCGAGGTCGAGGCAGCGGCGGGGTCCTGGGCGAGCGCGGAGGTGTTGAGAGGGTTGGCACCGAAGTCGGGGTAGGTGCCTTGATGGGCGCTGTTCTTGAGCAAGGCGAGGGTGTAGCCGCCGCCCTCGAGCTCCATGTCGCAGAAGACCGATCGCAGCTCTCCCGCCACGTCGATCTGATACACACCTGTCTCTGCGGCGGCGTCGGCCGTCTTGATCTCGAGACAGCTCGAGTAGAGCGCTGGCCCCGCGTCGATCGGAGCCGCCGCATCGAGCGGTCCGCCGGCGTCCGCTTCGGGGGTGCCCAGATCCAACGGGTTCGAGCCGAGATCCACGGGGCCGGCATCGACGGGGTTCGAGCCGAGATCGGCGGGGCCTGTGTCCGGCCTGAGCCCTGCGTCTCTGGGCGCAGCGTCCGGGGCCGCGTTCGTGCCGAGGTCGCGAGGCTGTGCGCCGGCGTCGGGCAAGGGGTCACTGTCCGAGCTGTCGCATGCGACCAGGAGGGCAGAGCAGAGGGGGGGGAGCAGGAGCGCGTTTTTCAAGCGGCCTTGCTAGCAGTTTCGCCGAGCGCAGGGAAGCGCAACCCCACCTGCGCGAGTGAGTGGGTGCCAAAGACGACTGAGTCGACGAGCTCGATGCGTCCGGCGGACCCACGCGCCCCGCCGGCACGGCTCGACACCGGGCGGCTGCGGACGTAGGAGGGCTCCGTGGGGACGGCGGGCTGGAGGCTGGGGGTCTTCTTCGTCATCGCGGCGGCGCTGTCTTTCCTTCCGGCTCTTCCCGCCCTGTACATGGGCGCGCCGATTCCCCACGGCACGGGGCAGCTTTGGATGCACCGAGACGAGGCCACGGTTCTGGCGGACAGCGCTCGGCTCATCTGGGGTGAACTCATCTATCGAGACTTCTTCGAGTTCCCCGGCCCGGTCCCGTTCTTTCTCAATGCTGCGGTCTTCAAGGTGTTCGGCGTCAGCGTTCTGGTGGCGCGCTGGTTCTTCCTCATCAACGTCTCTGTGACCGGGACCCTGTTGGCCTTTACGGTTCGGAGCCACCTCGGACCTCTGGCCGGACTCGCCGTGTGTCTGTTTCATTCCGCCGCCTTGGTGGGCTTCTGGCTGTGCAACTACCCGCATTGGTTCTCCGAGATGTTTCTCGTCGCTGCGCTCTCTTTGTACTCCGCAGACGAGAGCGCGAAGCTGCGTCGCTTGGGCTCCGGTGTGTGTTCTGGCTTGGCTCTTTGGTCGATCCAGTCCGTGGGCATCCCGACCGCCATCACACTGCTCCTCCTCTCGCTCACGCCGGGGCTCGCACAGCGTCGGCCGGGTCTTGCGCTGCGCATGAGTGGGCACTTTTTCGCGGGACTTGCCGTCGCCTCGAGTCTCGTTCTGCTCCCATTCCTGCTCGGCGGAGGCCTGAGCGACATCTTCTACGACATGTTCGTCTGGCCGTTTACGAACTACGGCGAAGGGCAAACGGACAACACGGGCTACGCATCGGACTACTCGCACAGCGTTCGAGCGCACGCTCAACTGTCCGCGGCTCCGCGCTACGCCGCGCTCGCGACGATTTCAGTGAATGTCGTGCTCCCGTTCGTCCTGGCGGCGACCGCTCTGCCACATCTGGTGAACCTTTGGCTCTCGGTGCTGCGTCGCTTCGAGCCTGCGCCCAGCTCGATCGTCGCGGTCTCAGCGCTCGCGGCTTTGACACCCCTCCTGTTCGGCGCCACTCGATCGGATCAGGTGCACATTGCTTTCCTAGGCGGGGTCGCGCTCCTCGGGATCGCCGCCGGCCTGAAGTTGACCCCGCGAAAGCTTCAGGCCGCGTCGGTGGTGCTGTTCTGTACGGCCGCGGTGCTCGCGGCGACCACGCTCGCGTTCAAACTCTCTCGGACCGACTTGTCTTCCGACCGATGGGAGGCCTACGTGGCGCGTCTCGACGACACGAAGTGGGTGGAAAAAGTGTCCGTCCCCGACGATACACTGGTCGACGGGACGCACTGGGCCGGCATGCGCTACATGTTCACGCGGCGTCCCGCTTCTCCGTTCACGATGCTCCCGGGCGAGGAACATGGCTCGTACTACTCTGAGGCGCAGTGGCGCTCCCTCGCGGACTCGATACGGGCCAAACGGCCCAAGGTGATGCTGCTGTCCAAGTACCAGTTCGGTCGGGTCATCGCCGCCTCGAGCGAGATCGCGAGCGCCTACCAAGAGGTTGCGCCCGGACGGTATCTGCTCAAACCAACGACCCCCTGAGCTGCGATCGCGCTCGGACTCCAGTTCCCGGTCGACATGATCGAACACCCATGCTGGGAAGGAGCGGATGGTTCAGGCACAGGAAGCGGCCAAGGAGGCGCACCCTCTAGACCGTGCAGAGGCGCCGCCTCATGGCTGGCGCAGGTTCGCCACGAACCACCGCCTCTTTGTCCTCGTCCTCTTTCTCGCGATGGCAGGGCTCCAGTATCGCACGTTGTTTCTGGGCTCACTCATCAACGCGGATCCCACACAGCAAGTCTGGTTGCACATGGACGAGGCCACGGTGAACTACGACGCCGCCCGGATCGCGTCCGGCCAAGTGATGTATCGCGACTTCTTCCAGTTCCAGGGCCCTGTGCACTACTACACCTACGCGGCCCTGTTCTCGGTCACCGGTCGATCGTTTCGGGCCGCGCGTGTTCTCACTGTTGCGACCGTTGCCCTGAGCGCATGTGTCCTTGCGCTGCTCGTCCTGCGTCTCCTCGGACATGGACGGAGCGGGTACGTGGCTGCGTGTGCCGCCGCGGTCACACACGCGGCGGGATTCGTTCCCACCTGGACCTGCACGTATCCCCACTGGACCGCCGAGCTGCTGGTCCTGTCGAGCCTCTTGCTCGCGACGCACCCCAGGGCCGGCCCGTGGACCCATCGCGCGGCCGGGGTGCTGGTAGGCGCGGGCTTCTGGACGATACTCTCCCTCGGCCTGCCGGCCGCGATCACGCTGCTCGTGGTGACAGCCTTTCTGGGCCGGGGTTCCGAGTCTCGCCGAGTGCTCGACCATCCAGCCTTCGGTGTTCTCACCGGTATCGCTGCCTGCACTGTCCTCGTGCTCGCCTACTTCGCGATGGAGGGTGCGCTCTCTCAGATGATCTACGCGGTCTTCGTGTGGCCCTTCAGTGCCTACGGAGAAGGCCAAGCGGACGCGGCGGGCTATGCGTCCTACTTTCAGAGGACGGTGAGCAATCACGCCGCCCTAGGATTCCCGTGGTCCGTCTTTGGTCGCGTTCTCGGCGAGGCCACCCGCCGGCTGCCGCAGCTCGCATTTCTCGGGGTCTTGCCCGCGCTCTTCATCGGCGCCCGTTTGGTTCTTTCCCGTCGAGTCTGCACGCTTCCCCAGCGGTCGTTTCTCCTGATCGCGACCGTGGCGGCCGCCTGCACCTCCCCGCTCGTTCTGGGGGTGAGCCGGGCCGACATGACACACCTCGCCTTCGTGGGCTCCTGGGGCCTTCTCGGCTTCGCTGCACTCGCGTCCCTGCTGCACGCTCGCAGGCGTTTGGTGCTCGGTCTGTTCGCCGCTAGTGCATCCATGATCCTGGTGAATCACGTGAGCATGCACAGGCATACCAGCGCCGACCTGCGTTCATGGGAGGCTTACATCGAGGCCGATCCGACCTCCCAGAAGCTCCTGCCTCACTTGAAGCCCGGCGACCTGCTGTTCGACACCGAGTACTTCTCTGGGCTGAGGTACTTCTATCTCAACGACGCTGCATCACCGGTGACCTTCATTCCTCACTCCGGCGGCCCTGGATACTATACCCCGGCTCAATGGACGTGGATTGCACAGGAGATCGAGCGGAACCGCCCGGCCGTGATCAACACGGACGTGACCACCATGGCGCTCCTCAACCAGCACGCGCCGGGTATCGTGGACCACTACGTGCGCAACGCTCAGGGCGTGTACCTGTCGAAGCCTCGTTGAGCACGGGCCGGCCCAGCAAGGCCCCTCCCGCCATTGACCCCTCGAGCCTCTGCCACTACGGAGGGTCATGGGCGCTCGCCTCCGCGTAGAGCGATTGTCCGTGTCGTTCGGAGCCGTGCCCCTGTTCCGTGCGCAGAGCTTCGAACTCGAACCGGGCGCGGTGCTCGCGCTCATCGGCCCCTCCGGAAGTGGAAAGTCCACCCTGCTTCGGGCCATCGCCCAGCTCGTGCCGAGCTCCGGGGAGGTCCGGCTCGACGAAGAGAGCCCCGAACAGATCGGATGGCCGCGCTTTCGAAGACGCGTGATCTACGTGCATCAGCAGCCGGCATTCGTGCCCGGAAGCGTGGCGGAGAACCTGGCTCGCGCGTTCTCCTATCGAAGTTCGAGCTCGAGCTTCAACGCGGCCGAAGCGAGCCTTCAGCTCGAACGCCTCGGCCTCGAGGTTGGCCTGCTGGCCCGGCTCGCTCACACGCTCTCGGTCGGGGAGGGTCAGCGGATCGCGCTTCTTCGGGCGCTGCTCCTTCGACCCGACGTACTCCTGCTCGACGAACCGACGAGTGCGCTCGATCCGGAGCATCGCGACAAGACCGAGGCGCTCATCCTCGAGCACGTGCACGGCCAGCGATGCTCGGCCCTCGTGGTCACGCACGACCCCGAGCAAGCCCAGCGGTTCGGCGGATCGGTGCACAAGCTGGGGACTCCTGGAGTTGCGGATGGCTGAGACCGGGCTCATCAGCCTCGGCGCTACCGATCTGTTGATCGCCGCCGCACTCGTCGCGGTGGCCGGTGCGGTGAGCCTCCTGCTCGGGCTCCGGCTCGAGCGCCGCCTCGGGCTCGCTGCGTTGCGCACGGTGGTTCAGCTTCTCCTCATCGGCCATGTTCTGCGCTGGGTGTTTGCCTTGGATGAGGCGTGGGCGGTGCTCGGCATCATGATCGTGATGATCGGCGCCGCCGGTCGAGCGGCCATTCAGCGGCCGAGCCGAACCTTCACCGGCATCTTCGCGGAGTCGTTCCTGACCTTGCTCCTGACCGGTCTCGTGACCACTCTGACGGTCACGCACTTCGTCATCGGTGTTCAGCCCTGGCATGAGGCACGCTACGTGATCCCTCTCCTCGGCATGGTGCTTGGGAACACGCTGACCGGCATCTCCTTGTCTCTCGATCACTTGCTCGAGGCGCTCGACCGCGACCGGAGCACCGTCGAGATGGAGCTCGCCCACGGCGCGAGCCGCTGGGAGGCCGCGCAGCCCCCGGTCCGAGAGGCGGTGCGCAAGGGCATGATCCCCATCATCAACTCCATGATGGTGGTGGGCATCGTCTCCTTGCCGGGCATGATGACCGGGCAGATCCTCGCCGGCGCGGATCCACTCGAGGCGGTGAAGTATCAGATCGTGGTGATGTTCATGATCGCTGCGGGCAGCGCGATGGGTTCGATCGTGATCGCCTTGTTCGTCTACCGAAGCCTCTTCGACAAACAACATCGCCTCCGTCACGAGCGCATCCGGACGCGATGAATGTCGCGACATCCGAGGTGGGTCGGCGCAGACCGCCTGGCCGCAGAACGATTGAGCGTGCTACGCTTTCGTGCGTGAGTCGCACGCAGCTCCGCGCTCGAGTGTTGCTCCTGCCCGTGCTCGCCACCTCCGCCTGCTTCGAGCAAGGCTTCATCTTCGTCGAGCCCCCTCCGCTCGGCCAAGCGGCCAGCGCGATCGTGGCCGTTCACACGAGCGCCGGCATTCGGGCGAGCGCTCACGCCCTCAGCGACGACGCGTTTCCGATCGAGCTCGAGCCGAGCACATCCGAAGACCGGCCCACCGCGCTCGAGGTGGTGCTCTATCCAGCATCACTGGACTCGCTCGAGCTGGCTGATGGTCCTCTGACTCCGCCGAGCGGGGAGCAACTCGCGGTCGCTTTGCCGGACGGCCGCGTGCAGGTCCTCGTGGCCGACATCGACGACGGCGAGGTCTCGGCTTGGCAGTCACGCCCCGAACTCAGCCCCGATCTTGCCGGATTCCGGTTCGGCGCCGAGAGTCCTTGTCGTTCCTTTGTTGCCGATCGAGTGCAGATAGATGCGTCGCTCGTCGATGAGGCCACCCGCGCGGACGTGGAGTTCGCCATGCCCCTCGGGTCCGGGGCGGCTGTGCTCAGCGTCAGCATCGGCGCTGACTCGGCCATGCTGCGCTCCGAGCCCGGTCGTCTCACTCGGCTTTCGGGCTGCGAGGGTCTCGTTGCCCTCTCTGGCTACTCCGCCGGCGAGAATCGGTTCTGGCTGGGGGGAAAGTTCGGTGCGCTGTCTCTCGTGAGCGTCGACGAGGCAAATGCCTCGTGCACCATCGAGACCAGCACCGTGGCTCCGAATGATCCTGGGGGGGCCGCGGCCCGATCCAGCAAGCTGACGGGTTCGCCTCCCGACCAAGCTTTCGAGCTCTACCTGATGACCGGCCGCGGCCGAATCTGGCGCTTCGACGGCGCGAGCTGGGTCCTGCTCTTCGAACTCTCGCTGCACGCCGCGGATGGGGCCGCCTACACGCAGTCCGGCGGGCTCATCTGGTTGGGGCCCCAGCACATCCTGGTCTCGACCGGCGCGAACGAGATCCGGGAGTGGCGGGCCGGTGAGCTCGGCCCGGCCGAACGGCTCACCGGTCTCGGGCCCGACGAGCGCATCCGGACGCTGACTCGGCTTCCGGATCGGCGGATCCTCGCCGGGGTCGCCAACGGAGCCATCTTCGAGCGCCAGGCCGGATCCTGGGCCCGAGTGAACCTCGTGCCCAACGATCCGTTCGTGATCCAGGCCTTCGAGGGCGGGTGGTTGGCCCTGCTCACCCGCGGGCGGGTGCTTCAGTACGATGAACGTTTCGCTCTGACCTGCCCGCTCACCGAGATCGTGGGCGGCGTGCTGCGTCCGAGGACGATGCTGGTGACCCCCCTCGGGGTCTGCCTTCCCAGTGTCATCTCCTCGGACCCCGATACCGGTCGGCTCGCCGAAGTCATCTGGCTGGAGTGAACGCGCCCAGCGCGCCCGCGCTCCCTAGTGTCCCGTCCGAAAAGTTCAGATCACGTTCGCGCTTGTCCTTTTCGCCCCTGGCCGACGCGCGGCCTGCGGCCGCCCTTTCGGGCTCCTCGGTCATTGGGGGCGACCCAACTCCCTTCGTA
>WYAZ01000193.1 GCA_011526105.1 Deltaproteobacteria bacterium | reverse complement strand
TGGCCGACGCGCGGCCTGCGGCCGCCCTTTCGGGCTCCTCGGTCATTGGGGGCGACCCAACTCCCTTCGTAGCGCGCCAACCAGCGACAAAAGATACTTCGCGGGAACATGATCGAACTTCTCGGACTAGACAGCCGAACCGCATATCGGACCGAGTCGGACGAAGAACCCGGAATCTCTCGCAAGGCGCGACGATTGAGTTGGGGAACTCTAGTTGGGTTCGGGGTCGGAATCGCGGTCGCCGTTGGAGCTCGGCAGATGCAGGACCCGACCCCTGGGCAGATCACTCAGTCGCCTCTCGCGTCCACCCTTGAGTAGGTAGACCGCGATGATCGTGTCGGCTCGGATCCACATCTCACCCGTACAGTTCTGCCACTCGCGCGTGCCCGCTTCTCCGAGCACCGTCACGGGTTGCTCCGCGTCGGGTTCGTCATTCGTCCAGTACAGCTCTTCGAGCCGCAGGGCAGAGGAGCCAAGCTCCCCACGCGCCCACGCTTCGATGGCGCTTCGTAAGGCCCGACCCCGGAACGCGGTGACGAAGTGCTCGACCTTCCGGACTTCCAGCATCACCCAGATCTTCTCCGCATCCGTGGACATCAGAGGCCTGTAGCACGTGGGGTCAGGCGGCGGAAGCTGCTCGGGAAGCGAGGTGCTCCGCGAGCCAACGCGCGAGCGCGGGGTACAGCTCCTTTGTGGCCCGGCTGCCCACCACAGCGCCCACGTGCCCGCCTTTCAGCTCCAAGACCCGATTCTCCTTGGCGCGGACATGGTCGTTCAGCGCGGTGGCGGCGGGTCCGGGACAGATGTGATCCTGACTCGCTATCACCGAGAGGACCGGGCACTCGATGTTCGAGAGGACAACGCGTTGCCCTTCCACGAAGTGCTGCCTCTGTACGAGCTCGTTTCGCTGGTAGAGCGAAGAGATGTAGGTCTCATACGCGGCTCCGGGGAACGGGATGTTGTCGGAGGCCCACGTCTCGAGCGCCCCGAAGGCGGTCATGAACGCGTCGTCGTGTAGATTGGCCGCCACGGTCACCCACTTGCTGAGCTGGCTGATCGGACGAATGGCGGTGAAGCCGCTCTGCATCTGGTACTTGCTGACGTTGCCCGCCGCCGCCATTGCGCTCGGGTCGAACCAGCGCGGGTCGACGAGCTCTCCGAGCAGCCCCGACCTCGAGAAATCGATAGGCCCGGCGAGGTTGATGAGCGCGCCTACCTCGCTTGGGTGGAGGGCCGCGTAGATCGAGGAGAGCGTTCCCCCGATGCAGTAGCCCAGGATCCCGACCTTCTCCGCGCCACTGTCACGTTTCACCGCCCGGACCATCCGACCGATGCGACGTACGATCGCGTCCCAGCCCAGATAGCGGTCCTCGTCGTGGGGCACGCCCCAGTCCAGGCAGTAGGTATCGACGCTTCGGTTGAGCGCCGCGCTGAGGCTCGCCCCCTCTCGGAGGTCGACGATGTACCAGCGGTTGATCAGCGAAGGGATGATGAGCAACGGCAAAGAACGAGCACTCGACGTCGAAGGTGCCTCCGTCGCCTCGCCGGGAGGTCGACGGAAGCGATAGAGCCGCGCCGTGCCGTCTGCAAAGATGGTGTCCCGAGGAGTGGGCGCGAGCTCGGTCTTCAGCATCAGGCCATCCAGTTGGGAACCATGAGCTGCGTCGCTCGACGAGAGCTGTCGAGTGCGATCTTCGTCCACTGCTCGTGCAGTCGGAACGAGTAGCCGAGCATGTCCTTCATCATCTTTGCTCCGTCGTCGATGGCCTGGCTCGCCTGTTCGATGGTCTGCTTCTCGAGCTTCTGGACGTCCCCAAACATGGATTCCATGCGCTCGATGTTCTCTCCCATCGCTCGCTCGAACGCGGCCTTTTGCCCTGTTTTTTGCTGCGCCTGCGCAGTCGTCTTCTCCGCCATGTGATCCTCCAAACTGGTTGATAGACCGGCTAAACACCGGTTATGCGCGGAAGATAGTTCTCGGCCGGCACACCGTCAATCAGAAATTGCTGCACCGCACAAATCAATACGGGGAGACCATTATGCGCTGCAGCAATCAGCGACGCTCGAGGATGGCCGCCTTGAGCGCCTCGATCTCGGCCCGGAGTTCATCGAGTTCTCGGCTCTGCGGCTCGCCGGTCGTAGCGTCGGGCGGCTCGCTGGGCTCGGGCTCGGAGGCGGCGCCGTTGGCAGGAGACGGCGGAGCGCCCCCGGGGCCCGCAACATCACCGAACCGATTGAAGAGTCGCGCCACTGCGTTGGTCGCCGCAAAAGGCATGGTGGCGAAGGGATTGAAGGGCGAGACCGCTTGTGCGCCATGCTTGGCTGAAAGGTACAGTTCGAGGGCCCAGGACATGTACCTCCCGAAGAACTCAGCCAGAGCGTCGTCACCCATGCGGATGAGCTGGGTGAGCAGGGGCACGGGAAGGAGCCGCGCCGCCCGCCGGCTTTCGAGGATCACCTGCGTCAACGTGGGTTGCGTCAGGTCTTCGTTGGTCTTTGCGTCGAGCACCCGGACCTCGTGGCCGGCGCGGATCTTCATCGCGAGCTCGTCGAGCGTGATGTACCGACTGTCCGAGGTATCGTACAGTCGCCGGTTCGAGTACTTCTTGACGACGACGACCCCGCCTTTTTGCTGCATCGCACGCAATCTACACCATCACCCGGGTCCACCCAACTGGAATCTATATTGCACCGCACAATACGGCTTGACGGGCTAGCTCGGTCTCGCTAGCTTCCGATCGATCGCCGGATACTGCAGTGCAGCAGGTCTCGGTGTTGCGAAGCAGGAGAACGATGATGATGGGCAGGCAGGCGTTTGACATCTGGAAGAAGGGCTTCGACGCCTGGGAGAAGGAGACCGCGGCGCTGATGGAGGGCCTTCTCCGCAATCCCGCGTTGCTCGCTCCGGCGGGAAAGACGCTCACCCTGTTCATGAAAGCGAAGGCCATGAGCGATCGGGCGGCCGCGGAGTGGTGGGGCGCTTGGGGACTGCCGACCAAGCGCGACCAGGAACGCTCGCTCCACACGCTCAATGAGCTGCAGAGTCGGCTCCTCGACCTCGAAGCCGAGCTGCAGGATCTGAAGGACCCGCAAACGAAGGCCTGAAGCGCGATGGACATCACCCCGTATCTCGAGTTGAAGCCCGCGCCCGCTTGGGTCTTCGAGCACCTCGAAGAGCGCCGTACGGAGGCGCGCTTCAAGCTACCTCGGCCCACGGGCGTTTGGAGCGAGGTCAGCTGGGGCGCGTACGCCGATCAGATCCGCGATACCGGCGTCTTCCTTCTCACTCTCGGTCTCCGCCGCGGTGACCGGGTCGCCATCTTCGCCCCCAACCGCGTCGAGTGGATGAGTGCAGCTCTGGCGGCTCAAGGTGCGGGCGGGGTCATGGTGCCGGTGTATCCTTCCTCCACCGCCGAGCAGGCGGCGTACGTCATCGAGCACAGCGATGCTCGTGTGGTCTTCGTCGACACCCCCGAGCTGTTCGAGCGCCTGCTCGAACGCTGGGACGCGCTCTCCAGGGTCGATAGTCTCGTCCTCTTCGATGATCTGATCCACCCCACCGCGGTGGCCGATCAACTGCGCGCCCAGGGCAAGCCAGCGCCTTCGGCGAGCGAGATCGAGCGAAAGGTCATCTCGTGGTCTCGCATGCGGCAGATCGGCGCCGACTACGAAGTCGCGCATCCTCGCAGCTTCGAACGCACCCTGGCCTCGATTTCGCTCGAAGACTTCGCGGTCATGCTCTACACCAGCGGCACGAGCGGCCCCCCAAAGGGCGTCCCGTTGAGCCATCGAAATCTACAGACCAACAACCGCGACTGGCTCTCCGCGTTGGCGACGCGTCTCGAGGAGCGAGCGACGGACTTGTTCTGGCTGCCCATGAGCCACATCTTCGGATACGGCGAGTGCTGCATCGGCAACATGCTGGGCTGGACGAGCTACATGGTGGATCCCAAGTCGGTCATGGAGCGATTCTCGGAGGTTCGTCCGACCGCGTTCATGAGTGTGCCCTCGTACTGGGAGAAGCTCGCCGCGCCGGCGCTCCAGGCAGACGACTCCTCCGCCGCTCGCGCCGCGCTCCTCGCGAGCACCGGCGGCCGCCTCTCGTTCTGCCTCTCGGGCGGGGCCGGGCTCAAGCGCGAGATCAAGCAGGCGTTTCACGACTCCGGGCTCCTCATCATCGAAGGTTACGGGCTCACCGAGTGCGCCCCGACGCTCACGATCAACCGCCCCGAGTCCTACCGCTTTGACTCCGTCGGCAAGCCGCTCCCCACCGTGGAGTTGAAGCTCGCCGAAGATGGCGAGATCCTCGCCAAGGGGCCCAATATCTTCGCGGGCTACCACAAGGACCCCGTCGCGACGAAGGACGCGTTCGACGCGGAGGGCTGGTTCAAGACCGGTGACGTGGGTCGCTTCACGGATGATGGTTTTCTGCAGATCGTCGATCGCAAGAAGGACATCTTGGTGACCGCGGGGGGAAAAAACGTCCCGCCGCTCAACATCGAACTTCGCTTCAAGGACGATCCCTTCATCGAACACCTCGTGGTCTACGGAGACGGCAAGAAGTACCTCGTCGCGGGGGTCTGGTTGCAGGAGGAGGCGGTGCGGGCGCACCTGGCTTCGCTGGGGTCGCAAGAGGGCGGCGCGGAGCCGGCCACCCGCGCGCTCATCGAAGCTCGCATCCAAGCGGTCAACGCCGCCCTGGCCTCCTACGAGGGGATCAAACGCTTCGCGATCATCGAGCGGCCCCTCACCGTGGAGGCCGGCCTGCTGACGCCGACGCTCAAGGTCAAACGCAAGAAGGTCTACGAGACTTTTGGCGCCGAGTTCGAGAGGCTCTACACGTGAGCCGGCTCAGAAACCTCGCCAAGGCGGTGCTGCGGCGCCCCGCCGTGGGTCAGACCCCGGCCGACGTCGTCCACACCGAGAACAAGTGGCGTCTGCTCCGGTACCGCGCGAGCGCGGCGCCGCGATCGCACCGGACGCCCGTCGTGCTCGTGCCCTCGCTGATCAATCGCCACTACGTGCTCGATCTGACGCCGGGGCGCAGCTTCGTCGAGTACATGCGCGATCAAGGTCACGACGTTTTCATAATCGACTGGGGAACCCCAGGCCCCGAGGATCGCTACCTCGAGTTCGACACGATCTGCGATCGATACATCGGGCGGGCGCTGCGGGTGAGCACGAGGCTCGCGGGCACGAAGAAGGCGCATCTGCTCGGCTACTGCTTGGGCGGCACTTTGGCCGCCATTCATGCCGCGGCGCGACCCGAACGCGTGCAATCATTCGTCGCGCTCGCCGCGCCGATCGACTTCCACGACGACGGGCTGCTCTCTCTTTGGATGCAGCCGCGTTTCTTCGACGTGAATCAAGTGGTTCGGGCGTTCGGCAACGTACCTTGGCCGCTGCTCCAGGCGAGCTTCCACATGCTGAAGCCCACCGGGAACCTGGTCAAAGGGGTGGGGCTCGTCGAACGCGCGTGGGACGACGAGTTCCTCGACGGGTTCTTCGCGGTCGAGAAGTGGGGCAACGACAACGTGTCCTTCCCGGGCGCCGCTTACGTGCGCTACATCGAGGCGCTCTATCAGCGAAACGAGCTCGTGCGCGGTGAGTTTCGGCTCAACGGAATACCCGCGCGCCTCGACGCGATCGAGTTCCCCACGATGGCAGTGACCTTTCGTGACGATCACATCGTGCCGTGGTCATCCGCGCATGTTCTGCTCGAGAAGATTCGCTCGGCGGACAAGAAGCACCTCGACCTTCGAGGAGGGCACGTCGGCGCGGTGGTCTCACGCAAGGCTGCGACCGGGCTCTGGCCCGCGCTGTCGAACTGGTGGGCGGAGCGTGAAGCGCCGTCAGAAACGGAGCGGGTGCATGAAGAATCTCGGTACGACAGCTCTCCTCGTGCTTCTCGGTCTCGCGATGGGGCAAGACGCGCGGGCGGGAGCATGGGAGACGCGGAGTCTCGCCGGCACGAGCGTTCAGCTCTACGTACCGACGAGCTCGGACGTCCAGGGTAGCGGCCGCGGGCTCATGCTCGTGCTCCACGGGTGCACGCAACAGAGCACGAGCCTCCGCGCCGACGGCAATCTCGAGCCGGCCGCAGAGCAGTACGGCATCGTGGTGGCGCTCCCGCAGGTGCCGAACGGCGGTGTGATCGCCGGCTGCTGGGACTACTACGGCGCCGCGCATACACGGGCGAACAAGCACAACGCTGCGATCTTCGAGATTGTGGCCTCGCTCCGAGATGACCGCGCGCTCGGCGTGGACGCGAAGCAAGTGTACATCGCCGGGCTCTCGTCCGGCGCCGGCCAGGCCGCGGTCTCGGCGTGCTTGGCGCCGGATCTCTTTGCCGGCGTCGGCATCAACGCCGGTCCGATGGTAGGCACCTCGTCCTCGGAGGCCTCGTTCGTGGCTGGGACCACGGCGGCGGGCGTCGCCACCTGCCGAGCTTTTTCGGGAGCCCAGTCTGCGCACTTCGACACGCAGCTCGCATCGATCATCTATGGCAGCATGGATTTCGTCGTCGCGAAGGGCTACGGCCAACGAAACGCCGACGTGCTCCGGACCATCTACGGTCATGGAACTCCGCTGGAGGGACGCAGCCTGGACGTGACGGTCCTTCCCGGCTTTCAGCCGGCCGGCACCGGCATGGTCTATTCCGACGCGCACGGACCGCGCATCGAGCAGGTGGAGGTGAGCGGGATGGGGCATGCCTTTCCCGCGGGCTCGGGTGATGGACTCGAGCTCAGCTTCATCGCGAGGCGCGGCCCTTCGTGGCCGATGATGCTCGCGCGGTTCTTCTCGGTGAACAACCGAAGGATCGAGCGGGGCGAGCGGCCTGTCGAGCTGGACGCGGGTGTTTCCGTGGGCGCCGACGCCTCGCCGGCTGTGACCGACGCCTCGCCGGTTGTGAGCGACGCGTCGGTGTCAGGACGACCCGATCATCTGGATGCAGGGGCTTCGGCGGACAGCGACGCATCACCGGATCCCATCGACGCATCGGTGTCAGGCTCAGATCCGGAGGAGAGCACTGGCTGCCGCTGCTTCCAAGGCGGGCCCGGAGCTGGAGCGCTGCTCGAGCTTCTCTGCTGCAGTTTGCTCTTCGGTCTATCGAGGCGAGCGTTCGGACGTCGCCGGGCAACATGAACTCGGCTGAACTCACGGAAGACCACACGACATGACCCGCCCCGAAGGTGAGGGCATCGGTCAAGGCTCGACGCAGAGCTCGTCTTCGCACACGAGCGGCGCCGGGCAGGCCGCTCCGCCGGTGCAGCTCGGACGTGCACACAGAGTGCCCCCGCACACGTAGGGCGCGGGGCAAGGCGCCTGGGGCGAGCAGCTCCTGACCACGCAGACGCCGTTCGCGTGACACCGCATACCCCCGTTGCAGTCGCCGTCGCTGCTGCAAGCTCGCGAACAAGAACCCACGCCCGCCACGCACTCGAAGTCCCGCGAAGGGCAGTCAGCATCCACGCCGCAGCCCAGGCAGATGCCGCCCGGGGCGCCGCGGTTGCAACTCAGGTTGCCGCAGTCTGCGCTTCGCCGACACTGCGTTGGGCCGGAGTTCGGGGCCCCGGCATCGAGTAGGGCATCGGCGTCGCTGGAGGACTCGGCGTCGGCCGGGGTCCTGGCATCCGTCGGCGGCTCTGCGTCCAAAGCCGCCTGGGTATCCAGCGCTGTTTCGGCATCACGCAGGGCGCTCGCGTCGTCGGCCGGGAGCACGGCATCCGGCGGTCCTGACACATCGTCGCTGCAGGCCTGGGCGTTGAACGCCGAAGCGGCGAGGAAGAGCAGGGCGATCTTCTGCTTCACACGCGGGATGGTCCGGTCCCGGTTCGATGGAGTCAACGGCGCCTCCTTCAGCCGCGACCGGCCGAGCTCGGAGTCGAATCGAGCGGCGTGAGGCAAATCGCCCCGGGGTGCGCATCGATGCGGGTTGGTCTATGCTCCCGGACCATGAGTCTCGAATCCGGCGTAGACCTCACCGGAGAACAACCCACCGACTGGAGCCCACGCGGAAAGGATCCGGTCGCGCCTTGGCTGTGGGCGTCGGCCGCGTTCGCACTCTTGGCGGTCGTGTTCTCGGGCCTGTCGACCGCGGACTTCATCGAGCACCTCGACCGTCAGGTTCACTCCATCCATTGTTCGCTGCTGCCAGGGGCTTCTCAGCAGATCGGAGAGAGCGGTTGCCGCACGGTGATGATGAGCCCCTACAGCTCCTTGTTCAGGACCAGCCTCTGGGGTGGCCTGCCGATCAGCCTCCTCTCGATGGCGGTCTTCACGTACCTCGTTTATCGCGGCGTGGACTTCGCGCTCGCACGGAGACGCAAGAAGAAGCTCACCGCGTTTCTCGTCGTCGCCTGGCTTCTCCCCTTGGGCATGAGCCTCATCTACGGCTTCATCTCGTACAGCAAGATCGGTGCGGCCTGTAAGCTCTGCGTCGGTATCTACCTGACCTCGACGCTCGGATTCCTCTGTGCCCTCGTGGCTCAGATCAAGCAGGCCAAAGGCGAAGACGTGGGTTACGACGAGTTCAGCACAGGCTCCCCCGTGCCGTTCTACCTTCGGTGGTTCGCGGAAGGTTGTCTGTTCGTGGGTGTGCTCGTTGGCCTGCATCTGATGGGGGCGCCCAAGGTCGCGAAGGCCACCGAGGGCTGCGGTCGCTTGGTTCAAAAGGACGACCCCTCCGGCATCATGATCTCGCTCGGCGGAACGGGGCGTAAGAGCGTGGCCTTGCTCGACCCATTGTGCCCGGCCTGCAAAGGCTTTGATGAGCGGCTCAACGCCAGCGGACTGCGCGCCAAGCTGGAGCTTCAGGCCGTTCTGTTCCCGCTCGACCAGAACTGCAACTGGATGGTGAAGACCTCCCTGCACCCCGGGGCCTGCGCGGTGAGCGAGGCCATCTTGTGTCAGCCAGAGAAGGCCAACGAGGTCCTGAACTGGGCCTTCGCAGAGCAGGAGAGTCTGCTCGCCGAGGCCAAAGCCGACGAGCGAGCGCTGCGAAAGCGCATCACCGAGCGGTTCCCAGGCGTGCAAGGCTGCCTCGGCTCGGCCAAGGTGAAGAACAAGCTCAACAAGAGCATGCGGTGGGCGGTCGCCAACGCGTTGCAGGTCCTGACCCCTCAGCTCTTCATCGGTGATCGTCGGGTCTGTGACGAAGACACCGACCTCGGGCTCGAATACACCGTCGCGTCCATGCTCGCGCTGCCGGAAGGAGGCACCAAGTGAACGGACCCAAGTCTCTCATCTTGATGCTCGTGGCTCTGATCATACCTAGCATCCTCGTCAGTCTCTGGCTGAGCAACGCGAAGGCGAGCCTCGAGCAGGCGGGCGACACGAGCTCGGAGATCGCGGTCGCGAGCGTGGCTGAAGACGAATACTGCACCCCCAAGCTGAAGGGGATCCTGCGGCGCGTGGCGGGTGCTTGCGGCTTGCTCCAAGAGGGCGGCCGCGGCTGTCAGCCGGCCAATGCCAAACAGGTGGCGGCCATGTCCGGCGACGACTTCAACGCGCTGTTCAAGCCTCTGTCTCACCGGGCCAAGATCATCCAGTTCGACTCGGCGCAGGTGGAGATGGACGAGTTCGGCTCGGCCGCGGTCGAGACCGCCTGGAGTGATCAACGCGGGGCGAGCTTCTTCTTCGTGGTGGCGAGAGCGAGCGCGGATGGCGACCAGATCTTCAATCAGCAGCTCTCTCAGAAGCGTGCCGAGGCTGTGCTCACGCACCTCGATCAGAAGTTCAACGATCCAGATCTGAAGAAGCAGGTGGGTCTGCTTTGGCTGGGCGAAGAATACGCCCAGCTCGGTGAGGAGTTCTGCACCTGGAGCCGGAGCCGCGAAGGGGAATGCTCCATCGCCGACATCAATCGGAGCGCCTTCATCGCATGGATCGATTGCGCCATCTGATCCCGGCCCTCTCTCTCATCCTCCCCATGCTCGGCGGATGTGAGGAGACACCGAGCGGGCCCGCGCCTAGCCGTTTCGCCGCGGTGAAGACCACCTCGAGCGACAAGGCGCTCGCGAGCTTTTGCGAACAGACCTTTCCGGCCAGCGGTTCCGAGGCCCGCAAGTGGATGCCGCCGCCCGAGCGAGCCTTGCCCGGCGACATCTCCTCCAAACCCGAGGGTGGGGCCGGCTGGACCTGGATCAATCTGTGGGCGAGCTGGTGTGGGCCCTGCGTCGAGGAGATGCCGCTGCTCGAAAGGTGGACGCAAACGCTCCGGACTGAGGGCGTGCCGGTTCGGATCGAGGCCTGGAGCATCGATGAGGAAGAGGCCGAGTTTCAGCGCGCTCTGAGCCGTAAGATCCCAGGCCACATCCGTTGGCTCGCGGGGCCGGAGCACCTCGAACCCTTCCTCCGAGGGCTGGGTGTCTCCGCAGATTCGGCCATCCCCATCCACGCCCTCGTGGATCCAAAAGGCATGATTCGCTGCGTGCGCGTGGGCGCGGTGGGCGGCGAGGCCTACGGGGTCGTGAAGGCGATCCTTAGTAAAAGCAGCTGATTAGCGGCCCACCCGAGTCCCGCGTCCACCCGACTGTGATTTGCCTCTCATCCAAACGTCGTATAGGCGCTCTAATGTAGGTGGAAGTATCCATTAACTCGACCCTCATGAAGTTTTCAAAACCTTCCCTCGCTCACCTCCTTTTCTTGCCGGCGCTCGTCCTCGTCGGCTGCGGAGAAGATGGAGTGCGGGCCGCCGTCGAGCGGGCCGCCTTCGATCCCGAGACGCTCGATTTTGGCGAAGTGACGGTCGGGCTGACCGCGAGTCGCACGGTGCAGCTTCGAAACGTCGGCACCGTGACCATCGAGATCCTTTCGGTCGAAACCGCGCCTTCGTTCTCGGTTCGAGGCGCAAAGGGCCCTCTGGAAGGGGTGTTGATCACCGCGGGCTCCAGCCTCGAGCTCGAAGTGCTCTTTCTCGCCATGGCGGAAGGGGAGAAGACGGGGGTCATCACCGTATACACCGAGAAGACTCAGGCTGAGCTTCAGGTACGCGGGTTAGGGGTCGCCAAGCTCGTACCTGATCTGAAGATCGAGCCCAGAGCTCTCAACTTCGGCACGGTCGTGGTTGGGCAGGAGTCCAAGCTCGCGGTCACCATCAGAAATGATGGCTCCGCCCCGGGCACCATCACCGGCGCCTCGCTCGAGACTGCCGGTGCGCTCGGCCTGCCGTTTAATCTCGAGGCCGGTGCGAACGCCGCGCTCCCCGGCATCACGGTTCAGCCCGGCCAGAGCGCAGAGTACATGGTGGTCTTCAGTCCTCTGTACGAAGGACCGATCGTCGACGTCATGATCTTCGCGGCGCAGGCTCCGGCGCAGGCTCTGAGCCTCAGCATCCAAGGCAACGGCGCTCCGGCGCGCGGCGGCCTGGTCTGCACCCCGAGTGCTCTCAACTTCGGTGCGGTGGAGCGAGGCCAGGTCGCCACTCAGCAAGTGACGTGCAGCGCGAGCGGGGGCATCACTCGGTTTGTCTCCGCCGGCTTTCCCGCGAGCCAGACCCTCTTTCAAGTGGCGGCTCAGCCTGGCACCTACGATCTCGCCGAAGGTGAGTCGATGAGTTTCACCGCCGAGCTCCATGCCGAGGGTGCACCCGCCGTGCACACCGACACCTTGAGCGTTCAGTATGACGGTGCAAACGGCTTGGCGACCCTCGAGATCCCTGTTCGCGGCGAAGTGGTACCGCCGCCGGTGACCGCCACCGCGATGTCATTCATCCTCACCTGGGACACCAACTTCACCGACGTGGACATGCACCTCGTCCGTCCGGGCTCGTCGATCTGGGACACCAACGACGGCGACTGCTACTTCGGCGAGCGTTCACCCGACTGGGGGGTGCAAGATGACCCCACTGACGACCCTTACTTGGACAAGGACGATGTGGACGGCTACGGCCCCGAGGAGATCAACCTCAACGTAGCAGCGCCCGGAGACTACGAGCTCTACATCCACTACTTCGCGGACAACGACCTCGGCGCTTCGACGGCCGCGGTCCAGGTGCACATCGCGGGCAATCTCGTCGGCACCTTCAACCGCAACCTCTACTGCAACGACACCTGGCACGCCGGGACTGTTTCGTGGAATGGAAGCACCGGGACCTTCACCCCGACGGTTCAGGTCCAAGCCAGCACGCGCGGCTTCTGCTTCTAGCTCGCTGAAGATCGTGCAGCGGCTGACACGGCCTTCGCCTCGTGCGAGGTTGACGGTCGTGTCTCGCTTCTCAGCCCGCGTCTCATCATGGCTATCCATGCTCCTCTGCGCAGGGGCCTGCGCTGATCCCGCGCCAGAGCCGCTCTCTGTGGTGGCGGTCACCTTCAACACCGGCAGCTCGGGGGTGGGCTCGATCGATCCCCAAGAGAACGGTGGCTATGGCCCCGCGCAAGCTGCGTTGACCGACGCCCACTACGGTAACGGGCTGGCGTGGCGGGTGGCGGTCGAGGACACACGTCGGTTTTTCGCCGAGATCGCGCCGGACATCGTGGCGTTTCAAGAGATCTTCTACAGCGGCGAGTGTCCGATGATCCCAGAGGAGGCTCGCGTCGGCTTTGTTTGTGAGACCTGGCAGCCGGGCGATCCCACCGTCGCTCAGATCGTGCTCGGGAGCGACTATCAGATCGCGTGTCAGCTCGATAAGCCGGATAAGTGTCTCGCGGTCCGCCGCGCGTTTGGAAGCTTCCGCGGCTGCGACTCCGCTCTTTGTCTCGACGGACTCGAGGGTGCGCAGGTCGAGAGCTGTGGCGGCGGGTCGCGGATCGGGCGCGGCCTCATCGAGCTGGCGGAGCGTCCGGGCGAATGGATCATTGTGGTGAACGCCCACGGGAGTTCGGGTCTCACCGCAAGTGATGCCGAGTGCCGAACCAGGCAGTTCGCGCAGATCTTCGAGGACCTAGGCCAGGGTGATGCCCAACCCGCCGCGAACGGCGCGCGAAACCTCATCCTCGGTGACTTCAACACCGATCCCTATCGCCTCATGGGTGGAGACTCGAGCGCGGACTACCTACTGCGTCACGTGGGGCCGGGTCGCCGTTTCCGGTTTCATACCGAGGCCGGGCTCGACGCGATACCCAGCTACGGCGGCCTCCTCAACATCGACCACGTGATGAGCGATGTCTTTGAGGGTGGGTGCTGGGTCGCTGGGATCACGGAGGCCAAGCCGGTCGTGACGGGTCTGCGGTTCTTCGATCATCGGCCGGCGGTGTGTGCGCTCACCGAAGTCTAGATGAGACCTTGCGCCTTGGTCTCGAGATACCGAGAGACCAGCGCCCCCGTGAGCTGATCATGGAAGACATCGAGCACTAAGACCCCGGCGCTCTGCAGCTCGCTGACCACACGTTGTCGCCAAAGCACGATCTCCGCCGCTGCCGCCTGTATACACGCTGCCTCCGAGTCGGGCGCGGCCTGTCGGGCTCGGAGCTCGAGATCGCGGTCCTTCAGGAGCACGACGAGCGGAAGATGCCGGGGCAGCAGCTCGCGTGAGAGTTTCTGGATTCTCCGCGCGGTCTGGTCGTCGATCGCGTGGCCGATGAACACCACGAGCGTGCGTTTGGTGACTCGACTCCGAAGGGTCCGAAACGCGCCCTCGTAGTCCGACTCCACCATGCGAGGAAAGAGGTCGTAGGTCGCCTGAATGATCTGATTCGCCGCGCTCAGCCCTGCCCGAGGTTTCAAGAACCGCTTGACCTCCTCGTCAAAGGCCAAGAGCCCGACCTGATCCCCGCGCCTCGCGGCGACGTGGGACAGCATGAGGGTGGCGTTGAGGGAGTAGTCGAGGGCGGTGTGATCATCCCAAACCGCAGTCATGAAACGGCCGCAGTCCAAGAGGAACACGACGTTCTGGTTCTTCTCGAGCTGGAACTCACGCACCGTGAAACGTCGTCTCCGAGCGGTGGCCTTCCAGTCGATTCGTCGAAACTCGTCGTCGGGGTTGTAGTCACGAAGTCTCTCGAACTCGGTGTCTCCACCCTTGAGCCGAGTGGCCCTCGAGGAGAAGACGTCGCGGTTCTGGCGAGCGAGGAGCTCGTAGTGCCGGACCGCCTGAACGTCCGGATACACCCGGATCTTGGCGGACGCCGGTAGCTGGAGCTGTCGCCACCAGAAGCCGAGCGGGGAGGGGTATCGAACGTAGATGTCCCCGAGCTCCTTCGAGCCGCGCTGCATCGCGGTGAGGCGATAGTGCGCGGCTACACGTCCCCGAGGAGCGACGGTGAGTTCGATGGGGAGCTCCTCCGCCTGACCGTCGGGGAAGATCGTGTCATTGACGCGGACACGGAGCCTACGCGCGGAGTGACTCTCGATCTGAAGCTCGATGCGCATGGGACGTGCCAAAGACGCGGTGTGTGGCGCGGAGCGCGTGACGCTCACCTTGGGCCTTCGAGCGAGCAATGCATCAAGCAGCGCGAGCGCGACGATGAGCCCATCCACGAAGAGGAGGCCACGCCAAAGCTCGGGCTGAACGAGCGTGGTGACCGCCAACAAGACGGGCAGCACCAAGGCGAGAATCAGGCTTCGACCCGGGACAAACGGCATGCTTCGAGCCTAGCTCTGCCCACCCGAACGTTCTGGATCGTCAAAGCCGGCGAGCGAGGCCGGGCGGGAGGGCCCGGAGCCCTCCGGCATGCTGGCGGAGCGGGCGGGGGCGCTGGGCGGCGGGGCGCTGGGGCGCACACGTTCGATCTCTGGGGTCACCGGGCTCGTGCGCTGCGGAGGAGGGATGGAGCTGCGACGACTGGGAGCGCGCGGCTCGACGCCTCCGCCCGTACTTCCCATGCCAGGTACCGGGGTCTCTTTGAGCACGGACGCGATGACCTCGTCTGTGGTTACTCCTTCGATCTCCGCATCCGGTTGGAGAATGAGGCGATGTCGAAGCACGTTCGGTCCGTGCATCTTCACGTCGTCGGGGGTGACGAAGGCTCGTCCTTGAATGGCGGCCTCTACTCTCGCGGTCTGAAGCAGAGCGATCGCGGCGCGAGGCGATGCGCCGATCTGAATCGAGCGATGGCGCCGGGTATGACCCACGAGCGTAGTGATGTAGTCGATGATCTTGTCGTCGATGTGGATGGTTTGGGCGAAGGTCTGCATCGCGATGAGTGTGTCGGTGCTGACGACTTGACGGAGTGCGATCGCCTCGAGATCTGCGGCGTCGAATCCGTCCCTGACGCTCCGCAAAAGCGCGGCCTCCACGTCCTGCGGGGGGTGCTCGATGTTGAGCTTGAACAAGAACCGGTCGAGCTGAGCCTCAGGCAGGGCGTAGGTACCCGCGCTCTCGATCGGGTTTTGGGTCGCGAGCACGAAGAACGGATTGGGCAAGGGGTGTGTGGTGCCGTCGATCGTCACGCTCCGCTCCTGCATCGCTTCGAGCATGGAGCTCTGCGTCTTCGCGGGCGCGCGGTTGACCTCGTCGGCGAGCAGGAGGTGCGTGAAGACGGGCCCGTGCTTGAACTCGAAGCTGTCGGTGCGGGTGTTGTACGTGGTCGACCCCGTCACGTCCGACGGCATGAGGTCGGGTGTAAACTGGATCCTTCGAAAGTGGGATCCGAGCACCCGGCCGAGTACTCGAACGAGCAAGGTCTTGCCGACCCCAGGCACGCCCTCGATGAGCACGTGACCCCGCGCGAGCATCGCCACCAAGACCGCCGACAGGACGAGGTCCTGACCCAGGAACGCCTTCCGAACCTCGGCTTCGATCTGCTCGTAGTGTTCGGTGAACATCTTCGTATCCACGTTCGCTCAACTCTCTTTCTGTCGCTTCGCGGAAGTGTGGGCTTCGCTCGACAAGATGCGTGACAGGATCTCCATCGCACGGATTGGCTCCAGAGGCGCGGCGCGCGTACGAATGGAGGCCCTCATCTTCTCTTCCAGGCCGGAGGAGAGCGCACTCAGGACTTCCTGTCGATCGAGCTCGTAACGCTCCGCCAGGTGTTCCGCCAGCGCCAACCAGCTCTCCACCGTGCCTCCTCGGACCTGGTGTCGGTAGCGCGCCACGACGAGGCGGGCCAGCGCCTCGGAGGCGTGTGAATGGCCGCGTTCCCCGCTCGCGGCGTAGTAGAGGCCGACCGCCTGGGCGTGTTCCACGAAGGCCTTGTGTTCCGTGCGGACTCGGTCTCGCAGCGGTCCAAACGCGGCCCCGATGGCGACAAACAGCACCGCCACCCAGAGGCCCGCGTGCAGGACGAGGGGCAGCAGCTTCGAGTTGCCCATGGATCCCCCGACCGAACCGCCGGCTCCCTTGGAGGTGTCCATGCTGTCCACGAAGAGCACCGTCTCCCCCGGCTCGAGCAGGGATGCGATGAGGCCCACTCCGTAGGCGGCGTTCCTGGTGTGAGTGAGCGCGGCGTTGCTGAAGACCTCGCTGGTCGAAAAGACGGCGAGACAGCCCGGACGATACTCGCCGTCTCTTCCAGCGCGCAGAGCGCCGAAGGCGAGCACCCTCGGCGACTCGAGCGTTGAACCGGCAAGGACCACGAGGGGAATCAGGGAAGTCTCGGTCCCCAGCGAAGGGCCGGAACTCGTCGCGGTCCTTGCGACCATGGAGAATCCAGCGGGCGTCACGAATTCGCCCGGGAGATCGTCGAAGATCTCTTCCGCAAAAGTCGCTTGGTCGAAACGACAGAAGTACTCCTCGGTCAGCTCGAGGCTCGCCCTCTCTGGATGGGTGACGAGGTCGCCGAAGCTCACGGTCGACGACACGGGCAAGAGCATCTGCGCTTCGTGAACGTCGTCCAGCACGATCACCGCCAGATCTCGATCGAGGAACTTCTGCAGTGCCTGGGTCGTGAGTGCGTCCCGCATGAAGAAGTCTGTTCGGACAACGAGCACGCCGGTCTCCTCCGGCAGCTCCTTCGGCAGACGCCGCACGACCTTGGTCTCCACGCCGGCGCCTTGGAGCAGCGCCGGAAGCGCGGCCAGCCCCTCGGGCCTATGGCTGAAGAACGACGCGTCCTGGCCCTCGCACCCGGAGACGGCGAGCATCAAGAGCACGCTCGCCGCGAGACCACCACCGAGCGCCCTTTGCGCAATGGGCTGCGCGAGGAGAGGCCGGGCGGACGCGAGGAGCTCCGTGAGCTCAGTGACATCGACGAGTCCGTCCCCAAAGCGCAGTCGATCGGTGAGCCCGGCAACCCCGCGAAACAGCCGGGCTGCGTCGGGGCGGGGTCGCAGCATACGTAGATACTCCCCGTTCGTGATGGAGGGGTGAAAACGAATGAGGCCGGAGTCCTCGAAGTGCCGAAGCGCGGCGACGTGAAGCAGGAGCGCAGCCTCCGCGGCCCGGCCCTCCGAAAGCGCGTGCTCGGCTCTCCGAAGCAGAGCCAGCGCCTCCGCCTCGGGCAAGGTCCCCAAGCTCACCGAGCCCTGGGCGGGGAGTTCGATGCCCAGAGTCACATGCTCCCGGCTCCTCCACTGACGCATCAACGTGATGAGGAACCAAGAAAGACCGGCCGCGAGCAGAAGGAGCGCGATGACGCCCAAGGTGTACAGCACACCGTCTGGGATCCGAAACGGATCTTTCTTGGGCTCCTCGTAGCAGATCCGCTCCGCCGCCGGGCATAGCTCGAGCATCTCTGCGTCAGCCAGCTTGCAGAGGCGCTTCGCCCGGAAAGACTCGGGTTCGTACTCGAGATCGGTGCAGAACTCGTAGGCCGGGCCGGAGATCTCCGTACTTCGCGCCGCGGTCGCTTGGGCCACGATCGACCGCACGTCGAGCGGGGGGGCGGCCGGCACTCCGGGCTCCTCGGCCAGCTCATCCTCGAGCGCCACCCCGAGCTCGTCATCGGTCTCGGCATCGACGTCTTCGAGGTAGGTCTCCTCGTCGAGTTGCTGAGCCGTGGCCGTCCAGGGCACGAGGAGCAGGAGGAGCGGCAACGCGAAGAAGACCTTCATGCCACCCTTTGTGTGCGAGAGGGGCGCTCCCGGCTCACGAGCGCCTTGAAGCGCACCTGCAGGTCCCAGCCTTCGAGCCGGGTCCGCGTATCCACGTAATCGAACATACGCGCGAGCGCGATGACCGGGGCCGCAAGGAAGAAGGCCAGCACAGAGGGATACGAGCCGAAGTCGCTGAACAACTCGCCGAGCGGGCTGCCGAGCTGCAGCACGAAGGAGATGATGAAGCGCGAGAGAAACTCGATGGTGATGACGAAGAAGAGGCGGATGTGGAAGGCGACGATCACAAAGGTGAGCGCGCGCCCGAACCGAAAGCTGATGAGCCGAGAGGAACGTCGAAACGCGGCGGAGAGGTCCAGGTTCTCGAGCAGCAAGGCGGCGCCAAAATAGAGAAACCAAGCGAGCAGAAACGGCCAGAACAATGAGGCCATGACCGCAAACCCCAAGGCGGTCTCGTCCGCAAGAGCCAGCGCGAGCGCGGGCAAGACCGGGAGTGGGACCAGGACGGCGCCGAGGAAGACCGGGACGATCCTCCTCAGGACTCTCCGAAGCGCGAGCCTCCGGCGGGGCGCGTTCCCAAACAGATGATCACCGCCGAACACCAAGGTCACCTTCTCGGTGAGCGGGGAGAGCACGAACGCCGCCGCCCAGACCATGGGCCAGCCCTCGTTCAGCCCCTCGCGTAAGATCAGAATCAGGCTCAGACCCACGACGAACTGGAACGCAAAGAGCCGACGGAAGTCTCGAGCGTAGACCTGAAGATAGGCGAAGGTGAGATCAAAGACCTCGTCGAGGCTTCGTGGACGGAGCACGATCCTGGGGTCGAAGGAGACCGCGTTGTCGGTCACGGGCTCAACCATGCGTGCCATCCTGCTCGCGCAGACGCACCACGTCCGGGGGAAGGTCTCGGTCGCGACCACCGAGCAGCAGGATCGCCGCCACCAAGGCCCAGCCCCAGACTCCGGCGGTGTACTTGACGATGGGCGGCAGGCCCGAAGGCGAGAAGTTGCCTTCGATCAGCGCCGCGATGAGCAGGAACATGCTCGCGCCCAGCACCTGACGGAGAAGCTCGAGCCGATGCCCCTGCAGATTCCCGAGCCGAGTGCGCCCGCGCGTCTTCACCATCGCGAGGCCCATCTGAAGACCGGCGCCCCCGGCGATGACGATGGCGACGAGTTCCCACGCGGAGTGACTCGCGACGAAGGAGAAGATGTTCTCGCCGAGCCCCACGCGAGCGAGGTGGCCAAATGCGATGCCGATGGAGAGACCGTTGAAGAGCAGGTAGAAGATGGGCCCGAGACCGAACAGCAGGCCGGTGGCGAAGCAGCGAAACGCGATGCCGACGTTGTTCCAAACGTAGAAACCGGTCATCGTGGCGTCGGTGTTGGCGTCCCTTCCTTGGGGTCGGGCCGCGCGATACATCTCCTCCATCTGCTGAAGCTGCGCCTCGTCGAGGACTGCAATCGCGTAGGTCTCGTCGGCGAAAGCGGCAAAGCCCGCGATGATCAGCGGCCCAAAGAACAGCAGAAACGCGATGCCAAACAGGCGGCCGTTTCTTCTGACCGCACCCGGGAAGTCGAGCGCAAGCCCAGCGATGTTGAGGCGCTGCACCCGCTGGCTGCGGCTGTAGATGAGGTTGTGTGCGCGGCTCGCGAGCGTATCGAGATGACGCTCGAGATCCCCGCCGAGTTTGTCTCGGCGAACCCGCATGAGATCTCCCGCCAAGCTGCGGTATAGATCCGAGACCTCGCGCATCTCGGCGGGCTCGAGCGGGGTGGAGGTGAAGGAACGCATGCGATCTCCGGCGCTCCCGACGAGCGTGGTTCGACCGAGCAGCGTCTCGAGCCGTTGCCAGGCTAAACCTCGCTCGCGCAGAAGCTCGTCACGCGTCATCGCCGCACGCTCCGACCGGGGTCCTGAGCGCGCTTCCAGAGCGCAGCGAGGAAACGGGTGGCGTCCTTGGGCACCGGCATGGACAGCCTGCGCGCGTACTCGGGGGCCACGATCTCGGCGAGCTCCTCGCGCCGGGCTTCACTCATCTGCTCGCGGCGAACGAAGAGCTCCAGCGCCTCGAGATCATCGTGATCGAGCGGCAGCGACTTGGGCAGCGCTTGAACCAGCTTGGGGTCGGGCTCGATCACGATGTGTTGCGCGACCTCGACCTTCTCTTCGACGACAACCATGGTGCCAGCCACGAAGTCTCCGAGGCGGCGAAACTTTCGGTCGGAGATCATGACGAGGGGTCCAACGATCAAGAAGTGAGGCGGAAGAACCGCGAGATCAGCGGCGCGAAGCAGGTTTCGAATGACGGACTCACGCCAGGAGATCGGAAGTCCGTTCTCGCGAACCACCCGAAGGCCCAGGACCGCCTTGCCGGGCGAGCGACCGTTGCTGAGCATCTCGGCCACGACGAAGTACAGCCAGTCGAGGACAAAGAGCGAGACGAAGAAGAGCCCCTGACCCACACCCTCGAGGTTGATGTTGAGGTCGGCCAAGCGGGTGGCCGCTACCACGAGGGCGAGATAAAGCCCGAAGAGGATCGCGCCTCGGACCGCCAGGTCGATGCCCCAGGCCAGACAACGCCGGGCGATGCCCGCGACCCTCACCCGGAACGCGAGGTGCTCGGGGGTGTCGATCTCGAGCACGGTGTCGACCTTTGGGGCCAAGCCCCGGGAAGATATCACCAATCCGTGCTATGAGCGCCGGGTGCGCTTTCATCGGTCGTTTCGGGTCCGATTCGGCGACGCGGACCCTGCCGGCATCGCCTACTACCCAAGGTTCTTCGAGTGGTTTCACGACGCCTTCGAGGCGCTGTTCGAGGCGGCCACCGGCCGACCTTATGCGGAGATCCTCGGTCGAGAGCGCGTGGGTTTTCCGGCGGTGCAAGTCGCGACCGAGTACCGATCCCCGGCGCGCTTCGGGGAAGAAGTCCAGCTCGAAGTGTTCATCTCCAGGCTGCGGCCTCGGTCCGCAACCTTCGAGTATCGCGTAAAGCGCGAAGGGGTGCTGCTCGCCACGGCCAGCATCAAGATCGCGGTGATGAACCTCGACCGATTCGAGTCGGCGGAGTTCCCGCCGTCGATCGCGGCTGCGCTCTACGCCTACGTCGAAGAGGATGCCGAGCGCCCCGATGTCGCTCGGCTTCGGGGCTGAGGGCGCGCCATCGGGGGTCGGTCCCAGTTCCACGGCTGAAGCCGTTGCCTGACGGCTCGAGGGGCGGGCGAGTACCCGTTCCGACGAATCAAACACCACGCTAGCCACGAGATTGTGAAGGCGAGTGGCCACCTCCCTTGCGATCTCGCGAAGCAGATCGATGCGGTGTGCCGCGCGATCGACCGAACGTCGCGCCCGCAAAGGGCCGGGCCGCGGCTTCTCGAGCCGGGCACATCAGATGCACAAGGGGCGTTGCTTGGTGTGAGAGCTTCGAGTAGCTATCGCCTCGCATTCGAGCCAGGGATGGGTCGGAGCTCCAATGGGAAAGCTATTCAGCGTGTACGTGACCGAGCTTCGTTCGGCGCTCGAGGCCGAGACGACCGCGTATCGCGCCACCACCACGCCTGAACGCGCCGACCGACAGTTCGCGATTGTCATCTTCACGCTCCTTCTCTCCGTGCTTACCATTCGCTTCTATGCCGCGCCCGACCCTTGGATGGAGCTGTTCCGAGCTCTCGGCTGGGACGGACTCAGGGCGTCCTGGGACGCAGTCTTCAACCAAGCGCAAGAGAGCCGGTTCCACCGGCGCGTGTTCTGGGCGGGCATGCGCGTGTTCGTCTACATCTTGATCCCGCTCTTCGTGATCAAGGTGGTCTTGCGCGATTCGGTCGAGCGCTACGGAATGCGGCTGCGCGGCATTCTCCCCAGCGCGAAGGTGTACCTGCTCCTGTTCACGATCATCTTGCCGTTCGTGATCTGGGCCTCTCAGCTCCCCTCATTTCAACAGAAGTATCCGTACTACCGGCTCCAGCCGGGTGAGTCGTTGTTTCCGTTCTTCTTCGGCTGGGAGCTGCTCTACGCCCTACAGTTCATCGGTCTCGAGTTCTTCTACCGCGGCTTCGTCCTTCACGGCCTGCGCTTTCGCATCGGCTATCCGGCGCTGTTCGTCATGATGGTGCCCTACATGATGATCCACTTTTGGAAGCCGTTTCCCGAGGCGGTCGGGTCGATCATCGCAGGCTTCATTCTCGGCACCTTGAGCCTGAAGAGCCGGTCGATCTGGTGGGGCGCGGCGATTCATATCGCGGTGGCCTGGTTGATGGACTGGCTGTCCCTCTATCGGCAGGGTTTGCTGGGTTGAAGTGCCGAGAGTGGATCGGCGCTACTCGGGAGCCTTCTGGTTCGTCTCGAGCAAGACCTTATCCGCCCCGGCCTTGCGACAGGCGTCGAGGACACGCATGAACAGTCCGTAGCGCGACTCGATGTCCCCTCGAACCAGGACGGGTTGTTCGGGGCGCAGCGCGATCCGCTGCTGAACGACGAGGTCCAGCTTGTCTTCGGGTAGCGCGGTCTCGCCCACGAAGAGAGAGCCATCCGCCATGATCGAGAGGACGAGCATGGACTCCTCGCGCCGCTCCTGCGTGTTCTCCACGGCCGGGAGCTCGAGCGGAACCGCGGGCAGCGTGAACGTCGTGGTCAAGAGGAAGAACACCAGGAGCTGAAAGACGACGTCGATGAGCGGCGTGAGCTCGAGCTCGACCGACTTCCGCTTTCGTCGCGCGACTTCGATCATGCCACTCGCGCGCCTTCGACTTCGGTCACGGCCTCCTTGATCAGAAAGAGCTGCTCATCGGCACGGGAATCACACCACTCGTGCACGAAGATCGCGGGAATCGCGACGGTGAGCCCAGCGACCGTGGTGAGGAGTGCCTGCCAGATGCCGTCCGCGAGCAACGCGGGGTTGGGCTGGCCGCCGCTGCCCGAGAAGGCGATGAAGGCCTCCACCAATCCGAGGACCGTGCCGAGGAGACCGATCAGAGGTGAGACTCGCGCGATCACCGCGAGGGGCCGTAGACCCCACTCGATCTCTCTCATCTGGTGCTCCACCTGGAGGTTCAAGAGCGCCTTGCGTTTGTCCTCGTGGAGCTCCCACGCGCCAAAGAGCGAGTGCAAGACGCTCGCGACGGGCCCGCGTGCACCTTCGCATTGGGCCGCCGCTTCGGGGATGCGATCGCCCAAGACGAGCGGCAGCACGCGACTGAGAACCGTTTGGTTTCGGCGAGTGGTGATCGTGAAGTAGATGATGCGGTGGATTGTCAGCCCGAACCCGGCCACCGAGAGCAAGACCAGCGGCCAGAGCAGCACTCCAGCCTTTTCGATCATCGAGAGCGCCAAGCGGCCCTATCTAGTCCCCTGGAAACGTGGAGGCCAGCAAATGTCGCCGGCCCTCTTCGCGGCTGCTCGCCGCGACGCCTTTGGCTCTCGTCGGTTGAATACAGAGAGTATTCGCCCTCCTCGCGCGACGACCAGACACGAAGCTTGCTCGCCGAATTTCGCTGGCCTCCACGCTTCCAGGGGACTAGTCCCC
>WYAZ01000192.1 GCA_011526105.1 Deltaproteobacteria bacterium | reverse complement strand
TACGAAGGGAGTTGGGTCGCCCCCAATGACCGAGGAGCCCGAAAGGGCGGCCGCAGGCCGCGCGTCGGCCAGGGGCGAAAAGGACAAGCGCGAACGTGATCTGAACTTTTCGGACGGGACACTAGGCTTGCAGCGAGTGCGGTTCGGCGGGTTCCGACACCACCACGATTCGGCAGGCGGAGCTGAGATACCAGCCGCCGCGAACATGGATGAGCAGCTCACGAAGCCCCATCGTGCGCAGCGTGCTCAGCGCGACCGCAAGACGATTGGCGCGGCTCTTAGGGAGCAGCGTCTCGCCGGGCCACACCGCGGCTGCAAGCTGGTCGGCTGTCAGCGGCACGCCGGAGTCATGCGAACAGACGAGGGCCCAGAGCAGCCGCCGAAGAACCGCGCGGGTCGCAAGCGAGACGCGACGTGTGTCGGGCAGATGAAACCACTCCGCCGCAGGCCCAACCCGGAGCGTGGCCGGAGGCGCCGCCCCGGTGACGAGGGTTGAACCAGTCGGCCGAGAGAAATCGCGGAAGAGATCATCGTGGGGCGTAGACATGGTGAAGGCAAACCTCCTTGGGCTCGAGCGGAGCGCGGACATGGGTGCGGCACGTAAGCATCGAGGGTTGCGCATCCAAAAAGCAGGAAGCGTGCCGCCCGAAGGGGTGCGAGATCTGTGGCTTTCACATCGGAACAAGGCGCGCGAATCGACCAGATCCGGCGCCTGCAGAAGTCACTGAGGCGCTGAATCGAGTCTCCGGTCGGAGCGCCCTCGTCCCACGCACCCGTCCCACGCCTCGATGGGCATCTTCGAAGACGCCACGGCGGCGAGGCGGGCCAATTCCCCAGGTTTCTTCAGTGGTTTAGCCCTATCGTACTCATCAGCACACATGCCCGAATCCTTGCGGCCCACGGGGAAGGCTGCAACATTCGGGCTCGGTGAGCGAATCGGAGGAGCGCAACACCCGGATTCTGGGTGGACGCATCGAGGGTGCCGAAGGTGTCCTCATGATCCGCATCTTGAGCGGTGAGCTCAAGGGTTCCGAGGCCATCCTGCTCGGCGATGAACCCTTCATCGTGGGCTCGGCCTTCGAGGCGACGCTCCGCTTGCCCGACCCCTCCGTTTCGCGCAAACACATCGAACTCACCAACCTCGGCGGCATCGTCCACGCCAAAGACCTGAACTCCACTAACGGTTGCTTCTACGAAGGAACCCGCTTCTCGGAGCTCGATCTGAGCCCTGGCGCGACGTTCAAGGTCGGCGAGACCGAGCTTCAGATTGTCGCCCCCGAACGTCTCGATCCCATTCCGCCTTCGGAAGCCACCGCCTTCGGCAATCTCTACGGCAAGAGCCGGAAGATGCGGGAGGTCTTCGCGATTCTCGAGCGAGCGGCTCGAACCGACGCCACTGTGCTCGTCAGCGGCGAGACCGGTACCGGCAAGGAGATGGCGGCGGAGGCGATTCACCGCAACTCTCGCCGCAAGGACGAACCGTTTATCGTCGTCGACTGCGCCTCCATTCCGGTCAACCTCATCGAATCGGAGCTTTTTGGCCACGTGAAGGGCGCGTATACGAACGCGATCTCCGATCGCATCGGCGCCTTCGAGGCCGCAAACGGCGGGACCATCTTCCTCGACGAGATCGGTGAGATGCCGGCTGCGCTTCAGCCTCGTCTCTTGCGCGCGCTCGAGACCCGGACCGTCAAGAAGGTTGGCTCCAACGACTTCACCCCGGTCGATGTTCGCGTGATCGCAGCGACGAACCGTGAACTCGAGACCGAAGTGGCGGAAGGTCGCTTCCGCTCCGATCTGTACTTCCGCCTCGCGGTGGTCCGCGTGAATCTCCCGCCGCTTCGCGACCGTCGCGAGGACATTCCGCTGCTCGCCCGGACTTTCCTCATGGAGCTGCCAAGGCGCCGCAAGTCCGACGGAGAGCTCGACATCACCCCCGAGACCGTCGCCACCTTGAGCTCGCACAACTGGCCGGGCAACGTGCGCGAGCTGCGCAACGTCATCCACCAGGCGGCCTCGCTCTCTTCGGAGGGGCTCTCGGTGGCCCTGCAGCTCCGGCGCGACGCCGGTGACTTCTCGAACGACACGAAGGAGATCGCGGTGGGTCTCAGCGCGGCGCAGGGCTTTGGTGGGTACTTCGATCTGCCCTACAAAGACGCGCGGCGTTCGATGCTCGAGGCCTTTGAACTCGCCTACGCGAGGCATGCGGTGGAGCAAGCCGGCGGGAACGTCAGCAAGGCAGCTGAGAAGGCCGAGATCCATCGCAACGTGCTCCACCGGATCTTGGCCCGCGACAAAGACGGGCATGGTTCGACGCAAGAGTCGGACGACGGCAGCGACGAGGAATAGGGGCCGCGTTCTAGTCGAGACCGTAGCTCTTGAGTTTGCGAGCGAGGGTGTTGCGTCCGATGCCCAGCCGTTTCGCCGCGAGGCTTCGATTCCCATCGACCGATTCGAGGACAGAAGTGATGTGCGCGCGCTCGACATCGACCAGCTTCTGAGTCTCCTGGTTCTCCGGTTGGGTTCCGCCGGACTGAGGACCGGCCGCGCTTCGGCTCGGCAGCGGCAGATCCGAGACGATGATGCGCTCACCGTCCATGATCACCACCGCACTTTCCATGCAGTTCTCGAGTTCACGCACGTTCCCCGGCCACGCATACTGGACGAGCCTCTCCTGGGCCTCGGACGAGATCTCCGGCACGCGCCGTCCGTTCTTGCGCGCGGCCGAGATCACGAAGTGGCGCGCCAAAGCGGCGATGTCCTGCGCGCCCCGGGTGCGCAAGGCCGGGAGCCGAATCTCGACCACCTTGATGCGGTAGTAGAGGTCCTGCCTAAAGCGCCCCTCGGCGACCATCTGTTCGAGATCACGATTGGTCGCCGCCACCACACGCACGTCGGCTGCGAGGACCTCCTCACCGCCGACACGTTCGTACTCCTTGTCTTGGAGCACGCGCAGGAGCTTGCCCTGCACCTCCAGGGGCAACTCGCCGATCTCGTCGAGGAAGATCGTCCCCCCTTGGGCCTGATCGAACTTGCCGGAGGTGCGCCGGTCAGCGCCGGTGAAGGCTCCGCGCTCGTGGCCAAAGAGCTCGTTCTCGATGAGGGTCGTGGGGAGCGCCGCGCAATCGACCTTGACGAAGATCTTATCTCGACGACTCGAGTTGACGTGCACCGCTCGCGCGAACAGCTCTTTGCCGGTGCCGCTTTCGCCGCGGATCAAGACGGTAGCGCTCGACGCCGCCGCCTTTGCGGTGAGCCGACACGCCTCGCGCAGAGACTCGCTGTCGCCGACGATGCGGTTGAAGCGGTCTTTGAGCGGGAAGGGCTTGCTGCGCTCGTCGCCCCCGCGCTCGAGCTCTTCGTAGAGCGTGGTGGCCTGGATGGCCATGGCGGCCTGCTCACTCAAGCCGTGGAGGCGCGCTTCGTCCTCGCGCGTGAAGGCCCCGCCGCGTTTGTTGAGAAGCTGCACCACGCCGATGATCTCGCCCTCCGGATTGCGCATGGGCGCCGCGAGGATGGAGTCGGTGCGATAGCCGGTGCGCTCGTCCACGCCGCCGAAAAAGCGGCTCTCGACGCCCGCGGTGGGCACGTTGACGACTTCGCCGGTCTCGGCCACGAAGCCTGCGACGCCCTGCCCCATGCCGAGCCGGATCTCGTCGAGCTCTGGAAGATGCGCCGCCTTGGAGAACACCTCGCCGCGGCGGCGATCGACGAGATAGATGGTTCCGCGATCGGCGTCCATCACGCGGCAGATGCCGTCGACCAGACTGTGGAGGAGGTCTTCGATCGCCACCTCGCGCCCGAGCAGACCACCCACCGCCAAGAGCACAGCGCTGGTTTCGTCCAAAGGGGCCGCCACGTCACCTTGGAGCCTAACCCGGAGTGCGGCGGCAAGGAATGCCTCGGCGCGGGAGGGGGCACCGATCATAGGCGCACCGTCATCTGCTCCCGAGCGGCGAAAGAAGCGGCGAAGAGGCGCTTCGACTCGGCCTCGATGGCCTCGACCATGTCGTCATCGTGCGTGGGGTCGTGGTGAAAGAGCGCGAGACGCTTGGCGCCAGCCGCTTTGGCGATCATCGCGGCGGCTTCGTAGGTCGAGTGTCCCCAGCCTCTGCGGCAGGGTCCAGTGCCGTTCTCGCCTCGGTACTCGGCCGGCGTGTACTGAGCGTCGTAGACGAGGAGGTCTGCGTTTCGCGCGAGTTCGAGCAGGGACTCGTCGAGCTCGCCGCCCTCCGCATGCTCGGTGTCGGTGGCGAAGCAGAGGCTCTTGCCGCCGGCCTCGATGCGGAAGCCGAGCACCCCTTGAGGGTGACAGAGCCGACGCATGTGCACCGAGAACGGTCCGAGCTGAAGCTCGTCTTTGTCGTCGATGGTCGAGAAGTGTTTGTTCGAAGCCATGGCCTCGAGGCTCACCGGAAAGCTGGGCGGACTCATCTGCTGCGCGAGCGCGGCCTTCAGACTGGTGACGCCGTCCTCGCCGCGCGGACCGAAGAGCTGGATCTTTGAGGTCGGCACGAAGGCCGGCGCGAAGAACGGAAAACCTTGGATGTGATCCCAGTGCAGGTGACTGAAGAGGAAGCGCGCATCCACCTTGCGGCCGAGCGCGCGTGACTCTCGCATCAGCTTGTCGCCGAGCGCTCGAACGCCGGTGCCGGCGTCGAGGATCAGGCGCTCGTTTCCGTGCTGAACCTCGAGGCAAGTCGTGTTGCCTCCCACCCGCATGAACTGCGGGCCCCCCGTTGCGATCGAACCCCGTACTCCCCAAAACGTCAGTTGCATCGTGCCTCCTGCGAGAAAGGAGTGCGAAGGACGTGCCAGGCCCGGCCCCGGCCGAATCGGAAGCAACGAGGCGTGCTTCGCCCCATTTCGGCGCAGCGCTGATCGGGCTTGGATCAGTCTATGGAGGTCGGGCGCGAAGGGCCGGGCGGCGAGCGCCCTTGGGTTGCCCTGGTCGCTGGTGCGGTTTATGGGTTCGGGGTGCGAATCAGCAAGGCCTGCACCCTCGCATCCCTCGCTCTGTGCTCATGGGTCCCCGCCGAGAGCTGGGCGCAAGCGGAGGCTCCCCCCGTACTGGCCGTCTTTCCGATCCAAGACTCGACCGGACGGCTCGATGAAGCGGCGCTCAGCCAACTGACGGACTACTTCAGCGTCACGATCGCAGCGAGTGGACGCTTCACGATCGTCCCGAAGAAGGACTTGGAGGCCGCTCTCCGGGAGAAGAAGGCCGACTCGTATCGGCAGTGCGTCGACCAAGCCTGCCAGATCGAGATCGGTCGAGAGATCGCCGCGCAGAAGGTCTGCCAAACTCAGGTCGTTCGGCTCGGTGACCAGTGCGGCGTCACCACCGCGATCTACGACCTGCGCACTGCGGCCAGCGAGAAGGCGGCGGTCGCAAAGGGGGGCTGCAGCGAGAACGATCTGGTCTCCACGCTCGAGCGGGCGGCGCGAGACTTGCTCGGAGAGGGCGCACCCCCGCCGGTCGCAAGCCCTGCCCCCATCGTCACACCACCGCCGGTCGCGACCCCGACGCCAGAGCCCGCCGCGCCCTCCGCTTTGACTTTCGCGCTGCGCGTCGAAGCCGAGCCGGAGGAGGCTGAGGTCATGATCGATGGCCGCGTGGTCGGAAGGGGTTCGGTTCGCTCCCAGCTCACGCCGGGCGAGACCCATCGCTTGGCGGTGCGCCTCACCGGCTACACCTCCTACGAAGAAGAGGTCTCGATCCACGAAGACAGCCGACGAGAGATCGTGCTCACGATGAGCGCCGAGACCCGCGGCGAACGCAGCGAGGCCTTCTCCTTCGCGTTGGCCTTCTATCGCGGGCTGGGCACGTCGATGGGCGGAGGCCTCTGGCTTCAGGCGCCCGCGGTGCGTTTTGGCAACTTCGCGTGGACCCTCGCCGAGGGCTTCTTGGGCCTGCACACCGGAGCGCTCCTCGACCGGAACCAAGACGGTTTCAGCGGCGGTGAGATCGACGCGAGCAGCGGGCTCCAGACCGACCGCACGAGCGGATTCCTGGTGCTCCTCTCTTCACGCCTAGGCTATCGAATCCCGCTCGGCGCTTCGGGCGCCAACGTGCTCGAGGTCAGCGCCGGACCGGCGTTTCATCTCAACGGCGGAAACGACCGCACGCTCTCGGACGAATACATCGGCCTCTCGATCCAGCCCGCGATACGTTATCTGCGAGTCCCCGAAGGCACCATGGGCGTGGGCTTCGGGCTCAGAGCCGCGATCCCGCTTCACCACAGCTGTCCATTCAACACCTCCGAAGGCGCGGTGCAGTTCGCGAGCTGCGCCATCGGCAATCCCATCCTGTTTCAGCTCGAGCTGCCGTTTGGAGTGTACTGAATCATGCAGCACCCCATCCGCATGAGCCTTGCGCTCGCCATCCTCTTCTCTGCTTGTGGACCCGAGTTCTCCACCCTCCACATCTCCGCCCCTTCATCCAGCGTCTCCATCCGGTGCGACGGGGATTCGCAGTCGGTGAACGCGACCGACCGGGCTTCGCTGAGTTGCCTGGGCTACATGTGCTCGTCCACCCTCGCGCCCGGCTCGAGCGAGTGCATGAGCACAGCCACCAACCCGTTTCTCGGCACGTGCGTCGAGGCCTTCTTCGACTGCTTCAAGCCGGTGGGTTCGTGCAGCGACGGCGTCTGGGAGGACGGGCATCGAATTGAAAGTGCGGAGACGGAGACGAGCCGCCGGGCCTTCTTCGCGCCAGGCGCCGAAGAGCCCTGCATCCTCGAAGACCACTACAACAACTTCGGCGCCGAAAGCAGGCTCGTCCGCCGTCATTGAACTCCCAGAGCGTTGAGCAGCTCGGAGTCCCCGTCATGCGCTTCTACTTCGACTTCATCTCGCCCTACGCCTTCCTCGCGTGGCGTCGCCTGCCGTCCTTTCGGCGCGAGACCGGCGCCACCATCGAGATCGTTCCGGTGCTCTTTGCCGCGCTGCTCGATCACCACGGCACGAAAGGCCCGGCGGAGATCCCAGCCAAACGCACCTACGTCTTCAAGGACGCCAACCGCAAAGCCGAAGTGATGGGTTTTGGTCCGGTCATCCCTCCGCCCGCGCACCCGTTCAACCCATTGCTCGCGCTCAGGCTCTCTTCGCTCCCCTTCGATGATCAAGCCGCGCGGGAACGGATGATCGACGCGTTCTTTCGTGCGACCTGGGGCGGCGAAGGCGGCATCGATACGCCAGGGCGTGTAGCCGCCATCCTCGAAGGGCTCGGGCTCCCCGCGAGCCGTCTGATCGCCGAAGCAAACGCCGACGAGAACAAGCTGCGGCTCCGCGCACAGACCGACGCCGCGATCGAGGCCGGCGTCTTCGGCGTGCCCACCCTGCTCGTCAAAGGCGAGGTCTTCTGGGGCGTGGACGCGATGCCTTTTGCCGCGGCCCGCTGGGCGGGCCACGACGTCGTCGACACGCTGGATCTAGGTCAGTGGTCGCAGCTGCCCGCCTCCGCGACCCGCAAGCGCTAGAGATCATCTCTACTCGCAGGACTTGGGATCGGCGATGCAGACCACCTTTGGACTGTCGGACGACGCCGCAATTGCGATCGAGAGGCCGATGGCGCTTGCCACGACGACGGTCGTCGCGACGACCCAGAACCAGGGACTGTCCGTGTACCGATCCGGATCCTCGACCAGTTCGGCGTTTGCCTCTACGGCGCTCCCGGACTGAATCACGAGCGTGGTCCGCCAGGGCTCGTAGCCTTCCTTGACGACTTGCAGCCGCTGCTCGCCCAGCGGTACGCGATCGAGCCGGCACGGCACGATGCACTGGAGGCCGGTGCCCGTCAGCTCGGCCCGAGCACCGTCTGCGGCAGCCGACCCGCGAACCTCAACGGCCCCGAAGCGCCCCCAAAACTCGTCCGACAGGAGCGGCCTGAGTGCGGCTTTGGTCTCTTGGAGAGCATCGATGGCCGAGCTCCGAAAAACGGACTGCTGGCGGAAGCTCTCTCGCGGGGATGAACGGCGGACGTCGCCGAGCGTCAGACTCGCAAGCGTCCCGAGGTCGCCCACGTCCGTGAAGCTGACGACGAGGAGGAGATCCGCTTCCTGAGCATGACGCCGGTAGCTTCGGAAGAGGCAGCGGGGGTCGCCCGCACAAGCGCGAAACGCCTCCTCGCGTTCGGGGTCGAGCGCGACCACGCGCAACAAGGTGTTCTCTCTTATGGGCGTGATGAGCTCGTCGATCAGATGCGAGAGTCTGCGCGGGCTTGGAGCGGTCGCGGACTGCTCTTTCAGCACCGCTTCGATGCGGGGGGTGGTGACGAGGACCAAGACGGCGAGTGACTCTGCCGAGGCAAGGTCCTCCAAGCCGGAGGTGGATCGGTCTTCCTCCGACGGTTCGAGGAAGCCCCCTGGTGTGGGAACGAGCACAGCGGCTCGCGGTGAACATGCTTCTCGCACCACGGCATGTCGCTCTTCCGCCAACGCTCGCGTCTCACAGTCTGGGCAGAACTCGAAGAGCTGCTGAAACGACGCCTCCGCCTCTGCACAATGCTCCCCCCACGAGTGATAGGCCCAGGCAATGTTGAAGAGTAGATTGGGATGCGGCTTCTGGGCATGTGCCGCCCGCGTCAGCTCGATTCCGTCTCCGAAGCGTCGCTCTCGAAAAGCATCGAGCGCGAGACGAACGAGCGCCTCCCAGACGTGATCCTGCGACGCAGAAACCGCCGGCACTGCCGCCGTGATGAGGACAGCCAGCAGCGCAGGCACGATCGCGGCGCGGAACAGCCCCGGAGAGCGACGCATTTGGCGAATCTACCACAGGATGGCGGACGGGAGGCTCCAACTGGCGCCAGCCCCGAGCCCGGCTCTGTCATCATCGACTGCAGCGAACACGAGGTCGCCGCGGAAAAGCCGCAAGGGACCACTTGTGAGACGGTCGCTTCGAGGCCAGGTACGCGAGGGCGAGGCCAAAGAAGAACAGCGCCCACTCCTCGGGCTCCGGCGTACCGGTGATGTTGGGTCCGCCGTGCTCGAGGCCTCGCTCGACCTCGCGATCAAAACGATCATCGGCGCGCTCGGCCGCTGCGAGCGCTTTGCGCTGTCGGTCTTCGACGAGCACCAGCATCGACGAATAGGGTGTGACGATCTCGAAGCGCTTCGCCACCGCGTGCATGCGATCGAGCCCCGCGAGCCCCTCGGCGCGGCCGGTGCGTGTGGCCCCCGAGACCAGCTGACGCGCCGCGAGGGCCGCCATTGGGCCGGTCTCTTCGGTGCCATCGGGGGTCGAGAGCTCGAAGATGAATCCGTCCGCCATCGAGACGAAGGTCTCCGAGCTTTCGCGTCCGGCGTCGATTCGCAGCAGCGCCTCGCGGACCGAGGTGACCGCGGCCCCGCCGCGCCGCTGTATCGTCTCCATCGTGCTGTCGTCGTAGGCGAGCGGCAGCCGACCGCCCAGATGGACCCAGTAGGCGGGGACACCGAGGTCGCGCTTCTCTTGTTGATCACTCTCGTGCTCGTAGGTGCCTTCGTCGGTCAGCACAAACACGGCATCGAAGCGTTCTGCCTTCAGCTCCGACGCCATCGCGCGCACGAGGTCTTTCGATCGACTCGAGCCAAAGAAGGCGAGCTCGCGCGGATCGACGTGGGTGACCGCCTCGGGCTCCGGCCGACCGTGGGTGGGACCGAGTACGTACCGGAGTGTACCGTGACCCGACGCCGCCGCCTCCAGCGCGGAGACGGCCTGCGCCACGGCCGCAGAGTGCGCTGCCATGCTGTAGGAGCGATCGATGACCACGAGCGTGTGCCCGGCGAGCGTGGGCGCCACGGACGGAACGAGCGCAGGACGCACTCGCATCACCGTGTTGTCTCCGAGGTCCACGAGTCGGGTCGACTCGAAGCTCGACCCGTGGCGCCTCTCTTCCTCGGGCATCCAGGCCTCCGCCGAGCGCCAGACCTTGCCGTTGAGCGTGCGTTCCGAGCTCTTCTCAAAATAGACGTTGCGCTTCTCACCGAGCACAGGGAGCGGCCAGCGATCACCTTCGGGGAGGGTGCGGTAGCTCATCCAGAGGTGCATCCGGGGCGCGTCCGCGCTGGCCCTGCGATCATAGACGCGCGGCGGGATGGGAAAGGCGCGCAGCCGATACTGCCGTGGCCCCACTTGTTCGAGGAGCGCTGGGTCCACACGCCGCTGAACCTCCGCCTTGTAGACCGCCTGCGCCGCCCCGCGAGGTGCGACCACAAAGCGATATCGGCTTTCGAGATCTTCGGTTTCTCCGAGCCACAACCCGGTGATGACCGCGCTCTCGGGGAGGCTGAAGTGATACGAGATCTCCTCCTGATCGTAGGTCTGGTTCTCATAGACCTCGTGAATCTCGACGTCGGCGAATCCTTCGCTCTCCTGCACCTGAATCTCCTGCTTCACGAGCAAGACCCGGCGCCGATCCACGTCGAGCAGCCCCGCCTCGCGGTCTTCTCGGCGAAACGTCGCGGAGATCGCGGCGAGAAGCGCTTCTCGCTCGGCGCGTTCAATCGGCGCGTCGAAGATCTCGCCGTAGGTCGTGGTGGCCCAAGCGCGGTCTTCGTAGAAGTCGCCGTCGTAAAGCAGCGGCGAGACCCACCAGTTCCACCATCCCTGGATCGTCTCGGCGTACTCGAGCGGAATCCCCACCGTGTGCCAGTAGGCCGAGCGGACCGCACCCTCGCTGGTGCTTCGATTTTCCACGTAGCGGTATCGCGCAAGGTACGCGTTCACGAGCCCGGCGCGAAGCAGCTCTCGTTGGCTCATGAGCTTCAATCGGGCCGCGTCGTTCTGACCGACCTCGGCCGACAAAGCATCCCGCACGCGACGTTGGGGCTGCGCTGGAAGTGATGAGAAGGCGAGCCACACGAGGCCCGCTGCGGATGCGGTCACGAGGGCGGCCCGTAGCCCCCCATGCGCGCGGCTGCGCAAGACGAGCCGCACCGCCGACCAGTACCCGCGTGCGCTCGCCACCACCGAGACCACCGGCCAGAGCAGGAGAACAACACCGCTGAGCGCGAGTAGCGCCATCGGAAGAATCAGAAACATCGCCCGGCCGGTGATCTCGAACAGTACAAAGAGCGTGGGAATGACAAAAAACGAAGCGAGCAGCGCGACGTAGAGCGAGGCCATGAGGCTAGTCGTGCGGAGCATCAGGTCGAGATAGCGCCAGGCCCCGGCCGGAGGAGCCACCCGCAAGAGGGTGTGGAGCTGACCGAGCGCGCCCAGCCCGATGAAGCCAAAGAGCACCGACGAGCCGAGCGTGAGCTCGTGGATCCCGAAGAGCCGATAGAGGCACACCACAAACAGCGGGAGCTCCACGCAGTAGAAGAGTCGCATGAGGCGCCACGGGCTGCGCCACAGCTTCACGCCCAGGGCGGTCGCAGCGACGGGGATGAGTACGGCGATGTTGGAGAAGATGACGAAGTCGAGCGGGACGCGCCCCTCCAGGCTGTCCTGCATGAGGGTCCACCAAACCATGGGCACAAAACCCGCACCCATGGTGCAGAGGAAGAGCCCGTTCCAGCCGAAGAAGAGCAAGCGAGCGAGCATGGTCATCGCAGGTGAGGTCGTTGTGGTCATGACGAGGACTCCTTTTGTGCTCGAGCGACACGTGCCCGAAGCTCGGTGAGAAACTGGATGAAGGCGGGGTCGTGGGGCCCATCGAAGCCATCGGTGACGACCGAGATCATCACGAAGGAGGCGCCCGGACCGGAGAACTGCGCGAGGATGCGGTCGACGAGATCGGCGTGGGTGGTCTCGCCGGACTGAAACCAGGAGGCATGATGCTGCGAGCCATCATCCAGCCGCGCGAATCGAATCGCGAAGTCGTCCGTGATGCTCTGCTCGCTCACGTCGTGAAGCTGATGCCCTGAGCCCGCCAAGCACAGCTCGGGCGGGTGGTGTGAACGCCAGGAGTGGCTCTCGACGAAGAGCACCGCCGCGCGGGCCGAGCCCATGGACAGTCGCAGCTTGGCGACGCGGCCCTGGGCGAACCTCGCGAGCAAGTCGGACTCCGCGGACGTGAGCTCGATGCGTTCTGGCTTCCACTCCGCGGGGACGGAGAGCTCATACGCCCCCGGCGCCCGAGCGATGACCGGCCTCGGGGACGAGAAGAGGCCACCCAGAACCATGAGCAGCGACAAAGCCAGCGCGAAGCGACGCGACAGGGCGGGACTGGGGTTGAGGCTCGTGGGCGGCGGGCGCACCTCATGCCCGAGATGCAGCAGCCAGAGCGGGGCGGCGATCGCCAGACAGAAGCCGATGAGCCCGACCGGGACGTGAATGATCTCGGCCATGACGGGCTGCTCGAGCACCACCGCGACCGCGATGATGAGGACGACGCGGACCACGTTGGCGGTGATGAGGAGCGCGAGCAGAAGCACAAAGCCCGCTGCGGCGGCGAGACCGAGGCGCCGACCCTCGACCCACAGCGCCATCAGAAACACCACCGCACCCATCCACAGCGAACGGAGGCCACTGCAGGGCGCATCGATCTGCGCGATGCCGTTCTCGAAGACGAGCACGGTCTCCGCGCTCATCGAGGGCGCTCCAAAAGCACCGAGGATCGAAGCCGCGACCTTCGCGGAGAACACGCGCGCCATGAAGCCGGCGTAGGCGTCGGCCTGCGCTCCAAACGGCAACACCGAGATGAAGACCAAGGTCGGCACCAATGCCCGGCGCCAAGCGGAGCGTTCGGCGAAGAGGCCGAGCACCGCCCAGGTGCCGAGCAGGAACAGCGGCGCCTCGATCATTTGTACGTCGATGAATCGGCGCGAGATGAGGCCGAGGCCTCCACACAGCGCCGCGAGCAAGAGCGCGAGCCGGTTCTGCCGAGGCACGAGCGAGAGCGTGGCCAGGGGTGCTCGCCGAACGCGCCACGCGAGGATGGACGCCGCGCCGATCAGGAGGAACGCGTTGAGGCGAAAGCTGGTGTGGGAGAACGTCCGACCGAACCAGGCCAGAAGAGGCGCATGCAGCAGCAGCCACGCCCCGATGATGAACAGCCCGCGCATCTCCTTCCTTGGTACACGCGAGCCTTGAAGACGCCGGGGCCAGCGCGGGGAGAGCTCATGGAAGTGTTGTGGCAAAGCTGTGGCAGCGGCTTGCCCGCGACCCCGGCTTCATGGTGTGCTCGAGTGCTTTGGTGATTCGTTTCGCGTACTTCGACGTGGGCGGCACCCTCCTCGATCCCACCCCGACGGTGGGGCGGGTGTACGCGGAGGCCGGCGCGCCGTTCGGCCTGACCGCCTCACCGGAGGCGATCGAAGCTGCGTTTCGTCGCCAGTGGTCGGCCCACATCGCCGCGCTGGGTCGTCGGGCCCTGACGCTCGCCAAGACCGAAGAAGAGAACCTCGATTGGTGGCGAAAGCTCGTCTACCGCGTGCTCGCCGACGTGCAGTTCAGCGGTGATGAAGAGGCGGTGTTTCTCGCGTGCTGGGCGGCCTTCGAGCGAAAGAGCGCCTGGCACGTCTACGAAGACGCGCGCATGACGCTCGACGCGTTTCAGGCGAAGGGGCTGAGGCTAGGGGTGCTCTCGAACTGGGACCAGCGGCTGCCGGCTCTGCTCGAACGACTCGACCTGCGTCAGTACTTCGAGGAGCTCGTCGTGTCCTGCTTCGAGGGTCGAGAGAAGCCCGACCGGAGGCTCTACGAGATCGCGATTGAACGGGTGCAGCTTGCTCCGGAAGAGATCCTCTACGTGGGTGACCGGGAAGACCTCGACCTGGACCCCGCGCGTGCGCTCGGCATCCATGCCTATGTCATCGACCGTAGGCAGCGCCTCGAGACCCCGCATCGGATCACCCGCTTGGATGAGCTGATCGCGCTCGCTCAAAGTCTCTAGAGGCGCCTCACGCCCTCTTTTGAGCCGAATCGACATCGGGCCCGATCTTTTGTATGTCGAGCCCATGAAGCTCGCACACACACTCGGTCTCTTTGGCCTGACCATCCTTCTCGCCGCACCCCTTCACGCCGCTGTTCAAACGAAAGAAGTCACCTACGAGGCCAACGGCCTGAAGATGAAGGGCTTCATGGCCTGGGACGACGCCAAGAAGGGAACCCGGCCCGGAATCCTCGTGGTCCATGAGTGGTGGGGCCACAACGAGTACGTTCGCAAGCGCGCCCGGCAACTCGCGGAAATGGGCTATGTCGCGCTCGCGGTCGACATGTATGGCAACGGAAAGACCGCCGACCACCCGAAGACCGCCGGTGAGTTCGCCGGCGCGGTCATGAAGGAGAAGGGCGTGGCCGCAGCGCGGTTTTTGGCGGCCAAGGCCGTGCTCGAGGCCGATTCAAACACCGACAAGAAGAAGATCGCGGCGGTGGGTTACTGCTTCGGCGGCGGCGTGGTGCTCGAGATGGCGCGCAGCGGCCAAGACCTATTGGGGGTGGCGAGCTTCCACGGCAGCCTCGCCGCACAGACTCCGGCCAAGAAGGGCGCGGTCAAAGCCAAAGTGTTCGTGGCGCACGGCGAGGCCGATCCCTTTGTGTCGGCCGAGGTCCTCGCGGCCTTCAAGAAGGAGATGAAGGACGCCGGCGTGGACCTCGAGTACCACGGCTATCCGGGCGCAAAACACGCCTTCACCAGCCCCGAGGCCACCGCGAACGGCAAGAAGTTCGAGCTCCCGCTCGAGTACAACGCCGACGCAGACAAGAAGAGCTGGGCCGCGCTCGATGTCTTCTTGAAGAAGATCACACGCTAGAAGAGATCCGCCCAAACCTCGGGCTTGAAGCCGACCGTTCCGCCTTTCTTGGTGAGGAGGAATGGCCGCTTCACCAGGTTCCCGTTGGAGGCGAGCAGCGACAATGCTTCACTCTCGCTGAGCTTCGGGAGCTTCTCGGAGATCCCGAGCGTGCGGTAGTCGCCGCCGGAGGTGTTGAAGAGCTTCTTCAAGTCACCGCCCATGTAGCCCAGCATGCGCTTCAGCTCCGCCAGGCTCGGCGGAGTCTCCCGAATGGGGATCTCCGCCAGCTCCACCCCGTTGTCCGCCAACCACTTGTTGGCCTTCTTGCAGGTGCCGCAGCCCTTGTACCCGTACATCTTCATTGAACCGACTCCACGTCGCGCTGAATCTTCGCCATGAGCTCGTTCTTCACGCAGTTCTCCGCGACGCGAATGGCGTTGCGAATCGCCCGGGGACCGGAGCGGCCATGCGCCTTGATGCAGATGTGTTGAAAGCCCAAGACCGGTGCGCCCCCGTACTGCTGCCAGTCCGTGACGCTCTTGAGCTGTTGAATGCCGCCTTTGAGGAGACCCAACGCGAGCTTCCAGCTCAGGCGGTCTTCGTAGGCGTGACGCGCGATGCGCATGACGGTCTCAGACACCCCTTCGAGCATCTTGAGCACGACGTTGCCGGTGAAGCCGTCCGTGATGACGACGTCGGCGGTGCCACGCGAGATGTCCACGCCTTCCACGTTCCCGATGAAGTTGATGCAGGCCAGCGCCTTCAAGCGAGCGTGCGCCTCGATGATCTCCTCGGGCCCTTTGGTCGCCTCCGAGCCGTTGTTGAGGAGCCCCACCGAGGGGTTCTGATTCTTGCTGATGACCCTCGAGTACGCCGCGCCCATGAGCGCAAAGCTCACGAGGTCACCGGCCTCCACTCGAATGTTCGCCCCTACGTCGAGGAGCAGGCTGAATGGGTCGTTCTTGTTGCCGCGGAGCTGCTCGGTGGGCACCACCGCGGCCAGCGCGGTCCGGCGCACGCCGGCGATGCGCTCGAAGTGACGGGCGCAGCTCAAGATCACCGCCCCGGTATTGCCCGCGGACACGAGCGCGTCGGCCCCACCTTCGGCCACGCAGCGAGCGGCCCGAGGCAAAGAGGCATCCGGCATCGCGTCGAGGGCCTCGCGTGGCTTCGCGTCCATCGGGATGACGCCATCGGCCTCGAGGATCTCGATGCGCGAAGCGTCGTGTTTCACCAATGCCAGCTCGGCCTCGATGGCCGCGCGCTCGCCGACGAGCACGATGTGCGCCCCAGTGTCGAGTGAGGCCTGTGCGGCCCCCGCCACGATCGCCTTGGGGGCGTCGTCTCCCCCCATCGCATCGACCGCTACCCGCGCCACGGGCGAATCCTGCGTTCGCCGCGGCCCCGAGGCAAGTCACGTCCGAGGATTTGCGCTAGAGAGAGCGCCCCGTGCGCCGGAGCCTCAGCCAGAGCAGACCCGCGCTCAGCACGAGCAGCACCTCTAGCCCGGCCGAGGCGGCGAGTGAAGCCCCGAGCCCCCCCAGTGGTTCGAGCCACTGAACCACGTAGATGCCGAGCGAGCCGATGCCAAAGGTGACGACGAACTTGGCCGCATAGGCACGACCGCGAAGCCGCGGCGGGCTCATCTTCGCCACCAGGCTGTTTTCGGCCGGCTGCATGCCGAAGGCGAAGAATAGGTAGAGAAAAAGCACCACAACCAAGGCGGGGCCAAAGGCGAAGGCCGCCACCAGCACCAGCGGAAGCGCGCCGAGGTGAAAGCCAATATAGGAGAGCACCAGCGAGCGCGAGTCTGCGATCTTGCCCCCCATCCACTGACCAAGGAGCCCCATCATGTACGCCAAGGACGTGAGGAAGGTCGCGCCGAGGTTCCTCACGCTGCTCAAAGAACTCGCGCCGGGCAGACTCGCCACAAAAGCCTCGAGGCCCGGCAAGCGCTCTTGCAGGAGCGCCGGCACCACGAGCGTGTGGATGCGATAAGCGAGCCCGGCGATCATCATCGCGAAGACCAGGAGTCCGATCGCCGCCCAGTCGATGCCCGCCTTCTCGGTCGCCTTTTCGACTTCGTGGTGCTCCGGTCCGTCCTCGAAGCCCCAGAAGAAGAAGAAGAGCGCGCCGAGCAAGCCGGGGACCGCGAACAGGACATACGCCCAGCGCCAGCCCCAGAGCGAAGCGCAGGCGCCCGCGAGCACCGGCGTGAGCGCGATGCCCACGTTGCCGGCCATGCCGTTGATGCCAAGGGCCCATCCGGTCTTCTTGGGGAAGCGATGTGAGAGCAGCCCGAGCCCTGCGGGGTGATACAGCGATGCGGCGAGGCCGAGCCCGCCGAAGGCCGCCATGAGCGGGACCTTCCCGGAGGTCGCGGACAAGAGCAGGCCCGAGAGCCCACCCAGAGTCAGACAGATCAGGAGCACACGTCGCCCGCCGAGGTGGTCCGTGAGGTAGCCCGCGAGCGGGGCCCCGACACCGAACAAGAGATAGAGCGGGAACGCGAGCTCGAGCGTCTCTCCGAAGGAGAGCCCGAGGTCGGCGGCCATCGGAATGGCCACCGCGGGAAAGACGAGCTCCCAGGCGTGACCGAGGCCGTGTCCGACCCCGGTCAGCCAGAGGATACGCTTTTGATCACTGACAGCTTCGGCTTCCATCCGCGGGGCACGCCGTGCCCACACAGCAGAAGCGCCGTGGCACTGCCGTGTTGTACACGGCAGGGAGCTTGCCCGCATCCGGAAGATTGCGGACGTACGAGGTGAGCGCGAGGAACTCCTTCACCTCTTGGCTGTTCTGAGGCACCAGCGTTCGCAGATAGAACGGCGCCGGTGGGCCGCCGCGGCACTGCCCAACGGTGGTGTTGCAGGTGAAGCCGAGGTCTCCTCGGCACTGTGCGTCGCTCGTGCAAGGCGCACAGCTCGGCGAAAACGCGGTGGCGCTATTCGTCACGCGGGGGCAGAGCCCAAAGCCTTCGAGGAAGAGACCGATGTAGAGGCTGGTCCCCACGTGAATGAGCCGACCCGAGTTTCCAAGGAAGGGATCACCTTGGGCGCTGAGGTCGAACAGCGGCGCGAGCTCGAGCTGGGTATCGTCCCAGTCAGCCGCGGTTGGATCGGTGAGCGTCAACTTCGTGATTCGCCCGGTGGTGAGCGGGTTCGCGGGGTCGAAGGCCGGCAAGGAGAGATCGTACTCGACCTGGATACCGGACACGTCGAGCCAGAAGGAGTCGCTGTTCAGGCCGACGCTCACGCCGAGTTCCAGGCCGGCCTTCACCTCAGGCACCGTCAGCCAGAAGTCGATGAGCGGATAGCCGGGGGTCTGCTCGAGCGGTGAGACGCCAAGCGGCAACACGCGGAACAGGTCAGCGAGCGTGAGCACGCCGGTCTCGCCCGCGTAGAGGCCGTCACGAATCACGCCGTTCGCGTTGAGCGCGATGCGGATGGGGTCCGCCTGGTTGGCCGGCACGAGGTTGTTCGCCGCCCAGCGCTCGGCGTCGGTCACGAGGTTGGCGAGGTTAGACTCGTTGCTGGACGCGGTCTCGCCCACGTCGAAGTCCGTGCTGCCGAAGCCGTGGAACCAGATGTCACCGCGCACACCGGGATTGTCGCGAATCGGGAAGCCGCTGACCGGATTGGCCGGATTGGCGCCAAAGTTCGCCACGATCTCGAGGAGCGAGGGGAAGATGGGCGTACAGGCTCCAGTATCGAAGGTGCAGTTGGCGTGGCAGGCGAGCGTGCCCGCGCTGTAGCCTATCGCCACGCAGCTCGCGCCGCCGAGGTCGGCGCCGTCGCAGTGCTCATCACCATCCTGCGTGGAGTCGCCGCAGTTCGGAAAATCCATCACGCACGCGGAGGTGTCGAGCTGACGATTGGTGAAACACGACGCCGAGCCTGCGGTGGCGTTGGGGATGAGGGCCGCGCACTGACTGGAGTTGCCCGGAAACGCCGTGCCATCACACTGCTCGCCTGGGAAGATTAGGTTGTCGCCACCACGGGCGGCAGCCGAACCCTCGAGCCCGTCCATCACCTGATTCAAGAGGAGGTCGGCCACGATGCCAAAGCCACCCTGTCCAGGCGGGGTCTCGTCCGTGACGTGTTCGAGGCCACTGTAGTCGGTGTCGAGTTCCCACGGGAGCGTCGGTGAGTTGCGCGTGAGGCGAATCTTGCCGACCCACTCGCCGTTCGCACCGGCCTGAACGATGTACGTGTTGTGACCGGCCTGGAGCATCGGCACGACCAGGGGCGCTTGCAGAGCAGTATGGCTGTGCCCACCCACGATGACGTCGATCGCCTTTTCACCGGCGCCACCGAGCACTTGATCGAGCGCGACCGCGAGCAAGATCTCCTCCGAGGCCACTGCGTCACGGATGTCGAGGCCCATGGTCTCGATGGTGTTCAGCTCACGTTCGTCGACGCCCATGTGCGAGAGCAAGACGACGAGGTCGGCGTTCTGAGTGCGCAGCTCGCGCACCGCAGAGGCAGCATCCTCGACCAACGCGTTGAAGTGGGTGCTGGTGTCAGTCTCATCCGTGTTCACCGCGCAGAAGCCCGAGGCCGCGGTGGGGTCTGCCGCGGGAGAGAGGCACTCGCGACCACCGCAGTCGGCGGCGCCGGTGCAGACCTCGTTCGAGTTGGTAGCGATGGAGAAGCGAACCGGTTGCTTGAAGGGCGCGACGAGCGCAGCATCGAGACCGACGAGGCCGAGGAGACCAACGCGCACGCCGCCACGCTCGATGATCCGCGTGCGGACGAGGGGCTGATTGGCCGCGGGATCACCGTGGAGCGCCGCGAGGCCGTCGTCGTCCGCGTTGTCGAGGCTGAAGCGAATGTTGCTGATGACGATGGGTTTGTCGAACACACCCAGGTTCGACGTGCCGATGAGTCGGCCGCGGGAGATCGCGCCGGCCAAGAAACTCACCCCAAAGTCGAACTCGTGATTGCCGAGCGTGACGGCGTCGTAGCCGGCGGCGCTCACCGTGAGCAGGTCGACCCCGATGAAGGTGTTGGCGATGTGAAACAGGGTGCCCATCGACAGATCGCCCGCCTGCAGAAGGACGGTCTCGTTGGGTGCGTTCTGCCGGATCTGATCGATGATCGCGACGCGGCGCTTGACCCCGCCCACGAGACCACTACCGGCGGTGGCCGGCGTGGGGAAGTCATCGACCTCGGGTCCGAAGCCGAACATGTGGCTGTGCTCGTCGTTGGTGTGAATGAGCACGATGCCCTGCGGCGCGAGGCCGGTGTCCACAGGACCCGCGTCAGCGCCTGCATCCACGCCGCTGTCTGCAACTCCGGTGTCGGTGCGTCCGGCATCCGCGGTTGCGTCGGGTCGAACCGTTGCGTCCGGATGCACGCCGCTGTCCGCGACCCCAAGGTCGGCGGCGGGGCTGTCGTCGCCGCACGCGATGGCGCCGGCGAGCGGGAGGGCGAGGAGGAGGGACCAGAGGTGGGAGGGGCTGCGCATGGCGCTCTGCCTATCCACGGATGCCTCTTTGGGCAAGGTCTGATAGCAACAATGGGATGGGCGAACGAAACCTCGCGATCCGGGTGATGCTGCTCCCCAAAGACACGAACGCCCACGGGACCATCTTTGGCGGGGTGATCCTGAGCCAAATCGACCTCGCCGGCGCGGTAGAGGCCCGAAAAGTCTCGCGTCACAAGGTCGTCACCGTCGCGATGAACGCTGTGGAGTTTCACCAACCGGTCTATGTGGGAGATGTCGTCTCCTTCTACACGACCTGCACACGCACCGGCCGGACCAGCCTCCAGATCCACGTGGAGGTGGAGGCCTTGCGCAGCTCGGATGGCCGTTCGGTCGTCAAGGTGACCGAGGCTGACGTGATCTATGTGACCGTCGATGACGCTGGGAACAAGGTCCCGGTCGCGAGCTGATCGGCATGCGAGGGCGCCGATCCATCTTCGCACTGCTCGTGCTCGTGAGCGCGGCGTGTGTGGACTCGGCTAACCTCGGCATCGAGCTCGAGAACGGCCTCTTCTTCGTGCTCACCCTCGACGAAGAAGGCCAGCTCGTCGGGCTGCCGGATGGACCCTATCGAGGGGCGACCGAGCTGCCACCCGCCTTTGCGATCCCGCCCGGTCACGAACGACAACTCCTCCAGCTCGACGAAGACCGTACTCGCACCTCCTTTCCCGCATACTTCGCTCGAGACCTCAGCGAAGTGTCGTTGGTTCGCGCGTCGAGCGAGCTCGAGCTCTGCAGCGAATTCGGTCTGCTCGAGGAAGAGCGCCGTCTGCTCGTTCCGCTCGAGGCGCTCGCCGAGGCCATCCTGGTGTGGCCGCTGGAACAGGGGGCCGCGGCCGAGCAACAGGCCTTGCCAGAGGGGTTGGCGCTTCGCTTCGAGGCGAGGGCTTGCCAGCGCGGCCCGAGAGCGATCCTTCGTCCGTTCGGAGAGAGCGAACATATCATGCCATCCTCGATGCGCGGGGCCCTTGGCCGCGTGCACACCCTCGTACCCCTCGGCGACGACACCTTGCTCGCGGTCGGCTTCAGCGCCGTGGTGCGACTTCGCCGGGGGCAGGCCCCGGATCTTTCGCGTGACTTCCTGGACGTCACCTCCACCTTGCCCCTTGCCCCCGATCCCTACAGCTGGGCCGTCAGGACGGCGGCCGCCTCCTCCGAAGGGGTGCTGCTGCTGGCAGACCAGCGCCCGGACACCAGCGATCGGACAAACAGGCTCAACGAGGGTGCCGCCGTCATTTGGCTCACGGCTCGACCGGACTCCCCGCTCGTGTTGGGCGAGCCACTGCTCCTGGCCACGCCCCCCGAAGCCGAGGAGGTCCGGCTCGAGCACCTGCTCCTCGAGGAGACCGGCCGCTACGTCGCCGTGGGTCTCCATACGGTGCTCACCGCCACGAGCCCGTCTGCGCGGCCCCGACTACAGTCCGAGGAGGGGTTCGAAGGCACGTGGATCTTTTCACTCGGTGAACTCGACGCCCCGATGCTGGTTCTGGCCAACGGGGGACAGGTGCTCGAAGGGGATCTATTCTTGGGCTTCGACCCGGAGCGAGCCCACGCGATCCCGGAGGCCCACCTGAATCGGTTGACCTCTGCCACCCGCCGGCGAACCGGTCGACCCTCCCTCATCGTCTCGGCCGATGGCGGTCTGCTGCTCGAGCGAACGGCCGTCCGTGACTGGAGAAGTCTGGGCCTGAATTTCCCGACCGAGGCCCAGGCCTGTCTTGGGACCGAGGTGACGTGTGGACGATGGCGGCCTCTGCGACGGATCGACCGGGTGCTGGGCGTGCCTGCGCATGGCGGGTTCCTGGTCGGAAGCAACCACTGCCGGGCGCTCTTCTGGAGAAGTGAACTCGATCCATGCTCGAGTGCGGTGGCGCTCGAAAACACCTCCATCGAGTACCGCGAGAACCAAGGGGTCCGAGCTCTGCTGGAGCATGAAGGCCGAGTCTATCTCGGGGCCGGCGAGGACGAGGTCTATGAGGTCGAGTTTGCCTACGACGCAGAATAGCCTCGCGCCGTTCGAGCACAGACGCGGTCGTGCGAGTCTGTTCGCGCTCGGGCTGCTCTCCTTCACCGGATGCGAACGTCGTGAGGTCGATCGAGTTCAGCTCGAGCCCCCGATCGCTGCTCAATCGGGCATCGTCGGGCTCGTGCGCGACGACAGCGTGGAGGTCGTGGCCTTCGAGATCGAGGAGCCACGCGATCTGCCCTTCCTGGAAGCCTACGATCGCGTAGGTCCTCTGCGCGTGGTCGCGCGCTACTACGAAGAGCCTTTGGCGGAGCTGGGGCTCGACGCGGGTGCCATGCCCAGCCGCACCACCGAGGAGGACTTCGGGCCCATCCCGCGTTCAACCTCCTTTCCCGAGGACCAGTGGCTCGACATCGACGGTGAGGTCGGCGCCCAAGAGTGGACTCGCGGAATTGCGGGTCCACCGTTTTCGACCTTCGTGAGCCCGCGACTGCCCCTCGATCGCGAGGGCTGCTTTGATCTCGAGGTCGTCGGCACAGTGGTCTCGGACGACGCGCCGCGCCCGAGCCGTGTCGCCGGACTGGGCCCAAAGCTCGCTCTGGTCAGCTATGCGAGCAATCGCTCGGAACGCATCTACGTCCTTCGCGAAGTCGCAGGTCAGTGGACCAGCGCCCCGATTGAACCCACGCACTTCTTGGCGCAGATGATCGCCGACCGAGGATCGATCTCATTCCTGGCGGGTGATGGCCAAGGTGGAGTTCTGGTGGGTGACTGCGTGAGGTCGGGCGGCACTCACACGAGCACCGTATGGCGGAGCGCTTCGTTCGATGCGCCGTTTGCGCCGCTCTACACGGAGGTTGGGGCGCCCCAGTGTCCCGCGGAGCTCGTACCCCAACGCCCGGACGAGTGGGTCATGCGTCGGTACGACGGACGGATCGTTCGGCTGCGCCGGGTCCGCGGCGAACTCGTCGGGACGGATCTCGAGGACGGCCGCGCTCGACTCGGCATGATCGTCCGCGATGCGGACATCTTCGGGCTCGATTCCGGGAATCGCGTGCACGTGTGGTCGGCCGACCAGTACACCGGAGCCGAAGCCATCCCGGTCGCTACCGACGAACGCCTCGACCGGGTCGCCCGAGCGGGGGAGGTCATCGTCGCCCTAGCCCCGAAGATCACCGCCGGCCTCGGCAACAGCTTCTATCAGCGAGGGGCCAATGGCGTCTGGACCTCGTGGGTGTCCGTCAACGCACAGCTCGCGCACCAAGTGATCCCGCTCTACGACTCCGTCCTATTCACCGTGACCTTCGGCCAAGCGCTCCAGCTCTCTCATCGAGATGGGCTCTGTCCGGAGCAGAACGACGCGATCACCGGTGTGTACTCACAGACGCACCTCGTCGCGCTCGATGCACGCACGTTCCTGGTCGCCGGTTACGCGAGCTCGTCCGATCCGAGCGCGCCCGCTCGCGTGGCCATCCTGCGCGCACGCCCCGCAGTGCCGCAGACCCCATGAACCCGAGCGCCCAAGCGCATCGGTTGAACTACTGACCCCCGACGGGCAGCGGTTTCAAAGATCGCAGATACGTCCAGATCGCCTTCATCTCGACCGGCTTCATCTTCACCGCGTAAGGGACCACGAGCGTCATGGGGTCCTTCATGGGCTGGCCGTCCTTGCGTTTACCTTCGCGCATCACGCGATCGAAGTCCTCGAAGCTCCAGCTCGCAAGGCCGCTTTCGTGGGGGGTGAGGTTCGCGGCCGGCGGCCAGTCTGGAGGCCCCACCGGGATGGGTCCACCAGCGAGCGACACACCGTGGCAGCCCCGGCAGATCTGAACCAAGTGACCCCCGAACTCGACGCTTTCGGCTTCCTCCGGCGGCTCGGCCGCGTGCGCGGCTTGGTGGTCCTTGATGAACTCGACCGAGAGCGGGAGCTTACCGAGCGCGGCGAGCACGGTCCCGAGCGGCCCCAGTGTCGATGGTGGCACGACGTTGTCCACCGCCGGAAACGTTTGCAAGTGAGCGATGATGTCGCTCAGTTCGCGGTCCGACATCTCGACGAAGTCTTCGGATGGCATGAGCGCGGCGGTGCCGTCCTTCTTCAGGCCGTGCCTAACGATGCGGTCCCAGTCGGCGAACGTGAAGCCCTTCGTTCGGCTTCCTTCACCGGCGGTCAGGTTGGGACCGAGCAACTGCCCCATCGCTGGGTCATCGACCATGACGCCGCCCGCGAGATTCTTGCCGTGGCACTCGACGCACGCGTAGCGAGCCTCCACCAAGTGCTTGCCGCGCGCCTGGGCTCGCTCGAGCGCGATGGCGGCGAGGTCCAGGCCGGCGAGCGGGTCGGTCGGTGCTGCATCAGCCGAGACTTCCGCCCCTTCCGAAGCCGGCGCGCTTCGTTCTTGGCGCAAGGCGGCGAGCTCCGCCTCGGTCAGCGGCATCGGAACCGGAACGTCGATGCGATGAGCCTCGTGCGTCCGAGAAAGCCGCTCGGCGACCGCCTGCCTCGCCCAACCATACAGACCCCCCACGCTGAACAGGAGGACCGCCAGGAGGATGGCACCAAACTTGAGAAGCAGCTTCATGACCGGCTCTTTCTCCGGTCCGACCAAAAATCGTCAACGCAATTCTTGCCCGAAGCGCGGCCGACTCTCTAGAACTCCTGCGAGAAGTTCCGCGAGACGTACGACCTCAAGGGATCGAACATCAGCACCAGCGTCTCGAGCGCGTCGATGTCCGCCTGCGTGGCCCCGAGCAGACTGACCTCGTGTGTGCTGCCAAAGGGGCCCGGCACATCGAGCACGCGCTTCGAGAAGAACTGATTCGCGAAGGTCGTGAGCGAGACCGGATCGACGTAGAGTGAGGCGCTGTAGTAGCCGGGCTCCTCGAACTCCGGATTGCCGGGGTACTCGTAGGCATCAACCGCCATGGGTTCGCTGATGGGCGTGAAGGTGCCATCGAAGAAGATCGACAGATCGAGGTCGACCTCGCCGCTGGCAAAAGGAACGCGCGCGGGCCCGTCGACGGAGGCGATCATGGCGTCCACGTAGCCTTCGAGGATCTCGAGCGCACGAGGTGACACGCGGCCGAGCTGGATCTGGCCCACCCCATCCGCCGTCTCCCGCGACCAGGTGAGGGCATCCTTCAGCACGTTGAGGCGCTCCGCGATGAGCTCCCGCTCGTCCTCGAGCCGGTCGGCGCCGTCCGCTTCGAGCTTCAAGAACCGCGTGTTGAGGTCGTCCGCGATGGCCTCGAGGTCCATGACGTTTTGGGCGTGCACCGCGGGGTCTTCGGTCCATCGGTGCACCATGGGTCCATCGGTGGGCACGTTCACATCGAAGGCGTCGGAGATCCGAAAGCTGGAGGCGGCGAGACCAAGCGACGCCTGGAGCACGCGAAGCTCCGGTCCATTCATCACCACCGGCTCGCTCACGTGCAAGAGCCCGCCGGGGATCTCAATCTGCACGCTGGGACTGCCTGCGAGCTCAAAGGCGCGCCGGAGGCGACGCTCGGCTTCTTCGAGACAAGGCACCGCGTCTCGACCGGCAGCCATGATCGTCTCTACGTCGGCGTCATCGGCAAAGACGCTGTTGTCGACCGCAAGCTCCATCTGGCCCTCGAGGAAGTTTGCTGCCATCTCCGGGTCCTGACGATACCGACCGAAGTATCCATTGGCGCCGAACAATACGACGGAGGGGTCGAAGTCGATGCGCAAGCGCGCCAAGGCCGAGCCGAGCCCGGGGCAGCTCCGCTGACCGTTCGCGAGGAAGGTGATGGCCGAAAGCGCATACTCCGCCGCCGAGGCATCGTCTGTGCTCACGACCGTCTCGAGGCTGGCATCCGCCGCGGGGATGTTCGAGTCGGCGAGGTGTGTGGTGGCTTCCGGTAGCCGCGTCGAGAGGCGGTCTGGATCGGCGGTGGGCCCACAGCCCGCCGCGCCCAAGAGCGCGGTGAGGGCCAGGGTGGCGTTGAAGCGCGAGGTTGTGAGCATGCGTGCGGCCTCCTTATGCATGCCTGGGCTCATACGGCGTGAGGCCGGAAAGAGAAAGGCTGAAACCACGAAGTGCTGGCCGTCACCTCAGGTGACGTCGCGCGTCACGCTGGCCCGGGAGACCTTCATGCGCCAGTCAACCCCAAGGATGTCGCCATCTTTCATCTCGAGCCAGACATTCTCGCCCGAGAGCGGCTCGCTCGAAAATATCAGGTGGTTCACGAACCCGGTGAGGCTCAGCGCCTCACACTCGGGCGAGAGGCTGGGGCAGGTCTCGCGGTCCGCGCACCGCGTTTTGTGCGTGGAGTAGAAGAGCTCCTTGCCTCCGCGCGTGGCGGCCATGGTGCTCCCGTTGGTCACGATGCAGGTGAGCAGCGATAACCTCTCCTGCTGCGCGTCGTCCGCGATGCTGCGTACCGTGCGCATCGCGGTCGCCAGGGACTCGGTGACCTCATCGATGCCGATGCGCTGTCCGAGCGGTCCGTGACGCTGCAGCGCCGAGAGGAAGAGAAAGAAGATCACCTCGCTGTCGGTGTCGCCGAGGACGTATCGCCGGAGCCGGGGAGCAATCTCGGCCACGAGCGCGGCGCGATGCTTCGAAAACTCGGGCACGTCACCGTTATGCGCAAAGACCCACTTGCCGTACTGAAAGGGGTGGCAGTTCAGGACCGACAGATCACCCTGCGTGGCTTTGCGCACGTGCGCCACCACGGTCTCGGACGAGACCACGCCGCTGACCCGCCGAAAGAGCTGGTCCTCGATGGCGGTGGAGGTGCTCCGCGTGACGTGGGGCGCGTCGTCCACATAGAACGCGACCCCCCAGCCGTCGGGATGCTTCTCCGACAGATTCATCAGCGCGTTGTCGGCGTGCACGAGCGAGCGGTGAACCTGACTGGGGATCACGCTCCGGAAGCCGAAGAGGCGGCACATGGCGGCAGTATGGACCCAGGCTCGAGTCGGGTCGAGTCCCGCACGACCGGCCGCGGTTCTGTGCTTCTCAGCCGCGAGCGCTTCGCGTAAGGAGCCCTGCCCTCCCCATGCACACCCTCAGTCGATTCGCACTCCCCCTCTGCTTTCTCAGCTGCGCGAGCGGTCCGCGCACCCCCGCAAACTGCGCCATCGGGGCGAGTGATCGAGGCTCGGTGGAGGCCGCGAGAGCTTTCCTAGAGCGCTGCGGGCTCGAAGAGGCGGTCGAGCTCACGAAGCAGCTCGTGGCTTTTCGCACCGTGAGCGCGGAGGGACCGGCCAAAGAGAACCCCGCCTTCGTCCAGATGCGAGGCTTCCTCGAACAGTACGCTCAGCAGGCCGGCTTCGAGTTCGAGCGCTTCGGCGACGAGGACGCATGGGAGCTTCGGCTTGGCTCGGGACCGAGGCGGCTCGGCTACGTGATGCACGCCGATGTGGTCCCTGCGGGCGAAGGCGAGGTCCCTGAGGGCTGGAGCGGACCGCCCTTTACGGCCTGGGAGCGAGACGGAAAGCTCTACGGCCGCGGGACCGAAGACGACAAGGGCCCCATCGCGGCGGTGCTCGTCGCGATGCACACGCTCGCTCGCTTCGGGCTCGCCCCCAAAGGCCAGACCGTCGCCATCCTCGGCACCGCCGAGGAGCACGACTGGGACGGCATGGTGCGCTACGCCAAGACCAGCACCAAGCCCGAGCACGTCATCTCGATCGACGCGAGCTATCCGGTGGTCATCGCCGAGTCGGGCTTCGTCGCATGGGAGCTCGCCCTCTCTCATCCCGGCCCTCGCGAGCTCGACGCGGGTGATCGTCCGCGTATCGAACGAGCGGACGCCGGGCAGTTCCTCACGCAGGTCCCGGGCGAAGCGTCGATGACGGTGCTCCCCGCGAAGGGTCAGGCGATCGAATCGCTACGAGCCGAGATCGAGCGAATCGGCTTGGAAGAGATCGCGAAGCTTGGCGGCGGGCGCTTCGCCCTCACCGTTCGCTCCGCCGGTCCACGGCTCTACGTAAAGGCGCGTGGTCACGCGGTGCACTCGTCGGAGGCGGAGCTCGGCGACAACGCGCTGTGGCTTCTGGCTCGCGTGGCATCTCGGCTGGACGCGGCCGCAAACCCGGTGACCGAGATGCTCGATCTCGTGAACGAGATGTTCGTGGAGGACCACTTCGGTGAAAAGCTCGGTCTCGCGCACGATCACCCGACGATGGGTGCGTTGCTCGTGATCCCCACGCTGCTTCACACCAAAGATGACGCGATCACGCTCGGCGTGAACATGCGAAGGCCCGCCGGAAGAACAAAGGCGGAGATGGAGCGCATGCTCGATGCCGCGCTCGATCGGCTGAAGGCGCGAGCGCCGACGCTCCGTTCACCCGAACGCTGGGTGGGCGAGCCAGCCTTGGCCGACACCCGCGGCATCCTGGTGCCGACCTTGATGCGGATCTATCGCGAGGTCACGGGCGACACGGAGGCCCAACCGGTGTCGATCCGCGGCGGCACCTACGCTCGTCTGTTCCCCGGCGCGGTGTCCTTCGGGCCCTCGATGCCCGGCCGCGGCTACACCGGCCACGGTCCGGACGAGCGCATCGAGCTCCAGGTGCTCGACGAGATGCTGCGCATGATCTTCGAGTCTGCGTTGAGCCTCGGTGCACCCAGCCGCTGAGGTCGGGCGATTCAGAGCCTGCTTCAGCGCGCAGGTTCCTTCACGAACAGCTCGAAGGCCGTACCGCTGCTGCCGATGACCAGCGCCTGATCGTGACCGGGCCGCCCGTAGACCCCGCTGAGGGCACGATCTTCGAAGCCGATGGGCTGCGCTCCGACGTTGAGCAGGCCGAAGCAGCCGGACTCGGCAGGCGCGGCCACCACATGTTCGCACTTCGTGGATGCGACGGCGAGCGTGAGACCACGGGCCCCCCGCGCCGACCATAAACGCGAAGGCGCGGAGGCGAGACTGGGATATCCGCACGTCGTCGTTGGACTCACGCATCCCGCTCCGCTCACCTCCGAGTCGAGAAAGACCGGTAGACCGCGCGAGGTGCCGTCGTCTCGAACATGCAGCACGCCGCTCGCGGCGCTGCCGAGAAAGACGTGCAGCGTCCGACCGTCGTGAACGGCGGTCACGCCCTCACGTTCTCCAGCGCCATCACTCGAGTCGCGGAGCGTGCGCCAGCCGTCGGGATCGAGGAGGTCGCCGACCACGAGTCTATCCTCCTGGGTGAGGCCGACGTGCATGAACGCAGGGGCTTCGGTCGTCGTGATGCTCCGGAAGCTGGTGCTGAGCCGGAAGAGCTCGAAACGATCTGCTGCGCCCAATACGGCGAGGACTCGACCCCGCACCTCGGGCGCGGCGTTCCCGGCGACGAGCCCGATGATCCGGCCCTCGGCGTCGAGATGGAACTCGCCGAGCTCACCCGCGACCGTCGTGGTGGAGATGAGGCTGATACCTACCTCGGACACCTCGAAGACCGCCAGATGGGCCAGGGGAACCTCGTTGGTCTTGGTGTTGATTGAAGCCGCGACGCGTCGAACGCCCCCAGGGCGGACGATCGGATCGACCATGACCGCCGCAACCCAAACGGGGTCCGCCTCGCCCACGGGAAGCTGACCGAGGGACCAGTAGAACGGGCCCCGATTCGAGCTCAGGAGCTGACCGCGTTCGAGGACAACGAGCGCGTGACCGAGCCCGAGCACCAGGCGGTCGTCATCGAGATACTGCGCGGCAAAGATCTGAAACGCGTGTGTATCTCCGGCGGTGTCTCGGCGGAACGTCCGACCATCGAGCGTGAGTGTTTCCGCAAGCACCGACCAGTCGTCGCCAAATCGTCGCGCCTCGAGACCCGAGTCGCAGGGTTGATTCGCGATGGGCAAGGACAGGCGGCCGGCGCGAGCGAGGAGCGACGCGGGCTCGGGCACGAGGGTCAGCCGGCCCTCGACCTCGGCGTAGACGACCGCGGTGCTCGGGAAGGGCGCTTCTGCCGTATCGTCGAGCGTCCGCCGCGTAGCGCATTCACTCACCGCCGGCCGGTGGGTCGCGCGAGCGAGACCCTCGAGATCGACCTGGGGATGGATCTCGAGGAGCGCGGCCTCGTCGAGGAGCACCAACACGGCCGTCTCGTCGCTCCGCAGCGCCGCGGCGGTGTCGATCGGCGTTCCCGCTTGGTCTGGCGAGTGTACCAAGGAGACCGATCGAAGGGGCTCGCTCGGACTCTTGGCGAGCAGGAACGCCAGTCGGAAATCCACGTCCGGCCAGGTCAACCCACGACCTGCGTCGACGCAGGCGGTGAAAGCGCCCGAGATCGAAAAAAGGCACAGGCCCGCGGTGAATGAGTACTGCCGCAAGGAACACGAGGCTGGGCTGACATGGCAGGCCGGTCAAGCGTGACCCTTCGAGTCATCCGTGTTAGCCGTCCAGGTCGTGACTCCGACACGGATCGTCTTCATCTGCAGCGGCAACATCTGCCGTTCGCCGATGGCCGCGGCGCTCGGCGAGCGCGCGCTGCGCGAGGCCGGGATCGAAGCGGCGGTGATCTCTGCGGGTATGCTCGGCATCCAAGGCAGCCCCGCCGCTGCCCACGCGGTCGAGGTCATGCGCGAGATCGACATCGACATCGGCGGCCACCGCTCCCAGGGCCTGTCCCCTCAGATCGCCAAGCTCTCGGACCACCTCGTGGTCATGTCCCCCATTCATCGGTCCGAGATCCTCAGCCGAGATCCTTCGCTCGAATCGAAGGTCCAACCCTTCTGGAGGTTCGCGACCCCGAGCGACCGCTTCGAAGAAATCGCGGATCCCGTGGGCATGGACCGTGCGGCGTTCCTGGTCTGCCGACAGGATCTCGAAGCCTGTTTGGATGGCTGGGTGCGTCATATCCAGGCTTTGCACCGCGGTTAGATCCGCCCTTTCGTGGCAAACCCGCGCTTTTTTCGGTTGCCGCACTACCCATGAAGCGGGGTAGAAGAGCCACCATGATCAAGGTCTCATCCCTCTCTCTCTTCTTCGCTTCGGCGATGTTCCTCGTGGCTTGTGGTGACAGCGCCGGCGACGCCGACAGCGGCGTCCAGCTCAAAGACCAAGGTACCAACAACCCCGACGGTGGCACCAACAACCCGGACGGCAACGTCAACAACCCCGACGGCAACGTCAACAACCCCGACGGCAACGTCAACAACCCCGACGGCAGCACCCCCGCCGCCTGCAACCCGGTCACGGACACCAACTGCGGCCAGGGCGAGACCTGTCGCCTGAACCTCGCCGCTCCGGCCGGACCACAGTGTCGCATGCCCATCGGTGGACCCGTGGCGTACCTCGCGAGCTGCGCCGGCGCGCCCGATAGCTGCGCTCCGGGGCTCACCTGCCTCGACCCGGGCGACGGCGCGATCTGCCTCAAGATCTGCGACGCCGGTGATGACACCGACTGCGCCAACCTCGGCAACGACCCGAACGGCTATGGCTGCGTCGGGCCGCTTCAGGCCGCGCCCGCGTACGGCTTGTGCTTGCCGAATCCCCCCGCCTGCGTTCCGTGGGACGACATGTGCGAAGCCACCAACTACTGCGAGTACACCGGGGGCGCGAACGACTTCGGTTGTATTCCGGAAGGCACCGCGGTGGCGGGCGGCGCCTGCAGCCCGCAGAACCCGTGCATGAAGGGCTCGATGTGCTTGAACTTGGGCCAGGGCGGCACGTGCATGACGCCTTGTAACCCAACGGGTGGCGCCGGCTGCGGACAGGACGAGGTTTGCTTTGGCATCCAAGATCAGAATGGCCAGGCCCTGCCCTTCGGCTTCTGCGACGATGCCCCCACCACCTGCACGGTGCTGAGCGACAACTGCCCGGCGGGCGAGTACTGCCAGGCGTATCAGGACGGGAACTTCTGTTCGACGGAAGGCACCGCTCAGGTCGGCCAGCCCTGCAGCGGAGCGAACCTCTGCATGCGAGGCGCGGTGTGCGACGGACAGAACTGCCGCCAGGTCTGTGACCCCGCCGCCAGCCCGTCTACTTGCCCGAACGCTGGCATGTGTCAGAACGCCGGCGAGTTCGGCGTCTGTCCGTAGGCCGTGGGCGCTCGGCCGAGGTCGCGCCCCGCGTGTGACCTCGGCTCCGAGCGCCACCTCCTCGCTCTCGCTCAGCCTCCCTCCCAGCGCGCCCATGCTTCGCGACGCTGCACCTCTCGATAGCGCGCGCTGAGGGCCTTGAGCGCGAGCAGGCGCTCTCGCACCCGAACGCACTCCAGATCTCCCGCCCCACGCCCAGCGAGCCTGCGTTGCCGAGCGAGCAGCGATCGAATCTCCTCCCAGAGCGCGCGGCTGGCCCGATCGAGTACATCGCGATGCATGAGATCGATCTCGTCGATCGCTTCATGAATGTGCGTCTATCCGCGCGAAAAGCGTTCCGTGGGCTGAGAGCGCGAACCCCGCGCTTGCACTCGATGGCGTCCTCGGCCGAGCGATCGAGCTCTCCAAGACGCTGAGTCGTGAGCGTGAGCGTGAAACCTGGTCGTGAGCGTGGTCGTGGCCCTCATCGGGAGACGTGTGTCGTGACCCTCGTCGTGGTCCTGCGCTAACTCAGGTCGCTCATTGGAGTTCATCTTCGTGCGCGTGCCGGCGGTACCGGCCGTCAGCGACGGGTCGATCGCTCCAAGGCATTTCGAACTTCGTTTCGTCGGATCGTCGATCGGCTACGTCCAGAGGCCACGTTTCCCGATGAGGGCCACGACCACGCTCACCACCACGTCATACGATCACGTCAGGGGCCCTATGAGCCTACGCCGGCTGCGAGAGTCCCCCCAGCTCATGGGGCAGTCTCGAGGATCAGAACTCGCTCGAGCTGATCTCGAGACCCCTGCCCGGGCGAGACGACCGATACGCGTCGATGCGCGGTGTTGGGCCTGGATCGCGACCAAAGGGGTCTCGAGATGAGCTCGAGCCTTCTGCCGCTGGCGGGCGTCGTATCGTGGACCGCCCAGCCCGAGCTATACTCCCCGCAGTGCGGAACCTCTGGGGCTTCCTTAGCGCCGCCATTCTCTCCTGCGTGGAGGCCCAAGGCTTCGAGCCGCCCCAAACAACGGGGATTCGATTTCTCGTCACCGTCGATTCAGAGAACCGACCCGTCAGTGAGCCCGTGGGTCCCTTCGGCGCCGGGGACGAGCTCCCCCGCGCGACGACGATTCGCGCCGACCATCGCCTCCTGATGCTGAGCATCGACGAAGCCGAGCTTCGCGCTCGATTTCCTGCCTACGACGTTTCGAAGCTGGACGAGGTCTCGATGTTGCGCGCTTCGGGTGAGATCTCGGCTTGCACCGAGGATGGCTTTCTCGAAGAGGACCGACGCCTCGTCGTCCCGCTCGAGATCATCCCAACCGCAGCCTCCGTCTCCTCGTTCAAAGACGCCGACCCCACCGAGGAGACCTGGCCCTTGCCGGCAGGTCTCGCGCTCCGCTTCGAGGCGCGCGTCTGTGGGCGTGGACCTGGGCTGCGGCTCAGCCCGGTGGCGGAGAACGTCGATCTGTTCGCGCACATCGAAGGCACCGCGGGCGTCGGTTTTGCCGAGACCGTCGGCGAGCTCGACGAAGACACCCTGCTCCTCTTCGGGGCGCGGGGACTGCTCCGCGTACGACGCGGAGGGCGTGTCGATCTGGCGATCGATCGGCTGCCGCTCACCGAGATCCTCGAGCACCCTGAACTGGGTCGACTCGAGTGGGACATCAAGTTTGGCGCGATCGCGCCGGTCCGAGCGCCTGGCGGTGCTGCGGTCGCCGTTCTCGCGCTCACGCTCCGGGAGAACAACGAGCCCTTTGGGTTCGAACAAGACGCTGGCGCAGCGCTCGCCTACGTGCTCGTGCACCCGGACGGACGCTTAGAGCGTGGGCGTTCTTGGGTTTATGAACCCGCGCCGGAGCAGACGGACGCTTCGATGCGACATCTGCTCTTCGAGGCCGACGGAAGCTATTCGGCCGTGGGCCGCTTCGTGGTCGCGACCGCCACCAGCCCCACGGCGTCGCCCGAATGGTCCCACGCGCGTGGTCTGGACGGGCGCGCGGTGGTTGCGCTCGAGGAGCCCGGCGCGCGCCACTTGGTGGTGGGGGGCGGCGGCTTTGCCTTCGAGGGAGATCTCTTCATGGGGCCATCGGCCGGTCGCAGCTACGAGACGGGAATCGACGCCAGCATCCGCTTCCACGCGGCGACTCGACTCGACGACGCCGAGTCGACGGTCATCGCCGTGGGGTTGCTCGGGAACGTCTTTGCTCGGGGACCGGGGTCGGTGTGGCGACGGCATCGCATGGCCGTTCCGGTGGAGGCGGCCGCCTGCGCGAGCAGTGGGCTCGATTGCGGGCGGCGCAGCGCTGCGCTGGAGCTCGCCTCGGTCGTGCCGGTACCAGGAGACCGCGGGGTCCTCATCGGATCCCATCAGTGCAGTGCGGTGTATTACCGAAGTCCACTCAGCGCATGCGCCCGAGCCACGTCCCTTGATTTGGACCAAGAGGTCCGGTTGAGGACCGGCGCGGTGGTCACCTCACTGACGGCTCATCGAGGCCGGTTGTACGCAACGGGGGGCGAACACCTTCTCTACGAGATCGAAGTCGATCCGGAGTAGAGCTCATCTCAAGACCCCTTCGGTCGCGATTTCGGCCGATGCGCGTCGGAACTGGCAGACCTGGTGCGCACGAGCAACTCCAGCGCCTTCTCGAGGATGGACCCGTAGGGCGGCGCGAGGAGCTTGCGCGCGGGGCTCCACCGGCTTGCCACCAGAACGGAGCGAGCATGCGAGAACGTCTCGAAGCCCGCTCGCCCGTGGTAGGCGCCGATGCCGCTCGCTCCCACTCCACCAAAGGGGAGCGACTCCTGGGCGAAGTGGACGAGGGTGTCGTTGATGCAAGCGCCACCGGAGGTGACACGCGCGAGCACATCGCAAATGCGGCCCTCGTCCTCATCGAAGTAGTAGAACGCCAGCGGGTGCGGACGCGCGGCGATGCGGGAGATGGCCGAATCCAATGACTCGAAGGTCTCGATGGGCAACACCGGCCCGAAGATCTCCTCCTTCATCGCGAGCATATCCTCGGTGACGTCGAGCAACGCCACGGGCGTCATGACGCGGCCTCCAGGCGATGGATCACCGAGCAATTCGACGCGCGCACCCTTCGAGCGTGCGTCTTCGACGATGCCCTGTAGGCGATGCAGTGCCCCCTCGTGGATGATGGAGCTCAGGCCTTGGAGTTGCGGATAGCCGCGCGCGACCGCCTTCTTCAGCTCTGATACGAACCGCGCCTCCGAGCCCCTGGCCACGAGCGCGTAGTCCGGTGCGATGCAGGTCTGGCCGCCGTTGAAGAGCTTGCCGGCGATGATACGTTCGGCGGCGAGATCGAGATTGAACGAGCTGTGGACGAGCGCGGGTGACTTGCCACCCAGCTCGAGGGTGACCGGGGTGAGGTTCTCTGCCGCGGCCCGAGCCACGAGCCTCCCCACCGCGGTGGAGCCCGTAAACACCAACGCGTCGAGCGGGAGCGCGGTGATCGAACGAGCGACTTCGGCACCGCCGGTGACGACCCCGACCTCGTCCGCGCTGAAGCGCTCGGCGATGGTCTCGGCGATGAGCGCGGCGGTCTTCGGCGTGAGCTCCGAGGGCTTGACGAGCACTCGGTTCCCAGCCGCGAGCGCCGCGCCGAGCGGGCCCAGCGCCAGGTTCACCGGGTAGTTCCACGGGGCGATGACACCCACGACGCCGCGCGGCCGAGGCTCTACGAATGCGCGGGACGGCAAGAAGACCGGATGCGGAGGCGCCGGCCTACGCTTCATCCACGACCTGAGATGGCGACGCGCGTAGCGAACGCCATCGAGCGTGAGCAGCAGATCTGCCGAGAGTGTTTCGGCGCGCGGTCGCACCCCGAAGTCCTCCGAGATGCAGCGCACGAAGTCCTCTCGGTGAGCCACGAGCAAGCGCTCCAGCCGCTCGAGCCGGTCGTCGCGCTCAGCAACGGACGGAGACGGAGCGGTCTTTGCGGCCTGCTGAAGCCGCTCGAAGGCGCGGGGCACGGGGTCGAATGGGGCCTGCATCGTGAACTCCTAGCGACCGGAAAGGCAGAACTGGTCGGGCCATGTCTGAGCCCTTCGGCCGCAACTGTCAATGCGACCCCTGTGCGGTGGTTGCAAACCGTCCCCCATCGGTGCTACTGGTCGGACCAGTTATGAGGGCCGTCTCCCGTATGAATGTCGCGGACAAACTCGCATCCACCCTTCGAACGGCGATCGTGAAGGGCCGTCTGAAGCCCGGCGATGCGATTCCGTCCGAACGAGTGCTGGCCGAGAAGTACGCGGTCAACCGCTCGAGCGTACGCGAGGCCATGAAGCGCCTGGAGGCCTGGGGCCTCGTGAAGATTCGCCAGGGCGGAGCCACACGGGTGGCCGATCTGCTGCTGGATCCGGGGTTGGGGATCGTCCCCGCGCTGATGGAGGCCGGTGGAGAGCAGGGGCGGGCGATCATGCGAGACCTCCACGAGGTGCGAGGCTTGCTCCTGGCCTGGGGCGCCGAGCAGGCGGCACTCAAGGCGGACGCGGCGTCGATGGCCCGCCTAGGAGATCTCGCGCGCCAGCTCTCCGACCCCAAGCTCAAGCCGGGGTCCGCGCAGCGCATCGACTACGACTTCTTCCACGAGCTCATGCTCATCTCCGGCAACCAGCTCCTCACGCTGCTCTCTCGCGTCGTGCGCGAGGTCTACTTTCAGAACGCCGAGCGGTTCCTTCCGCTCTATCGCGCGGACGTCTTCGATCCTCGTCACCATCGGCGCGCGGTCGCGGCGATTCGTGTACGCGACGCGAAGGCGGCATCGAAGGCGATGCGTGACCACGCCGCCACCGGGCTGCGCACCCTCGAGGAGGCGCGCTTGTGATCACGCAGGGCCGCCTGGCTGGGCTCCTTGGACCCGAGCCGGCCGACAACGCCTGTCGCTTCATGGGAGGCCAGGGCCACATCGAGAGCTGGTTCATTCGCGCGAACGACCCCGCTCGTCCTCGTGCCTTCTGGTTGAAACAGACCATCCTCGCCCCGCTGGATGCTCCACCCGTCGCCGAGAGCTGGTTCATCTGGTTCGACGGTGAGCGTAAGCTCACCATCGCCCAGCGGGTGACGCAACCGCTCCGAGAAGCGAGCCTCGCGGCCGCGGGCATACACACCCGATCGATGTCGATGAACCTGGGTGCAAGTGGACACGCGAAGGGGGAGGTCGAAGCGCCGGAAGGCCGGGTGCGCTTTGACATCTCTTGGCGCGCCGAGACCTCGCCGGTCGCAGAGCCACTGTCGATTCTTCCTTGGAAGCTCCTCCGCGTGGGCCCGTTTCCAAAGTCGAAGTTGCTGACGCCATTTCCCTCCCTCCGCTTTGGCGGATCTCTCGAGCTCCCAGGTGAGAGCGTGGACATCGATGGCTGGTACGGCATGCAGGGCCACAACTGGGGCAAGGAACACGCCTTCGAGTACGCGTGGGGGCAGTGCCTCTTCCCGGACGAGGACGCCATGGTTGAAGGCTTCTCCGCGCGCGTGCGCATCGGCGGGCGCACGACGCCGCGGCTGTCGGCGTTGGTGGTGCGCAGGGGCGCTCGCAGCTACCGCTTCGATCGCATCTTCGATGCCTGGCTTCAGCAGGCCACGGTGGAGGACGACCGCTGGACGCTCACGATCCGCGGCGACGCCGGCGAGGCGGCGCTGTCGATGGACGCCTCGAAGCAGCCGATGGTGTGCCTCGGGTACGACAACCCAAGCGGCGAGCACTCCTACTGCTACAACAGCAAGCTGGCGGCGGTCGAGCTGGTGGTGCGTCCGAGCGACGGCGCTTCATTCTCCCTGCGCAGCGCTCACGGCGGCGCGCTCGAGTTTCTTCGCAGACAGCCCGATCCACGATTCCCGCGCGTCGTTTGAGGCCGCGCCACAGGAGGAGCACCAGGATGAAGCTCTCATTCACGGAGACGATGCGCGGAAAGGTCACGGACGGCGCCGGGGAGGTGCACCCGATCGCGTTCCACATTCGAACCGCCCAAGTCGCGGGTGGCCTCTTTAGAATCGAGGGCATCGTACACGCCGACGTCTTCGGCGACGAGGCCCCGTGTCAGGGCACCCTCACCCTCTCGGCCGCGCCACCGAGCATCCACTACGCGCTCTTCTGGTCCGCTGGCGACCGGCACTATGAGCTCCGCGGAGCGAAGTCACCGAGACCCCTCGCGCCCGTGCAGTCGATGACAATTCTGCCGGTCACCCTCTCTCACCCCTCGGGCCTCGAGCTCGCCTCCGGGACGATGCACTTCGGCCTCTTCGAGCTGCCGACGTTTCTCGCCTCGTGGCTGCCGGTTCCGACTCGAGCCAGACGGCAATTCGAAGCTCGCTGCGCGGCGGTCGCTCGTCGCGCTCTGCTGGGCGAGTCCACATGAGCCTGAACGCCGCTGAGCTCGCACAGCTCGAGGTGTTTGCTCACACCGTATTGCCAGCGGGACAGGTCCTTCCGGCGGCCGGGCCCGAGGCCGCCCGTCGAGCTGCCGCCCTCGTGAACGACCTCCCCTCCACCGCGCAGGCCGCGTTCAAGGCGCTGCTTCGCGCGCTCGACGTTCAGGCGTTTATCTCGCATCGCGCGCGCTTCGCCCGCTTGCCTTTGGGCCGTCGGATCCAGGTGCTCGAGACGCTCGACCGCGGCGAGTCCACGCGTCTCGCGCTGCGCGGCCTGCTCGTTCCCGTCAAGCTCGGGTACTTCGACGATCGCGCCGTCTTCGAGCAGCTCGGTTGTCGGTACGTCGTGGAGCCGCCGAAGGTGCTCGAGCGCGCTCGATGGCGCGAGCAAGTTATGGACGCCGCGACACTTCGAGATGGCGAGACGCTCGAGTGCGAGGTCGTCGTGGTGGGTACGGGCGCGGGCGGCGCCCCGATCGCCCATGCCCTCGCCCGTCGAGGCCACGCCGTTCTCCTGCTCGAGGAGGGCGCGCTCTTCACCCGGAGCGCCTTCACTGGGCGGTCCGTCGACATGATGAAGAAGATGTACCGGCGGAGTGGCGCCACGGTCGCGCTGGGCAACACCGCGATCCCCATCCCCATCGGACGCGGCGTGGGCGGCACCACGCTCATCAACTCCGGCACTTGTTTTCGGGTTTCGGAGAAGGTGCTCGCGCAGTGGCGGGCGGCCGGACTCTCCGACTTCACCGAGTCCGCGCTGGCGCCGCACTACGATGAGCTGGAACGATTCCTCGACGTCCAGCCCTCCTCTCGTGCCGCGTTGGGCAGGCCGGCGGAGCTCATCGCAGAAGGCTGCGACAAGCTCGGATACTCACATCATGCGTTGCGGCGCAACGCGCCCGGGTGCGACGGCCAGGGCCTGTGCTGCTTCGGTTGCCCGACGGACGCCAAGCGCTCGATGAACGTCTCGTATGTGCCGGCCGCGCTTGGCGCTGGCGCGCAGCTCCTCACGGGCTTCAAGGTCGACCATGTCTCGACTGAGCGCAGGGTAGCGACGGGAGTGACGGGCTTTGCGACCGAGACCTCCTCTCGGCTTGCCGTTCGGGCAAAGATCGTGGTGCTGTCGTGCGGCTCACTCATGACCCCGGTCCTGCTCGAGCAGAGCGGGCTCGCCGGCTGTTCGGGCCAGCTCGGGCGCAACCTATCCATCCACCCGGCCTCGGCCGCTATCGGTGTGTTTGGCGAGTCGATCAACGCCTCACGTACGGTGCCGCAGGGCTACGCGATCGACGAGTTCGCCGAGGAGGGTCTCTACTTCGAAGGAGGGACAACGCCGCTCGACCTCACTGCGGCTTCACTCGCGGGCTTTGGCCCTTCGTACACCGCGCTCATGGAGAAGTTCGATTCCACCTTTGGCTTCGGATTCATGGTGAAGGACACCTCCACCGGCCGAGTCCGTTCTGGGGCGGGCGGTCTGCCGCGGACGAGCTACTGGCTGAACGAGGTGGATCGCGCGAAGCTGCAGCGAGGCTTCGGCATCCTCTCGCGGGTCTACTTCGCGGCGGGTGCGAAGGAGGTTCGAGTGCCGGTGCGCGGCTTCGAGCGTCTAAGGTCGCTCTTGGACGTGGAGCGGCTCGAACGCGCTCGGGTGCCTGTGCGGCACATGGATCTCACCGCCTACCACCCGCTGGGCACCGCGCGAATGGGTGTGGATCCACTGAAGGCGGTCGTGGACGCCACGCACGAGACCCATGATGTCACCAACCTCTTTGTGTGCGATGGAGCCGCGGTTCCGAGCTCACTCGGCGTCAACCCACAGCTCACCATCATGGCGATGTCACTTCGCGCGGCGGAGTTTGTGGACCGGCGGCTCGAGCGCCTCCGCCGCTTGGAAGCGCGGACGCACAGAGACTGAGAGAGCCGGTGACCTGGTGGTCGTCGCTCGACTTCAGGGGCAGCCTTGCTCGACGTAGGTGTGGTCAGATCCCTCCGTCCCTTGCTCATCTTGACAGCAGTCACCGTACGTTGCGCACAGGTCGTTGCACCAGCAGCCCTGAGGCGTCGCTCGTCCGCAATAGTCCGCACAGATGTTGGGGGGCGGCGGAGGTGGTGGAGGTGGGGGCGGAGGGGGAGGCGGAGTTTCCGGAATCTTGCTTGGGTCCAAAGCGCAGCCGGTTCGAAGTCGCGTTCGACTCTGCGGAAGCGCCTCGGCGTGTTGATAGCCCTCGAGCTCGATATGATAGGCCCCGAGAAACAAGAACGCGCTGTATTGCGCCTCACCGGTTTCGGAGAGCGCCGGACCCGACGCGAAGCCGTGGCCGATATCGACGAACTGCACAAAGCCGCGCGTGTAGCTCGAGTTCGGCATCTGGCCGCCGTTGATGGTCACCGTGCCGCTCACCCGCACGACCCGCGCATCGAGATCCAGCCGGCCGTCTTGCGAGAGGTTCAACGCGCTCTGCAGTCGGGTGCGACTGCGCGGCAAGACCTCGCTGTGCTGGTAGCCTTCGAGGTCTACGCCGTAGCGACCCGCGAACAGCTTCACCTCATAGTTTGCGGCGCCTGTCTCCGAGAGACTCCGACTCGTCGTGAAGCCCAGATCCGCATCAACGAAGTGTACGGTTCCGCGGGTGTAGTCCGAGTTCGCCAGAGCGCGGCTGTTCATCGTCACCGCGCCGTTCACCTGGAGCACCTTTGCGTCCAGGTCCAATCGGCCGTCCTGTGAAAGCTCCACGTTCGCTTGAATCCGTGCGCGGCCTTTCGGGAGAACGTCGCTGTGCTGGTAGCCCTCGAGATCCACGCGATAACGTCCGGCAAACACCTTCACCTCGTAGTTCGCTGCCCCGGTTTCAGAGAGACTGCGGCTCGTGGTGAAGCCCAGGTTTGCATCAACGAAGTGGACGAAGCCCCGGCCGTAGTCCGAGTTCGCCAGCGCGCGGCCGTTCATCGTCACCGCCCCGTTCACCCGGGCCACCCTCGCGTCCAGGTCCAATCGGCCGTCCTGTGAAAGGTCTACGGTGGCTTGGATCTGCGCGCGACCGTACGGGAGAACGTCGCTGTTTTGGTAGCCCTCGACATCCACCCGGTACCGACCACCGAACAGCTTCACTTCGTAGTTCGCCGCCCCTGTTTCAGAGAGACTGTGACTCGTGGTGAAGCCCAGGTCCGCGTCCACGAAGTGGACAAAGCCGCGACCGTAGCTCGAATTGCCGAGCGCGGCACCGTTCATGGTCACCGCCCCGTTCACCCGAACCACCCTCGCATCCAGATCGAGCCGACCGTCCTGCGAGAGCTCTACGCTTGGTCGAACGCGCGCGCGGCCCTGGGGTAGAACGTCGCTGTGCCGGTAGCCCTCGAGATCCACGCGATAGCGGCCCGCAAACAGCTTCGCTTCATAGTTCGCCGCCCCGGTCTCCGGAAGACTGCGACTCGTCGTGAACCCCAGATCTGCGTCGACAAAGTGAACAAAGCCTCGGCTGTAGCTCGAGTTTCCGAGCGCGGAACCGTTCAGGGTGACGGTCCCGCTTACGCGGACAACTTTCGCATCGAGATCTAGACGACCATCCCCAGAGATGCTCACGGATCTTCGGAGTCGCGTGCGACCGAGAGGCAGCACCTCGCTGTGCTGGTAGCCTTCGAGGTCCACGTGGTACTCGCCGGCGAAGAGCTTTCCCTCGTAGGTGGCCGCTCCGGTCTCCGCGAGCACGAAACGAGTTTCGGACCCGGCATCGACATCTACGAAGATCACAGAGCCGCGGCTGTAGCTCGAGTCGGAGAGGACCCGGCCGTTCATCGTCACGGATCCGTTGACCCGAACCACCTGAGCATCCAGATCGAGGCGGCCGTCCTGCACGATCGCGTCGAGGTCACAGATCTCAACGCAGGCGCCCGACTCGCAGCGATCGTGGGCTCCGCAGCTGCCGCAGGACACCCCGCAAACCGGATCTGCACCACACTGAAGACCGCCGCACTGAGGAACGCAACCATCGGGCGGTCTGCAACCCACCGTGTCGAGCTCCAAGCAGTTCGCGGCGCACGCGAGGGACCCGCTCCCGAAACCCAAGCTCGTGCACGTCGCGCCACCGAGCGCCGAGGCGTCACAGATCTCGCCCGGATCGATGGCGCCGTCACCGCAGGTCGACGGCGCGCCACAACCCGACCGGTCGAAGTCCATGCAGCCGGACTTGCAGGCGAGGACTCCTGCCCCATAGCCGAGCGACTCGCAGCTGGCGCCAGCGAGGTTTTCGCCATCACAGATCTCGACTCCATCGACCTGACCGTTGCGGCAGGTCTCAGGGGGCGCCGTCTCTTCCGAGCAAGCGGCGAAGAGGGTGACGAGCAGCGAGAGGGAAAGGAGTCGTTTCATCGCGGCGGCCTCATGGAGGAAGGTCATAGCAATCCGCCTGGGCGCCGCTCACGAGACACCCCTCGCAGAACTCCTGGTGCTCGAGGTAGTAGCCGCTGTAGTAGCCGCGCCACCACATCCTGCGGCCGTCGCAGCCGCAGCCGGTGGTGCCGGTCCAGTTCTCCACCGTTCCAGCGGAGAAGTTATGGTAGCGAAGACTCGAGTAGTTGGAGCATCGGTAGCGCAGGGGGGCGCAAGTTCCGCCGAAACACCTCGCATCCCAGCCACCTGGCCAGATGTCGTCGCACGGGCTCTCGTCTGGAAGCGCTTCGTGAGTGCAGGTGCCGCTGCCGTCGCAGACGTCGCCGGTGCAGGAGTTCTCGTCGGTCTCGCAGGGCTCTCCTGCCGAATCGTTGCGCAGCACGCACTGGCCCGCCTCGCAGCGCTCCGCGACACACTCACCTCTCGTGCCGCACACCATGTTGTTGTTGGTGGGTGCGTGTTCGCAGCTTCCGTTGCGACAGGCGTCGCGGGTGCATACGTTGCCGTCGTCGGCGCAGGAGGCGGTGTTGTTGCGAACCACGCAGGCGCCGGCCGTGCATGAGATATCGGTGCAGACGTTCCCATCGTCCGCGCAGTCTGCCACCGTTCGGCAACCCGTCTTGCAGATGCCCTCGGCCGGGTCGCAGAACTTCCCGCTGCTGCAGTCTTGATGATCGAAGCAGCCGGGCTGGCAGGTGTTGGTGCTCAGGTCGCACACGAAGTCGAGCCCGCACGGGCAGGCCGTGGGCGCGCCGGCATCGGCGGGAACGAAGCCGACGTCTCGCTCCACAGAGCCAGCGTCTCGCGCCACGGAGCCAGCGTCCCGTGAAGTCACCGCAGAGTCCCCAGGAGGCTGACTGGCGTCCTCAGTCGGGAGGGTGGATCCGTCGGCGTTTGCCTGGGCGTCCTCGCCTTCGGGAGCGGTCTCGTCCGGCCCGCAGGCGAACACGCTCAGCAGAGCCAGAGGAAGTAGTGCTGCGCATTTAAGGTTAGAGCTCATCTAAAAACCCCTCGGTCGTGATTTCGCCCGATCCGCGCCGGCGCGCGGTGTTGGCCCTCCTCGCGTTATCGAAGGATAGCGCGTTCGTCGGCCCGCCTTGCGCACCTCGCGTCTCGGCCGTCTCGCTCGGTCGGGGGTCTTTAGATGAGCTCTAGACACGAGTATTCCCATGAACCCCGAGAACGGGTCCAAAGGTGTTACGCTGATGAGCGGCATTCCTTCCTCCGGCGGCAGATGACCGAGGGGGTTGGCCCTGCCACGCCGATCGATCGTCGAGAGCCGACTCCGCTTCGCCCATGCAGTCAGCGAATGCGCAGCACTCCGGCGGCCCACTTCGCGTACAAGCGCGCCCCTTCCCAGACCCAGCCTTCTGCGGCGGACGAGAGCGCGTCACGCGTGGGCAGCTCCGCCAAAGGCCGACCGCCCTGCTCCACCGCGCTTGGCTTGGCGGCCAGCCCCACGAACTCGAGCGCGGCGCCATCCTTGAACTCGGAACCTGCGACAAACTCGAGCTCGGCGCCCCCGCTCGCGGGCCTTTGGCTCAGCTTGGTGCCATCGAAGAGCGTGAAGCTCGAAGCAGCACCAGGACTGGAGCGCAAGGTGAGCCGACCCGCACCATGCGTGACGAAGCTATCGGCCACGCTGCTCGAGACCGCAACCGGCGAAAGTGTATCGATCGACTCGCGCAACATCGGGATCACTGCGCCCGCGCGCGCGAACAGCGGGAGTCGTTCGAGCGGGGCCGCGACCTCGTGCGTGGCCCCGCCCACGAAGCGTTCGTCCGAGAACCACTCGAACCAATCGCCCTCTGGGAACATCACCTCTCTTCGGTCCGCGCCCTCCTCCACGACCGGCGCGACGAGGAGATGGTCGCCGAGTAGGTACGTGTCCGAGGGGTGTACGCCGAGCTCCGGGTGCGCGAGACCCAGCGGCCTCGCGATCGCACGCCCGTCCGCCTCGAGCCGCGCTGCGTAGCTCCACACGTACGGAAAGAGCCGAAGATGAAGCCGAGCGTATTCGCGATAGAGATCGAGCGTTCGCTGACTTCGGCCGTTCTCCTGCGTGTAGACCCAGGGCGGCTCGCTCGAGCTGTCACCGACCTGCATGATGGTGGAGAGCGCGGTCTGCTGAAACCAGCGAATGTAGACCTCTTCGTTCGGCGGGCTATGACGGTAGCCACCAGTGTCCGAGCCATAGAACGGAAAGCCAGAGGGCCCGAGCGAGAGACCGGCGACGATGCTCGCCGGCAGTCCGCCCACGTACAGATTGCCCGAAGGTGAGCGATCACCAAATTGGGCGAAGTTCGCGTCGAGGTCGCCGGGCCAGATGATCACACCCTGCGCTTGGTCGCCCCACTTGGCGGCGCGGCACAGCAGAAAACCTCCGCCGGTCGGGAGGGTCTCTGCGTACACGCGGTGATAGAGCACCGTGTAGTCGTGATGCATGGTGCGTTCGTCGGAGCCATCCTGAAAACTCCAGATGGAGCGAGAACCGGAGATGCCGGGCACACTCACGTCCTCGCCGTAGTCGAGCTTGAAGCCTTCGATGCCCATCGCGGTGTAGCGGCGGATGAGGCCCTGCCACCAATCGAAGGCGGCCGGGTTCGTGAAATCGATGGGTTCGCTCCATCCGTTGAGCTTCTGTCCGGTCTTGGGCGGAAAGTAGCCCTGGGCGCGGGCCTCTTCATGCAGCGCGCCCGCGGTCGCCGCGACGTAGGGCGTGTGCCAGAGCGCGAGGCGAAGTCCATGGTCGTGCGCGGTCTGAATCATGCCAGCCGGGTTCGGGAAGCGCGGCGCGTCGAAGTCGAAGGTGTTTACGTCGGTCGCATAAGGCCGATCGATCCAGATGCCGCTGGTCGCGAGGTCCAGAGCGCGAATGGTTCGGATGTCGTCCTCGACCTGCGCCTGGTTGTCGTTCTCGTCGCGCCAAATCAACGGACCGTAGGCCCAGCGTGCCGGCAGCTTCGGAAAGGCAGTGGTCTGGTAGTACAGCTTGGTCGCGTCGAGCGGGTGCTCGACCGCGTACAGATGAAACCGAAGCCCTTCGGCGCTCGCGGCCGCCGTGCCGTAGGTGACCTCGATGAGCTCGGGAGCCTTTCGTCCGGGATCAAAGAGGCCGAAGCGCTTGCTCTCCACAAAGGCGCCCCATCCGGCGGTACCGATGAGCAGCGGCACCGGCACGTGGTTCTCGAGGTTGGCGCTCTCATACGCGAGATCGGGCTCCATCTGCATGGGACGCAGCTTTCCGCGATGGTTCACGTCGTCCATCCACTCGCCGAGGCCGTAGTAGGCTTCCTCGCCGTCGGCGGTGAGCGCGAGCCTCATCCAGGCGATGGCGCCGCCCTCGAGCGCTCTCGGCGTCCACTGAAACGAGAAGTGACCTTCGCGTTCGACCCGGACGGTAAGGTCTGCGATGGCACCGCTGCCGAAGCTCGCGATGAGATGCACCTCGGTCGCGCTCGACGATTCGATGGAAAGAGCACTCCAGCTCGACCAGAGCAGGCCCTCGGGTGGGTCCGTCGCAAGGATGCCTTCGCGCAGCTCGAGCCAGTACGGGTCGTAGCTCAGCGTGTCATCGAGGGCGCGCACCAAGCCGAGTTGCAGCCCGCTTGCGCCGAGCGACACCAGCGTCTGTCCGTTGCGTTTGAGCGTGAGGGTGGGCGGCGTGGTCTGGATCTCCAGCCGACCGGCGCCGAGCTCGAGACTCGGCACGACATCGACGGGGCCATCGTCTCCGCACGCTGCGAGAACGAGCAGACAGAGCGGTGAAAGGGAGGCGAAGCGCACGAAGGAACGCTACCCACTGTCTCGAAATTTTCCAATCCGCCCGGCGGGCGGCACGCGATCTACTTGGTGCCCTTTTTCCAGTCGAGCACGTCGAGGTCGAGCGAGGCGGTGATGCCGCTCTTGGACTCTTCGGCCACGAGCTTCACATCACCCATCGCGCGACCTTCGATCTCGCCATCCGGGGTCACGGTGATGCCGTAGTTCGAGCCCTGCCAAAGGACCTTGGCCTCGGAGATCTCGTTGCCGCGATCATCGAGCACACGAGCCTTGAACTTTTTGGTCTCGCCCATATGGATCTTGTTGGGCGCATCGTCACCTTCGGGGGCGACGATCTCGAGCTTGGCCGGGATCGAAGAGTGAAGCTCGATCTCGTGCGAGACCGAGTTCTCACCCTGAGTCTCGATGCGGACCTTGGTCTTGCCGCTGCCCAAGATCGTCAGCAGTCCATCCTGGCTGACCGTCGCGACCTGGGTGTCGAGCACCGACCACTTCACCTGAGCGGGACCCTTGTACCGGCCCTTCTTGTCGAAGGCGGAGGCCCGAAACTGCATGGTCTCGTTCTTCTGCGTGAAGGTCGGGATGGTGGGGTCGGCCTTGGAAGACTGGACCGCCTCGCGCGGCATCTTGATGCGCACCTCGGCGACCGGGACCTCACACGCGGTGAAGGCAAACAGCGCGAGCGTTGCGATGCCCGGTCCGAACCAGCCCGAGGGCGTGAGTCCGAGCTGCTCGAGGATCCATCGCCAGCGCGAGCGGCGCTTCTGGCCGCGGCGGGTGCGAAGCATGGGGGCGTGAAATGATGCGGCCGGAGCCATGGGAGCCAGGTAGCCGAGGGATCCGGGCAGGGCAACTACGGATATGGGTGGCTCTAGGGTTTATATGGATCTCGTGGCAGCGTCAGCACTCGGGGCAGACGCGGCGGAGGCATTCGGCCGCCCACCCCAGGCAGTCCCCGCAGCGTTCGGCTTGGCACATGCAGCGCTCGCTGGGGGTCTGTTGCCAGAGGCAGGCGAAGCACTCGTCCCCGCACGCCACGGCTGCTTGCTTGCAGCCGGACTCCTCGAAGCAGAGCGAACATACGGGGGCCACGTCGGCGATATCGAGGCAGGCCTGGTCACAAACCCCGTCCACGCAGGTCCCGACCTCACAAAAGCCATCCGGCGACCCGGCCCCGCAAGGCGACGTACAGCTCCCGCGGATGCACCGGTCTTCGGCGAACGCACAGGCTCCCGTGGGCGCCTCGCGCGAGCACGGCGACGTACAGCTCCCGCGGATGCACCGGTCTTCGGCGAACGTACAGGCTCCCGTGGGCGCCTCGCGCGAGCACGGCGTCGCGCACATGCCCGCGCTACACACCTCGCCTTCGGGACAGAGGCCCTCGTCCGACACCGCCGTGCTGCATTTCGGTATCACTGCGCTCGCGAGACGACCATCGGGGTTCGTGTAACTGAGCGAAACCGGCAATAAGCCCGAGGGCACCGCAAAGACGAGCAAGCACTGCACCTCGCCGTCCGCGAGCAGTGCGAGATCGGGCGCACAAGACTGAGGGAGTTCGCTCGTGAGCTGGGCCGCCACCCCAACGCCACCTTCGGTGCCCACGGTGAAGAACGTCGGCGAGAGAAACGCGGGCGCGCCACCGCTCCCATTCCGAAGAGAGATCACCACGAGCAGCTTCGCGCGTTCGAGTTCGAAGCTGGAGCGCGGAAGAAAGGCCGCGCTCAGCACGTCGAGCTGCAGACCACCGGCGGGTGCGTCCGGCGCCTCACACGAACCCGCGGCGCTATACGCCCGAAGCGACCCTGCACACGCAGCGTCGAGATCGGCCTCGCTCGCCCCCGAAGCCAGAGCTTGATCGAGTCCGTCTCGGCACGAGGCACTTTGAGGGGCTTCGAGTGCTGCGCAGCACTTCTCGAGCGCCTGGCAGCTCTCGGGACCGCCGCTTCCGCAGCTCAGGAGCGCCGCCGTGCACGCGAGGAGAGGAAGGAGTCGAAGCGCAGCTCGAGACCACATGGTCGCGCCACCCTGAGCGATCGGCGCGCGGGGCAACACGACACATGTCGCCTTGCCCCGAGACCGACTACTGGAACGAGGGTGCACGCAAGTAGCTGCGAACCGGGAGGGTTCCGAGCGATTCCAGATCCGGGCCGAGCAGATGCACCGCATCGAGCGGGCAGCACGAGAACGCGGCCTCGTCGATCCAGAGCCCGAAGACCCCTTGGTTCTGATAGCCAATCGGCACATCGAAGATCACGTAGAACTGATTGTCCCAGTTGTGATGCGCACCCGCGTAGGTGAGGTTCCAGTAGTCGGTCACGCGACGGAGCTGACCACCGAGCTCGACGCCGGCGCTCACGAGTTGAAGCGGACCCGAGCCCGCGAAGGGCAACGCGTGCCGGTAACCGAGCCGGAAGCGCCCGCCGTCTTCGAGCTCACCCTCCGCGTGATAGAGCGGATGGCTCGGATGGCCGCAGCTCCCAACCACGAGCACGTCATCCCACTCGAGGCTGTCGACGAGGTTCCCAAAGAAGCCGAGAGATTCGGTGAGGCCCGGCTCGCGGAAGATGAACGGCCGAGGATCTTCGTCGGGCACGAAGAGCTGGAAGTCGAGCCGAATCCGCTCGGAGTCGGCGGAGAGCCGCTGCTCGAGTTCGTACTGGAGGCCGCCGCTGAAGGCGGTGACGTTCAGGACTCCTGGCGCATCCAGCGTGACGGGGACTCGGCCCGGTCCATAAGTGCCGCCCCTGATGAGGTTCAGCTCGAACGAACCCGTGGCCCGAGGCAGGACATGAGTCCCCTCCGCGAGCTGGAGCTGAATCTTCCGCGCGTGCTCGACTGCGATGGAGCGGCCTTCGGCGAACTTGCCGCAGGCTTCAACCCCGGCCGGCACGACGAGACAGCTCCCTTCCGGGTCGGGACAGACCGCTTCTTCGGGACAGCCTGGGCCCAGGACCTCGAAGGCCTGGCCGGTGAAGAGCGAGGCCTGCTGAACCGCCACGTTGGTCTGCGGAAGATATACGAGCGGCAAGGAGAAGCTCGCCGAGAGCAGCGTGTACACGGCCTCGATCTCCGCCTGTTCCGCAAAGCCCCAGTACTCGGTGCCCAGGACGTGAAAGCCGAACCGCTCGGGGTTCGAGTCGATTCGATAGAGCTTGCCGAGATAGGCACTTCGCGTGTCTTCGCGCTGAGCGAGCTCGAGAAAGTCATCCACGGAGATCGTGCTGGGGGCAAGCAGCGCGCGAACGAGATCGAGCGCCTCCGGAAAGGCGCTGATGCTCGCATAGATGGACTGGGAGACGGGGGCGGAGCCGTCCTTGGGCACCAAGAACCAGACCTCCTCGGTGAGATCGCACCGTGTGGTTGCGGTGCTCGGCGTCGCGAGGGTGTCCCAGGCCGCGAGTCCATCGATGGAGGTCAGACAAGCGAGAGAGGCGCACGGCCCCTGGCCGATGATGCCGGTGTCTGGACGAGGCCCGAGATCTCGAAAGCCAGCGTCTGCGGCCGATGCGTCAGGAGTCGATGCGTCCTCGGGCGCCGCATCAGCGCTGGGCCCAACATCAGCACCGGGCCCAGCGTCAGATCCGGGCGCACCATCCGCGCACCCGACGATGCCGGACGCAAGAAGGAAGAGAAGCGGAACCGCGGAGCGAACCATGCCGTCTCATACCAGGGAAGTTTCACGCGTGGCGCGGCCTCGAGCCTGAAGGGGATCGGCGTGCCTCGGACACCTGACGAGGGAGCAACCTTCATGCTAGTGTCCTGTCCGAAAAGTTCAGATCACGTTCGCGCTTGTCCTTTTCGCCCCTGGCCGACGCGCGGCCTGCGGCCGCCCTTTCGGGCTCCTCGGTCATTGGGGGTCTCTGTATTCAACCGACGAGAGCCAAAGGCGTCGCGGCGAGCAGCCGCGAAGAGGGCCGGCGACATTTGCTGGCCTCCACGTTTCCAGGGGACTAGTCCCCTGGAAGCGTGGAGGCCAGCGAAATTCGGCGAGCAAGCTTCGTGTCTGGTCGTCGCGCGAGGAGGGCGAATACTCTCTGTATTCAAC
>WYAZ01000191.1 GCA_011526105.1 Deltaproteobacteria bacterium | reverse complement strand
GCTCGGGCGAGCGACGACCTACGACGCGCCGCGAAGGCGGCCTGGCTGCGCACGAAGAACCTCAGCATGAAACGCCTGTTTCGGAAGTGCGGCTGGCACTATCAACCCACGTGATCCGTGCTGTAAACGACGCAAGCTGCACGAAGTCATCCGACTGCTGCTCGTATAGATGTGGATCTGGCGGAGTGTGCGAGCAGAGCGCAACCGAGTTTTTGGGAGGGGAGCAGTTCGCGTGGGATCATTGCTACTCAAACATCCAGTGTATCTCTGGAAACTGTAAGAGACCTGACAATCGCTGCCTGTGTAATTACAGCTACGAGTGCCAGCAGATTCCCGCTCCCCTCGGGAACTATCTAGGCGATTACTGTCGTCCGGACGGGGAGTGCGGCTGCCAGACGAACGCCGACTGCACTCCGCCCCGCTTCTGCATAGAGGGCTTTTGTGGCTTTCACTACTGAGCCATCCTGGGAGGGAGTGCTGGGCGAGCTGCTGATGGAGTTCGCGCGCACCTCAAGTGCGCACTCAGTTTCGTGTGCCTCTGCGCGTCGGGCGCGACGGAAGACTGATGCTTGAGCCTCAGTGATAGAGTTCGACCGATTCCGTCGTATTCCTCTCTTTCATTCTCCGGCGCTCGCAACGTTTCACCAGCTGGGTCCCTGGCCCAGCCGGCGGGTTGTTGAGGGCGCCCGTTCACGGGGTGAAGTTGGTGCGGCGGTTGTCGTGTCTAAAGCTCGACCAGCCCTCGTCGACCATGCGGCCGCCGTTGGTCTTGACGCCGATGACTCCGCGGCTGCCTTCGCTGATGACCAATACACCATCGTCGCGGAGGAGTGGCACCGTGCCGCTGTACGCGTTGGGCAGGGTCGAAGTGATGGTCCAGCGAATGTTCCCGCCGGGGTCGATGGCCCAAAAGTGATCGCCATAGCCCACGTACGCGACGCCGTCGTCGGCGAGCGTGGGGTAGGGGTCGTCGAGACTGTCTTCGTGGAAGACCAGGTTCGGATCTTCGGGAAAGACGTAGTCCAAGAGCGGGGTCAGCGACGCCACCTGCCCGGTCGGGGTCAGCTCGACCCACTCGAGCGACCGCGGAGTCCAGCCCGAGCCGGTGTTCTCGTTCCTCTGCACCATGACGTAGATGCGGCCGTCGGGAGAGATGATCGGATCGGTGCGAATGGTGATGGCGTCGTCCTCGTTCTGCGGGAAGACGAAGACCTCGTTGCCCTGGATGATCTCCACCGCGAGGACCTGACTGTTTCGAAGGCGCTGCCCAACGCGTGCGAGTCCTAGGTTGAGCTGAGTCGACAAGGCCATCTCGCTGGCGACGAAGGCCGAGGGTCGAGTCCAGACCTGGCTGCCGGTGTTGAAATCGAGGGCTCCGAAGTTGGCGTTGGCCCAAAACAGCACACGCGGTCCGGCTACACCGAGAAACTCGGCCCAGTGGTAGGGGGTGCTCATCGTGCGATCGTGTCGCCACAGAATCTGCCGGGTGTTGGTCTCGCGAACCATGCCCAAACTTGAGAGAAACGGAGTGACCCCTTCTGGGGGGCCGGGCGTTAGACTATTGACCACGCCGAAGACGTGCGATCCGTCCGGAAGAAGGGAGCGCCCAGTCTCACCGCCAGGGGAACGCTGCTGAGATTCCAGCACCCGCCCGGAGGGACTCAGAATATAGGTGGTCGTCTGTGGCTCGAACCCATCTCGGGGGAGTTGGCGCACCCCAACCACGAGGCGAAGGCTACCATCATCCGCCAACTGCATCTCACGGCGCACCCACCGCACCTCGACGAGCGCGTCCGGCGGACGATACGCGAACTCGTAGACCGAGGAGCCGCACTGCGCGACGGTGAAGATGACGTGGGTGAGCCCAGCGGTGCTTCCGTTCTCGTCCACCAGCCGCAGGTGGTCCATGCCGAGCGCCACCCCGTCGTTGCTCAGGCTGACCTCGCGCCGATGCAAAAACGCGCCCGGGGCCCACTCTACGAGCGGGTAGCGGAAGACGACCTCACCTTCGGCCGCCGCGTCGAGGATCGAGGCGCCGCTGCAGACGCCGGCCTGACACCGATCGTCGACCGTGCAGGAGTTCTGGTCGTCACATGGGCTGCCGTCCGGTTCGCCGGTGCCCACACACACACCTCCAAAACACGCGTCGCCGCTGGTGCAGAGGTCGTCGTCGCTGCAGGGGCTCCCGTTTGCGACCGGCTCGTGCTCACAGCCCGATGCGCTGCAGATATCCGCGGTGCAGGGGTTGTTGTCTTCGCAAGGGTCTTCGGCCTGAACGAACACACACTCACCGTCGATCTGTCGGCAGAGGTCTCGGGTGCAGGCGTCCGCATCGCTGCACTCCTTGCGGCGGCCCAAGCACACGCCGGTCTGGCAGATCGCATCGACGATGCACCGGTCCTTGGGCTCGCAAGGAACGCCGTCGGTGAACTCGAACTCGCAGCGCACGAGCTCCGTATCAAAGTAGTCCCGGGTGCAGACGTTGCCGTCATCGCAGGGCGGCGGGGTCACCGCGAGCAAACGCACGATCACGATGATCTCCGGCCGGTTCTCGTCGTCGCTCCTTATGCGCAGGCGGTCTTGATGGACGCCGAGCTCGAGCGGTCGATGGGTGAGCACCACGACGTCGCTGGAAGCAGGGACGATGCGGGTGCTCTCTGGGCGGCTCGCGATCGTGAAGCGTTCGTCCAGCAAAGCGATCTCGAGCAGCTCGAGGCTGGACGTGCCGGTGCTGCGGATGGTCACGACCCCTCTCGTCTCCACGCCGAGGAAGACCTCGCCCAGGTCCAAGATCTCGGGCTCGACCTCGATGACGGCGGGGGAGGGGGTGACCGTGCCCCCCGAGCAGTCACAGCCTGCCGCAAAGAGGAGGAGCGCCAGCGCGTGTTTGGAGCTCATCGATGTCCCGTGGAGAGGTTGTCGCGTCGGTGACGCGACCACGGGGCGGCGGCCGGCGGCGTTTGGCTCTGCACCCCAAAGACGTAGCCGTTGGCGAAGACCACCACCGTGCCCGAATAGGCGATGGCCACCCCCACCCGAGACAGCGGCGGACCGAAACGCGCGCGCAAGTTGCTCGGCACCCCGCTCGGATCGAGGTCGGTCGCGAGCACCGTGCGGCCCATGGGGTCATAGGCTCGCAGAACCCCGTCGTTGCTCACGACGTAGACACGCCCCGCGGCGTCTATGGCCGGGCTCATGCGTGTCGCGAGCGCGCCCAGCGGGGCCTGGTAGATCGGCTCTCCATCGGTGTCGAGACACCACAGCGCATCGCCGGGCGGGGATGAAGGATCGGTCACGGGTCGCAGCACGAACACGAGATCTCCGCTGAGCACCGGGGAGCCGGACTGAACGGGCGGGGCGATGGGGGAAAGCAACCGGCTCGATACACCCTCGCGACTCACCTTCATCAGGCCGTGGGTCCAGAAGGTGAGTCCGTCGAACCCGAGCGCGAGCTCGGTGTGGACCGCGGTGGTGGCGCTGGTCGACCAAGTCGAGCCGGGGCCGGTGACGCCGAAGCGGGCGAGCCGGTGCAAAGCGCTCGTGCTGTCGGCCTCGCCGCTCACGAGCACGGAGACCACCGATTCGTCGCGGTCGAGCGCGAGCCGCCGCGCGTGCAGCGGGCCGAGCCGTTCGAAGACCGCGCTGCGATCCTCGGCGTCCACTTCCACCAGGAGGCCTTCGCGCGAAGTGAGGCCGCCAGCATCCGTGAGCTCTCGCAGGACCGAGGCGACCAGCATGCCGGAGCTTCGCACCGTCAAGTCGACGATGCGAACGGTGGTGGAGGTGCTCGCAGTGGTCACGGGGTCGAAAGAGGACGAGAGGTCGAGGCTCGAGAGGACGAAGCCGTCTCGCGCACGAACTCGGTGGAGCGTTGCGCCGACCGGGACGACCAAGGTTCCGGGGGTGGAGACGGCGGCCCCAAATCGCGGGGTGCCGATCTCGCGGTTCTCCCAGAGCACCAGCCCGCACTCGTCCACCGCGACCACCCCGCCCTCGACGCCCACGTACATGGAGTTGTCGCGGTCGATGATCGGGTTCTCGGTGGCTCCGGGCGCCAGAGGGCCCACGGGGGTGGCGAACTTGAGCTGGCCGGGCAGGGGACGCAGGTAGGTGGGGTCGAGGCAGATGCCCTCCACACACTGATCGTTCTTGGAGCAGGGGTCGAAGTCGTCGCACGGTGAGCCGTCGGGCACACTGACGCCGAGGCAGCTTCCGCCGAAGCAGATGTCGGTGTCGGTGCACTGCTCACCGTCATCGCAGGGTGTGTCGTCCGCGAGCGCGACGTGCTGGCAGCCGCCGCCCGGGCTGCAGATGTCGGCGGTGCAGGAGTTCTGGTCGTCGCAGGTCGTGGTGGGCAGGTGGAGGCAGCCGGCCGCGGCGTCGCAGAAGTCGTCGGTGCAGGGATCTCGGTCGTCGCAGTTCTTGCTGCCGCCGAGGCAGACCCCGTCGACGCAGCTGTCGTTGTCGGTGCAGAGATCGAAGTCGTTGCAGGCGAGGGCGGCCGCCTCGTGAAGGCATCGCTCGAGCTCGAGGTCGAAGCGATCGAGGGTGCAGGCGTTGCCGTCCTCGCAGTCCGGGACCTCCACCGCGGTAGCGATGAGCTCGACGCGGATCAGCGGTTCCTCGTTGCTCGCGTCGTGTTCGAGGATGAGCTCGGTGCGCGCCTCCCGCGCCCGGAAGGGGCGGAAGAACACCTCGAGATCGACGCTGCCACCAGCTAGGATCTGGGCGTTGGCCGGACCCGCGAGGAAGCCCTCGGCATCGGCGCCGAACCGAGCTTGGTATCGAACGGACGCGGTACCCAGCGAGCGCACCGTGACCGTCCTTCGGGCTTCCGATCCCAGGTAGACCCGGCCAAAGTCGATGAGCAGGGGATCGGCGGCGATCAGGCCGGTGGGGGTGGTGACGCCGCCCCCGTCGCAGTCGCAAGCCACGAGCAGGGGCAAGAGGAAAATCCCGTGCTTGCCCAGCGCGGCCACAAATCCAGGGTCGCATGAACGGCGCGCATACTTCTACGGGGGGAACACTCGGGGCGGAGAGAAACTCGGTTCTTCAGGTGCTCTGGGCGCCTGACCCATGCGCTGGCCGCGACTTTCAGGCCTCAGGCTGGGGGGCTGGCGGCTTCTGAGCGGTGGTGTGCCGGAGGCGCCGCGTCAGGACCTTGATGACCCCCTGCGCGATCTCGGGGCGCTCGTTCATGAGGTCGTAGAAGTCTTCGCGCTCGATCTTGAGGGCGAGGACCGACCCGGCGGCCTCGACCGAGGCGCTGCGTGGTTCGGAGTCGAGGATCGCCATCTCGCCCACACACTCGCGCTCGCCGAGCTCGACCACGACCTGCTCGCCCTTCTTCACCGCGACTCGGCCGGCGACGATGAGGTACATCGAATCTCCAAGCTCGCCCTCGCGCATCAGAGGCTGGCCGTCCTCGAACTCGTTCTCTTCTGCGATCTGGGCCACGCGTACCAGATCCTCGCCCGGGATCTGGCTGAAGAGCTCGATCGACTTCAGAAAGAGCACTTTCTCGACCGTGGAGATCACGAGTGGGAGATAACTTCCACGAGACCGGGTGTCCTGTCGAGTGGGAGGGCCGCTCAAACCTGATTCGGGCCGGACGGGGGCGGGGGGGCAACGGTCGTGGGTCCGGCGGGCGGGCCCTCTTCGCCGGTGGCGCCGAGGTCGCCGGTGCCTCCGGGGTCCCAGGTACCCCGGGGGAGGTTCCCCGTGCCCGAGGCCCAGCTCGTCGAGCCGCCCCGAGCGGGGGCGTTGGCGGCCTCGACCGCGCGGGTGTGCAGGAAGCGGAAGAAGGTGGCGACCACGCTCGCGATGGGCACGGCGAAGAGCGCGCCAATGAGGCCGGCGGTTCGTTCGCCCGCGACGAGCGCGAAGACGACCAGGACCGGGTGGATCCGAGCCGCGTCGCCCATGATCTTGGGATTGAGCAAGTTCGCCTCGAGCAGGTGGATTCCGACGATCCAGAACAGGACGAAGACCGCTTTGGGGAACGAGTCCGTGAGCGCCACGAGGACGATGGGGAGGGTGGAGATGATCGAACCGAAGATGGGGATCAGCGAAAAGACCGCGGCCATCGTGGCGAGGATGATCTTGAATTTCACGCCGAGCAGCGCGAGCCCGATGAAAGTCAGTACGCCGTTTGTCAGACAGATGAGGAGCTGGCCCCGGACCACCCCGGCCAGCCCGCCCGCGACGCCGCGCAGGAGCCGCGTGTAGTCTTCGCGCGACTCCGGAGGCACGAGCGAGTGCGCGTAGCGCTCGATGCGCTCGCGATCCATGCTGAGGAAGGCCGTGAGCATGAGCACCAAGAACAGCCCGAACACGCCCTGGAACAGCGTGGTGATCACGTCACGGCCGAAGCTGAACACGTTGTTCAGGTTCGCGCGGGCGGAGCTCTGGAGCGAGGCGAAGTATTCACGGACGAAGGCCTCGATCTCCGTTCGGTCGAAGGGGAGGTGGGCCTCCTCCGAGATCTGTACTGCTCGATCGAGCAGCGCGAGCCCGTGGCGCTCGAGATCCACGAGCATCTGCTTGCTCTCGGCTCCAAGCTTCGCGAGTTCTCGCCCGATCTGAGGCAGAGTCCACTGCCCGAACAGGTACACGACACCACCCGCCACCACGTAGATCGAGAGGATGACCGCGATCCGGGGGATGGAGATGCGCCCCGCGATCTTTCGCCGGGAAGCGAACTCGACCATGGGCTCAATGATGAAGGCGAACAGGATCGCGAGCCCGAAGGGCAGCAGCGACAGCCGGAACCAGTACAGGCCGATGGCTGCGAAGCCCCAGAGGAACCACAGCGTCAGCGTGCGTCGTACTCTCGGGTTGCGCACCCAGGCGATGAGGCGCGGCTCGTGTGGATCGCGCGGAAACACCGTCCTCCGCTTAGACACTCTTGCCGGCTTTCGCAAGGCCGGCGCCCCGACGCGGGCGCTTCGTGATACAGGAGCGGGGTGATCGCGGCGTTCACCGCGGGAGGTACGCTTGAGAAACCAGATCGTGGCGATAGACGGCCCGGCCGGGGCCGGAAAGAGCACTGTGGCGAGGCGAGTGGCGCAGCGTTTGGGCTATTGTCGCGTGGATACCGGCGCGATCTACCGCACCGTGGCGCTCTTGGCCCAAGAGCAAGCGCTCAGCGGTGAGGCCGAGATCGCAGAGCTCGCGGCGGCGCTCCCTCTGTCCTTCGAAGACGAACGAGTCTGCGTCGGTGATCGCGATGTCTCCAGAGCCATCCGAGAGCCCGAGATATCCCAGGCGGCGAGTGTGGTTTCCGCCATGCCGAAGGTACGCACCGCGCTGCTCGAGCTTCAGCGGCGGATCGCCCGCGACCACCCCGACGGCGCGGTCATGGAAGGGCGCGACATCGGAACAGTGGTGTTTCCGGACGCCGAGGTGAAGGTCTTCCTCACCGCCTCGGTGGTCGAACGCGCACGACGACGCCACGAGGAGCTCGCGGAGCGCGGGGTCCCGCAGTCTCTGGCGGCGGTGCAGGCCGAGATCGAGGAGCGCGACGCGAGGGATCGGAGTCGCGCCGCGGCGCCGCTACTTCGCGCCGAGGACGCGGTGGAAGTCGACACGACTGGAAAAACCGTGGACGCCGTGGTGGAGGAGATCGTCGCCTTGGTGGCGCTCAAGTAGGCTTCTGAACGAAGAGCTTGAACTTGCCGAACTCGGCGCGGCCGCAGGTGTAGAGCACGCGGAAGAGGAGCCCGTAGGGGGCGTTCTTGTCTGCGATGACCGCGATCCGCCCGGAGAACTGAGAGCCACCGAACTCCTCGATTCGCTTCAGCTTCGATGCATTGATCTCGAGCGCGTCGTAGAGAGGTCGGATGAGATAGCCCTGGGGTCCGTCCGGCAGATCCTCGACGCGCACGTCTCCGTTTCGAAGCTCGGCCACGACTCGCTGATCCACCATGATGGCGTCCTTGGTGAGCATGAGCTGGACCGCCTCTTCGATATTGAGCGAGGTGGTCGAGTGCGGCAGCACGAGGTTCGCGACGTTCACGTTCTCTGAACTCACCGCGTAGCTCTTCAGGAGGAAGACGAGGAGGATCGTCATCATGTCGAGCATGGGGGTGATGTTGAGATCCGAGATCTCGCTGCCCGCCCCAGCGTGTTTGTGACGCTTCTGCTTTCGGCGCTGCCGCGTCGCGGCGTACATCGCAAACGACTTTGGGGTCGTTGATTCCTCGGTGCTCTTGGTCATCCTGTGTCCGATCCGGTTGCCTCGAGGCGAGTCAGTTGATGCGTGAGAAGGCGACATTCGGGAAGAGCTCACCCTTCCCGTCTTGTCTCGAAGCGTCGAGTGTCTTGACGACGGTCTCGTAGTTGATGTTCGCGTCTGCGGTCAGATAGACCGCGGTCGCGGTCGGGAAGACCGTCTTGATCCCGCGAAGCTTTCGCGAGAGCCCGCTGAAGTCGTAGGTGCCGTCTGGCTTGAGCGGGATGGTGGGCTCCCGCCGAGTGACGCCGTCCTGCGTGATCTCCTGGCCTTCGGGGGTGGGCTCTTCGCCGGGAAGAACACCTCCGGTCGCCGCGATGTAGAAACCATCTTTGGCTACGCCCAGGGTGAGCTTCAGATCCTTCGCCGGATCGTCCTCGCTCCGAGCCTGCGACGGCCCCGCCGGCGCGTAGCTCGGCGCGGTGACGTCGATGACCCCCAGCGAGACCAAAGTGGCCTGGCTCACGAGCAGGAACATGATCAGGTTCACGAGGATATCTAGGTATGGGACGATGTTGAGCTCGCCCATCTCGTGCTCTTCGGGCGGCTTCCGCTTCTTGCGAACGAACTGATAGTCCGCGTTGGAGAAGGTGAGGCTGCCGGTGGCCGCATCCCGGGCGCTCATCGCTTTGGGCGGTTGAGAATGCCGGGGAGGCGGTGCTGAGCCTCGATTGTTGGATGAACTCGCCATCTCTTAGATGCCCGCGTCCTTTGCTTTGCTCACCAAGATGACTCAGCGACCGTCGGGAAGTTCTGCCACCGCACGTCGCGAGAGCATGTTCTCGAGCTTGAGACTGTGCAGCTCGAGATCCTCGACCAGATGCTTCGCCTGCGAGCCGATCAGCAAGTGCGCCGCGATGGCCGTGACCGCGATGCCGAGACCAAAGGCGGTGTTGTTCATCGCCTCCGAGATACCGGAGGTGAGCAGCGCCGACTTCTGTTCGGGCGCCGCCATACCGACCGCCTTGAAGGCTTTGATCAGACCCATGATGGTGCCGAGCAGACCGACGAGCACCGCGATGTTCGCCAGCGACCACAACGCAGGAACACGCTTCATGATCTGCGGCGTCACCGCGAGTGTCTCTTCTTCGATCGCATTGCCGATCTCGAGCACACCGCGATTCGCACGGGTGAGCCCTGCGCGCAGGACACGCGCGAGTGCGGCCTTCGGCGCTGCGTTGCAGAGCTTCACGGCCTTATCGATGTTGTCAGATACGACCAACTTCTCGATCTGCGCCATGAAGCGAGCGCCGTTCAAATTGAGTTTGAAGAAGACCGCAATGACGCGGTCGATGATGACCGCGACGACGAGGGCAAGGAAACCGATGTTTACCTTCATGAAGACCCCGCCTTCGTCGATGATATGTCCCAACTCGCCCATGCTTCTTCCCAGCGCTCCCTCGTGTTGACCGACCGGTGGCTCACCGGTCTGGAATGACGAGTAATATCGGTGTTTTGCTGCCGTCCGAGGGCCTACATGCCCTCCGAGCCGCGCCGAATCTAGCCGCGACCAAAACCGCTGTCAAATCACTCCGGTCGCCTTTTCGGTTCGAGCGCCTCTGGGACTGACGAAAACCTTTGACAGCGTGCCCCGCTCTCCCTAGGTTCCGCCCGTCGACGAGCAAGGGCCCCTTCGTTCGCCGAGCTCCACCCGCACCCCCAAAATCGCGACGAGTTTCGCGGGCCGCGTCGCTGGAGAGCCGACGACGAGGTAGGGAAGTGCAGGTGAGCCGGGCGATCGAGCCCGTGACTGCGTCACAAGCTTAGGAAACACCAACTACATGTCCCAGACCGAAACCAAGGAGAACAACGACGTCTCTTTTGCCGACCTTTTCGAGAGCTCCATGAACCGGAGCGAAGTGAGGGAAGGAGACGTAGTCGAAGGAACCGTCGTCGCCGTTCAGCGCGACCACGTGATCGTCGATATCGGCTTCAAGTCCGAAGGAATGGTTCGCATCGATGAGTTCCCGCTCGTCGATGGCGAGCGCCAAGTCAAAGTAGGCGATCCCATTAGTGTCGCCATCGAGTCCAAAGACTCGGAGTCCGGCCTCTGCCAGCTTTCCAAGCGGCGTGCCGACCGCATGCGCACTTGGGACGACCTCGAGGCTGCGTACCGAGACGGCGTCACCGTCGAGGGTGTGGTCCTCTCGAAGGTCAAGGGCGGGCTCGCGGTCGACATCGGCGTGAAGGCCTTTTTGCCCGGCTCGCAGGTCGATCTTCGGCCGGTTCGCAACCTCGACAAGCTCATTGGCGAGAAGCTGCGCTTCAAGGTCATCAAGCTCAACAAGCGGCGCGACAACATCGTGCTCTCGCGCCGCAAGGTCCTCGAAGAGGAGCGCGACAAGCTGAAGGGCGAGACCCTCGCCAAGCTGGTCGAAGGCGCCATCCTCGATGGTGCGGTCAAGAACATCACCGAGTACGGGGCGTTCATCGACCTCGGCGGTATCGATGGTCTGCTCCACATCACCGACATGAGCTGGGGCCGCCTCTCCCATCCTTCAGACATGTTCCGGGTGGGCGACGAAGTCCGCGTCAAGGTCCTGAAGTTCGACGCCGCCACCGAGCGCGTCTCGCTCGGGCTCAAGCAGATCCAGGACGATCCTTGGACCGAGGCCGACAAGAAGTACTCCGTGGGCGCGCGTGTGCGTGGCCAGGTCGTGAGCCTCACCGACTACGGCGCCTTCGTCGAACTCGAGCCGGGCATCGAGGGCTTGGTCCACGTGACCGAGATGTCCTGGACCAAGCGCGTGAAGCACCCTTCCAAGCTGGTCTCCATCGGCGAGGAGGTCGAGGCCATCGTGCTCGATCTCGACATCTCGCAGAAGCGGATCTCGCTCGGAATGAAGCAGATCGAGCCCAATCCCTGGACTCAGCTCGAGCAGAAGTACCCGGTGGGCACGGTCATTCGAGGCCCCATCCGCAACATCACCGACTTCGGCGTCTTCGTGGGCGTCGAGGAAGGCATCGACGGCTTGGTGCACATCTCGGACATGACGTGGTCCAACCGCGTCAAACATCCCTCGGAGCTCTTCGAGCCCGGGATCGATGTCGACTCCGTCGTGCTCAACATCGATGTCGAGAACGAGCGCTTCAGCTTGGGCATCAAGCAGCTCACGGACGATCCGTGGCGCGCGATGCCTGATCACCTGATGCCTGGCTGCGAGGTCGAGGGTCGTCTCACTAAGATCCACCCCGACTTCGCGTACGTCGAGCTCGAGCCCGGTATCGAGGCCATCGTGAAGGCCGAGCGCTTCTCGGACGATCTTCGTCAGGTGAAGGCGGGCGAGGTGATGAACTTCCGCATCGAGGAAGTCGACGCCGACAAGCGCATCATCAGCCTCACCCGCTGAACGAACGCCGCACCTCCCGCGACTCTCTTTCTCTCGTCAATGCACCCGCGTGTGCGCAGGTTAGCTTGCGCGCGCTCTCGCCGGACGAAACACGGCGTTGCTTCGGGCGATCAATTGTGTCTTCTTGTGCGCGATGTCGAAGAGCCTGGTCATCACCGAGAAGCCGAGCGTGGCCCGCGATATCGTCGCCGCGCTCGGGGGCTTCGAGGAAGAAGAGGGCTACTGGGAGAGTGATGAGCTGCTCGTCACCTTCGCCGTCGGTCACCTCTTCGAGTTGATGGCCCCCGAGGACATCGACGAGAAGTACAAGCGCTGGACCCTGGATACGCTGCCCATCATCCCCGAGAGCTTCTCCATGAAGCCTAAGGAAGGCACCCGCGACCGGCTGCGCACCATCAAGAGCCTGCTCTTCCGCGATGACGTCTCGAAGGTCGTCAACGCTTGCGACGCCGGGCGAGAAGGCGAGCTCATCTTTCGCGAGATCGTCGACTACAACAAGGTCGACAAGCCCATCGAACGCCTGTGGCTCCAGTCCATGACGGACTCCGCGATCCGAGACGGCTTCAAGCGCCTGCGCGACGGCCAAGAGTTCATGGGCCTCCGCAACGCCGCGTACTGCCGGACGCACGCCGACTGGCTCATCGGCATGAACTCCACCCGCGCCCTGACGCGCCGGCTCAAGACGCGGTCGGAGAACCAGGCGTGGAGCGCGGGCCGAGTCCAGACCCCGACGCTCGCCATGCTCGTTCGGCGAGAGCGCGAGATCCTCGAGCACAACCCGGTCCCCTTTTGGCGGATCGAGGCCACGTTCGTTCACGACACCCATACTTATACGGGCACCTGGATCGACGCGGCCTTCAAGTCCACCGAGGACGACCAAGAGAAGGCGGATCGGATCTTCGCCCAGGCCAAGGCCGAAGGCATCATCGAGCGGCTGAGCGGTCAGCCCGCCGAAGCCAGCGAGACCCGAAAGCCCTCCAAGGAGGCGCCTCCGCCGCTGTTCGACCTCACGAGCCTCCAGCGGGAAGGCAACCGCCGCTTCGGTTGGTCGGCTCGCCGGACCCTGAACGCAGCGCAGCGCTGCTACGAAGGCTACAAGCTCCTGACCTATCCCCGAACCGATTCGAGGGCGCTGCCCGAGGACTACAAGGCGGTCGTGGCCGACATCCTCAAAGCCTTCAGCACGGACGACAAGTACGGGCAGGGCGCTCGCACGCTCATCGAGAACGGGCTCGAGAACCAGGACAAGATCTTCGACGATGCGAAGGTCTCCGATCACTTCGCGATCGTGCCGACCGGAGTCCTGCCGCCCGAAGGTATGGAGGGCGACGCGGCCCGGGTGTTCGACCTGGTGACGAGGCGGTTTTTGGCTGCGTTTCACCCGCCCGCGGTTTGGAGCCGGGTCGAGCGTAACACGGTCGTTGATGGTGAATCCTTTCGCTCGCGCGCCAAGACCTTGCAGGTCCCCGGTTGGCGAGCCGTACTTGGAGAAACGGAGAGAGACGAAGATGAGAGTTCGCTTCCCCCGCTGGTCGCTGGTGAGGACAAGGTCGACGGTGTCCTGGTCAAGGGCGAGAGCTTTGTCCTCAAAGAGGAAGAAACGAAACCCGCACCTCGAGTCACGGAGGCCCGACTCCTCTCCTTGATGGAGAACGCCGGAGACGAGATCGAGGACGAAGACGCGGCCTTTGCGATCAAGGAGAAGGGTATCGGCACGCCGGCTACGCGCGCCGACATCATCGAGAACCTGATCATGAAGGCCTACGTCTCGCGCGTGAACAAGGCGCTGAAGCCGAGCGTGAAGGGCATTCGCCTCATCGATATCCTCGAGCGCATGCACGCGGATCGCCTCGCTTCGGCCGCGCTCACCGGTGAGATGGAACAGCACCTCGGCGAGGTGGAGAAGAACCAGCGCGACGCCGAGAGCTTCATGGACGAGATCCGCGGCTACACGCGAGAGATCGTAGAGCTCACCAAGGGCTTCGAGTTCGAGGATCTGTATCCGGACGAGAACTCGCTGGGGTCGTGCCCGCTCTGTGGGCAGCCGGTCTACGAGCGCTCGTGGTTCTATCGCTGCAAAGAGCCGCCGAATCTTCGCGAGCTGATGGCGGCCCGCAAGGAGGCCTTGAGAAAGGCCAAGAAGCGCAAGAACCCAGAGGCGGTCGAGGTCCCCGAGGTCGTCGATTGCCGGTTCCGTATCTGGAAGGACAAGTCCGGACGATACGTCGATCGCACCACCGCCACCGAGCTCGTGCAGGCCGGCAAGACGCGCGTGCTCGACGGCTTCACCACGCGGCAAGGTAAGAGCTATCGCGGCGTGCTCGAGATCGAGAACGGCGAGGTCGTGCTCAGGAGCATCCAGGGCGAGAGCGGAGATGAAGCCTCCGGCGCGGCCGAGTCGGCCGAGTACGAGGTCAACGTCACCCCGCTCGGCCCGTGCCCGATCTGCAAGGAGGGCGAGGTCGTCGAGACACGCGCCACCTTCACCTGCAGCAAGCGTCGCGACGCGCTTCGCGCTGCTCAAAAGGACGAGGCCTCCGTCTTCTCGCTCAAGAAGAAGGACGTGCCCGAGGGCGTGGACGCGTGCACCTTCGTGTTCCCTCGCACGGTCTGTAAGCGCGAGATCACGCGCGAGGAGGCCGAGACCTACCGGCGCGATCTCACCACGCCGCTCCTCACGGACTTCATCTCTCAGAAGGGGCGTCCGTTCTCCGCGCTGCTCATTCTGAACCCCGAGACGGGCCGGCACCGCTTCGAGTTCCCACCCCGCGGGGCGGCGGCAGGCGCAGAGGCCGGCGGCGCGGGCAAGAAGAAGCGTGCTTCCAAGAAGGCTGCGGCGGCGGCATCGCCCCCCGAGAAGGCCAAGAAGAAGGCGGCCAAGAAGCGGCCGGCCAAGAAGGTGGCAGCCAAGAAGAAGCAGGCGGCCAAGAAGGCTCCGCCGAAGAAGAAGGCCAAGACGGGCAAGAAGAAGGACGTCGCGGCCAAGGCGCCGAGCCCTGCCGGAACTCGCGCCGCGCCGGCGTAGACCCGTTTGATCGCTTGACCGTCGGACCCGGGATTGGTAGCTCTCGCACACGGTTTTCGGGGTCCTCGGGATCGCGAACACCCGCTCCGTCAGCATGCGCGCCCGAGTCATCGTCACCCTCCGACGGGGGGTGCTGGATCCCGCTGGTCAGGCCGTGGGCAATAGCCTGCGCCATCTCGGCTTTGGTGAGGTCGGCGACGTGCGTCTCGGCAAGGTGATCGATCTCGAGCTGGGATCAATCTCGCGGGCGGAGGCGGAGAAGAAGGTGAACGAGATGGGTCAGAAGCTCTTGGCCAACCCGGTCATCGAAGACTTCTCCCTCGAACTCACCGACGAGGGCGGTACTCGCACGACATGAAGTCGAGCGACCGGTCTTTGCGATAGGAACCGATGTTCGAGTGAAGGTCGCGGTCGTCACATTCCCGGGATCGAATTGCGACGAGGATGCCGCCTACGTTGCTGAGTCGTTGCTCGGGGCGTCGACCACCCGCGTCTGGCACAAGGACGCTTCACTCCCCGACGGCACCGACCTCGTGATCCTTCCGGGAGGCTTCTCATATGGCGACGCGCTTCGTTCGGGCGCGCTCGCGCGCTTCTCGCCGGTCATGGGCGCGGTGCGGAGCTTTGCCGAACGCGGCGGGCTGGTGCTCGGCATCTGCAATGGGTTTCAGATCCTGCTCGAGGCGGGGCTGCTGCCCGGGGCCATGCTGCAGAACGCCTCCCAAAAGTTCGTTTGCAAGCGCGTGCGACTTCGCGGGCACGACACCGGCAGCCCGTTCATGCGTGGTCTCGCCGGTCGCGTGCTCGAGATGCCCGTGGCTCACCACGAAGGCCGCTACCACGCCTCGGACGAGGTGCTCGATCGCCTGTTCGAGGAGCGGCGCGTGGCGTTCACCTACGAAGGTGCCAACCCCAACGGCGCCGCGCGTGACATCGCCGGTGTCCTCTCGGAGAAGAAGAACGTGCTCGGGCTCATGCCGCATCCGGAGCGGGCGGTCGAAGCGGTCCTCGGCGGAGAGGACGGCCTCGGCATGTTCTTGGCCGCCAAGTCTTTTTTGGAGGCCCGATGAGCAGCGTGGTGGACGCGAAGGTCGCCAAGGAACACGGTCTCACCGTCAAAGAGTGGCAGCACGCGCTCGACGTGTTGGGCCGTACCCCCACCATCGAAGAGCTCGGTATGATCTCGGTGCTCTGGAGTGAACACTGCTCGTACAAGTCCTCGCGCGTGCACCTGAAGACCCTGCCCACCGAGGCGCCCTGGGTGATCCAAGGGCCCGGCGAGAACGCGGGCGTCATCGACGTGGGTCACGGGCTCGCGGTGGCCTTCAAGATGGAGAGCCACAACCACCCGAGCTTCATCGAGCCCTACCAGGGCGCGGCCACCGGGGTGGGTGGCATCATGCGCGACGTCTTCACGATGGGGGCCCGGCCCATCGCCAACCTCAACAGCCTGCGTTTTGGTGACCCCAAGGCCCCAAGGATGCGCTTCTTGGTGGAGGGCGTCGTGGCGGGCATCGGCGGCTACGGCAACTGCATGGGCGTGCCCACCGTCGGCGGCGAGGTCGCCTTCGATCCGAGCTACAACGGGAACATCCTGGTCAACGCCTTCACGCTCGGGGTCTTGCCGAAGGATCGCGTCTTTCTCAGCCAAGCGGCCGGGGTCGGTAATCCGCTGGTCTACGTCGGCTCCAAGACGGGCCGGGACGGCATCCATGGGGCGACCATGGCCTCGGAGGAGTTCTCCAAAGACAGCGAGGCCAAGCGCCCGCGGGTGCAGGTGGGCGATCCTTTCACAGAGAAGGTCCTGCTCGAGGCTTGCCTCGAGCTGATGAAAGAGGACGTCATCGTCGCCATCCAGGACATGGGCGCGGCGGGGCTCACCTCCTCCAGCGCCGAGATGGCCTCTCGCGGCGGGCTCGGGGTGGAGATCAACATCGATTTGGTCCCGCGTCGCGAGACCGGCATGACCCCGTACGAAGTGCTGCTCTCGGAGAGCCAAGAGCGCATGCTCATGGTGGTCAAGAAGGGCCACGAGGCCGCGGTTCACCGGATCTTCGAGAAGTGGGATCTCTCCTCCGCCGTCGTCGGTGTGGTGACGGACACCCAGCACGTCGTCGTCAAAGACGCGGGCCGCGTGGTGGTGGACCTGCCGGTCTCGTTGCTCGTGGACGAGGCCCCGATGTACGAGCGTCCCACCCAGCGCCCCGAAGGTCTCGAGGCGCTCTGGGTCGAACCCAAGCTCGCGGAGCACCCGGCCGCTGAACGCCTCTTGGCGCTCCTCGCTCGTCCGACCATCGCGTCCAAGCGATGGATCTACGAGCAGTACGATCACTCGGTGCGGGCCGGCACCGTCATTGGGCCCGGCGAGGCGGATGCGTGTGTCATCCGGCTCCCGGACGCAGGTGGTACACCCAAGGCGGGTGGCGGGCCCGGCATCGCGATCTCGGTCGACATGAACGGCCGCTACTGTCGGCTCGACCCGCGGCGCGGCGCTGCGCTCGGGGTGCTCGAGGCGGTCCGCAACCTGGCTTGCGTCGGGGCGGAAGCCAAGGCGGTGACGGACTGTCTGAACTTTGGTAACCCCGAGAAGCCCGAGGTGATGTGGTCGTTCGCGGAGGCGGTCGTGGGCTTGGGCGAAGCCTGCCGCGCCCTGGACACGCCCATCGTGTCAGGCAACGTCAGCCTCTACAACGAGACCGAGGGGCGGCCGATTCTCCCCACCCCCACCGTGGGTGTGGTGGGCCTCGTCGAGGACGTGCGGCGCGTCGCCAAGACCGCGTTTCCTGGTCCCGGGCATCGCATCTTTCTCCTCGGGTCCACCGACGTTCTGTCTTTCGCCGGGAGCGAGCTTCAGCTCCTCGAGACCGGCGTGCTCTCCGGCCGTCCGCCCGAGCCCGACTATGCGCGGGCTCGCGCGGTGCACGGCGCGTGTATCGAAGCAGTGCGGAGCGGGCTCGCGAGGAGCGCGCACGATCTCTCGGAGGGTGGCCTCTTGGTGGCGCTCGCGGAGTGCCTCGTTGCTGCTCGGCCAGGCCCAGACGGAGTCTGGCTCGGCGCCGAAGTGAAACTACCCGGCGGGGAACGCACGCGCTCGGCCTTCGCCGAGGGTCCCTCGCTGATTCTGGTCACGGTGCTCGACTCCGAGGTCGAGGCACTTTGCGCGCTCGCGGAGCGCCACCGGGCCCCCATCGCCGAGCTGGGTCGAACCACCGACTCCGGCCGGCTGCACATCGACCAGTTCCTCGATGTGCCCACGAGCGCGCTCTCGGATGCCTACGAGAACGGACTGATGCGTGCGCTCGATCTAAACGCTCTGGGCGGATGAACCACCCGGCGGGAGAAGAATGATGAAGACCAAAGGGTCGAAGAAGCAGAAAGCACAGAAGAAGCCAGCGAAGGCCAAGAAGGCGGTCAGCAAGAAGAAGCCGGTGAAGGCCAAGAAGGCCGCTGCCAAGAAGAGCCCCGCCAAGAAGGCGGTGGCCAAGAAGAGCCCCGCCAAGAAGGCGGCGGCCAAGAAGAAGCCCTCGGTGAAACTCAGCGCCCCCAAAGTCGCGGCGGCCAAGAAGAGCCCAGTCAAGAAGGCGGTGCCCGCAAAGGCCAGCCCGTCGAAGAAGGCCGCAGCGCCCAAGCCGGCCGCCGTCGCCAAGACGCCGGTCGCGACGAAACCCATCGCGCCCAAGCCGGCGCCGGAGAAGATGCTCGCTGCGGTCGCGCCGGTTGTGGCAGCGCCCGTAGATAGCCCGCCGTCCGCAGCCTCGGCGAGCGCGGCCGCGAAACCCAGAGCGGTGCTTCGAATCGCGGGTGGACGCGCGAGGGGTCCGCAGGGTGCGGCCACCAACGGATCGGCGCACGGTGGTGGCGCGTTCTCCGGCGGTGGTGTCGGTCCGCGAGCGGTGCATGCCTCCGAGGATGCGCGCGCTGCGGGCGCGCGCTTCGAGGTCAATCCCAAGCTCGAGAGCACGCGCGGCAAACTGAAGACGCCGCCGCCCGCCGCGATGGCCGCACAAGGGGTCAAGGGCATGAGCGTGGCGGAGAAGCGCCGCGCCGAGGCCGAGGCCATGTTTCAGCAGTACGCTAAGCCCGGGGCGGTTCTGCCCGCTCCAGATCCGCTGCCCGCGGCCGGTCCGAACGGCAACCACGCGGCGGCGGCCGGGCTCGATGAGTACGGCCGATTCAGCCCTCGAGATAGCCTCATGACGATGCTGCGTATGGCTGAGCATCGAGCGCAGGCGCTCGAGGCGGCCACGGAGCTCGCGGATCGCCATCGCCTCCCGGCGGACCAGGGGTTGCTGCTCAAGGTGATCGATCTTGGAGAGGCGCGGCTGACCAAGCTCGCGCTAGAAGAACTGCTCGAGCTCGATGATCGCGGGCGCGTCCGCCCCAACGACCAGCTCCGGGGTTCTCTCGCTCGGATCGAGACGCGAGATCCCGAGACCCGGGAGCTCAAGGACCTCTTGCTCGCGAAGGTGGGCGTCCGAGTCTAGATGTCGGGCCAGGGAGGGGCGGTTCGCGGTGTCTTCTCCGCGCTCGTCAGCACGTTCGACGAGCGTCGCGAGCTCGATCTCCCCGCGATGAACGGCCTCCTCGAATACGTCGTGGCGCAGCACGTGGCGGGGGTGGCGCTGTTCACCGAGGCGGCAGAGGACGTGCTCCTGTCTCCGGAGGAGCGTCAGACGCTCCTGAAGCTCGTCGCCGAAGCGGTGTCCGGCAAGAAGCAGCTCGTCGTCTTCGTGTCGGCCGCCTCAACGCTCGAGGCCGTCGAGCTGTTGAAGAGCGCTGAGGCCGCGGATGCTGCGGCGGTGGTCATCGCGCCCCCCCGCTTGCCGGGCGTGGGTTACCGGGAGCTCTACCGCCACGTCGATCGCATCGTTCGCGCGGCCTCGATCCCCGTGTTGCTCGCCGACCGTCCGGGAAACGCGCTGTCCTCCCTCGAGGAAGAAGAACTCGCGGCCTTGGTCCGTCACGTGGATCTCGCGGGGGTGTTCGCCCCGCATGCCGCGTCGGAGGATCTCTCGCGCTGGAGACGATACCTGGGGGACCCGGAGAAGGTCCTCGTGAGCGGCTGCTCGCTGAACCTGAGAGCCCTGAAGCTGCACGGGGTGGAGGGCGCGATCTGCGCGCTGTCGCTCTTGGCTCCAGCCCAGGCCGAGAAGGCGTGGTCCGCCCATCAGAACGACGCCGAAGGACCAGCGCTCGAGGTTCTCCGGGCCACCAAACCACTGATGCAGCACCTGGGTCCCCCCAACGCTCGCGAGGACGATGACGCCGTGAAGCGAATCGCGAGGAAGATCGCTCGTCGTTCCTTGTCGCGTCCGGAACTCCCGAGCACGTATCCTGCGCCCTCTCTGAAGGAGGCTTTGGTGCTGCAGGGACACTCGCTCAAGTCCGAGGTGCGGCCTCCCTACGAGCGCTTGAAGGCGGAGCAGAAGGAACGACTCCGCACCATCCTGAAGGCCGGAGGTGCGCTTTCGTGAGTGAAGCTTCGGTGAACGCGCGGTCTTCGTCCTGGGTTCGTCACGCGGCGCCGGTGGGGGTGCTGGCCTTCGCGCTGGCTCTGTCAGCCTTTGCCCGCACGTCCGCGGCGGGACCCAAGCTTGGCCTGATGCCCACGCCGCTCGCTCTGTGGCTGCTTCCCGCGGTGTCCTTGCTGGTCTTCGCCGGGGTTCGGCTGAGCAGTGGGCGCACCGATCGAAACAGCGATCTTCTGCTGCTGTGGGTCGCGAGTTTTCCGCTGATGCTCCACGTGCTGCACCTCTTGTACGGCCTGGGTGCCTTGCAGAACCTCGACCGCGCGGTCTCCATCGGGGTCGTCGCGCTTCATCTGGGATTCGCGGGCCTGATGCCCTCGTTGCCCCACGGGAGCGCCTTTGGCCTAAGGTTCACTCGAACCCTCGAGTCGCAGGCGGCGTGGAGGCGCACCCATCGGCAGCTCGGGCTCGGGTTCCTGGTGGCCGCCGTGGGCGCGCTCACGACCCTCTGGTTGTCACCGAGGGCCGCGCTGTTCGTCTACTTGGGAGGACCGGTGCTGGCGCTCGGATTTGGCCTCGCAGGCGCCTTTTCGGGCGCCCGTGAAGATTCAATCCCGGGTCCTCGTCCAAGCCCGGGCGAAGAGACCCCGGAGGATACCGAATCCTCGCCTTGACGGCGGGGACCCTCCTCCGATACCGCCTGAGGCCGCTGATGTTGAGACTGAGCCGTACCCCACTTCTCTTGGCCCTGATCCTGGGCCTCTTCACGAGCGCCGTCGCTTTCGCCCAGAAAAAGGACGAAGTCGTCATTGGCTACGTGAATCTGCAGCGCGCCATCCTCGAGGTCGAGGAGGGCAAGCGCGCCAAAGCCCAGCTCAAGGTCACCTTCGAGAAGAAGCAGGCCGAGCTTCAGAAGCGCGAAGCCGAGCTGATGAAGCTCAAAGAGGCCCTCGAGCGCGAGGCCAGCGCGGCGAGCGACGCGGCCAACCGACAGAAGGTCATCGAGTTCCAGAACAAGATGATGGAGCTTCAGAAGGTCTTCATGGAAGAGCAGAAGGGCCTCGCCGAGCTCGAGCAAGGCGCGCTCTCTGGCATCACCACGAAGATGCGCGGCGTCATCGACGAGATCGGCAAGGCAGGTGGTTACACGCTCATCCTCGAGGTGCAAGACAGCCGCCTGCTCTACGCGAAGACGCACCTGGACCTCACGAACGAGGTCATCCGCAAGTACAACCAGAAGTTCAAGTAGTCATCGCAGCGTGGCGATGCTGATGGTCTGAACCTTTCGGTTGGGATCGTCGCGCTCGAGCTGGAAGTTGACGTCTCCCGCGAGCAGGAACCGGCTCTGGGGCAAAGGGAGCACCACGGTGCTGTAGCTGCCGGCGGCGATGGTCTCCGAAGTGCAGAACTCCGTCCTTTCGAGACCGTCGATGTGGGCCTCGAGCAGGAATCCGAAGCGCCCCGTAGCCCAGAGGGCGTCGTCCCAGGCGGACAGAGCGTAGATGATCTGCGACTCGACCGGGCCCTCCGCACGCCACGCCCCCTCGGGTGATCTCGAGAGGAAGAACGACCCGATCGTCGAATCTCCGAAGACCAGCACGAGCTGATCGTCGACGAGGGCGGGCTGAGAGATGTCGAACTGGGTCGTGTCTGAGAGTGGCAGCGGGCTGACCGTGACTTGGCCGCCCTCGATCAGCATCGACTGATGCTCAATGCGAATCGGGCCGATGCTCGAGCTGCTGACGCCCAATACGCGGTCGGGTCCGAGCGCTACGAACGCAAACCCGGTGTTGCGTGCCGTCTGCCTCACCCGATGGGGGAACGAAGGCAACGCTCTCCATGTTCGGGTTCCTTCGTCGAACGCGAAGACATCGGTCCAACCCACCAGCGCGAAGAGGCGAGCACCGAATGCGGAGAGGGCCGACGCACAACCCGAGAGGCCCTCCGTGGGCCACTCGGAGGCGTTCAGAGTCGCATCGACGAAGGACAGCTTCGGCACCCCAGCCGCGCATCCGGAGAGCAGGACTCCATCCGCAAACGAGGAGAGGAGGCCGATGCCATTCGCGAACGGCAAGAGCAGGTTGGGTTGCGTAGAGTGGAGCGCGGTGAGCTCGGTCTCCTGCAAATGGTACAGGTGGGTCCCTTCGATACCGCTTGGTCCCGATGCCACCTGGAGGATGAGGGCGCCGTCCCCGAGGGCCGCCGCCCCGACGACTCGGAAGGTCCCATCGAGCGGCAAGGTCGTCTCGGTCTTGAAAGCGCGGCACTGGCTCGGCCGGGGGAGGAGGTCACTTCGGAAGCTCTCGAAGCGCACGCCGAGGCGTCCGGTGAGCCAATCGGTGTCGTCGTCGTTCTGGAACTCTCGGAGCCGATCATTGTTCTCTGTGGCGCCCTTCGGGATGGGGTTGCCGTCTTGGCTGAAGGCGAGGGGACCCTCGGGGACCGCCAAGGTCGCGAGGGGTTCGAAGTAGAACCGGGCCGACGCGCGCATCAGGGACCGGGCATCCGCGCGCAGGTGGGGCAGGTCCACGAAAGTCGTGGCCTCGAGATCAATCACCGAAACAGCGATCTCATCCTCGGACTCGACGCCGACGATGACGGAGCGAGCGCCCTCGAGCGTGGGCAGCGTGACGCGCGTGGTCTCGTGGAACTCGCAAGAGAGGAGCACGATGGCCAGAAGCGGCAGCGAGCCTCGTGGGAAGCGGGGGGAGGTGTCGCTCGGTCTCATCGCGGAAGGACCCGAGCGATGGTGACGCGCTGGGCTTCGTCGCGCAGGATGCTCGTGAACGGGTCGATGCGTGTGTTCCCGGCCATGAGGAACCGCCCCTCGCCGAGCCCTTCGAGTACGTAGAGGGTGGAGGAACTCACGAGGGCGCTGTCGTCACAGGTCTCACGCTCGGGCCGCGGATCGAACTGCACGATTGGACCGAAGCGACCGGTGCCGAGCACCGAACCTTCGAAGCTCTCGAGTGCATAGAGGAACTGGGAGCCTCGCTGGACCACGACCCGGAATCCGACGGTGGCATTGCCGCTCACGAGGTGAATGCCGGAGCTGGGCTCGCTCAAGGCGAAGTAGGGGGCGCCGTCGAGCAGGGTGGGGGTGGCGAGCACGAACTCCGTACCCTCGGGGATGTCGAGGCGGAAGCCTCTTGCTCCGCCTTCGCCCGAGGTGAAGATGGAGTGGCCTCGGGGGGTGCCCGGTGCCTCCACGATGCCCACCGCGGCGAGTTCGTCCTCGCGATAGGCGATGAAGCTGTCGGCCTCGACGGGTTTGGAAAAGGGTGTGAGCGGTCGCCACTCGCGGGTCGCGCGGTCGAAGCGCCGGATTGAGACCCGGTCCTGCATGAGCGCGTACAGCTCGCCCTCAAAGGCGCTGAACGCGCGTGGACATCTATCGAGCCCGGCGACCGAGAGGGCGGAAAGCTCTTCGGCTTCGTTCAGGCTGACGAGCCCCGTTTCGCCCCCGGCGCAGGTCTGAATCACGACCTCTTCGTTGACCGCGACCAGCGCCTGCATCGGTGGGGCGAGGAGTTCGTCGAAGCGGTCGAGCTCGGTGTTGAGGAGCCGCACACCGCTCTCATTCACCCGAAGCAGTCGGGTCGGGCCTTGGAGGAGCACCCCGTCCTGGCCCAGCCGGGCGGCCTGGGTGATGTTCGCCCGGGTCTCGGGGGCATTCTCGCCCACCGCGTGAGTGGCCGCCTCCGCGAAGCGCCGGCACCGCGAGTCAAACGGGAGCGCCGGGCTCGTGAACGTCGCCGCCTTCGCGCCGAACGCGCCTTCCGTCCAGCTGCACTCCCCGTCGTCCCTCACGACGCAGCTCTGGTCGAGTCGCTGTCCTGACGAGGCGGTGGGTATCGTGCCTCCTTGGCCCTCCGGCAGCGGACCTTCCCGCGTGATCTCCAACTCGGCCAACGTTTGCCGGTAGAAGCGCGCCGAGATGGTCATCGGCAAGTCCGGATCCTGCTCGAGAAAAGGGAGCTCGGGCGCGTCGCCGTTCGTGAGGTCCACCGCGCTCACTCGGACGGCGTCTGCAGACTCCACGACCACGACCGCGGACTTTGCATCCACGAGTGCGATCGGGAGATCGATCTCGGTCACCTCGCGGGAGGTGCAGGCCTGCAGCAGCACCGGCAGCAGCGCGGTCCAAACGGGTAGGGCGGCGTCCCTCACTGGTTCATCGCGTCCTTGAGCGAATCGATGCTCTCGAGCCACTCGATCTGGGCGTCGATGCGCTTGGCGTTGGCCGCGGCCGTTCGTCCCCCCTGATGGAGGAGTCCCGTCCTGAGCGCGCGCAACTCGCAGATCTCCTGAAGGCCCAGCGCCGACATCGAGGTGATCTCTTGGTTGCGATATTCGCGAAGGTGCTCGGGACGAGCGCGATAACTCGGCGGGCAAGGGATCTCGAGCGCCCCCGAGAGCGGACCCGCGGCGGGGACGTAGGGGAGTTGGCCGCTCGTCCCGCTCTTGCTGCCTGGCACCAGCACCCTACGGCCGACGATACGTCGTCCGTAGAGCGCCTTCCATCCCTCCACGACGACGCCGCGGCCGCTCGCGCTGTGGGTGAAGCGCCCGTCTCCGATGTAGATGACGACGTGGTTGGGCACCCCCACTCGATCCACATAGAAGAAGAGGTCGCCGGGTTCGAACCCGTTGCCGAGCGCGTTTGGGTTCAAGTGGATGCCCTGGCCGGTGTAGATCTGTTGCGACGTGGTTCGAGGCAGCTCGAGGTTGAAGACCTGGCGAAACATCTCCCGCGCATAGCCCGAGCAGTCGACCCCGCCGGTGCCCGAGCCCCCCCAGAGGTAAGGCGTGCCGAGCCACTTGTCGGCGAAGCGTTTCAGGTCCAGGGCCCGCTCTCGGGCTTTCCCGCTGGTCGACCCCGCACGGACCTGGCTGTCTTTCGGCACCGGGGTACCGGCCCAGAGGCCCTGGGCGAGGCCGAGGACGAGCCCGAAGGCGGCGAACGTGCGGCCGAGCCCCATCCCCACACTATCGGCGAGGCACCGAGAAAAGCGCAAGAGTACCGAGGTCTTGTCCGCCAACCTCCGGTTGACCGAAAACCCCCGCCTTTGATACCGCCCCAGGGCGGCCAAAAGGAGCCCTCTCATGCACCCACGCTCAAGCACTTCGACTCATCGGCCCCACTTCCTCGCTCTGACTCTCCTCGGCGCGTTGTCCTTCACCGGCTGCAGCTGCGAAGAGGAGGAGGCCTTTTTACCCTTCGGCACGTACCAGCCCGAGACCGACCCCAGCGGGACCACCCTGAACTTTGGTGCGGTCTCCGTGCTCTCCGAGAAGCGGCTGATCATCACCGTGCTGAGTGGGGGGCGTGCGGCGCTCGTCGTCGATGCTGCCGCCACTTCGCTGCAGAACGGACGCACCGAAGCCTTCTCGTACAACCTGAGCCCAGATCTGAGCTCGCTTGGCCCCGGCGGGACCTCGACCATCAGCGTGACCTACCGCCCGTGCCCCGCCAACTGGGACGGCAACTTCCTCCGGGCCGGCGCCTCCGCGGACAGCTGCCCCACCGCGCCCGACAACGTGGATCTCGTCATCGTCGACAACAGCGCCGACGGCGAAGCGCGCATCATCAAGCTCTTTGGCGAGCCCGCCCAGCCTCCCCAGCTCGAGGTCATCTGCCTGCCCTCTCAGGAGTGTGGCGCGAACCCCGATCTCTCCGCGCAGACCGGTTGCCCTCGCATCACCTTCCGCGAGCGCGGGGCCGACGACCCGCCCTGCGACTTCTCGCTCGAGCTTCGGAACCCGAAGCGTGGTGGGCTGACCACCGGCGACTTGGTCATCGAGAAGGCGGAGATCATCGTCCGCCATCTCGACGAACGCACCCTGTTTCCCGGGGCCCAAGTCGGCTTCACGCTGCACGACGAAAGCGGCAACCTGCTCGACGTGACCCCGGAGCGTCCGCTGGTCGTCTCCATCCCGCCCGGGGCGAATCAGGGCGCTCTGAAGCTGATCGCTCGGTTTCAGGCCCTCCGCGCGGGCACCTACCGCGGGGATGCATCCGAGGGTACCGGGCTCCGGCTCTTCAACAACGTGCCCGAGAAGGCGCCGGTCTCCACCGTCAACCTGAGCGGTTCTGCCGCCACCCCTTCCATCGCCGCGCGCCCGCCGAGCATCGACTTCGGCGCGGTGCCGCAAGGCCAGACCGTGACGCAGGAGACCTGCATCGCGAACTTCGGCAACGCGCCGCTCACCGTGACCGATGCTCGGGTCAAAGCCAACACGCCCGCGTTCGTCATGCGCTTCGACGATGCGAGCTTCCCGGCCGCGCCCAAGAGCATCAGCCCCGGCGAGACCTGCGGTCTCCGAATCTTCGTCGACTACACCCCCACCGGGGGGCAAGATCTGGATGCGATCACCATCGGCAGCAACGACCGAGGAAACAACCCGCTCGAGGTCTCCATCCGCGGCGGCGCCATTCCGAAGCTGGTGCTCGACCCCGCGGATCAGGTCGTCTTCGCCATCCCGAACCCCACGCCGCCGCCCCCGCTGCCGCCGAGGACCGAGCCACTGATCATCCGGAATGAGGGCACCGCCACGCTCGAGATCAACGAGATCCGACTCGAAGGCGGAGAGACCTCCATCGACGACTTCAGCATCGAGGGCTGCGCGACGCTCCCCTGTGCCCCTGCCATCTCGCTGTGTGCACCGAGTGCTCCGGGCTGCACGACCTCGGAGCGTTCTTTGGGCATCACGTACGCCAACAACGACGCCTCTCAGGTCGATCAGCTCAACATGATCGTGACCAGCAACGACCCCGCGAGCCCGCAGCGCATCGTGATCCTCTACGCGGCCGACGTGCCGTGCCTGTACCCTTCTGCGGTGATCACCGTCGAGACCGCGGACAAGCGGGTGGGTCAGGAGATCTGCATCAACGCCAACTCATCGGATGCCGGCGGCACCGCAGGTGGCGGCACCACGATCGATCTATACGAGTGGGGCCAGACCTTCGGTCCGGAGGCGATAACCTTCAACCCGCCGGACGGGGCGCGAACCTGCTTCACGCCTACTCAGGCCGGCGCGTTTCGTGTATCGCTCCGGGTGAGGAACAGCTGTGGCGCCTTCAGCCAAGGCGCTCGGACCGAGCTCATCAACGTGGCGCCCAATTGAGCGCGCCGCTCGAGGAGGTCGCGGCGCTCCGCGCTCGCTTTCGCTTCGACGTCGCTCGGCTGCGCGCCGCCGCGGTGCGCGTGGATGAGGTCGATCGGCAGCTGAAGCAAGCGCGCGAGGGTCTCCGAAGCCGATCTGGGCGCTGGGCCAAGCTCGCCCTGGATCTACGGTACCCCGAACTCGAAGGCTCCGAGCGCGTGCAGGTGCTGTATGCCAAGGCTCAGGCCGCGTCGGTGCTCGCGCGTCGGGCCGGCCTTCGCGACTTGCTGTCCACCGCGGTCGACGGACTGGCGCTCGTGTCGTCGATGGCCACGAGTCGATGGGTGGCTTCTCTTCAGGGGCTCAGCCGTCACCCGCACGGCGAGACCTTGGTCCGGCCTCACATCGAGGCGGGGCGAGTCGCCTATCGGGTGCTGCGCTCCGTGCGGCGGAGTCTAGAACACGTGGAGGGGCTGGGGCAGCTCACCAGCACGCTGGTCGTCGCCGAGTTCGTTCATCCAAAGGACGACGACTACGTGGCCATTCATCTTCTCGACGGCCTGAAGCGAGCCCGCAAGAACGCCCAGTCCCATCAGAGCGACGAAGTGCTCTTCGGCTACGTCTCCGAAGCCCTGCGCGAGGCCACGAACCTCCTCGAAGCCGTCGCCGACCGCTCGGAGCCCCTCACGCGGGTTCTCGTGGGCGAGGCGGATGAGCTCGAGGCGCACGTCGAAGCGCGGCTTCGCGCACGCTGAACCGACCCCGAGGTTGGAAGTGCCTGCCATCTCTACGGCTTTCTCGCTTGCCAGGCTGCGGTTCCACTCCTAGCTTGCGGGCTCGGCATGCGAGCCACCAAAGCCAGCGCCAACTTCGAGTCGAAGCGGATGTTCGAGAGCAACTTCTTCGAGTTCTTCTCGAGGATTCCACCGTGGCAGCCGCCGGCGATCTATGTTCCGCTGATCGGCTACTGGCTCTATCGGAGTGTCGCGGTCGGAGTGGCGGTCCTCCCCACAATCGGCCTTTATCTCCTCGGCATCCTCACCTGGACGCTGCTCGAATACTGGGCACACCGGAAGCTCTTTCACTTCCACCCGACCTCGAAGCTCGGCAAGCGCCTCATCTGGATCCTGCACGGCGTTCACCACGACTGGCCGGACGACAAGTACCGCCTTGTGTTCCCGCCGACCTTATCGCTGCTGGTCGCCGCTGCGATCTTCGGGGGTCTCACGCTGAGCGTGGGGGAGATGCACAGCTACGCGCCGCTCGCCGGCATCGCCACCGGCTATCTCGCCTACGACATGATCCACTACGCCACGCATCACTTCTCCATGAAGAGCCGCGCGGGCAAGTTCTTGCGCCAGTACCACATGGTCCATCACTTCAAGTACCCACAGCTGGGTTTTGGGGTGAGCAATCCGCTGTGGGACTACGTCTTTGGGACCACGTACCCGAGTGGGCCTCAGGCCAAACCGAGCGCCTCGACCTCTTCTTCGTCCATGCCGAAGTAGTGCGCCACTTCGTGCAGCACCGTGATCTCGACCTCGTGCTGCAGGAGCTCGGGATGCAAGAAGTCCGACAGTAGGTTCGCAGCGAAGAGCACGATCTTCGTCGGCACTGCTTCGCCGCTCGTCGCGCGCTGCTCGAAGTCGTCTGGTCCATCGAAGAGCCCCAGCGCCCGCGGGTCGAAGCCCTCGCTCACGATCTCTTTAGGCGGTCGGTCGTCGATGACCACCGCGACGTTGGTGAGACGTTCGCGAAACTGCGCCGGCAGCCGGCTGAGGGCGTCCTCCGCCATACGCGCGATCCCGGCTCGGTTCTCATCGGTGAGCCACTCTGCTTCCTTGTCCGAGAGCTCGTCGAGGCGATGCACCTCGAGCAGGGCCTCGCGCGCCGCGCTGACGTCGCCTTCCTCGTTGCGGACGCCGGCGAGCTCGTACCACGCCTCCGCGTGTGTCGCGTCGAGATCGACCGCTTTCTGGAAGGCCGCCCGCGCGAGGCCGACATCCTCCTTCATGAGGCAGAGGTGTCCTCGCAAGAAGTGGAGCTCGGCCTCGTCCGGCATCTCACCTTCGAGCTGTGCGAGCAGTGCTTCGGCTTCTCCGAGGTCTTCTCCGGCGAGGGCGGACTCGATCTCGAGCAGTCGTTCGGCGATGGATTCGTCCACTGGGTCTGACATCATTCGGCCACGTAGGTGTTGTCGTCGAAGCTGAGGAGCGTGACGCTGTCCGGGAAGACGAAGGCGACCCGCGAGCCGAGGGCGATGGTCTCTCCCTCGCCGGTGTCCGCCGCCGTCCAAGCCGGGTTCTGGGTGTTGAGCTCGGTGCACGGGCAAACGCCGTCGGCGCCGCAGACCGAGGGCGTGATGGCCGCACCGATGGTGACCGCCTGGCCCGCGCGCGGCGCGTCGATACCGATGGCCGAGTACAGCCCGTCTGCGTTGGTGGAGCGCCGGCTGGCAAAGGGTCGCGGGTTGTCGAAGTTCCACGCGTTGCTCGAGCCGAAGTCGACGTTGAAGTACGCGAGTTTCCGCGCGGCGATGTCGAGCCCGACGGTGGCGTGCTGGACCGTGCGGTAGTTGCAGTCACGAACACGGCCGGCGATGTGGCCTTGCCCCGAGCCGTCGTAGAGGTCGTCCTGCCCAGGAATCGAGGAGACGCCCGCGGTGGTGGCGGTGGTGAGGAAGGTCGCGTTGCTGATGGTGTTGGTCTCGAGCTCGACGAAGCACGTGGCCGCAGTGCAGGTGCTCGGGTCCGCGACCGGGTTGCCGGCGTCGTCCGTGATGTCGGCGTTGTCGAGCGCGACGTTGTACTGGTAGGTGTCCACCTGAATGCGCTCGGTCTTGCCGAGGTGCTGTTCGGTGACGCGGATGATGAGCGGCGTCTCCGTGGGGATACCAGCGATCTCGTAGTAGCCCTCGTCTTTGCACCGAGTGCGCGCCACCGCGCGCGTGACCTGCGAGCCGAGGAACGCGGCCGGCGTGTTGTTGGCCTGCTGGCCGGGGGCGCCGTTGACGTCGTAGCCGGGGTCCACGGGCTGCCCCTGAGCGTTGAACTCTCGGAAGAGAGCGACGTTGATCTCCGCGGTGGTCGGGACGTCGATGCCGAAGGCCACGAGGCAACCGCGCGCGGTGACGGTCGCGGGGGTTCCGCGGTTTGCGGTCGCGCCCACACAGCTGAAGTCGGATGCGATCTCGGTGCAGATCGTTCGGTCGCTTTGTGGGGTCTCGTTGCAGGCGCTCGGGTCCTCGCGAGGACGCTCGACCTGGACCCCGCCGACCGCGATCGTGCCCTGGATGTTGAAGCACGCACCGCCGCCGTCGTCGGGGGTGCCGCCATCGGAGCCGGGATCCGTGGAGTCACCGCAGGCTGCCAGAGCCAAGGTGAGGGCGGTGGGGGCGAGGAACGAGAGGCGCCTGAGCATGGACCGGTGAATTACTCAGCGAATCCCCCATAGTCAACCGAGCTTCCCGGGTCCTACCTCGGGATCTCGTCAAGGGTGATGCTCTCGAGGCGGCCGTCCTCGCGCGCCACGAGGACTCGCCGGTGATCGAGCCAGGCCGGCGCGAGCTGCACCGGAGCCCCGTTCGGCACCTCGATGATCTCGTCGCGGTGGAAGTGACCGACGAGCGCGCGCTTGGCCCCGAGCTCGGCCGCCTCGCGCCCGAGGCCGAGCAGGGCTTCGAGCGGGAGTGGACCCGCCTTGTAGGCCCGGTTCGTGTTGGCCAAGGTCCGCTCGGTGCCGCTCGCGAGATGACGGCCCACAAAGCCGGGCAACGCGCGCAGCGCCCACGTCGCGCCGGCGCTCCTGGAGAGACGCCGCCAGGCTCGATATCGGACGTCCCTGGGGTCGAGGCCATCGCCGTGGGTGACGAGCGTGGGCAGGCCGGCGAGATCGATCACCGCGCGGTCTTCGATCACCTGGTCAAAAGGCAGATCGGGGATCGGGCGGATGAGGTAGTCGCGATTCCCGACCACGAAGCGGATCCTCCCACCGCGGGCGCGCAGGCGCTCGAGCGCTTCGAGTACGTCCCTCTGTGCGGAGGTCCAGTACCGAGGCAGGCCGACGAAGGCCCGGAAGAGATCACCCAGAATGAGAAGTTCGGCTTCGCCCATCGAGTCCAAGAGCTCGAGCAGCGCGCGGTCGACCGAGGCGTCGGTGCCGGCGTGAGAATCGGCGAGCACGTAGAGCATCGGAAGGGCGCAGGCATCATGGCCTCCGCCGCTCGAGCTGTAAACCGCGCGGCGAGGGCCGGGCGCGGTTGACCGAAAAGCCCAGGGGCGGTTCTCTCTTCATCGCATGGGGCGCGTGCACAGGCTCGAGGAGGCGGTCGCCAATCAGATCGCTGCCGGAGAGGTGGTCGAGCGCCCGGCCTCCGTCGTCAAGGAGCTCATCGAGAACGCACTGGACGCGGGCGCGACTCGGATCGAGGTCGACATCGAAGGGGGCGGGGTGGAGCTGCTTCGTGTCCAAGACGACGGCCTCGGGATGTCCAAGGAGGACGCCGTGCTCGCGCTCGAACGCCACGCGACCTCGAAGCTGAAGACCGCCGAAGACTTGGTCCACGTGAGCACGCTCGGCTTCCGAGGCGAGGCGCTCCCCTCGATCGCCTCCATTTCGCGGTTCGAGCTGAGCACGCGCGAGCAGAGCAGCGACGAGGGGACGCTGGTCGAGGTGCTCGGCGGCAAGCTCGGCGCCGTACGCGCGGTGGGTATGCCCGTGGGCACTCGGGTGCAGGTGAGTGATCTCTTCTTCAATGTGCCAGCGCGTCGGAAGTTCTTGAAGCGTCCCGAGACCGAGGTCTCGCACATCGTCGACGCGGTCGAGCGGCTCGCGTTGGCCCACACGGGGGTGAGCGTTCGTCTCCGAAGCGCGGGCCGCACGCTCCTCGATGTTCCTCGGTCCACCCTCGGTGAGCGTCTCGCCCGGCTCGAGCGCATCCTGGGGTCCGAACTCGCGGCGGAGCTGGTGGCTTTGCCCGAGAGCCGGCCGAGCGCGCCGGTGAAGGTCTCGGGCTTCGTCGCTCGCCCCGCGCGCAGCGAACGCTCCATGCGCCGGCTCTACACCTTCGTGAACGGTCGCTTCGTGCGGGACCGCACCATTCAGCACGCGATCCAGAACGTGTACCGCGGGCATCTACCGAGCGGACGTTTCCCGGTCGCGGTGTTGCACCTGGAGGTGGATCCGGCCCTCGTCGATGTGAACGTCCACCCCCAGAAGACCGAGGTGCGCTTCTCGGATACCAGCGTCGTGCACCGAGTCGTGAGCGGGTCGGTGCATGCCGCGCTCGCCGCCGAGCTGCCCCTGACCGGCTTCGGCGCGGGCCTGGATTCTTCCGCCTCGAGCCAGGCCCGCGAGGCCTTCACCGCGTTCGGCGGGGCCGCGTCACCCTCGAGTCTCATCCTCGGCCGAGCCATGAACGCTGGCCTCGAAGCCCCTTTCCGCGCTCAGGCGCCGCTTTCGTCCGTGTCGCGAGGCGGCGGCTCGATTCCGAGCTCTTCGCCGAGCCTGGGGTCGCAGAGCCGCGTGCTCGCATGCCTGGGCGGCCGGGGTTTGGTGGTCGAACGCCCCGAGGGTGGCTTTGCCTACGTCGATGTCGAGCGCGCCGAGGCGGCGCTGCTCACGGTTCGGCTCGAGGCCGAGCTCGAGGCTCGAGGTCGCGTGGACGCGGCGCCTCTGTTGATCCCAAGCCGCTTCGAGCATGCGCCGGGCCCAGAGGGCCTCTTCGAGGCGAAGCAGGCTACGCTCGAACGTCTGGGTTTCGAGGTCGAGCCCTTCGGAGGGCGAACCTTCGTCCTCAAGACGGCGCCTCGGGCGCTCGGGGCGATCGAGCCCGTGCATCTGGTCGACTTCGTGCGAACGTTTCTCGACGCTCCGGGCTCCGCCGCGCCCGACCAGCGAGATCTCTTGGCTCGCATCGCAAACCTCGTGCGCCCGTTCATCGAGGACCTCACCCAGGCCGAGGCGCTCGTCCATCGACTCGGTCGAGCCTTTGGCGAGCGGCCGCCGCCGATCTGTTTCCGCGTGGAGTGGTCGCCGGAAGAGCTTCGGCGGCTCCTCGAGTCCGCATGACTGAGCTCATCTACGCCATCGTCGGAGCGACGGGCTCCGGAAAGAGCCGGCTCGCGCTGGAGCTGGCGGCTCGGGTCGGCGGCGAGATCATCAGCGTGGACAGCGCTCAGGTCTTTGTTGGTCTGGACATCGGCACCGCGAAGCCCAGCGTTCTCGAGCGACAGGCGGTGCCGCACCACCTCATCGATGTCATCGACAGCGAGACGCAGTGGACCGCGGCCCACTTTCAGGCCGCCGCAGACGAGGCGGTGGCCGAGATCCGAGCGCGGGGACGAACGCCCATTCTATGCGGCGGGACCGGACTCTGGTATCGCGCGCTCGTCCACGGGGTCTTCGAGGCGCCCGAGATCGATCCCGAGATCCGCCGGAGCATCCGAGCCGATCTCGAGGCCCGCGGCCCCAATGCGCTGCACGAGGAGCTCGCGCGCGTGGACCCGGTCGCCGCGGCCAAGCTCCACCCGAACGATCCGCAGCGGATTGGACGCGCGCTCGAGGTCCACCGTCAGACCGGCCGCCCGATCTCGGAGCTGCAGGCGGAGCATGGGTTCCGGGAACGCCGGCATGCGGTGCGCGCCTTGGCGCTGTCGTGGCCCAAGGAGGAACTCTGGCGCAGGCTGCGCGAGCGCACCGAGCTCATGTATCGCGCGGGACTCGTCGAGGAGACCCGAGCCTTGCTCGAAGCGGGCGCCACCCCAAATGGGCCAGGGCTCTCGATCATCGGCTATCGCGATGCGGTTCGCGTCGTGGGCGGGCAGCTCTCAGTGGAGGCCGCGATGGACGCCACCTATCTGGCCACGCGCCAGTACGCGAAGCGCCAGCGCAACTGGTGGAGCGGCGAAGCGACGGTGACTTTCGTCGATGCATTTCAGGACGACGACGCGCTCCTGTCCGCGCTCCTCAGCGCCGAACCTCGATGAGCTCCAGGCGGGCGCCTTGGCCCCTATCGTGGTGCAAGCGGCCGACGTAGACGCCGGGGGTGCCGAGGACCGCTGGTCGGCAGACCAAGCCGCACTCGTCGCCGCTGCACCCCACGTTCGGGAGGCAGTTGCTGGCCTCCACCGGCAGTACCGCGTCGAGCGCGAGGGCGGCGAAGCATGTGTTGCAGCACGGATTGTCGATCGAGCAGGCGATCTCGGTGCAGCTCTCGGGCCCGGTGCCGAGCAGACCGCTCACCTCGAGCACGCGACCCGCGAGGGCTGCGGCCCGCGCGACCGCGGCGGACGCGGTCAAGCTCTCCTCCGGCTGAACCGCGCAGGGGTCGGGTCCGAGATCCGGCGGCTCGGCGTCCCCGGTGTCCTGGGCCCCGAGCTCGGGCAGACCGAGATCCTGCGCATCGAGGGAGAGGTCCGGGAGGTCGCCTGGGCCGCGGTCGCCCGGGTCGGCATCACTCGGGCCCGGCCCGAGGTCGAAGGGCTCGGCGTCCCCGACGATGAAGTTGCCATCAAAGGGATCGTCCGAACCGCCGTCGTTCGCGCAGCCCGAGGCCAGCGCGAAGAGCGCGAGTGGGCCGAGGAGTAGAAAGCGATTCATGGCGCCGCCCGACTATGCGGGGGCGCTCCTCCGCTGAGAAGGCCCCCGCCGCTCTCGCGCCGAGAAATCAGGTCTCGAAGGCAAAACCGAGGGTGAGGCCCAGGACGTGGATCAATCGCGACTCATAGAAGTCGCCGCCCGTGGGCGAGCGGAAGTTCACGTTGTCGTCCGGGATATCACGCCGGGGCAGGAACAGTCCCATGTAGCCAAGGTCTGCGGTGAACCAGTCGAACTTCGTGCCGAAGCCGGCGGTGAAGATGATGCGGTCCTGGTCGGGCAGGGTCGGGTCCACCGTGTTGTCCGGTGCGGCGTTGATGTCGTACGCGGCGCCGAGGCGCGCGGTGTACCGGCCGAGGAAGCGGTACTCGCCGCCGAGGCGGAAGGTCGGGCTGGCGCTCCAGTTACGCGGAGCGACCGAGAACGGGGCCGGGCGTCCAGAAGCGAACTGGATGCGGAGCTCGTCGTAGCTGTTCCACAGGGTCAGGTTCGCGGAGGCCTCGACCGTGAAGTCGCTGTCCGCCCAGCCCACGCCGAAGGCGAAGCTGTGCGGCAGGGTCACAGAACCACCGCCCGCGCCGTCTTCGAAGTTCGCCGCCACGGTCACGGGGACGTCCGACGGGACGCGGAAGTCGGCCTGACCGTCGAAGGACAGCCCGACCGCGGAGCGGTAGGCGAGGCCCAGCTTCAGCTTCTCGATGAGCGTGACCTGGATGCCCGCGTTGGCGCCCACGCCAAACGCGCTGCCGGCGAGCTCGATCTCGCCGTCGGTGCCGTTGGCGACCGGGAACAGGACCTGCCCGTTGTCCGAGGCGCCCAAGGTTCGGGTGAGGCCGAGTGTGGCCGGAACCAAAGAGACCGACAGGGCGAAGGAGATGTTCTCCGAGAGCTTCAGCGCCACCGTGGGGGTGAGGAAGAAGCTGCGCAAGGAGAGGTCCTTGACCACGGTGCGGCCGACGAAGTCGTCGCCGTCCACCCAGTTGATGCCGAGGCCGTAGGGCGCGTAGAAGCCAAAGCCCACGAAGGCCTTCTCGGAGAGCTGGTGCGACACGTACGCGTGTGGCACCGGCACCGGGCTGCTCTTTGCGGACTGCGATACCACTGCGCCGCTCGGGTTGGTGGAAGGCAGTCCGGTGCCCGTGTACGTGCCCGAAGGCATGATCAAGGCGACACCCGCCTGGAACACGGTCCCGGTGGTGCCGGTGAGGCCCGCCGGGTTGTAGAACACCGAGGTGGCGTCATTGACGGTGGCGAACACCGCACCGGCCCGGCCGGTGGCCCCGGCGGCGTGTTCGTTGATCTGAAAGCCCGCGGCGTGGGCGGCCCCTGGGACCGCCACGGCGAGGACCAAGCTCGATCGAATGATGTACTTCTTCATGGCTCAATCCTCCGCGTTCACTGAATGGGGAAATCGGTTGGGCAGTTGAGAACACCTGGAACCGGGTCGAACACCCGGCCCGGGACTGCGTTTCCGCCGCTGGCGATGAAGCCGGCGGCCTGCCGCTGCGCGCCCAACGTGGCGCAGAGCGAGTTATTGAACGCGCTCTGCGTGCCCGGCCCGGCCACGCCACAAACGGCGGGGTTGGGCAGGAGCAGGAAGCCGTGGCAGTCGGTGCCGCCCACGTTGTAGGTCTGGAAGTGTGAGGTGGCCGAGTTGTCACGGAAGTCGAACCCGTACACGCCGCCCATCGCCTTGGTGGTGGCATTGGGGACGACGCCGTCTGGGATGGCCATCTGCATCAGGATTCGGTCGTTGCCGAAGGCGGGGATGCTCATGCTGGGCATGCCGAGCACGGGCCGCGAGTCCCGGACGCCGATGCTGGTGGTGAGCGGGTCACCCGGCTCGACGACCCAGCCGACCACCGAGAGGAACTGCAGATATGCCGCCGTGGGCTGGCAGCCGCGGCCGGGGTTCGCAGCGTCAATCAGTTCACAGACGCCCGCGCTCACCAACGCCGGGTTCAAGCGGCTGGCGAACGGGGGGTTGAGGAACAGGAGGTTCACGATGCTGCCACCACCTACGTTGAGCGCCGCTGCGTTCAAGTCCGGCACGTAGGGCAGAAGGTTTCCGCCCATGATGGCGCCGAGGGACTGACCCGCGTAGCTGATCAAGTCCGGATCCAGGTCGGAGAGCTCGGTGCGCTCTGCGCGGATGGCACGAATCAAGGTGAGGTGATCGATGGTCGCTTGGCGCAGGCCGTCGCGAATGGTGAACGGACTCACCGCGATGGCGCCGGTGCCCGAAGGGTCCGGGATGCCGTCGCAAACTTCGCCGCCCGTACGAGCGGTGCACGTGTTCGTGGTCTTGTTGCAGTCGACGAGATCGGGGTCGATCCCGGGTAGCCCCGAGGCGTTATTGCAGGGCGCGCCGGTGGTGTTGTCGACGAGGTCGGAGACTCGCTCCCCGTGCCAGATGCCGTCCATCAGCACCGTGGCCTGACCCGCGCCGGCCAGGCTGTTCGCGATGAAGAAGCCGTCTTCCTTCTCGCGAGTGATGCCGTGCTGGAAGATGGTCACCGGGTAGCCGGTGTTGGGCTCTGCGGCGGCGGGCAGGATGACCCAGACCGGAGCCTTGCGAACCACCGGCTGCATGAAGCGCGCAGGATCGAAGGCACCTTGCGTGGGGTTCAGCGGATTGCCGCTGGTGACGCGATAGGTGGCGGCATCATAGCGGCGAATCTCGCGCACGTTGCTGGTCAAGAGGGTCTTGGCCACAGTGCAGAAGGTGTCGGCTTCAACGGCGGCGCGAGCGTCCGAGCAGGTCTGCGGGTCGGTCTCGGTGCCCGCCAGGCACGCGGTCGCGGTGGTGCAGGCCGCAGCATCCCCGATGCTGCCGGTCTGGCAGAGCAGGCCGATGCAGAACCGCTCGACCACCTGCAAGAAGGCCGTGACCGAGGCGGTGCCCACGATGGACACCCCGGGGTTCGGACCATTCAAGTCCACGGGCGCGAGACGCGCGATGTTGTTGGGGGCGAGCAGCTGCTCCCAGCCCGCTTCACTGAGCGCGCCGCTGGCGATGTCCACCGCGTTGGTCACGTTCTGAGTGACGTAGGTCCAAGCGATGAGCATCTCGGTCCTCGAGATCGGGGTGGGCAAGCGCTCGAAGGCCTGGAAGGCCGGCTGCCATCGCGCCCGGTTGAGCTGGTTCTCGAGGGCGTCCGCGCTGCCGTTCACCTGCTCGGGGGTGGCGAGCATTCCGGTCACCGGCACGGTCGAGCACTGCAGAATGGGGACGATCGAGTCCCGCGCCTTGCCCTCCGCGTAGACGGGGTTTGGGTCCTTGAGCAGGTTGTAGGTGGGGGCGATGCCGACGGAACCACCGTTGGCGGCCTTGACCCTCTTGGTGATGCCGATGGCGTAGCGCGTGGCCTGCTTGAGCGGCGTGGCAGGGCGCATGCGGAGCTGCCCGCGCCCGGCCACCGCGGTGGGGGCCACGGTCGCAGTGAAGGTGATGCGGTCGCCCACGGGGGCGCCGGTGGCGTCCAGCTCATACACGAGCAGCGAGTCGGCCAAGCTGGTCATGTCGAGGCTGCCCTGCACCGACAAAGTATGGGAGCCGAAGAGCGAGAAGCCATCCAGGCCGTTCAAGTTCTGAACGAGCAGCTGCTGGATGCCGGGATCCGCGGGCACCGGCAGATTGACGCGCAAGCCGGTGGTGGTGGCCTGGTCTTCGACGGTGAGCAGCGGGACGTTGGGGAAGGGGACTTCGCTGTTGGCGGGGTCGAACACGAGGTTGGCCGCCGGGAGGTTCTCGGTCGTCCAGAGCGTGCCGAAGACGAGCTTGCTGCGGTCGATGGCCCCCGCATTGGCGAGCCCGTTGATCATGAGATCGAAGTAGCCGTAGAGGCGAGCGAGCGTGGGGACCTGGCCCGCAACCGCCGCGTTGACTTGAACCTTCTCTTCGTCGGTCAGAGTACCCCAGACCTTCGGCTTCGGCTCACCGGGGAGCGCGTTGATCACCGCGGTCTGCACCTGGCTGCGGAGCAGCGGGTCCACGATCACGGTGGAGGGGTCGACGCCGGGGGTGTTGCACTCGGCGCGGGGGTCCGCGAGCGTGCCGTCGGCAGCGAACAGACAGACCGGCGCGTTCTCGCGCGGCTTGTTCATGATGTAGAAGAGCGCACTGGGCTGCACGACCGGGTTGGGCGCTTCGAGGGCCTGAAGTCCGCCGCCGTCGTAGCTCTCGACGAGGACCACGTACGGGGTGGCCGGATCGAGCGGGGTCGCGGGCTGGATGACCACTTGAACGCCCGGAGGCACCTGACCGTCTTCGTAGTTGAACTGGGTCTTGCAGGCCTCAGGGGGTGGGGGCCGTGCCTGGTTCGAGGCCAGGACCGTGAACTCGACGGGCGTGGGGGCGCCGCCGGCGGTCGAGAGCTTCAAGAACTTGAGGCCTCCGGCGACCGAGTTCGGATCCACCTGGCCGGAGAAGAAGAACGTGATGGGCGAGTTCGGGGCCCAGCCGCCGGCGAACTGTGCGCATTGCTTCACCGTGCCGGCCTCGCACTCGGCGAGGGGGACGTTCAGGGTGCCGTCTGGGTTCTGGACCAGCGCGGTGGGCGTGGTGACCAGATTGAACACAGGGATGGGGTTGCTCGGGTCGAACTGAGCAATGACGTAGTCGTCCAAGCTGACCGGCGGGTCGATGTTGAGATCCTTGCCGCAGCCGCTGATGAATGCATTCGCGACCAGGCTGGTCGCCAATCCCAGGACAATGTGCAGCTTATTGGTTCCGAGCTCGCGCATCTTCCTCCCTCTTTCTGCCGGGCTCCGCGGTTTCGTCCGCTCGCCGGGCCGGTGAATCAGGCGCGAGTTAACACGAAACAAATGGAAGGGATAGCCTTTTTTTGGGGATTCTCCCTGATCTCGGCTCCGGCTGGAACCGGAGGGCGGTGGGGTCGATACTCCGGCCCGATGAGCACCCGAGCCGAACGCGCGCACCAGTTCTTCCTCGATCTGCAGGACAAGATCACCGAGACGGTCGCGACCATCGACGGGCGTCCGTTTCAAACCGACACATGGGATCGCCCGGCCGGCGGGGGCGGGCGATCGAAGGTGCTCCAGGACGGTCACGTGATCGAGAAGGGGGGCGTGATGGTCTCCTTCGTCACTGGAGAGATGAGCGAGGCCTTCGCCCAGCAGTTTCCCGGCCGCGGACGCGAGTTCATGGCCACCGGCATCAGCCTCATCCTTCACCCGAGAAATCCTCACGCGCCCACGGTGCACGCGAACTTTCGGTACCTCGAGAAAGGCAAGGCGGGGGACAGCGTGGCGTGGTTTGGCGGCGGCGCGGATCTCACTCCGCACGTGCTCTATCCCGAGGACGCTCGGCACTTCCATCAGGTGTGGAAGGACGTGTGCGATCGGAGCGAGGTGGCCTCGTATGGCGGGCTCAAGAAGTGGTGTGACGAGTACTTCTACATCCCGCATCGCAAGGAAGCGCGCGGTGTGGGCGGCATCTTCTTCGACTACCTCGGCATCGATGCGCCCGAACTCGGCGGCAAGGCGGCGGACCTCGAGCACGTCGAGCGCTTCGTCAAGGACGCGGGCGGCTCCTTCTTGGATGCCTACGTGCCGATTCTCGAGCGCCGCAAGAACGTGAACTTCTCGGAAGCCGAACGCGACTGGCAGCTCCATCGGCGCGGCCGCTACGTCGAGTTCAACCTCGTCTACGATCGCGGCACGACCTTCGGGCTCAAGACCGACGGCCGTGTCGAGTCGATCCTCGTCAGCCTTCCAAGCCCGGTGAAGTGGACCTACGGCTACGAGCCCGAGGCAGGGAGCAAGGAGGCCGAGCTGCTCGAGGTCCTTCGCACGCCGCGTGGGTGGGTCGACTGATGGAGACGGATTGGGCGCTTCTCTTTGCGCTCAACCGATGGGCGGCCGGGCCCCTCGGGGCTTCCTTCGCGAGTTTCTTGTCTTCGTACTGGGTGCCGGTGCTCGCGCTGGTGCCTCTGTCGGCGGTGGCGCTCCAGCGCCGTCGTCCGCTGATGGTGGCCTCGCTGCTCTTCGTCTTTGGGCTCGGCGACTTGGTGGTGAGCCGAGTGGCCAAGCCGATCTTCGATCGCGATCGTCCCTGTCACATTCGAAAGGACTTGCACACCCCGGATGGATGCGGCACCGGTCGGAGCTTCCCCTCGGGACACGCCACAAACGCCTTTGCTCTCGCGGTCACGGGCGGCCTTTTTTGGCCTCGCGCGCTGTTCGTACTCGCACCCGTGGCGGTGCTGGTGTCTGGATCTCGAATCGTGCTCGGCGTGCACTTCCCGTCCGATGTGACGGCGGGTGCGCTCGCGGGAGCGCTGCTTGGAGCCTTCGTGGGTCTCATCGGGCTCAGGCTCGAACGACGCTTCCTCCCGGCCGCGAAGCCCACCTCAGAATGAAGCCCACTCCGGGTCGTGGCTATCACCCTCGATCACCCATCTTCGGAGCTCGCCGCGCGCGTTACCGAGCCGAGAGCGCAGCTCGAAGGCCATGGGGGTGCGGGTGCGATCCTTCGACAGCCACACCTCTCCATCGACGATGAGTTCGGGCAAGAGGCCGTGTTGCTTCTCATCCACCATCCGTATGATGCGCATCGAGATGACGTCGACGGGCCGCTCTCCCGCCGGCGTGTTCATCGTGCTCGGCTTTTCGACCTTCGCTTCCATGCGCCAGAGGCGGCGCGTGGAGTAGACCTCTTGGCACGCGCTATAGCCTTCTCGCAGCGGCAGGCTCCGCGCCAAGAAGAGGACGCTGAGCGCGTCGTACAGCTGCGAGTCGCGTTCGTAGCGGTAGCGTCCCTCGCGGCCCATGTGCAAGAAGTCCGTCTCGACACCTCGCTGAGCCTCGAAGAAGCGCGCCGTCTCTCGGCGCGGGTCACGACCATAGGTGGACTCGACCTTGACTCCGTAGGGGCGCAGCGTCTTCGGATCCGAGAGCGCCATGTAACGGCCCTCGAACTTCTGGAGCCCCGAGACCACGACGCTCGAGAAGGCGCGACCGAACAGGCTCACGACGCTCTGGCCTCCAACGGTTCTGGGCCGGCCGACTTTGGTCTCCATGCGTCCGACGTAGAGGCCTGCGATCAGGATGTCGTAGGAGAGCTCTTCCCCCGGACGGAACGGCAGCTCGAGTCCCTCCGGACGCACGCCCTCGCACGGGGGTTCGGCGGGCTTCGGGGGTGGTGCCTTCGTGGTCCGCACCGGCGCCGGGTGTTTGGGGGTGCGCTCGGGTCGGATCAGAACCCTCGGGGCGGCCGGAGCGAGCTTCAGCGGGCCGGCCCCGGTCATGGGCGCAGAAGGAGCGGCTCCGGCCGGTGGGGCGGCGAGGAGCCAAGCGGCAGCGAACACGGAAGCGAGCGCGCTCATCCCGGAACGAGTATATGCTTCCGAAATGATCCTGGGCGGTCTCGAGATCATGACTGGCCTCACAGTGTTGGCCCTGCCAGGCCAAGGTCCGTCGGTGTACGGGGAGGTCTTCCTAAATTCGAGAGCGTCCATGGTTTGGGTGACTTGGACGGAGGGCGAGAGTCGATCTTCAAGCGGCTTCGTGGTGGGCGCGGAGGGGGAGGTGGTCTTCTTCGCCAAGAGCCCTCCCAAAGGCTACCTCGAGGGGGTGCTCTTCGACGGACAGCGGCGAGGCTTGGATCTTCTGGGACACGATGAGGCGACGGGGCTCGCGGTGGGCCGGCTGCGTTCGGCGGGTCGCGACTCGCGACCTCCTCCCTTGCCGGTTGCGGCCACGTCGTCCCTCCTTCCCGAGAGCTGGGTGGTGATCATCCGAGCCGGGGAACGTGGACCCGAGCCCTTTGCAGGCGTCGTCCAGCGTCGCACGAAGGCGGGTGTGCTCAGCGTGGCCGCGCCCGGTGATCCGGGCGGCCCGGTCCTCTCGATCCAGGGCGAAGTCCTCGGAGTGGTCACGCGCGGCGGTCGGCGCTCGTCCGTCGTGGTGCCCTTCGACGGTATCATCCCGTTTCTGCGCGGAGTGGTGCTTGGCCCCTGAAGGCGACGGAGGCGGTCGGAAGAAGCTGCTCCACGAGGTCGCCTACGCGAGCTTGGGGATCCTGCTTCTCTTTACGGTCGTGAAGCACTTGGGACGCGCGGTGCCGTTCTTCGGTAGTCACGCGTTCACAGTGGCGGCCGCGGCGCAGCTCTATGTGCCCATCCTTCTCATCGGGCGTCGGCCGGGGCTGAGCTACGAGTCGCTCGGCCTCGTGAAGGGAGATCTGCGTCGCGACCTGCTCTTGTTGCTCGGTTTGTGTCTGCTCACCGTCGTGCCCTTCGCCCTCATGCATCATCTGTGGCAGACCACGGTGGGCCATCGAATGCTCTGGCCGCGCTGGCCGAACGGCATCGGATTCAAGCTCCTGACGCAGGTGTTCCTGGTGGCGCTCCCGGAGGAGCTCTTCTTTCGGGGCTATCTGCAGCGCCGGATGGAGGCTCTCTGGCCGGCGAAGCGAAAGCTCTTCGGCACGCCCTTTGGACTCGCCATCATTCTCTCGTCCGCGGTCTTTGCGCTGGGGCACTTCGCGGGCGAGTACCGCTTCGATCGCCTCGGGCCGTTCTTTCCCGCGCTCCTCTTCGGTCTGCTTCGAACGAGAACGAACAGCCTGGTGACACCGGTGCTCTATCACGGCTTCTGCAACGTCCTCTCGGACGCGCTCTTCGTCTCGTACAAGCCGCTTTGAGCGAGCGCTCTACGGCGCCACGCCGAAGAGCTGAACGAGGCAGCTCATGGGGCCCCCGGGGAGGGTCCGCTCCGCCGCCCCCAGGCCGAGCAGCTTGGCTTCGGCCGCGAGCAGGTTCATGCGGTGGCTCGGACTGTCGAGCAGGTTCTGGTGCGCCTCCTCGAGGGAGCTCGCGATCGCGATGTTCTCGAGAACCTCACCTTTGTACCCCACCGCTCGTGCGCGCTCGACCGGACCCACGCCGTCGGGTCGCAAGTGGACGGCGAGCCTGTGTTCGCAGACCCACCGGGCGTGCTCGGCGGCGGCTTCGGCCAGTGCCTTGGATGGCTCGAGCGCCGGGGCATCCTGCTGACGCCGCAGCTCGGTGATGGCTCGCCGCATCGAGGGAAGATCCACGACGCGGAGTCCGGACGGTCGTGGTGCTGGGTGGTACGTGACCTGCGCGGCCACCTCGGGCCCCCTCGAAGTATGAACGATCATCTCGAGGGCCTGCACTTCGCCCTCCTCGGGCGCCAAGACACGCACGCTGCGACCTTGCCTTTTGGCCTCGGCGCGCCGGACCTCGCCGCTCGCGAGGGTGAAGTAGCCCTCCACCGAAGTCGCGTTCGTCAGGAGTACGCCGCGCAGTGAGCGGGGCGGGCGCCCCACCGGCAACGGAGGCAACTCCACCAGACGTCGGGCGAAGAAGATGGCGAGGCCCCGCCTGGAGCCGTCCTCGATCAGCGCGAGGCCATAGTGCGTGAACCCGCGCGACTCGATGCGCTCGTCGAGATACCGCATGGCCCAGACCTCGAGCTCGGGCACGGAGGAGGAGAACGCGGCGAAGGGGAGGACCTGTGCATCGGCGAGGCCCTCGTGGCGAAGGGCACCGCGGATCGCCGACCACCGCGCGTGGGCCGTACCGCGCGCCAGGTCTCGCAGGTGCCGACGGGCGGCGCGGCTCAAGGACTCGTCGCGGTTCAGCGACCCGAGCGCCCGCTCGAGCCCCTTCATGGGCGGGTCCTCGGCCTCGGCCCGCTGCAGCCCCAATCCGGCAGAGAGGGCTGCCATGGCCACCCAGCTCCGAAAAACCAGGGGGATCACCCTAGGTAGACTCATTGACGTCGCAACTCATGCAACCAAGGTGGAGCTTCGAGCGTCTCATGGACGAGTGCGCGTGGCAAAAATGGCAGACGATGCGGTCAATTCGGCAGCGTCCAGGTGACTGCGGCACCACGGAAGGGGTCGGCGACACCACAACGGGTGCGAAAAGACCCAGTTCCGGGGGCCCGCCCAGCTTGGAACGGTTTCTGCTCTGGTGTGGGAACAGAGGAACCGAGAAGGTTGTTCGCGAAGGAGTAGCCCATGTTCGGATTTAGAAAGCCCCCCAAGCAGGATCATCGCACGGAGTTCGAGCGACTCAGCATGGAGCACATGGATGCGCTGTTCGCCTCGGCGCTCAGGCTGACGAGAAACCCAAAGGATGCTGAGGATCTAGTTCAAGATACGTACTTGAAGGCGTTTCGCTTCTTCGACAGCTTCGAGCCTGGCACCAACATCAAGGCTTGGATGTTCAAGATCCTCACGAACACCTTCATCAACAAGTACCGTCGCAAGGTGAAAGAGAAGGAGCTGGCCGAGGCCCCCGCCGAGGATGTCATGCTCGATCGCTTCATCTCGACGGCGCAGGTGAAGGCGGTTCAAGACCCGGAGAGCGACTTCTTCGACCGCCTGCTCTCGGACGAGGTGGTGGAGGCGCTCGATCAAGTCCCAGTCGATTTCCGGATGGTGGTGATTCTCGCCGACATACAGGATTTCTCCTATAAAGAGATCGCTGAGATCGTGGGTTGCCCGGTCGGTACCGTGATGAGCCGGCTCTTCCGGGGGCGGCGCATTCTGCAGAAGCACCTGTACGACTACGCCATTCGAGAGGGCATCGTAAGCCCCGAGCTGGACGAGGAGACGGGTGAGACCATCGACCTCGAGACCTACCGCCAGCGAAAGAAGGACCGCGCGAGCGCCTAGAGCTCAACTCAAAACCTTGCGCTCCGGGCCGCTTCGGCCTGAAAGTCGAGCGACCCCGCCGGAACACTCGGCGCTCCTTCGGGGTTAGCAGAAGCGCGGGATGATGGACTGCAAACAAGCCGAACGCCTCGTTCAGCTCGATCTGGATGGAGAGATCGACCCCGAAGAGCAGCTGAACCTCGCGCTTCATGTCGCGGCCTGCCGCCTCTGCAAGCGGCTCCACGACCAGGCCCGCTGGGTTCATTCGGGGGTTCGACGACGACTCGCGGAGTCGGTCGAGTCTGCAGAGTCGGTGCCTTGTGAAGCCCTGAAGGCTCGAGTCGTCGGCCAACTCCGAGAGGGCGAGTTTCGGGCCGCGGGCCGACCTGGCCGTTGGGCGGTGGCCGCTGTCGTGGGCCTGGGCGTCGTCGCCTACGGGGTCACGAAGGAGCCGGCTGAGGATCCCCTGCTCGAGGACGCGGTGGTGCGACACTCGAGCAATCTGCCGCCGGAGGTCCGCGCCTCGACGCTCGACCAGAGCGAAGTCGACGTCTTCCTGAGGCGCAACCTGAGCTTCCCCGTGCGAATGCCGGAGCTGCGTGACGGCGCGAAGGACGGCTCGATTCGTCTCATCGGGGCGCGCCTCGCGAGTCTGCGCGATCGCGACGCCGCCTACGTCATGTATGACCATCACGGGGCCAAGCTCTCCCTGTTCGCCGCGCCCGAGCTCCGACCGGTGCGTTCACCCGAGGGTTTCAAAGAGCACCGGATGGGCGATCGCACGATGCTCGTGGGCCAGAGGCGCGGATACAACGTGGTCTCTTGGCGGGATCGAGACCAGCGGATGGTGTACTCACTGGTCTCGGACGTGGACCAGAACGAGCTCTTGCGGCTCGCGGCACAGGCCGACCACCGCTATTGAGCGCCAGGCCGGCAGTTTGACACCGACCCTGGGCGGCCGTAGCCTCGGCCTGTTCCATGGCTGCTTCCGTACTGATCATCGACGCCGAAGAAGCGTTTGCAAACCAGCTCTCTGACGCGCTCCGCGCGGTGGGGGTTGAATCCAACCTCACCGCGGACGGCAAAGCGGGACTGGACCTCGCGCGCATCAACATCCCCGCCGCCATCATTCTGTGCGTCGAGTTGCCGGGCGTCTCCGGCTACATGATCTGCAACAAGCTCAAGAAGGACGAGATCCTGAAGTCGGTTCCGGTGGTTCTCACCAGCTCCGAGGCCGACGAGCACACGTTCGCGAACCATCGCAAGCTGCGGACTCGCGCCGAAGAATACCTGAAGAAGCCCTTTCCTCCGGCGCTCCTGGTCGAACTTTTGGAGGGTCACCTCGGCCTCTTTGCGGGTCAGGCCTCCGGGCCGGAAGAGGTCGAGATCGATGACGAGATCCCGGTGGACCTGGCGCCCCCGGAGACCATGAGCGACGACGAGGCCTTCTCGGCGGAGGAGGCCGCTTCGATGTACGCGGGTGGTGACCCCTCGCTCGGTGGGGCGACCCTGGACGTCGCGCAAAGCGGTATGCGGTCTTCCTTCGACGAGAGTCCATTCGCGAACGCGCTCGCCGCGTCGGCCGGTTCCGCTCTGCCGAACGTGGACGAGGACTCGGAGGCCCTGACCACCGTGGGGGTTCTCGACCCTGGCGCCGACACGGCGGAGCTGCAGGCTGAGCTTCTTTCCATCAAGACCGAGATGGAAAGCTTGCGGCGTGCCAAAGAGAGCGCGGAGCGGGCCCGCGATGAAGCCTATGCCAATCAGTTGGCCGCCGAAGCCCAGGCGGAGGCGATGAGCCATCGACCCTCGGTGGCCCCGGCGCCGAGCGGATCGCGTGAAGTGCTCGAGCTGAAGCGGCAGCGTAATGCACTCGAAAAAGACCTGCTCACTGTTCGCGAGGACCTCAACACGAAGGAGCGCGAGCTCATCACTTGGCGCGACAAAGAGGCTGAACTCGAAGGTCGAGTGGTCGAACTCGAGGAATCACTCGACGAAGCGCTGCGCGGGAAGTCCGCCGCCGAAGGCGTGGCCGCCGGCGCCAAGGCTCGCGCGGAGGAGATGGAGCGCAGCCTCGAGGCGCAGAACCAGGATCTGCGAGAGCGCTTGAGCGCCTCTACTGCCCACGAAGCAGAGCTCGAAGACGCGGTGGGGAGCCTGCAAGTAGACTTGCGGGAGGCACAAGCCGCCCTCGGGAGCGCGGAGCGTCAGGCCAAGGAGCGCGATGACGACGCACAACGCTTGAGCCGGCAGCTCGCCGCCCTCGACGAGAGCTACTCGAGAAAGGTCAAGGAGATCGATCGTCTTGGCAACGAGCTCAGCGCCGCGGGGGCCGAGGCTCAGAGCCTCCGTGAGACCATCCACCAGCACGAAGAGGAAGTCGCGGGCCTTCAAGCCCGGGTTGGGGATCTCGAGCAGGATCTTTCCACCGCCTACCACGAGCTCGAGCAGCTTCGCGGTCAGCTCTCAGACGCCTTGAGCGAGAGCGCGGCCGCGAGCGACAGCCTCGAACGCGCCGAAGAGATCCGAAACAAGGCGCTCAAGGCGATGGATATCGCCCAGGCATTCTTGCGCGAGGCTGGGTACTCGGAGTCCAAAATCCAGCGGGTGGCCGGGGACGAGTACGAAGCGCCGGACGCAGAGGGCTTCGACATCGACGGCCCCGGCGAAGCTCAGGCCTAGAGAGGGTTGCGCTCGGGCTCAACCGGCACTGCCGTCGCCGGTCTTCCGCATCTTCATGGCGAGCGAGCGGATGGGGCTCGGCACCGACTTGTTGACCGCGAGCTGTTTGATGTCACGCTTCTGAAGTGTGGAAACCATCGCCATCGCCTTGGCGACGTGCGTCTTTGGGTTCTGAACCAGGGACAACCGAATCTGATAGTTCTTCGTGAAGTCCTTCTGGTTCGAGATGTACTGAATGACCTCGGTGTTCACGACCCGAGAGCGGGCAGCCTCCGCGATCTCGGTCTCCGTGATCGCAGGTGAAGTGATCGCCGACATGGCCACGACGCGGTTGGCATCCGTCATGAGCCGTTTGCGAACCGACTTGTTGCCCTTGGTGGCAAAAGCCACCTTCTGGCCGGTGCTCATGTTGCGCAGCAGCATCTCCAGGCTCTTCTTCTTGCCTTCGTCTTCCTCGGCGCCTTCGCCTTCGTCCTCGATCAGGCGCTGCTCGCCGTTGTCATCGTCTTCGGCGTAGCCCTCGAGGTACTCCGCCGGGAGGTCGACCTCGTCGGCCATCCGCATGCGCTCTTCGCCGGTCAGGCGGAGCAGCGCACGCTCGAACTCCATCGAGTCGTCGAGCACGATGCTGCTTCGGACGAGGAAGTCGATGACGCGATCGACGGTGGCCTTGCGGGCGTTGGGATTCTTGGTCAGGGCGCGAGCGATCTCCGGGGCCTTGAGGAGGCGCGCCTGGTTGTTGGCGATGATTTCGGAGACGTGCTCGGAGCAGATCTCCGCCACGTAGATGTACGCTCGGTCCGGCGTCGAGTTGTTGAGGAGGATGCGCTCGATGTCGCCGTCGCGGAGCGCGAGCGCCGTGGCGAGATAGTCGAGGACGTGGACCGAGAGCTGGGGGTCCACGAGCACCGAGTTGGCGATGCGCGCGTCGAGATTGGTGAGCGCCTTCTCGGCTGTCTCCCTGACCTTCGGGTCGGCGTCGAAGGTCAGGACGAACTGAGCGGTGACCAGCTCGCGGGGCTGCATGGGCGCCATGCCGCGGGCGGCCATGAGCCGGGCCGGGACCGGCGAGGCTGGGTCCACGGCGCGCCGAGCCATCGGCGGTAGCGCCTCGAGGGCGATCGGACAGATGGGGACTTCAACCGGTTCGTTCATGCCTGCAGCGCACCACCACGCGGTACGCCGAATCACACCCTAGTCGAGGTCGAGAGCGACGTCATCGCCACTGTGGGTGTTCGGCCTTCATGGGTCGGGAAAATCCCCCGATCAGCTTCGGTTCATCCGGTAGAGCATCGAGAGGCCCTCGAGGGTCAGTCCCTCGTCGACCTCTTCGATGGTCTCCGACGCTTCCATGATCACCGGTGCAAGCCCGCCGGTCCCCAAGACGCGGACTGGCGTCCCACGAACCCCGGGGTCTCGCCGCTCCTGCATCTCGGCCTGCATGCGGCGAACGAGGCCGTCCACGAGGCCCACGTACCCGTAAAAGACGCCCGACTGCATCGACTCGACCGTGCTTCGACCCACCACGGACTTGGGCCGAGCGATTTCGACGCGCGGCAACTTGGCCGCCCTCAAAAAGAGCGCCTCCATCGAGATCTGGATGCCCGGCGCGATCGCACCACCGGCGTACTCGCCCTGGTCGGTGATGGAGTCGAAGGTGGTGGCGGTGCCGAAGTCGACCACGATGCACGCGCTCCTCACGCGAGCGTAGGCGGCGACGGCGTTCACGATGCGGTCGGCGCCGACGTCCTTGGGGGGATCATATCGGATAGGGACCCCGGTCTTGAGCCCCGGGCCCACCACCATCGCGCGGATCCCGAAGAGCTTCTCGGACAATAGCTCAATCGTGCCCGTGAGCGCGGGAACGACGGACGCGAGGATCACGCCAGTCACGTCTTTGGGCTGATGGCCGGCGAGCACGAGGAACTGGCGGACGAGCAGTCCGTATTCGTCCGAGGTGCGGGTCTGCACGGTTTGGAGCCGCCAGATATCCTCGAGGCGTTCGTTTTTATAGAGACCGATCGTGAGGTTCGAGTTCCCGACGTCGAAGGCGAGCAGCATCTGTGAGCCAGCTCAGTACTTGAGCGCGTCGGGGTTGACCAGCTCGCCGGAGCGGATCTTCTTGCGTGCACCCGAGCGCTCGCCGGAGGCGCCCGCGATGGCATGAGGAGAGAAGCCTTTGGTCATCAGCTCGAACTCCTCCCAGAAACGCGCTCGGCCTCCGAGCACCGTCTCGAGCGTGATGACGAAGCCCCGGTCGGATTGCACCATCAGGACCTGCACGACCTCGTTGGTAAGCTGCGCGTTGCCGCGGACTTGATACGTAAAGAGCGTGCGACGGGCCTCGTTGCCCGACAGCGAGACCTTGTCCTGATCGACGATGGTGTAGCCCGGAGCCTGCTTCTTGGTCTCTTCTTGGACACGCAGCACGAAGTGGTTGAGCCGTGTCTTTGGGGGCAGGGGGCGGAGCTCGACCGTGACCTGCGCCGAGAGGCCTTGGTCGGGGTCAAAGCGAACAAAGGCCACGTGGGGCTCGCCTTCCTTGTATTTGGCCTCCCAGCCGACCGGAAGGTCGATCGCGAATCGCCCCTCTGGGTCCGTCCACATCTGTGGTTTCCGCCCGAAGAGGTCCTCGTAGGGGTTCCCTGCGAGCGCAGCCGGGGGCAGAATCAGACCTGCCGACAGGACCGAAGCCAACGAGACTCGAAGGAACCAACCCACCTGGGGAAGCTAACACGAGCCACCCGTCCCCGCCCAGCGTACCGAGTGTGTCGGATCGCACGCGGGGAGGGCGCTCGCGCGGCCCCGGCAGGCTGGACCCGAGGGTCCGATGACGGTAGCGAGGCCTGGTCGGCCGCTTAGAATGCGCGCGGAGCATCAGTGTCCGAAGCTCGAATTGGCCCCCACGACGTAAGGCGCACTCTGGTCGTCGGCCCTGGGCTCGAGTTGGCCGAGGCGGTCGACCCGGCCGGCCGAAGACTCTTGGTTCAGGTCCTTCGCCTTCGTGCCCCGCGCGACGAAGAACTCGACGCGCTCCGCGAACTCGAGCGACGGCTCGCGAAGCTCACGACGCGGCTCTTTGATTCCTTTTCGATCTCGACCCACGCCGGCTTCGACGCGCCTGATGGCACGCGAGTCTTGTTTTGGGCGCTCCCGTGGTCCGGCCTCACACTGCTCGACCCCGCTCGATCAAGGCGGCTCTCCGAGGCAGAGACCCTCGAGACCGCGCGCCTCCTGCTCGCACGCGCAGGTCGGCTGCACGCGCTCGGCGCATTCGACCCGGCTTTGTTCGAGGGGGCGCTGCTCCTCACCTCCGCCGGCGTACCCTGCGACGTCGCGGGTCTCCCCATCACCGCCCCGGCCGCGTGGCTCCAAAGGCCGACTCCCGCCCCGCGTCTTCTTCCCGAAGAGGAGTCGGGAGCGCTCTCCGTGCAGGGCGACCTCCACCGGATCTCCCAGGTGCTCAGCGCGATCTCGGATTCAACGGGGCTGTCCGCCGAGTGCCGCGCGCTGCTCGCGAAGCTCGCGGACCGCGCGTATCCCGACCTGAACGCAGCGATGTTGGAGGTGCGAAGGCTGCAAGACAGCTTGCTTCAGAGTTCGACCCTCTCGCGGAAGTCGGAGCCCATACCTTCGCGGCCGATGGCACCCGCGGTGCCACCGCCCCCCGCGGAGGCGCCCGATGGACCCGACTGGGGCGCGATGTTTGGCGATCTCGAAGACGCCGAAATCCCGGTGGTCGTCGATCAAACCGAGCCGCCTCGCAGAGCCCTCGAGTTGGTCGATACTGTGAAGCCTTCGCCGCCGAGCCCGATCGCTGATCTGGACGTCATCGATGAGGACCCGGTGTGGGCGGACGCGGATCTCGTGTCCGATTCGGGTTCGCGTCCGATGCCGTGGGTGGAGGAGGAGGCACATCCACCCACGGCCGCAAGGCCCGAGACCCCGCCGACCCCGGCCGCTGCGAGCGCCTCGGTTGCGCAGACCCACGAGGTCCAGAAGGCGGCGTGGGCGCCGCCCGTTTTTACGGAGGGCGCGAGCCCATGGAGCGAGATCGTCGAGACTCAGGGCGCCCATCGTCGGCCAACCGGCAGCTTCCCGGGCTACGAAGAGTCCCTGCCCGGCCTCGTGCCCGAGGGCATCCTGCCCAGCTCCAAGGTCGTGGCGCCTATGCCGCCCGCGCCGGCGGCGCTCGAGGGCACGGCAGCGCCGGTGGCGCGTCCGCTCGAGCCGGTCTTGCCGTCGCCTCAGCTCGTCAGTCCTTCGCGCCCACCTCGCACCGGCGGCGCGCCGAAGGTCGTCGCGGGAGTGGTGGCGGTGCTCGTGCTGCTCGGCGCGCTCGCGGCGTTCATGCGTGCGAAGCCGGAGCCCATCGACGCGCTCGGGAGTCTCGTGGCGGGGCCCACCAACCAGGTCAGCCTCGAGAGTCAGCCGACTGGGGCCAAGGTTGTCGCCGAGGCCGACGGTCGGTTGCTCGGTCGAACGCCGCTCGAGTTCTTGGTCCCGCCGGGCGCTCAGGCGGTCGTGCTGGTGGTGGCGCGTGGCTACGAACCGCAGCGCGTGGTGTTGCCCGATCGCGGCGCGCTCGGGATTCGTCTGCTGCCGCTGTCGTCGGAGGCGGGGTGCGAGGTCGAACTCGTGGCGCCGGAGGGCATCGCTCTCGAGGGACTCGAGACGGACCTCTCGGACAGCCCCCCGACGGAAGTCCCCGGCAGCATGGTGGTGCGTGCGAAGGAGGGTCAGGTCTTCGCTGGGGCGCGCCTCGTTCGTTGTCCCGAGCTGGGGGGGCGGAGCCGACAGGATCTGCGCTTCGACAAGCGCTGGGCGCCGGCCTCACTTCGAATCACGGCGCCGGCGGGGACGACGGCCTTCGTCGACGAGAAGCCGCTCGGCTCGGTGCCCCTCACCCACAAGACGAGCGCGGCCTTCTCGTTCGTGCGGGTGGTCGATGCCAGCGCACGCGCGTCCGAGCGATGGGTGGCGACGCGGACCGAGACCGAGGTCCAGATGCCCGCGCCCGCACCCAGGTCGCTCGAGGTCACGGCGGGTGAGGTCCCGGAGGACATGAACGAGGCGGGGGAGAGCGAGGAGCCGACGCCGATCGACCCCATCGTCGAGGAGACCGCCGTTCGGCCGACTCCCGTTCGCGGCAAGCGATTGTCGCGCGTCGATCGAGAGCGGGTGGGCAAGCTCCTCCGCGAGGGCAATCGCCTCCTGCTCTCGGGTCAGGTGCCTCGGGCGCAGCTCGCGTTCGAGACCTGCCTCAAGATCGACGAGGGCACCGCCGCCTGCCACCGATCCCTGGGAACCCTGCACCGGCGTCAGGGAGACAAGAAGACCGCCAGGAAGCACCTCCTGCGCTATGTCGAACTCGCCCCGGACGCTCCGGACGTGCCCACGATTCGGCGGATCTTGAAGACGTTGAACTGAGGGGGGCCCCCGCCGGCCGCTCGGGATCAGCGATTGACCGCACACCAGGGCAGGGCTAGAACCCGGGCGAGTGGCCAACTACGGAACGATCTTCGTCCTGTTCCTGATCGCCGCGATGATCGCGCTGATCTTGTGGACTCTTGCCTCGGTCCTGGGACCAAAGGCGCCCAATCCCCGCAAGGAGCGACCCTTCGAGTGTGGTAACCCACCACTCGGTCCCGTCGTGAGGCGGGTCTCCGTGAAGTTCTACATCGTGGCCCTGCTGTTCATCGTCTTCGATATCGAGACCGTCTTTCTCTACCCGTGGGCGGTGATCTTCTCGGAGCTGGGCTGGCTCGGGTTCTGGACCATGGTGACCTTCGTCGCGATCCTCGGGTTGGGCCTCGTCTATGTCTGGAAGAAGGGTGCGCTCGACTGGGCCTGAGGCGCGGTCTTCGAGGTGTAAAGATGGCGAGCTCGGACGCAAACAGCCAACTGCTCGGCAACGAAGCGGTTGTCACGACGCTGGCGGAGGCTGAAGGCTTCTTTCGGCGGTTCTTGAACAAAAACGAGGTCGTGCAGGACATCGTGGGCTGGGGTCGGGCCTGGTCCTTCTTTCAGTATCCGTTCGTCACCGCCTGCTGTGGCATGGAGTACATGGCGGCCGCGGGCCCCCGCTACGACTACTCTCGATTTGGGGCAGAACTCCCCCGCTTCTCGCCCCGGCAGGCCGACCTCTTGATGGTGGTGGGCACCATCACCCACAAGCAGGCCCCGGTTCTTCGGACCGTCTTCGAGCAGATGGCGGATCCCAAGTGGGTCATCAGCTTCGGAGTCTGCGCTTCGTCCGGCGGCTTCTATCGCAACTACACGACGGTCCAGGGCATCGACACGATCATACCGGTCGATGTCTTCATTCCCGGTTGTCCGCCACGTCCGGAAGCGGTGCTCGACGCGCTGATGATGCTCCAAACCAAAGTCCGAAACGACCGGCGGCCGCTGTTGCCGGTCGTCAAGTGAGCCGCCCATGAGCAAGCTCGTTCTCAGCCGGATCGTCGACCGCTTTGGTGCGGCGGTCCTCTCTCATCACTCCGATTGCGGCGACGAGACCGCGCTGGTGTCGCCCGCGCAACTCGTCGAGATCTGTCGCTTCGCTAAAGAAGACCCCGCGCTGTCCTGCGAGATGCTCATGGACCTCACCGGCGTGGACTACCTCGGGCTCAAGCCTGCGGCCGGTCGTTTCGAGGTCGTCTATCACCTGTACAGCCTGAGCAAGGGGCACCGGATTCGCTTGAAGGTCGAGCTCCCGGAGGCAGAGCCCAAGGTGGCCTCGGTGGTGCCTCTCTGGAAGAGCGCGCTCTGGATGGAGCGAGAGGCCTTCGATCTGTACGGCATCAAGTTCGACGGCCACCCGGATCTGCGGCGCATTCTTTTGTACCCGGAGTTCGAAGGCTATCCGCTTCGCAAGGACTACCCGATGGAGAAGCGTCAGCCGCTCATCGGGCCGCGCGCCGGCCGCGAGCACCTTTAGAGAGCCTGGGCCTCACTTCTTCCGCAGACGTTCGGGGAAGAGCTTTCGTAGTTTGTCGAGCTTCGGCAGCGCCCACTGGCGCACGTAGCCGTGGTTTGGATTCCTCGCGACGAAGTCCTGGTGATAGGTCTCCGCCGCGTGAAAGACGGTGAGGGGCTCGAGCGTCGTGACCACCGGCTTTGTGAAGACCTTGGTCGCGCCGAGCTGCGCGATGTACGCGGCGGCGATCTTCTTCTCGGCGTCGTCCGCATGGAAGATGGCCGAGCGGTATTGCGGACCGTGGTCCGGGCCCTGTCGGTCCTTGGTGGTGGGGTCGTGCGTGGAGAAGAAGACCTGTAGCAGCGTCCCGTACGAGATGACGCGCGGGTCGTACTCGATCCGGACCACCTCCGCGTGGCCCGTGCGTCCCGAGGAGACCTTCTCGTACTCGGCCTCCTCCGCCTTTCCACCCGCGTAGCCCGACTGCACTCGCTTCACGCCCTCGAGCGCCTCGAACACCGCCTCGACGCACCAAAAGCAGCCGGCGGCGAGGACCAGAACGCGGTCGCCGGTGCCCTCGAACTTTGGATCGACCTTCGGCGCCGGGAGCGGGGCCGCGGCGCTCGATGGGGTGGATGTGCAAGCGGCCAGCAGCGCGACCAAGACCGATGCGGCTTGCGTTTGAAGAGACCTCTTCATGAGGTCCATCCTATACCGTTCTAGAAGAGCAGCGACCGCGCTTCCACGACCCCGGTGATCGCACGCAGCTCTTTGAGCACCGGTTCGGGAATCGCGGCATCGACGCTGATCGCGGCCTGTGCCGGCTTTCCGCTCTCGCTCTCGGCCAAAGTCATGCGCGAGATGTTGATCTGGTGCTGTCCGAGGATGGTACCGATCTTTCCGACCATGCCGGGCTTGTCGTGGTGCTGCGTGAGCAACAGGTGTCCGTCCGGGACGATCTCCAGCCGCACGCCGTTCACGCGCACGACCAACGGCTCTTTGGCGCCGACCAGGGTGCCCTCGACCTCGGTCGCACCCTCGTCGCCTTCGACTCGAACTGCGACGAGCGCGGCGAAGTCTCGAGCGGTGGCGGTCTTCTCCTCCACGCACTCGATCCCGCGTTCCTCCGCGACGAGCGGGGCGTTGACCTCGTTGACGTTCTCGACCCGGACGGAGAGCACGCCGGTCAGTATCGCGATGGTCAGTGGCTCCAGGCTGCCGTCCGAGATCCGGCCGCGATAACGCATCTGAATCTTGGACAGGCCGCCGCTGTGGAGCTGGCCGGCCAGGGACCCGAGCTTCTTGGCCAGGTCGACCCACGGACCCACTTGGGCCATCGCCTCGGCGGAGACGCTGGGGGCGTTGACCGCGTTCATCACCGCGCCGGTCTCGAGGAACGCCACGATCTGCTCGGCCACCGAGAGGGCGACATTCTCCTGGGCTTCCGAGGTGGAGGCCCCGAGGTGCGGGGTGAGAATGACATTGTCCACCGAGAGCAGTGGGTGATCCGCGGGTGGCGGTTCTTGCGCGAAGACGTCAAAGGCCGCTCCACCGAGCTTTCCTGACTTCACCGCTTCGGCGACGGCTGCTTCGTCGACGAGCCCGCCGCGCGCGCAGTTGATGAGGAAGGCACCCTTCTTCATGCGGTCGAGCGCGGCGCGGTCGAGCAGCATCTTGGTGCTGTCGAGGAGCGGCACGTGCAGCGTCACGTAGTCGGACCGCGTGAGAAGCTCATCCTTCGAAACGAGCTCGACGCCGAGCTCCTGCGCCTGTTCTTGGCTGAGGAAGGGGTCGAAGGCGATGACGCGCATCTTCAGGCCCTGGGCGCGGCTTGCCACGATCTTGCCGATCTTTCCGAGCCCGACGACCCCGAGCACCTTGTTGTAGAGCTCGCGTCCCTCGAACTTCGACTTCTCCCACTGGCCGGCCTTCATGGAGGCCGTGGCCTGGGGGATGCGTCGCGTGAGCGCCGCCATCATGCTGATCGCGTGCTCCGCGGTGGTGATGACGTTGCCGTCCGGCGTGTTCATCACGATGATTCCGCGGCGAGAGGCCTCCGGCACGTCGACGTTGTCGACCCCGATGCCGGCTCGCCCGATGACCTTCAGCTTGGTCCCGCGCTCGAGCACGTCTTTGTCGACCTTGGTGGCGCTTCGGATCGCGAGCGCGTCGTAGTCGCCGATGATGGCGAGCAGCTCGTCCTTCTTCAGGCCGGTCTTGACGTCGACCTGGATCTCCTTGCTCTTTTCGAACACGGAAAGCCCCTGGGCGGACAGCTTGTCACTCACGAGAACTCGGTATTGGGTCACGGGAGGCGGTCTATCTTCGGGCGCAGGAGGCCGCAAGCCCGGCTTTGCGCCCTTTCGGCAATTCCTCGCTTGCCATGGCCGGATTCCCCCAATAACTTCCCGTTTTCACGAAGGGAATGCGCGTGATCCGGCCGTGTGCGGCCTTCGTGCGCGTCCTGGGCCTATGAGCACCGACTTTCCCATCGAACGCATTCGCAACTTCTCCATCATCGCGCACATCGATCATGGGAAGTCGACGCTCGCGGATCGGATTCTAGAGAAGACCGGGGCGTTGTCGGCGCGCGAGTCGGAGGCGCAGTTCCTCGACAAGATGGATCTCGAACGTGAGCGCGGCATCACCATCAAGGCTCAGGCGGTGCGGCTCCCCTATCGCGCCAAAGACGGCCAGGACTATCAGCTCAACCTCATCGACACCCCCGGCCACGTCGACTTCACCTACGAGGTCTCGAGATCGCTCGCGGCCTGCGAGGGGGCGCTGCTCGTGGTGGATGCCGCGCAGGGCGTAGAAGCGCAGACCCTCGCGAACGTGTACCTCGCGGTGGATCAGAACCTCGAGATCGTCCCGGTCATCAACAAGATCGACCTCCCTTCCGCGCGCCCCGACGAGATCCGAGCCGAGATCACCGAGCTCGTAGGCATCGACGGGGACACGGCGATCTTGGCCTCGGCGAAGACCGGCGTCGGCATCGAAGAGATCCTCGAGGCGGTGGTGACGCGCATGCCGCCGCCGCCGGGGAACCGGGAAGCGCCACTGCAGGCACTCGTCATCGACTCGTGGTTCGATCCGTATCGCGGCGTCATCTGCCTCGTGAAGGTCGTGCACGGGGTGATGAAGCTGAAGGCGGAGATCCGCTTCGGTCGCACCGAGGGCAAGGAGTTCGAGCTCCTCGAACTCGGATGCTTCACCCCGCACGCCACAAAACTCGACCGTCTCGTGGCGGGTCAGGTGGGCTTCTTCGCGGCCTCCGTCAAGGAGGTCCGAGACGCTCAGGTCGGCGACACCGTCTTTTCTGCAAGCGACCACAAGACCCCGGCCCTGCCTGGTTTCCGGAAGATCCAGGCCATGGTCTACGCCGGCTTCTTTCCCATCATCAGCGCCGACTACGAGGCCCTCAGAGACTCTCTGGAAAAGCTGCGCTTGAACGATGCCGCCTTTTCGTTCGAGCCCGAGACCTCGCAGGCGTTGGGCTTCGGCTTTCGCTGCGGATTTCTGGGCCTCCTGCACATGCAGATCGCCCAGGAGCGGCTCGAGCGGGAGTTCAACGCCTCGCTCATCACCACTTCGCCCACCGCGGTCTACCGGGTCACCACGACCGACGGCACCGTCAAGATGGTCGACAACCCCACGCACCTGCCTCCACCCGACAAGATCGAGCTCTTCGAAGAGCCGGTGGTGCGCGTTCGCATTCACACGCCCAGCGAATACGTGGGGGCGGTGATTCAGCTCTGCGAGGACCGCCGGGGGGTGCAGGAGAACATGGAGTATCACGGCACCAATCGCGTGATGATCACCTACAAGCTCCCGCTGCCCGAGATCATCTATGACTTCTTCGACCGGCTGAAGACCATGAGCCGCGGCTACGCATCCATGGACTACGAACTCGCCGGCTACGCGGACGCCAAGCTGGTGAGACTCGACGTGCTCCTGAACGGGGAAGGCGTCGACGCGCTCTCCATCATCGTGCATAAAGACCGCGCTTACGAGCGCGGCAAGAGCCTGACCGAGAAGCTGCGCAAGATCATCCCGCGTCAGCAGTTCGACGTCGCGATTCAGGCCGCGATCGGCTCTCGCATCATCTCGCGCGAGACGGTCAAGGCGTACCGAAAAGACGTCACCGCCAAGTGTTATGGCGGCGACATCTCGCGAAAGCGAAAGCTGCTCGATCGCCAAAAGGAAGGAAAGAAGCGGATGAAGCAGGTTGGCCGAGTGGAGATCCCACAAGAGGCCTTCCTGTCCGTCCTGAAGGTCGACGAGTGAAGAAGGACGAGGCCAAGAAAGCGGCCTCGGGGGCGCAGCCGAGGAGTCCCCGCGCCACGCGAAAAGAGGCCAAGGCCTTGCTCTCCGAGGTCTCTCGCCTCGCCAAACGACACAAGAAACGCCTCTCCACCGACCAGGCCGAGCGCTTGGAGGCGGCGCGATTGAGCCTGATCGAGACACTCAGGGATCCCAAGGCGGCGGCGAGTCTCATCGAGGAGCGGTCGGCGGCGCTGGATCGAATCACCGACGAGCTCTTGGGTTCGGTTCGCAAGGGCAGCACGCGCGAGTTCTTCGAGTCCATCACGGTGGCGGTCGTCATCGCGCTCGTCCTTCGGGCGTTTGTGCTCGAGGCCTTCAAGATCCCGAGCGGGTCCATGATTCCCACGCTCGAAGTGGGCGATCACATCTTCGTCAACAAGTTCATCTACGGCCTGCGGGTGCCGTTTACGAACATGTGGTTCGTTCAGTGGGGCAGCGGTCCCGAACGCGGCGACGTGATCGTCTTTCGTTATCCGCGTGATCAGACCAAGGACTACATCAAGCGCGTGGTGGCGGTGGCGGGCGACCACATTCGGGTCGAAGGCAAGGATGTGTTCATCAACGGCGTGAAGCTCGAGCGAGAAGACCCGGTGTTACTCTCGTACTTCGAGGACGCGGAGCCGGGCGAAGATCTGGGCTTTCATCAGTTTCAGCGCGCGCACGCCTACGCGGAGCGAAGTCGGTCGGAGCCTCCGGCGGCCTACACCGTCTTGTACTCCGCCCACCTCGGCGAACGTCCGCCCTTTCCCAGCGGCGAGGCCCTACCGGGGGTCGAGTGTGTCTACGGCGAAGCCGGGCGCACCTCCGAGTGCGTCGTGCAGTCCGACCACGTCTTCGTCATGGGCGACAACCGCGACAACTCGTCCGACAGCCGGGCATGGGGTGGGGTACCCATGGCGCTCGTCAAAGGTAAGGCGATGTTCGTGTGGTGGTCGCGCGGCGCGCGCGCCGGCGTACGCTGGGACCGCATGGGGCAACCGATTCATTGAGGCGGTCCACCCGTTGTCGCCGGTTTTTGGTTTGACTTTCCTAGGGGGTTTGCCGGAAGACAGGCGCCGTGGTGGAACGTAAAGAGGTGCGCCTGGCGGGAGCCGGCGAGCACGGGATGATCCACGCTGGTCTCATCCTTCAGGAAGCGGCGGCGATCTACGACGACCTCAACGCGCACCACGTCCAGAGCTATGGACCCGAGGCCCGCGGCCCGGCGGCGCGGTCGGAGGTGATCATCTCCGACGGCGACATCGACTACCCGAAGGCCACACAGGTCGACTTCTTCCTCGCCACCACGCAAGAGGCGCTCGAGCGCTACTCGAGTGATCTGAAGCCGGATGCGCTCATCGTCATCGACGAGGACCTGGTCAAGAAGGTGCCGGGTACGCTCGGCGTCACGGCTCTACCCCTCATCAGGACCGCAGAGCACACGCTGAAGCGAGACAGTCTCCTCTATGTCGTGGCGCTCGGCGCCTTGGTGGAGATGTCGGCGGTGGTGACCAAGCCGGCCATCGAGGCGGCGGTGAAGGACCACGTAGCAAAGGGCAGCGAAGACATTCACATGCAAGCGCTCGAGGCGGGTTACCAGCTCGGTCGCGAAGCCAAAGCAAAGACCTGACACGGAGAGAACGAGATCATGGCCAAAGAACGAACCCTCAGCATCATCAAGCCCGACGGCGTCAAGAAGGGCGTCATCGGGGCGTGCCTCGCCGCCTTCGAGGCCAAGGGCCTCAAGATCGTGGCCACCAAGATGCTGCATCTGTCCCGCCCGCAGGCCGAGGCCTTCTACGCGGTGCACCGCGAGCGCCCCTTCTACAAGAGCCTCGTGGAGTTCATGACCACCGGCCCGGTGGTGGTCTCCGTGCTCGAGGGCGACGACGCCATCGCGAAGAACCGCGAGATCATGGGCGCGACCAATCCCGCCAACGCGGCCGAAGGTACGCTCCGCAAGCTCTACGCCTCGGGCATCGAAGAGAACACCGTGCATGGCTCGGACGCGCCCGAGACCGCGGCCACCGAGATCTCGTTCTTCTTCGCCGCCTCGGAGCTGCAGAGCTACGAGCGCGTGAAGAAGTGAGATGACAGAGGCCACCCAGACCGCGGACGAGGGGACCTCCCTCGCTGTTCCCGCGAAGTCCTCGAACCGAGGTCCGGGTGGAAAGTTGGACCTCCGGGCCCTCGGCCGGGTGGAGCTCGCCGCGTTTGTGGCGGAGCTCGGCGAAAAGCCCTTTCGCGCCAAGCAGATGTTCCGCTGGATGCACCAGCGCGGCGTGCGGTCGCTCGACGAGATGACCGATCTCTCGAAGAGCTTCCGAGCCCGGCTCGAAGAGGTCGCGGAGATTTCGAGCACCGAGGTCAGCGCCGTCGAGGTCTCGAAGGACGGAACGCGGAAGTACGCGCTTCGCACCGGCCGGGGCCAGATCGTGGAGGCGGTGTTCATCCCGGACGCGAGCGCCGAAGGGCGAAACACGCTCTGCATCTCGTCGCAGGTGGGCTGTGCTCTCGACTGCCAGTTCTGTCTCACCGCCGCCTTGGGGCTGATCCGGAACCTCACCGCGGGCGAGATCGCCGAGCAGCTCTTGCGGGTCCGCGAAGATCTGAAAGAGGCCGGCGAGGAGCGCAACATCAACAACCTCGTGATGATGGGCATGGGGGAGCCGCTCCAAAACTACGACGCTCTGGTCCGGGCCATCGACATGCTCTCGGCCGAGGACGGCGGCGCCATCTCGGCGCGTCGCATGACCGTGAGCACCTCGGGCCTGGTGCCGCGCATCCCCAGGCTCGGCAAAGATACGAAGGTGAATCTCGCGGTCTCGCTCAACGCGACCACGGACGAGGTGCGCGATCAGATCATGCCGATCAACAAGCGGTGGAACATCGCGCAGCTCCTCGGCGCATGCCGCGACTTCCCCATGCCGGAGCGGCGTCGCATTACCTTCGAGTACGTGCTGCTCGCGGGCGTCAACGACACTGAGGACGACGCTCGCCGCCTGGTGCGCCTCCTTCACGACCTCCCGGCGAAGGTGAACCTCATCCCGTTCAACGAGCACCCCTACAGCCCGTTCTCGAGGCCCAGCGATCGCGCGATCGCTCGCTTTCAACGCATCGTGATCGATCGCGGCCTCTCGGCCTTCGTGCGTACGCCCAGGGGCGACGACATCAGCGCGGCCTGCGGACAGCTCGGCGTGGCCGTGGAGGGGTCGAAGCGGACCGCGTTGCCGATCGTCGCGAGCTAGGCTAGGCAGGGGCATGTCCCCCCAAGACCTCACGATTGGCATCATCGGCGGCAGCGGGCTCTACGAACTGCCCGGTTTGACCGACATCAAAAGGCACCGCGTGGAGACGCCCTTTGGCCCCCCTTCGGATGAGCTCGTCGAAGGGCGCCTCCACGACAAGCGCATGGTGTTTCTGCCGCGTCATGGCCAGGGCCACCGGCTCTTGCCGCACGAGCTCAACTACCGCGCCAACATCTGGGCGCTCAAAAAGGTCGGCGTCTCGCAGCTCCTGTCGATCTCGGCGGTGGGTTCCATGAAGGAGTCGATCCCCCCGGGCACGTTGGTCTTCGTCGATCAGTTCATCGATCTGACGCGGCGCCGCATCTCCACCTTTCTCGGGGAAGGGGTCGTGGCCCACGTGGCGCTCGCGGATCCGGTGGACCCGGGGGTTCATGACCTGCTCGGGGCGGCCGCCGAGACCCTCGGCTTTGCGCACCAAAAGACCGGCATCTACGTCTGCGTGGAAGGTCCGCAGTTCTCCACTCGGGCCGAGTCTCGGATCTATCGGAGCTGGGGAGTGGACGTCATCGGCATGACCAACATGCCGGAGGCCAAGCTCGCCCGAGAGGCCGAGATCGGCTACGCGACCGTGGCTCTGGCGACCGACTACGACTGCTGGCACGAGACCGAAGAGGAGGTTTCCGTCGAGGCGGTGCTGGCGGTCCTGGCCCAGAACGTCGACAAAGCCCGGAGCCTGATCGCCGAGTACGTCCGCCGAGCGAGCCCAAAGACCCAGTCCGAGCTCTCTAGGACCGCGCTGCGAAAGGGGCTCCTGGCCCCGATCGGCACCATTTCTGCGGAGGTGCGGGCGCGCCTGGCGCCGCTGCTCGATCCGATCGCGGCCGCCTCGCCGGGCTGACGGCCCTGGTGGGCTGACAGGGCTGGTGTACGATACAAGGGTCCCGGCGCCCCGGCGCCGAATTGACCCCCCGAAGGGCGGCTGTTAGCTTCGACCGCAGCCTTAACCATGCGTGTCGACTCCTGGGCGCTCACCGACGTTGGTCGAGCGCGAAAACACAACGAGGACGGCTGGTTGATTGATGACCAGCTCGGGCTCTACGCCGTCGCCGACGGCATGGGTGGCCACGCCGCCGGCGAGATCGCATCCGCACACTCGCTGCGCGTGGTCCAAGAAGAGCTCGTCAAGAAGAAGGCGCTGCTCGAGAAGTTCGCCGAAGCCCCCACGCCCGAGCTGCAGGCCCAGATCGTTCGCGAGGTCGAGATGGCCTTCAACGTCGCCGCCAGCGCCATCTTTCACATGGCGCAGCGCGACAAGAAGCGCCACGGCATGGGCACCACCCTCTCCATGATGCTGGTCGTCGCCGACAAGGCCTTCATGGCCCACGTGGGCGACTCCCGCGTGTACCTGTGGCGGGCCGGGCAAGTGCATCAGCTCTCCGAAGACCACTCGTATCTGTGGGAGCAGATCAAGAAGGGTCAGATCACCCCGGAGGAGGCCAAGCGTTCGCCTTTCTCCAACGTGATCACGCGTGCGGTGGGCATCACCGAGACCGTGCAGGTCGACACGCTCGTGTACGACGTGTTGCCCGGAGACACCTACCTTCTCTGCTCGGACGGGATGCACGGCTACGTCGAGAGCGAGAACGAGCTGGCCGAAGTCCTCGGCGGTGAGGACGGCGAGGCGCTGCCCAAACAGCTCATCAGCCTCGCGAATGCCCGCGGCGGCAAAGACAACATCACCGCGCTCATCCTGCGTCTGCCCGGCAACGCAGAAGACCCCAGCGCGGTGGATGTCATCCGCAAGCTGGATATCCTCCGCAAGATACCGCTCTTTAGGCACCTCTCTTACAAGGAGTTGGTGAAGGTGCTGAACCAGACCACGCTCCGCTCCTACGAGCCCGGTCAGCCGGTCATCGAGGAAGGCAGCGAGGGCGACGAGTTCTACATCATCCTGCAAGGTGAGGTCGAAGTGATGAAGGGCGGCCGTCCGCTGACCGTCCTCGGGCCGGGGGTTCACTTCGGGGAGATGGCCCTCGTGGATCACTCCCCGCGCTCCGCCACCGTGCGGGCCCGAGATGCCACGCGTCTCATGACCCTTTCGCGAACCTCGTTCTATCACTTGGTTCGGGCCGAGCCGGTGCTCTCCTCGAAGCTCTTGTGGAGCTTTGTGCAGGTGCTCTCGCATCGGCTTCGCACGACCAACGAGGCGCTCTCCGGAAATACGGGGGACCTCGCGAACCTGCCTTCCATCACGCCGTTCCCCAAGAAGGGCAAGGAGGGCAACGGGGCTTCGGACGCGCCTCATGCGAGCCCGGAGGATTCGGGCGGTCCGTCCTAGTCCGCCCAGGAAATCCATCCCATGGCCAACGAGCTTCGAGATTTCGGCGAGGGGCACGCCCAAGATGAGGAGACCCGCGTCTCGACCGTCTCCAAGATCGTCGACAAGGCGATCACGGGCGAGAGCTGTGTGGTCGTCATCTATGGCCCGTCCATCGGCCGACGTTTTCCGCTCGAGAAGGAGGTCATGAGCATCGGTCGCGGCAGCGACAACGAGATCGTGATCGAGATGGACAATATCTCTCGCGCCCACGCGCGTATCCTGAAGAAGGCCGACGGCATCTATCTCGAAGACAACGGCTCCACCAACGGGAGCTATGTCAACGATATCGAGGTGAAGAGCGACCGCCTTCGGAATGGTGACCTGCTCAAGATCGGCGGTTCCATCCTCAAGTTCATCCAGGGCGGAAACATCGAAGCCCTGTATCACGAAGAGATCTATCGAATGACCATCGTGGATGGTCTGACGCAGATTCACAACAAGCGCTACTTCCTCGAGTTCCTCGACCGCGAGATGGCGCGCTGCTCGCGCTACGATCGTCCGCTCTCACTCGTGATGTTCGACATCGACCACTTCAAGGCCGTGAACGACACCTACGGGCATCTGGCGGGCGATCACGTCCTGAAGCGCGTGGCGGAGTTGGTCTCCAAACACGTACGGAAGGAAGAGCTGTTCTCTCGCTATGGGGGCGAGGAGTTCTCCATCATCATGCCGGAGACCTCGGGCGACAAAGCGCACATCTTCTGCGAGAAGATCCGCCGCATGATCGAATCCACGCCCTTCGAGTTCGAGGGCAAAGAAATCACGGTCACCATCTCTTTGGGCATCGCGGAGATGAACCGCCACCGAGAGACGCTCGCATTCATCAAAGCGGCGGACGACCTCTTGTACCAAGCCAAACGAAACGGCCGAAACCGCGTCGAAGGCCCTTGATTCGCAGGCCGGCCCGGCGGCCGTGTCTTGTGCCTCGATCCCGGCGATGTTAGTTCCCACGAGTGTCCGAACGCTTCGTTGTCATCATGGCCGGGGGCTCCGGCACGCGCTTTTGGCCGGCGAGCCGCCGGCATCATCCCAAGCAGTTTCTAGCCCTCGGTGGGGCTCGCTCGCTCTTGCGTCAGACCGCCGAGCGGGTGGTGGGCTCGGTCGTCGACTGGGATCACCTCGTGGTGGTGACCGGGGCGGCGCACGCGGCGCACGCACAAAAGGAGCTGCCCGAGCTGCCCACGGCCAACCTACTCGTCGAGCCGGTCGGCCGAAACACGGCGCCCTGCATCGGCTACGCGAGCTGGCTGCTCGCGAAGCGTGACCCGGCCGCCCGCCTCGCGGTGCTTCCCGCAGACCACTTCATCAGCGATGTCTCGGCCTTTCGTGAGCACCTCGAGGCGGCGCTCGAAGCCGCGACCTCGCGACTCGTCCTCTTGGGCTTGGTCCCCTCGCGCCCCGAGACCGGCTACGGCTACATCCAGACCGGAGCGCCGGCCGCGAGCGCGCGAGGCATGCAGATCCGCGAGGTCAAACGCTTCGTCGAGAAGCCCAATCGCGAGACGGCAGAGGGCTACCTTCATGAGGGGAGCTATCTTTGGAACGGGGGCATGTTTGTGTTCCCGGTGGCGGTCATGGAGCAAGAGATCCGCACGCATCTTCCGGCGCTGGCCTCCGGTCTCGACACGCTCATGGAGGATGCCTCGGCGCTCGAGCGAATCTACCCCACGCTGCCGAGTGTGAGCATCGACTACGGGGTGATGGAGAAGGCCGCAGGCGTGACGGTGCTGCCCGCCTCGTTCCCTTGGTCGGACGTGGGTTCTTGGGACGCCGCGCTCGAGATCGACGCGCCCGATGCCCGCGGAAACGTCGAGAAAGGGGACGCCTTGCTCATCGGGTCCGAGCGTTCCTTCGTGGATGCCCGTTCCGGCCGCTTCGTCGCACTCGTGGGGGTGCGTGACCTCATCGTCGTCGACAGCCCGGATGCCTTGCTCGTCGTTCAGCGCGGGCACTCTCAGGACGTGAAGAAAGTTGTTGAAGCGCTGGAGAAGTCTCAGCGCGAGGAGCTCTTGTGACCATCGATCCCACCATCTTCCGCAGCTACGACATCCGAGGCATCTACGGAAAGGACCTCACCACGGAGGCGGCGGAGCTCATTGGCCGGGCGTACGCCACCTTGGGGAACGAGCGCGGTGTTCGCCGCATCACCGTGGGCCGAGACTGCCGGGACTCATCCACGCCGCTGTTTGGCGCGCTGGTGCGAGGGCTGAACGCGGGAGGTGTGAGTGTGCTCGACGTGGGCGTGGTGGCGACGCCCATTCAGTACTTCTCCATCCCGCACTTCTCCGCGGACGGGGGCATCATGATCACCGGCTCGCACAACCCACCCGAGTACAACGGCCTCAAGATCTCCATGGGTGGCACGACGATCCACGGCGAAGACATCCAGGAGCTCCGAAAGATCGCGGAGCGCGGCCAGTTCGTCTCGGGCACCGGGACCCTCGAGGGCGTCGACGTCGTGACCCCGTACATCGACATGTGTGTCGCCAACATCAAGCTGGGGCCGCGGAAGCTCAAGGTCGTGGTCGACGGAGGCAACGGCACCGGTGGCCCCTTTGCGCTCCCCATCCTCGAGCGCCTCGGCATCGAGACGATTCCGCTCTACTGCGACATGGACGCCACCTTCCCCAACCACCATCCCGACCCCACGGTCGAGGAGAACCTCGAGGACCTGAAGAAAGCGGTGCTCGAGCACGGCGCCGACCTCGGCATCGCCTACGACGGGGACGGAGATCGCGTCGGCGCGGTCGACGAGAAGGCCCAAGTTCTGTGGGGCGATCAGCTCATGATTCTCTTCTCGAGATCTGTCCTGAAAGAAGTGCCCGGCGCCACCATCGTGGGTGAGGTGAAGTGCAGCCAGACCCTGTACGACGACATCGCCAAACACGGCGGCAAGGGCATCATGTGGAAGACCGGGCACAGCCTCATCAAGGACAAGATGAAGGAGGTAGGGGCGGAGCTCGCCGGCGAGATGAGCGGGCACATCTTCTTCAAACACAGGTTCTACGGCTTCGATGACGGCATCTACTCTGGACTGCGGCTCATCGAGCTGTTGAGCCATGAGAAGCGGCCGTTGTCGCAGCTCCTCGATGACGTTCCCAAGACGTTCTCCACGCCCGAGCTCCGGCTCGACTGCCCGGAGGCGCTGAAGTTCCGGCTCGTGGCGGCGGCGATCGAGCACTTCAAGAAGAAACACTCCGTCATCGACGTGGACGGGGCGAGGGTGACCTTCCCCGACGGATGGGGGCTCGTTCGCGCGAGCAACACGCAACCCATCTTGGTGCTTCGTTTCGAGGCCGAGAGCGCGAGCCGACTGGGCGAGATCCGAAGCTACGTAGAGAGCGAGCTCGCGGCGCTCAGGGCGCAGCTCTGAGCCCCCGAATGGGGACCCCGGCCGCGTAGGAGAGCTCGAGCACCGCAAGGTCACGCTCGAGCCGAGCTCGGATGATCTGAAGCTCTGCCTCCTCCACCTCTTCGTCCGCTTCCTCGAGATCGATGGTGCGCGCCATGCCGGCGCTGAGCTGGGTCGAGACGAGCGCGTGTCGGCGCCCGGCGAGGCGTTTGGCCACTTCGGCACGCTGCATGCCCAGGTCGGCCTGAGCGACCCTCTGTCGCGCGCGCGAGACCTCCGCCTTCGTACCGGTCCGGAGTTTGGTGATCTGCAGCTGGGCCGCGCGGATGCGGCTGTCCGCCTCGTCGAGATCCGCGTAGCGAAGGCCGCCGTCGTAGAGCAGCCAGTTCATCGAGACTCCGCCGGCCCACTCCTGGTTCTGATTCGACAGCCCGGTGATGTTGGACCAACGATACGAACCAAAGAGGGCCAGCGTGGGCACGAAGCGCCACAAAGTCTCGTCTCGGCCCAGCTCGGCGATCTGCAGCAGGAGTTCGGCCGCGAGTACGTCCGGCCGTTGTGCGGCGGAGGCGAGGAGGGCCTCGTCGCTCTCGGTGGGCGCGAGGAACGGAGGCGGGACGTCGACCTCGCTCACCTCCTCGATGCCGATGGCGAGCGCCAAGGCGGCGAGCGCCTGTTCGTGGGTCAGTCGGGCTCGCTGCACGTCGAGCTGGGCCTGGGTGGTCCCGAGCTCCGCCATCTCGCGCCGGATCTCGGCGCCATCGCCGGCGGCCTCGCGCGCCGTCTCGATGGCGGCTCGGCTCGTCGCGCGCGCGAGCAGGGCGTCCATGGAGATCCTGCTCTGCTTGGTCGCCACGGCGGTGAAGAAGGCTCGTGCCACCGAGAGCTGGATGAGGCGTGTCTCGGTCTCCCGGCGATGCTGCTCCACCACGACGCCCCGTCGGGCGCTCGCGATGGCCGGGAAGGCCCGGCCGTTGAAGATGTTCCAGTTGAGGATGCCGCGGACCACGAAGGTGTCCGCGCCCACGAAGTCGAGGCTGCCGGACGGGTTCCTGAACTCATCGCCGATGCCTCGAAAGCAGGCCTCGATCGTGTCGAGGTCTGCGGTCTCGCAGAGCGCGACCAGCTTGCCGAAGTCGGGGGTCTTGAGATCTGGTTCCGGCGCGACCTTGGTGTAGGTCGCTTGTCCGCTGAGCGTGGGTTTGAGGAGCGACCAAGCGCGCTGCACCTGGAGCTCAGCCTGGAGCAGGCGCTCGGTCTGAAGACGGAGTTCGGGGGCATGTTCCTTTGCGAGATCGAGGGCTTGCTCGAGCGTGAGGGGAGGGGATTCGGCCTGGCCAGCGGTCGCCCAGAGCAGCGCAAGGCATACGACAACCGACTGAGCGGGGTAGGTCACCTCCTACTCAAGTGACATCCCCCGGGCGCGTCCGCCAGTTTTGAGCTCCCACGAAAGATGAGTGATTCTACGGACTTCGCCCGTGGCTAGAAAAAAGTCGCGGACCATATCCGCTCATGGATCATCTGTCAAGGCATGTGCGTCAAAAGCCTTTACAGATCCGGGGCCGTGTAGTACGGTTCGCCTCGCTCAAGGGGCCCCGGGGGACCGCGGGCCTGCACCAGAAGACGCATCTATTTCAATAGCTTAGGGATTCAGACTGCTCCCACGCGGCCAAGGATGGCTGGGGGAACAAAACCGGTTACGAGGGCTCGAATGACGCGACGCGTCCGTCGCGCGAGCTACGAATGACCAGGAGGCTCGGTCGAAAGTATGCAAGCTGCACCGCATTTCCAGGTGGGTGACAAGGCCGTCTACCCCGCGCACGGCGTGGGGGAGGTGACGAGCATCGAGGCGCGTGACGTAGGTGGGGAGCGACAGCTCTTCTACGTCCTTCGAATCCTCGAGAATGGCATGAAGGTCATGGTTCCGACGTCAGCGTCGGGGACCAGTGGTCTGCGCGAGATCATGAACAAGACCCAGGTCGATGAGGTCTTCGGCGTCCTTCGGAAGAAGGAAATCTCGGTCGAGACCACGACCTGGAACCGTCGTTACCGAGAGTACATGGAGAAGATCAAGTCCGGCGAGCCGTGCCAGATCGCTCAGGTCCTTCGGGATCTGTGCCTCCTCAAGCACGACAAAGACCTCTCCTTCGGCGAGCGCAAGATGCTCGACACCGCGAAGGCTCTGCTCGTGAAGGAGCTGTCCATCGCGCGCGGCATGACCGAGGTCGAGGTCGAGGTCGAGTTCGCTCGTATCTTCGAGAACTAATCACCGAGCTTTCAGCTCATGGACCGAGGGCCCGTCACCGAGAGGTGCACGGGCTCTCGGCGTTTAACGGGCTCGGGCTCAGAACGAGGGGCCCTGCCTCATACATGGGCCCGTGGTGCGAGTTCGTCCCGAAGCCGCCAAGCCATGCGCGTCGACATGGCGAGGATGGGGAGTTGGCTGTTCACGCCGATGCTGGTGGGAAAGACGCTCCCGCAGGCGACGGTGAGGTTCGGCAGCTCGAAGCTCCTCCCCCACGCATCGACCACACCCTCCTCGCGGCGCCGGCCGATGCGGCAGGTGCCGAGCGGGTGGAAAGTGACACACTCCATTCGCCGGGCCGAGAGTTGGTCGTGGAGCACGCCGCCGACGTCCTCCATGCTGCGCATGGCGGGGGCGCCGAACACCGGCAGGTAGACCTCCTCGGCCCCACCGGCGAGGAACGCTTCGGCGATGATCTTGGTGCCGTGGATCATCTCTGCTTTCTCCTTGGCGCCGAGTCGGTACGTGAGCAGCGGCTCGCGGCCGGGAACGTCATGTACGCGCCCGCCGCCTTCGTCGTGAACGATGCCGCCAAAGATCGCGAGGCGATCGAGGTTCTGGATTCGCTCCGCAAAAGCGGGGCCGGTGCCGGGGAGACCGGCCGCGAGCACGCTGGGCGGAACAAAAAGCCCGGTCAGCGTGACCCCTTGGTCCTCGAAGTGATCGACATAGACGCTTTGCAGGGCACCCTTCCAGCCCTCGAGGCGATCTGCAAAACGGGCGACCACCCGGAAGCCCGGGTGAAGCGTCATGTGCCGCCCGAGGTGCGGGGAGCGAAAGCCCGATCGCATCATGAGCAGAGGCGTGTGCACGGTCCCCGCCGCGAGGACCACGTGCTTCGCGAGGACTTCGAACTGCCCGACGCGCCGAACGGACCCGCGCGCGTCTCGCGCTGACAGCAGCCGACCACGCACGCCACGGGCGCGACCCTCCTTGGTCAGCACCTTCTCCACCAGGCAGTCGGAGTAGACTCGAGCGCCGGCCGCCACCGCCGCTGGCAGATAGGCGAGATCGACGCTCTTTTTGGCCCCCACCGGGCAACCGAAGTTGCAGCGTCCGTATCCGACGCACCCCTCCGTGTTGCGGCTCATCGACTTGACGGGGATGCCGAGCTTGGTGGCCCCCTCCACCCACTTGTTGGTGGCGCGGCTTCGCATGTCTTCGGGCACGACGGCGACCGAACTCTCACGCTCTGCCGCTTCGAACGCGGGCTCGAGATCCTTGATGGAGAGCATGTCGAGCCCGCGCTCCTTCACCCAGCGGTCGTGAATCATCTCTGGAACGCGGAAGCACACGCCGCCGGTGAGCACCGTGGAACCGCCCACCGCGCGGCCTTGCATCACGGTGATGAGCGGGGTGTCGCCGAGGCCGAGGACCGCGGTGGTGCCGGCCTCGCGGCCGATGTGACGGAGCGTCTCGCTGGGCCTGAACTTGCCGTAGACCTCGCTGGGGATCCAAGGGCCCTCCTCGAGCACCACGACATCGAGCCCCGCCTCCGCGAGGATCCGAGCCATGGGGCCACCACCGGCGCCCGAACCGACGATCACGACGTCGCAGTCGATCTGCTGCTTGGGGCCGAGGTTTCGACCCTCGAGATAGGCGCCCTTCGTCACTTCTCGGCCTCGATGAGCCGCAAGGGCCGCCCGTCGTAGCCGATCTCTTTCAGGGCATCTGGGTGTTCGAAGAACACCAAGCAGAGCATGGCTTTCGGCAGAACGAGCATGGGCGCGAGTGCCGTCGCCTCGATCTTCTCCAAGAGATCGAGGCGGCGAGAAATAGGGAGCGCGGAAAACCGACCGAAAAACCCGAAGGCGAGCGGCCAGATCCATTGCAGCAACAAGAGTGACGCGAGAAACGCAAACCGGGTCTTGGGGCCCGCGCGCCGTGTGAAGTCGTCTACGTCTACGAGCGCGAAGCTCATTCGATCCGGCGGGATCCCGTGCCCACGGTCGAAGATGCACTGACAGAGCGCCCTTGCGGCGGCCTCGGTGGGACCCGGCAGCACCGTGGCATCGTATCCCAAGCGGGCCGTGCGCTCGATGGGCCCCCGTCGAAACACCCGAGCCCCACCCGCTCAAACGGGCCGGCCGAGCGGAGAAAGCCGTGGTCCCGGGCGAGAACTATGCCTATCATCGCCCTCCCCATGGTCCAGCGCATCTACAACACCATGAGCCAGAAGAAGGAGGTCTTCACCCCTCTGGATCCGAATCGGGTGCGCCTCTATCTCTGCGGGGTCACGCCGTACGCGCCCTCGCACATCGGACATGCCCGGGGACTGGTGGCTTTCGACGTCGTGTACCGCTGGCTCCTTCGGCAGTACCCGAAGGTCATCTACGTCCGGAACTTCACGGACATCGATGACAAGATCATCAAGGCCGCCAACGAGGAGGGGATCGAGGCGGTCGCGCTCGCGGCGCGCTACATCGAGCTCTATCACGACTCCGCCGCCAAGCTCGGCTGCCTCCCCCCGACTCACGAACCCAAGGTGAGCGAGACCATCCCCGAGATCGTGGCGCTCATCGAGCGCATCATCACAAACGGGAAGGCCTACCCGGTGGCCGGCGACGTCTACTTCGAGGTGAAGCAGTTTCCCGCCTACGGACGTCTGTCGGGCCGCACGCTTTTGGACCTCGAACAGCTCGAGGCCGGGGCTCGGGTCGAGGTCGACACCCGAAAACGCTCTCCATTCGACTTCGCGCTCTGGAAAGCCGCCAAACCGGGAGAGCCGGCGTGGGACTCGCCGTGGGGCAGGGGCAGGCCCGGCTGGCACATCGAGTGCTCAGCGATGAGCAGCAAGTTCCTCGGTGAGACCTTCGACATCCACGGGGGCGGCAAAGACCTGGTGTTTCCGCATCACGAGAACGAGATCGCCCAGTCCTGCGCCGCCAGCGGGCACGAGGTCTACGCCCACATTTGGATGCACAACGGCTTCGTGAACCTCATGCCGGAGGGTTGCCCAAAGTGCGAGCACACCTTGCCGGACGGGGAGGGCATCCCGGAGAAGTGCAGCGCCTGCGGCTACGTCTATGCGGAGGACGACTTCAAGATGTCGAAGTCACGCGGGAACTTCTACCCGATGCACGAGCTGATCGCCGAATACGAGCCCGAGGCGCTCCGCACGCTCTTGCTGTCGAGCCACTACCGCACCCCCATCCGGTTCTCGCACGCCTTGGTCGTGGACACGGAGCGGCGGGTCGGGCGGAGCTACGCGGCGCTGTCCGCCATGGACAGCTTCGTGCGCCAGAACCCGAGCGAAGACGGGCCGAGCTTCGAGTCGGCGTTTGGCTCGAACCCTACGGCCATCTTCGAGGAGGCGATGGAGGACGACTTCAACACCGCGCGAGCCATCGCAGAGGTCCAGGAGCTCTTTACGCTCGGCAACGAGCTCCTCGCGGCGCGTGAGCAGGAGCGTCTCGGAAAGAAGCTCAAGGCGAAAGAGCGCTCCTGGCTCCTCGGTCAGATTCGAGGCTTCATCCGTTCGCAAGGTGAGGTGCTCGGGGTGTACCTCGAAGCACCGGAGGCCTATCTGTTGCGGCGCAAGCAGAAGTTCCTCGCCGCGCACGGGTTGTCTGCGGCGGACATCGAGGCGAAGATCGAGGCCCGGGCCGAGGCCAGGCGAAACAAGGACTTTGCGAAGGGTGATGCCCTGCGCGACGAGCTCGCGGCCCTCGGCCTATCCCTTCAGGACGCCCGCGAGGGAACGAGCTGGGACGTTCGAGACGACTGAAGCGGCAGGCTTTGCTAGGCTGCCCTCACGATGCCCGGGGAGTTCAAGCTCGTCTCCGACTTCCGCCCCGAGGGTGACCAGCCGCGTGCCATCGCCGAGTTGATCGCCGGGCTCAAAGCCGGACTCAGTCACCAGATGTTGCTCGGGGCGACCGGCACCGGCAAGACCTTCACGATCGCGAACGTGGTAGCGGCGGTCAACCGCCCCACCCTGGTGTTGTGTCACAACAAGACCTTGGCGGGGCAGCTGTACGGGGAGTTTAGAGAGCTCTTTCCGGAGAATGCGGTCGAGTACTTCGTCAGTTACTACGACTACTACCAGCCCGAAGCCTACGTCCCGAACACGGACACCTTCATCGAGAAAGATTCGCTCATCAATGACGAGATCGATCGCATGCGACACTCGGCCACCCGGTCGTTGCTCGAGCGCAACGATGTCTTGGTGGTCGCCAGCGTCTCGTGCATCTACGGCATCGGGGCCTCCGAGGTCTACGAGGGTATGGTGCTCGAGCTCTCGCCGGGTCAGCGAATCGAGCGCGACGAGGTCCTCCGCGGGCTCGTGCGGATTCAGTACCAGCGCAACGACTTCGACTTCCACCGCGGGACGTTCCGTGTGCGCGGGGACGTGGTCGAAGTCTTCCCGGTCTATGAGGAGGAGCGCGCGCTGCGGCTCGAGTGGTTCGGGGATGAGCTCGAGGCCATTCGCGAGGTCGATCCCCTGCGTGGGCAGGTGCTGCGCGAGCTTCAGAAGATCCGGATGTTTCCCGCGAGCCACTACGTGGTCCCGCCCGACCGTCAGAAGATGGCGATTCGCACGATTCGAGAGGAGCTTCAGCTCCGGCTCGCCGAGCTCAAGGGCGCCAACAAGTTGCTCGAGGCGCAGCGGCTCGAGCAGCGCACCATGTACGATCTCGAGATGCTCGAGCAGATGGGCACGGTCAGAGGCATCGAGAACTACTCCCGCCACTTGTCCGGTCGAAAGCCCGGCCAGGCGCCGCCGACGCTCATCGACTACTTCCCCGAGGGTTTCTTGATGGTCGCGGACGAGAGCCATCAGAGCATGCCGCAGGTGGGCGCCATGTATAAGGGCGATCGTGCGCGCAAGGAGACCCTGGTCGAGTACGGCTTCAGGCTCCCTTCGGCGCTCGACAACCGCCCTCTGAAGTTCGAGGAGTTCGAGGAGCGCATCGAGCAGATCGTGTTCGTCTCCGCCACCCCGGGCGACTACGAGCTTCAGAAGACCAGCGGGGTGTTCACGGAGCAGGTGATTCGGCCCACCGGTCTGCTCGACCCCCAGATCGAGGTTAGGCCCGCCGGTCGGCAGGTCGACGACCTGCTCGAGGAGATTCGGCGCCGCGTCGAAAAGAAAGAACGCGTGCTGGTGACCACGCTGACCAAGCGAATGGCGGAGGATTTGACCGAGTACTACCAGGATCTCGGCGTACGAGTTCGGTACCTGCACGCGGACGTCGACACGCTCGAGCGCTCGGAGATCTTGAGAGACCTGCGGCGCGGGGAGTTCGACGTACTCATCGGCATCAACTTGCTCCGCGAGGGCCTGGATCTCCCGGAGGTCTCGCTCGTGGCGGTCCTCGACGCCGACAAAGAGGGGTTCCTTCGGGCGGCGCGCTCGCTGATTCAGACGATCGGTCGCGCGGCCCGCAACGTGAACGGGCTGGTGATCATGTACGCTGACACCATCACCGGTTCGATGAAGACGGCCATAAGGGAGACGGACCGTCGGCGGGACAAGCAGCGAGCCTACAACGTGGAGCACGGAATCACTCCGCGCACCATCGAGAAGCGTATCCAGGATCTTCGGGCTCTGGCCGGCTTCCGAAGCGAGTTCGCCGACGGTGAGGATCCGGTGGGCCAAGGGGGTGTGGTCTCGCTCGAAGAGGTCGAAAAGCGGGTGGTGCTCTTGCGGGCGGCGATGAAGGCGCGTGCGAAGTCTCTCGAGTTCGAGTCTGCGGCGAAGCTCCGCGACCGAGTGGGGACCCTCGAGTCGTTCCTGCTGGGCATGCCGCTTGCGCCGGGGGCGCTGGAAGCCGCTCTCGCTGGTGAAGAAGACGGGGCGGAGCGGAGCGCGGGACGCGGCGGAAGAGGACGGCGAGGGCCTCGGGCGCGCGGGCGCGGCGGGCGCAAGCGGCCATGAGGCGGGCCAAGGGGCAAGTCGAGGCTTGGCTGGGTCGAACCGCGGAGCTGCCCACGGACCCCGGCGTGTACTTGATGCGCGACCGTTCGGGCACCGTCATCTACGTGGGCAAAGCCAAGAACCTGCGCTCGAGGGTCAGGAGCTACTTCCAAGAGGGAACGAGCGACTACCGCGCGTTCGTGGGGCTGCTCGGCCACATCCTCGGTGACCTCGAGACCATCGTCACGCGTTCGGAGAAGGAGGCGCTGCTCCTCGAGCGCGAGCTCATCCGGCAGCACGAGCCGCGCTTCAACGTCATCTGGCGCGACGACAAGCAGTACCTCTGCCTGCGCATCGACACCGAGCACGAGTATCCGTGGGTCGAAGTGGTGCGCCACATGGGCAAGGACGGTGCACGCTACTTCGGGCCCTTTCACTCGGCCAGCGCCGCCCGGCAGACGCTGCGGGTGGTGAACCGGCACTTTCAGCTTCGGACCTGCCGAGACTCCGTGCTCTATCACCGGACGCGACCCTGCCTCGAGTTTCAGATCGGGCGTTGTCCAGCGCCTTGTGTGGTCGAGGTCGATCGCGACCGGTATCACGAGAACGTCGAGGACGTGCTCACGTTTCTCGAAGGACGCGCTCCGGAGCTGGTGAAGAAGCTCGAAGCCCGGATGTGGGAGGCCGCGAACACCGAGCGTTTCGAGGTGGCCGCCCGCACGCGCGATCAACTGCGGGCGATCGAGAAGACGCTCGAACCTCAACACGTCGCGCTCTCGAGTCTGCGTGATCAGGACGTCATCGGCCTGCATCGCATGGGGAACGACTTCGCGGTGGCGGTCATCGAGGTGCGTGAGGGCCGCATTCGCGACGTTCGGAGCACGGTCTCGGAGGACGCACCCTTCTCGGATGAAGACATGCTCGAGTCTTTCCTCGTACAGCTCTACGCGCAGCGGGATGACGTGCCGGAGGAGGTGCTGGTCTCGATCCCGCTGCCTTCGGCCGCGACTTTGGCTGAGATCCTGAGCGAGCGGCGCGGTCGGAAGGTCATCGTCAGCGCCCCGCAGCGCGGAGAACGGGCTCGGGTGCTCGAGCTCGCAGAGGACAACGCCGCGCACGCCTTGGCGGAGCGCCACAAGAGCAGCGGGGCGGTGGAGCGCACGCTCGAGGGCCTCAGAAGGAAGCTCCACCTCGCCAAGCTGCCCAGAAGGATCGAGTGCTTCGACATCTCGAACCTTCAGGGGCGGATGATCGTGGGCTCCAAGGTGGTCTTCGTCGACGGCCGCCCGGCGAAGGCGGCGTATCGGCGCTACAAGATCAAATCGACATCCACCCAGGACGACTTCAAGTCGATGTACGAGGTCCTGTCGCGGCGCCTTCAAAGAGGCGTCGAAGAGCGGGACCTGCCCGACCTCGTCGTCATCGACGGCGGCAAGGGGCAGCTCGGGGTGGCCAAGGCCGCCATGCAGGACGTGGGTGTCATGGGGCTCGACGTCATCGGGCTCGCCAAGAGCCGGGTCCTGGGCGGGGGACCGGGCGAGGAGGCGTCAGAACGCTCCCCGGAAAGGGTATTTCTCCTGGGCGCGAAGGACCCGATCGTGCTGCGGCAAAGCACCCCGGAGATCCTGCTCCTGGCCCGAATTCGGGACGAGGCCCACCGCTTCGCGATCACCTTTCACCGGCAGCTCAGAAACCGCGCCACGCTTCGTTCGGGACTCGAGGAGATTCCCGGGATCGGCGCGGCCCGGCGGCGCGCGCTGCTTTCGCATCTCGGGAGTCTCGAGCGGGTGAAGGCGGCCAGCCTCGAGGCGCTCGAAGCGGTGCCGGGGCTGCCTCGCACGGCCGCCGAGCGCGTGTATCGGCACTTTCATCCCCGCGCCGAAACCGAGGTTTGAGGCCGCACGAGCCGCAAAAACGGGCCAACCGTCATCTTGCCGCGAATTCTACGCTTTCTTGGGTAATTGGTTGACTCGCACGTCGGGAGCTAATACCTCGGGGCCGTTCGCCATGCGCCTGTACCGTAAGATCATCCCGAAGATTTCCAAGGACATCATCTCGACCCTCCGGGACGACGGTGACGTCGAGATCGATGACACGAAGCTCGAAGAAGCCGAGCTCGACGTGGCGGCCATCCTGGTCGAGTACTGCAACGCCGAGGACCGGCTGAACCAGGAGACGCGCGAGGCCCTGTCCCGTCGCGGCCTGTCGCCGGACCGCTTTGCGCAGGTCAAGAAGGGCCTGGCCGAGGCCCGTCAGCACAAGACCGGCGAAGAGGGTCTCGAGTACGTCATCAATCAAATGCTCGAAGGCCTCATGCACTCTCGCAACGTCGAGGAGGTCTTCGCGGAAGACCACGAGATGCGGAAGAAGATCCACAACACCATGGTCAAGTACCTCGGTATCGACGAGGAGATCGATCGCGACGCGCGCAGCCGCCTCAAGAACATGCGAGAAGGCAGCGCCGAGTGGGATGTGGAGTACGAGAAGATCGTGCTGCAGCTCAAGCGTGCCCGCGGCTTGGCCTGAGTCGTCTCAGGCGCCCACCACCCGAAGAATGGGTGGCTCCGAAAAACCATAGATGAGCGCCCGGCTGTCGGGGTGTGAGAGCACCACGAAGCGGGCCTTGCGTCCGACCTCGAGCGTCCCAATGTCTGTGCGTCGCAAGGCATGGGCGGCGCCCAGCGTGATGGCGCGCAGCGACTCCTCCACCGTGAGCCCCATCTGCGTCACCGCGAGCATGGCTGCGGTGGCGAGACACGACAGCGGCGACGAACCCGGGTTCTGATCGGTGGCCACACAGACCTCGAGCCCCGCCTTGCGCGCGGCGAGGCCGAGGTGGGGCGCGTGATCCCCGAGGAAAGTCATGGCGCCGGGCAGAAAGACCCCCACCGTGCCGGCGCGTGCAAGCGCCGCGAGGTCAGCGTCGCTCGCGCGCTCGAGATGATCCGCGGAGCTGGCGCCGAGCCGAGCCGCGACCAGGCAGCCGCCGCTGTTCGTGATCTGCTCGGCGTGCACGCGCGGCAAGAGGCCGTGCTCTGTCGCGGCGGAGAAGATGCGCTCCGCTTCGGCCGCGGTGTAGGCGTTGGCCTCGACGAAGACGTCTACGAAGCGGGCGAGGCCCTCCTGTGCGACCTTCGGGATCATCTCGTGCGTGATCGAGCGCAGGTAGTCTTCGCGCGGGATGTCTTTGGGGATGACGTGAGCCGCGAGCAGCGTGCCTTCCACGTCGAAGCCTTCCCCCCGAAGGGCCTTCACGACCTCCAGCATCCGCAACTCGTGCGCTGCGGTGAGCCCGTAGCCGCTTTTGATCTCGGTGGTGGTGATGCCCCGAGAAACGCGAGAGACGAGCCGTTTGCGAGTGAGGTCCAGAAGCTCACCGAAGCCCGCGCTGCGGGTGGCGTTGACCGTCGTGTAGATGCCGCCGCCTTGGGCCAGGATCGAGCTGTAGCTCTCACCGCGCGCGCGGAGGCTGAAGTCGCTTACGCGGTCGCCGGCGAACACGAGGTGCGTGTGGGCGTCGATGAGGCCGGGCAGCACCGCGCCGCCCTGGGCGTCCACGACCTCAGCCCCTCGGCTCTCGGGCGGGAGCTGGTCCTCGGGGCCCACCCACCGGATGACCCCGTCCTCGGCGTACAGCGCGTGTCGGGGCAGACGTTGAATCTCCCGCCCGTCGGGTTCCGGCACGCAGAGCTCGCTCGCGTTCCTGAGGACGAGTCGCGCGGTCACTTCTTCTTGTTCTCGGCTTCCGCCAGGGCCTTCAGGAGGTCCTGAGCCTGGCGCAGGCGCCGACGCACCTTGGCTCTGCCCAAAACGCTCAGGGTGTCGAAGAGCGGCGGAGTGGCGGTGCGTCCGGTCATGGCCACCCGCAGGGGCATGAAGAGGTCTTTAACCTTCCAGCCCTGAGACTCCGCGAAGCCGCGAGACAGGGCCTCGAGGGCGGGGGCGCTGAAGTCCACCTGCCGGTCGATCTCGTCCCCGTACTTCTCGAGGACCTCTCGGGTCTCTTTGGGGGTCTTGCCCTTCGAGACGAGCATGCTGGCTTCGTAGGTGAGCTCGCCGGAGAAGAAGTAGTCGACGGCGGGGATGAACTGCTCGCTGGTGTCGATGCGCTCTTTGATCAGCGGCACCAGCTTACGCAAGATCTCCTCGGAGAGGAGGTCGTCGCGCAGCAGCTTGACCCAGGCGTCGTCGCTGAGCTTCTCGCGGTAGTAGCGTCCGTTCAGCCAGGTGAGCTTTGCCAGGTCGAAGGTGGGCCCGCCCAGCGACATACGATCCCACGTGAAGTTCTCAAAGAACTCCTCCACCGTGAACATCTCGCGCTCATCCGGCATCGAAAAACCCAGCATCGCGAGGTAGTTCAACACGGCCTCCGGCAAGAACCCACGGGACTTGTAGTCGAGCAGGGAGACCGGGTTCTTGCGCTTGCTGATCTTCGACTTGTCCGCGTTTCGAAGCAGAGGCATGTGGATGAACTTGGGCGGCTCCCAGCCAAAGGCTCGGTACAGGACGACGTGTTTGGGGGTGGAGCTGATCCACTCCTCGGCCCGGATGACGTGTGAGATGCCCATCAAGTGGTCGTCGACCACATTCGCCAGGTGATAGGTGGGGAAGCCGTCCGACTTCATCAGGATCTGGTCATCCACCTGTCGGTTGTCGATCCGCACCTCGCCTCGGAGCTCGTCGAAGAGCACGGTCTCCCCTTCGAGGGGCATCTTCATGCGCACCACGAAGGGCAGACCGGCGTCCATGGCCGCCTTGACCTCGGCCGGGCTGCGGTCGCGCCAACGTCCGTCGTATCTCGACGTCTCTTTGCGTGCTCTTTGCTCCTCGCGCAGCTGCGCCAGCTCCTCGGGGGTGGCGAAGCAGCGATAGGCCTCGCCCTTTTCGAGCAAGAGCTCGATGTGCTGGTGGTAGATGGCGCTGCGTTCGCTCTGCCGGTAGGGGCCGAAGGGCCCTCCCACGTCCGGGCCCTCATCCCAGGTGAGACCCAGCCAGCGCAGGCCTTCGATGATCTCGTCCTCCCACTCCTGGCGGCTCCGCTCTCGGTCGGTGTCTTCGATGCGCAGCACGAACTTGCCTCCGTTCTTGCGGGCGAAGGCCAGGTTAAAGAGTGCGATGTAGGCGGTGCCTACGTGCGGCTCGCCCGTAGGGCTGGGGGCGACACGTACTCGGACGGGACGATCGGTGGTCATGGCGACGGCGTGCGGTCGGTCCGCTACTGAGCGGAGCCTTCGGGGCGAGGTGGGATGACGCCCGGGTTCAGGCGCGCGGGGCGGTCCACCGTGCTCGGCTTGGGGAGCATCTTCATGGGAAGCGCGGCGCCATCGGGTCCGCGCATGCCTTGTGGACGCCCCCCCCCCGATTCGATGAGCTTCGGGTCGCCTTTGAGGAGGATCTCGATCTGGGCGGTCTCGCGCCACGCCTTCAGCGAGTCGCGGATGGCCTCGTTCCGCTTGCGTGAGCGAACGGAGCGGTCGATCTGCTCCTTTAGCTCTTTGTAGGTCTGGGTGCTGGCCGCCTTGTAGCCGGTCCGTTTGATGATGTGAAAGCCGAAGCTGGTCTCGACGACCCCGGAGATCTCGTTGTCCTTCAGCGCGAAGACCGCGTCCTCGAAGGGCTTCACCATTCGACCTTTGCCAAAGAAGCCGAGGTCGCCTCCTCGGTCCTTGGTGGGGTCCTCACCGAACTCCGTCGCGAGCGCGATGAAGTCAGCGCCCTTGGCCTTGGCCTGCTTCACGATGTCTTCAGCCTTCGCCCGGACCGCGGCCTTGTCTTCGGGCGTAGCGTCTGGCTTCACGCGCAAGAGAATGTGGCTCGCTCGGATCTGCTCGGGGTTGTTGTAGCGGTCCTTGTTCTGCTCGTAGAAGGCCTTGCGTTCCGCCTCGGTCACCTCGAGCTTCTCGGTGAGCTTCGCGAAGAGCTTCTCGCGCAACAGGTTGTGTCGGTATTGGTTCTGAAGATCCTCGACCGCCATTCCCGAGCGCGTGAGGAAGCTCTGGAAGCTATCTTCGGAGCCGTATCGCTTTTTGTGCTCGGTCCACTCCTTCTGGAACTCGTCTTCGGCGACCGAGACCCCCGCCTTCTTGGCTTCTTGGGCGACCAACTCGGCATCGACGAGCCGCCGGACGATGTTGTCCTTGAGGCGTTCGCGAAGGGCCGGCGCCACCTGATGGCTCGCCCTCTGGTACCGCTCGAGCGTGGCCTTGAGCTCCTTGAGGAACGCTTCGGGGGCGATCTCCACCCCGTTGACCTTGGCGACCGGGCCATCGAGTTTGGGCAGTTCGATGGGGGCGTCGGCCGGGCTCCCGGCGTCTGGCACGGTTGTTTGCGCCGCGGTGACCGGCGTGGGCTCAGCCCCGGTCTCGGTCTTCTTTGGGTTGTCGCAAGCCAGGCCGAGGAGGGCGCAGAGGGCGAACAGAGCGCTGGAGTTCCGCATGTGGGGCGGCGTACCAAGACCCGCTCATTCCGGTCAACGCTGCAGGTGGGCTTCCTGAGGGATTTTCGGGGCTTCCAGGGCCTTTTCCGTTCGACCGCGCCGAGTGAGGGCCGCAAGCTGACGCGGTGAACCGGGGTGGTCGATGGCGCCGGCCGCTGGTCCTGGCCGCGCTGCTCGAGGGGCTCGGTGTCGCGCTGGGAACGGGCGTCCCCTGGCTCGGGCTCGCTCTGCTTCCTCTGTCCGCCCTCTGGGCACGTTCTCTCGCGGTGTTCTTCGGCCTTGGCCTGCTCCTCGCGGTCGTGCGCGCGCCGCCGAGCGGGGACGACCAGGCGTGGGTGCGAGGGGCGGAGTCGCCGGTCGTGCTCGAGGGTGTGGTGCTCGAGGCGCCGGAGCTTCGGCCGACCTCCGAGGTCCTCACGCTCGAGCTGCTCGGGATGATCCCAGAGCCTCCGGGGCCGATGCGTGCGGCGCGTGGCCGCGTGCGGGTGGTGTTGCCTCGCGCGGAGGAGCCCACCCGCGGCGCCCCGCGCTCGACCTGCGCTTGGGCGGGGGATCAGGTGCGCGTGCTCGTGCGGGCGCACTCGAGCGGGCCCCCCCTGCACGAAGGCGAGCAGAGGGTCCAGCGGGTCCAGGCGAGACGCGGGATTGTGGGCTTCGCTCGGGCCCAGGCGCACGAGCACTGTCGCCGGGTGGGGCGGGCGGTGATGCCCGGCTTCGCTGTCGGCATGGAGCGCACGCGCTCTGCCCTGCATTCGGCCATCGAATCCCGGCTGCCGGGCTCCGCCGGCGCGGTCGTGCGCGCGTTCGCGACCGGAGACCGAAGCGGCATCCCTCCGGCGCTAGAGACGGCCTTCGCGGAGAGCGGTCTATCGCATCTGCTCGCGGTCAGCGGACTGAACCTGGCGATCGTCGCGGGTCTGTTTGTGGTCGGTCTCGCGGCGCTGCTCCGTCGCTCGACCTGGGTGTCTCTGGGGCCAGGGGCGGCACGAGCTGCGGCGCTGGGCGCGCTCCCGCTCGTCGTCGTCTACACGTTCCTGGTCGGTCTATCTGCGAGCGCGGTACGGGCCGCGTTCATGATGGGGGCGTTGCTCGTCGTGACGCTTCTCCGCCGAAGACCCGACCCTCTGAGCATCCTCGCCCTCGCGGTCGTGCTGATGCTGAGCATCGATCCCCTCTCGCTCTACGACGTCTCCTTTCAGCTCTCCTTCGCCGCGGTCGTGGCCTTGTTCCTGCTCTTCACTCCCCTCCGCGATCGGCTCGCGCCCGAGCTTCACCGCCGGCCGTGGTGGTGGCGCCATCCGATCGAGATCAGCTTGGCGAGCTTCGCCGCAACCCTGGGCACCGCCCCGCTCGTAGCCTTCTACTTTCAGCGCATCTCGCTCGTCGGACTCTTGGTCAACGTACCGGCCGCGCCGCTCGGATCGTTTGTGCTCGTTCCGCTGTCGCTGCTCGGTGGCGCCGTCGCGCCGTGGTTCGAAGCCGCGGCGGCGCCCCTGCTCACACTCGCGCATGGCTCGGCCGAAGTGCTCATCGCCCTCGCCGAAGGCGCGCAGGCGCTCCCTTGGGCCTCAATCCGCCTCTCCACCCCCTCCATCGTCGAAGTCGGGCTCGCGTACCTCGGCATCTACGCGATCGCGCTGCCTGCGCCGTGGCGAAGGCGGGCCTTCTTCTCGGCGATCATGGCCCTCTTCATCATCGGGGCGGAGCAGCGGCTCGAGCGGGTATGGCGAGCGGAGGTCGAGTTCACCTTCCTCCCGGTCGGGCAGGGGGACGCCACGGTGGTGGAGTTGCCGGGTGGGGTGGTCTGGCTCATCGACGTGGGCCCCCCGGGGCGCGATGGTCCAGGCGCGGCGGAACGTGTGATCGCGCCGCACCTCCGTCGCTTGGGGATACGGGCGATCGACAAGGTCGTGCTCACGCACCCTCACGCCGATCACATCGGCGGGCTCTCGGCGCTCGCGCGCGAGTTCCCCATCCGTGAGGTTCTGTGGAATGGGGATACACGCGAGGCTTCGGCGGCGCTCATCGACGCGATTCGGGTGCTTCCGAACCAGGTCGTTGATGCGGACGCTCCGCCCTGGAGATTCGGTGCCGCCGAGGTGCGCCTGCTCGGTCCCGCCCCGAACGAGGCTGTTGCGCCCATCGTGAACGACGGCTCCTTGGTGCTGTCGATTGCGATCGGGCGGCGCCGGATCCTGATCACCGGAGACGCGGAGGTGGCGGCAGAGGCCGCGCTCGTTGAACGCCAGGGCGCGTGGCTCGCATCGGATGTGCTCAAGGCAGGCCACCACGGGAGTCGCACGTCGTCCTCCGATCGCTTCCTCGACGCGGTGAAGCCGAGCCATGTGGTGCTCTCGCTCGGCCGTGGCAACGGCTTCGGCTTTCCGCACAAAGAGGTGATGGAGCGCCTGCGGGCGCGAGACATCGAGTGTCTTCGTACGGATGTACACGGGCTCATCCGACTCGTGACGGATGGTGAGCGCCTCGAATGGTCGTCTTTCTCGAGCTCACGTGTGCCCTCGCTCGAATCGGTGAGCTCAGGCGGGCGTGGGCTTCGCCAGTCGCGTGATGAGCCACACCGTCCAGACGAGATTGAACAGCATGTAGCCCCCGAGCATGAGGAAGAAGGGGCCGTTGTCGAGGCCGCGACGGCTCAGGTTCGCTCGGACCACCAGCTCGAGCACCCCAAGCGCAAAGAGGACGGTGACCAGCGAGTAGCTGTGAAACGCGCCGCCGATCCTGTGGATAGCGGCGTCGCGCGTCGCGCGGGAGGCGCTCTCCGATAGCTGAGGGAGGTTTGTGGTTCCCGGCGGAGCGTGCTGAATGAGCAGCGGGATGCCGAGGAGCAGCGCGGTGACGAAGCCCGTGATCGTCGCGTAGAACACGAAGAAGTTGTCACGACCCATGAACCCGTTGGGGTCTCCGCTCGCGCCAAAGTGAGAAGCCATGTTCGGCGGGAGATCGTCCCACACCTGAAACACACGCAGCGCACTCAGGGCGAAGAGCAGAAAGATGGCTCCCATGGTGACCGAACGGCGCATTCCCGAGCCATAGGCACGAAAAGCCCCGGCGTCCAGGCAGGGGTGGACGCTTCAGCGCGGTTTCTTGGACCCAGTGGGCGGGGTTACGTCGGTCTGCGCCGCCCCCATGCGGCGCCGGGCCTCATCCTGGCTCTCATCCCACCCCGCCCGGGGCGTTCCGAGGTCGGCGGTGGAGATGGCGGCGACACCAAACCTGAAGGCGATCTCATCCAGAGTTTGGTTGAGTCGTCGGCTTTTCTCGTTCTTCGCCTCGAAGATGGAGAGCTGCTGCGCGGTGTGCTCGAGGCCGGCCAGCTGGACACCGACGAGGCGCACCGCATAGGTCGGAGCGAGCGCTGCTAGAAGCTCGGTGACTACGCGAAAGATCACCTGGCCGTCGTCGGTGGCCTCCGGCAAGGTCCGACGCCGCGTCAGGGTACGGAAGTCCGCACTCTTGACCTTGAGCGCGACGACGCGCGCCGAGAGCCCGGCGCGGCGCAGGCGTCGGGCGACACGCAAGGCCTGGGCGTGCAGGTGCGGATGGAGCGCCTCCACCCCGCGCAGGTCCCTGGCGAAGGTGTCCTCGGCCCCGATGCTCTTGGCGGCACGATCAGGCTGCACCGGTCGGTCGTCCTCGCCCCGCGCTCGCGCATGAAGCTCGCGCCCGCCCTCGCCGAGCAGCACCTCGACGCTCTCGGGGCTGCGGCGGGTGAGGTCGCCGAGCGTCTGAATGCCGAGCGCACGCAGGCGGGTCTCGAGCTTGGGGCCGACCCCGAAGAGCCGTCCGATCGGCAGCGGCGCCAGGAACCGCTCGCTGTCCTCCGCCGGGATCTCGAGCTGCCCGTTCGGCTTGGCGGAGTCCGAGGCGATCTTGGCGATGAGCTTGTTCTTCGCGATGCCCGCCGAGGCAGGTAGATGCACCTCGCTCAGGATGGCGGCGCGGATCTGGCGAGCCATCTCGCTCGCGGAACCAAAGAGCTCGACCGAAGCGGTGACGTCCATGAAGGCCTCGTCCAAAGAGAGCGGCTCGATGAGCGGCGTGTATCGCGCGAAGATATCGAAGACCGTGGCGCTCGCCTCTGCGTAGGCTCCAGGACGCGGGGGCACGATCACCGCGTTCGGCGCGAGCTCCATCGCCCGTCGCATCGGCATGGCGCTCCGCACGCCGAAGGGACGTACCGCGTACGAGGCCGCGAGCACGACGCCCCGTCGCCGGTCGCCGCCGACGATGAGCGGCTTGCCGCGCAAGCTCGGGTCGTCCCGTTCCTCGACGGAGGCGTAAAACGCGTCCATGTCCACGTGGATGATCTGACGCTGCGTGCCCACGCCAATGGCCTCAGGGTGGCGGCGAAAGACGATGCTTGTCGATCTTGCCGGTGCCGGTCTTGGGTAGCGCAGCCTGCTGAACCGTGATGGACGCCGGCCGCATGTAAGGAGGCAGCTTTTCGGTGATGCGCTTCTCGAGGGCAGGGCGGAGGGCATCGGCGTCTTCGCCGCTCGAGACAAACAGATGGAGCTGATGGCCCTCGGCTTCGTGCGGCACCGCGATGACCGCGGCCTCGTCGACCCCCGGTACCGCCGAGGCTTGCGTTTCGAGTTCCTGCAGCTCGACGCGGAACCCGCGGACTTTGACCGCGGCGTCTTGTCGGCCGCGAAAGACGAGGTCGCCTTCGCGATCGAAGGTGACTCGATCACCCGTCTTGTAGACGATCTCCCCCGACTCGGGACGCAAAGGGTGGAGCACGAAGGCCTTGCTCGTCCGCTCGGGGTCCTTGTAGTAGCCGCAGGCGACGGCGCCCCCGCATACGTAGAGCTCACCTTCCGCTCCGTCCGCCGTGATCTCGGCGCCGTCGTCGCCGAGCACCAGCACACGATAGCCGGGGAAGGTCTGACCGATGGGGAGGACCGCGGCGTCCTCTTCCGGGAGCTCGCACGCCACGTAGTAGGTCGAGGAATTTGCCTCGGTCTGGCCGTACACGTTCATGAGGGTGGCCTTCGGAAAGGCGGCGACGAGCCGACGGAGCTGCTTCACCGGGTACGGCTCGCCGGCGAACATGATGAGCCGGAGGTGTTCGAGGTTTCGCTTCTCGAGCGCGCCGCGCGCGGTGAGCTGAATGAGCGCCGACGGGACCGAGTTCCAGACCGTGATGCCGCTGTCCTCGATCCAAGAAGAGATCTTGGCCGGAAAGGAGAGCCACTTCTCGGGGATGAGGCTCACCGCGGCCCCGGCGGAGAAGGCGCAGAAAAGGTCGATGATCGAGAGATCGAAGTTGAAGGGGGCGTGCGAGCAGAACACGTCCTGCTCCGTCGCTTCGAACACGGGAGTGGCCGCATGGACGAAGGCGAGAGACTGCGCGTGGGTGATCGCGACCCCTTTGGGCGCGCCGGTGCTCCCGCTCGTGTACAGGATGTACGCGAGCTCATCCCCCGCGAGCGCAAGTGCTGGCGCGCTGAGACCGTTTTGGGCCACCAACTCCGGATCGGGCGGGGCGGGGGCGGGTCGGCCGAGCTCGGCCCCGCGCGCGAGCAGCGCATCCCTCGGACGCCCGGCGGCGAGGACGGCGACGACCTCGGCGTGATCGAATACATGGAAGGCGCGATCGGGCGGGGCGTTGGGATCGACCGGCACGTAGGCCGCGCCCGCGCGGAGGATCCCGATGAGCTGAGCCACCCCGGTGGGTGACTTGGGCTGGTAGAGCCCGACTCGGTCTCCTGGCCGCACCCCGGCGGCGGCGAGCGCGCCGGCCCATCGCGCGCTGAGATCCAACAGGGCTCGGTAGCTCAGCGTCGCATCCGGTGAGATGACCGCCGGTCGGTCCGGATGCCGTTCTGCGGCCCGTTCGACGAGCGCGTGCAGCGTTTCGGACATGGAAGTGATCTAGCGAAAGCGCGAGGGCACGACAAGCTCGGGGCTCAGAGCCCGAGAAACCGGGCGATGAGGTTTCTTTGGATGTCGCTGGTGCCGGAGTAAAGGACGCTGCCCACGGAGTCTCTGAGCATGCGCTCCACCTCGTACTCGGTGCAGAATCCGTAGCCCCCAAAGATGGCCACCGCGTCGAGCGAAGACTGAACGTAGGCCTCGGAGACATAGAGCTTTGCGATCGCAGCCTCCATAACCGCGCGTTCACCCCGGTCTTTGAGCCACGCCACCTTGTACAGGAGCGGGCGTGCGACCTCGATCCGCAGCTTCATGTTGGCGATCCGATGCGACACCGCCTGAAAGCTCCCGATGGTCTGCCCAAACTGCTTTCGGTCCTTGGCGTGCTCGATGCACTTTTCGAGCTGCCGCTCCATCGCGCCCAAGTGACAGGCAAACAGGCAGGAGCGTTCCCACTCCATCTCACTCGAGAACACGGCTTGCCCCGCACCCACCTTGCCGAGGCGCTGGCTGTCTTGGACCAAGACCTCATCCAGTGCGAGCTCGCCCATGGGGGAGCTCCGAAGCCCCATCTTGTGGATGGGCGGGCTCACGGTGACGCCGGCGGTGGTCTTGGGTTCGATGAGGAACGCGGTGATGCCGGCCCCGAATCCGCGCGCCTGGCTGGTCTTGGCGAAGACGATGAGGACGTCCGCGATGGGGCCGTTGGACACGAAGGTCTTGGTGCCGGAGAGCTTCCAGGTGTCGTCGTCGAGCTTCTCGGCCCGAGTGGCCATGGAGAAGACGTCGGAGCCGGCGTTGGGCTCCGAGCTGGCGTGGCCGCCGACGATCTCGCCGGTGACCAGGCGCGGGAGGTAGTGCGCCTTTTGTGCCTCGGTCCCAAAGGTGAGGATGGGGACCTCACAGGTCCACAGCTGCGTGTTGATCGCGAAGGGCAGCCCTTGATCGTGCGCGCCGTAGCCGAGCGCTTCCATGGCGAGCATGGAGCTGGTCACGTCGAGGCCGAGTCCGCCGTACACCTCGGGCACCGGCAGACCGAGGAGGCCCATCTCGGCGCAGGCCTGCCAGCCATCTCGGTCGAAGGCTGCCGCTTCGTCGCGCTCGATGACGCCGGCGTTCAGACGCTTTCGCGCGAAGTCGATGATCTGGGTGCGAAAGACCTGCTGGTCCTCGGTGAGCGAGAAGTCCACGCTAGGCTCGCTTGGACTCGACCAGCTTCACGATGTCCGAGAGGGTCTCGAAGTTCTCCGGCAGGAGGTCCTCATCCCCGATCTTCACGTGCAGCTCCTTCTCGATGAACGAGACGAGCTTCATGATGCCGACGGAGTCGATGACGCCGCTGTCGACCAGAGAGTCCTTCTCGACGTCGAGTTCCGGTTGCCCGCGCGCCAGCTCGTTCTTGACGAACGTGGCCAAGCTGAGTTTCAGCGCACCACTCATCCTGGCCCTGTACCGCGGTCTGGGGCGGAAGGGAACTCGCTTCCGAGATGAGCTCTAGGGCCCATCTGCCGCGGATTCCGCCAGGATCTCGTAGATCCGTACCCGCCCGCCCGGTGGCTCGCAAGTGGTGAGGGCCCACGGACACTCGACGAGATGCTCGCCCAGGCGCCCGAGTCGGGTGCGTTCCGGTCCGTCACGCAACGCAGAGAAGCGCTGCAACATCCAGCGCGGACGCTCGAGCAACGCCTTGAGCTGGCCTTCCCCTTCGACGATCCCGCCCGGTCCGAGGATGACGAAGCGGATGCCGTTCTCGAGCGCAAGCCTCCGGAACTCTGCCGCCGGGGCTTCGAGCAGCGCGCGCTGCAGGGCCTCTCGTGGCTTGGGATCGACGTACGGGTTCGCGAAGTCGCGCGGGAGCACGAGCACCTTCCGCGCGGTGGGGGCCACGGTGAACATGGCCTGCCTGGCCGAGGCCAAAAAGACGTCGTTCGAAGAAGTGTTCTCGAGAATCCAGGCGGACAGGGCCTCGTGCTCTCGTTCGGCCCGCCAAACCGCGTGCTCGCGGTTGGTGGCGAGGTCGGCTCGCTCGCTGTAGTGATGCAGTCCGAACCCACAGAGGACCAGGGCCAAGACGAATCGGGCTGAGCTGAGCCGCTCGGGTCGGGCCTTTGAGAGCTTGGAAGTGAGGCCGGCGAGCGCAAGCCCGGCAAGGAGGGACTCCGCGGCCTGAAGATAGAGCGCAAAGTGCCAGGACGAGAACAGGATCGGCAGATTGTAGCCGCGAGGTCGCGCCCACTCGTGCAGGTAGCCCCACGCGATGCCGCCGAGCGCAAGCGCCGGCCACGCAAGCACCAGGGACTTGGGGCGAGCGATCGCGTGCCTCGTTCCCAAAAAGGAGAGGCCGAGTAACGCCAGCGCCCCACGAACCGACACCTGATCCTGGAGCAGGAGGCGCAGGCCGGAGAGCTGGTGATGTGCGTGCTGCCAACCCACGCCCTCCCAGTTGCGAATGGCTCCCCGGTAGTTCGCGAGCAGATGGTAAGTGAAGGGCAGGGTGACCAACATCGCGACGCTGGCGATGAGCACCAACTGAAGGAATCGGGACTTCCCGTCCTCGGGTCGCCCCTCGCGGAGGTCGCGCGCGAGGTCGACGAGGGTCACGATCGTGATGATGCCCGCAGCCATGCTCGCCGGCGCCGAATGCCCGAGCGCGGCGACTCCGAGCGCGAGGCCGGTCAGCGCGGCCCGGATCGTGGTGCGCCGACTGCGCCAGGATAATGCGGCTGCGAGCGCCAAGTATCCGAGCGCTTGCGCGAAGTTGTCCGGCCACAGCCAAGGCGAGTAGGTGGCGTCGCCATCGCACGAGCACAGCTCGTGAGGTCCGAGCAGCAAGAAGGCGATGGCGGCGAAGATCGCGGTGGGCGCGTCGGCCCAGCGCAGGACGAGCAAATAGAACGCCACCGGCGCGAGCAGATCCAGATAGGCCCCACTTCGGACGCTCACCACGTGGAGCGACGCGCCACTCAGCTTCGTGATGAGCGCGAGGAGGGAGTGAACGAGCGGCGGGTACCAGACGGCCTCACCGAGGTAGAATGGGTCCTCGCCGTAGCGGCCCTCGAGGATGGTGCGCGCAAAGCCCATGTCTCTCCAGAAGTCCTCTTCGCAAGGCCACTCGAGATCCGCAGTCACGCGACGCGAGAGCACGAAGACGATGAGCAGCAGGATCGAGAAGAGAACGTGAGGCCACAGGGCTTTGAGCGAGCTCCAGGGCGTTCTGGTCTCCACGTTCGAAGAGTTGTACGTTGCGCTCGTGAGGCCCGTCAAGCCGCCGCTCTTGACCGTGAGTGAGGCCAAGGCCCTCGACGCGCGGCAGACCGAGGCGCTGCACTGCAAACACATCAACCCGGCGCAGTACCACTTCTTTCGATTGCTCGGCTTTCACGACATCGTCGTCGAGCGCGCGGAAGGGGTCCACTACGTCGACCGCTCTGGGCGACGTATCCTCGACTTCTTCGGCGGCTTCGGCACCATGGCGCTCGGCCACAATCACCCTCGACTCCTCGAGGTGAGACGCATCCATGACGAGGAGCAGCGGCACGAGATGGACTTCCTCTTGCCATCCCGATACGCCGCGGCCTTCTCCGCCGGGCTTGCCGCGATCGCCCCAGGCGATCTCGATCTCGTCTTTCTCGGCTCCACCGGGTCCGAGGCGGTCGAGGCGGCGCTGAAGTTGGCGGAGCTCGTTCAGGGGCCCGAGCGGTCGACCGTCGTCTATACGGAGAAGTCATTTCACGGAAAGACACGCGCGGCGCTCTCAGTGAGTGACTCGAAGAAGTATCAGGCGAGCGCGCGTCTGCTGCCCAATCGACGTCGGGTGCCGTTCGGGGACATCGCGGCTCTGGAGGCGATGATTCGCTCCGACCGAAGCATCGGCGCGGTCATCCTCGAGACCATCCAGGGCGGGGCCGGGATCGTGCTCCCGCCCGACGGGTACTTCCGACAGCTCCGCGCGCTCTGCGATCAACACCAGGTGCTCTGGATCGCGGACGAGATCCAAAGCGGCATGGGGCGCACCGGACGCTTCTTCGCCTTCGAACACGAGGATGTCGTCCCGGATGCGGTCGTGCTTGCGAAGGCCCTCGGCGGGGGCAAGACCGCGATCAGTGCGATGATCACGCGCGCGCAGCACTTCCAGAAGGTCTACGGGACGCCCCGGACCGCGCTCATCCAGGGGCCCTCCACGTTCTCCGGCTGGGGCGGGCCTTGCTGTATCGCGCTCGAAGCGCTGCACGTTCTGTACGACGACGATCTCATTGGCAACGCCGAGCGCATGGGGGCGTATCTGTTGGCGCGTCTCGAGGCGCTGAAAGTCCGGTATCCGCGACTCGTGAAGGAGGTGCGCGGCCGGGGTCTCTTCATCGGCTTCGAACTCGCTGACGTGAGCCAGACGCTTCCGCTCCCGCTTCGGGTCCTCGTCTCGGGTCTCGATGAACGCCTCCGTGGGAGTCTGTCGGGTTTTGTGGGTGCGCTCCTGCTGCAGCGGCACGGCGTGCTCGTGGGCTTCACCGACTACAACCGGAACGTGCTTCGCCTCGAGCCGCCGCTCATCGTCGACGAGGGCCACTGCGATCAGGTGGTGGCGGCCCTGGACGACGTCCTCTCGAGCGGCCTCAGCGGCATCATCACCGACTACGCGGCTCGTTTCCTTCGTTCGTCGAGGTGAACTCGAGACCCAGGCGCCTTGCTCGTCCTCTCCAAGCTCCGATACACTCGGACGGCGGTGTTTAGACGTCGAGCCCCCACCCCGCGACGTCGCATCCTGATCGTCAACGCCTACGTCGATGAGCAGCACGGCGCACTCAAGCGTGCGACCGCGGTCCTGAAGAGCTTGGGGCCGGCATACTTGGCCGGCGCCTTCAATCGTCGCAACTGCGATCTCGTCCTGCACGATGAACACACCGGAGGGCCGATCGATCTTCGGCGCCTCGAAGGCCTCGACATGCTGGTGCTCACCGGGATGACCAGCGCTTTCGACCGCATGCTCCAGCTCAGCGCGTACACGAAGTCGATGAATCGAGGGGTGGTCGTGGTGGCCGGAGGGTCGGCCATCCGCAGCCTGCCGTTCTACAGCCAAGACTTCTTCGACTATGCCTGCCTCGGGGACATCGAGGAGCTGCAACAAGTGGCCGAGGAGGCGCTTGGGCCCGACTTCGCGGCGGAGCAGATGGTTCCGCAGTATGATCTGGCGCCTTGGCTCGGGGGCAGCTTCAGCTACGCGGAGTCTAGCCGCAACTGCAACTTCCATTGCAGCTTCTGTGCGCTCACCGCGGAGGGCAACAGGTACCAACTCTACGATCTGGCCTATCTCGAGCGTCAGATCCGGGCCGGAGGCAGGCGAGACTTCTTGGTCTTCATCGACAACAACTTCTACGGCAACGACCGCGCCCACTTCGCCGCGCGGCTCGAGCTGCTGCACCGTCTGCGTCGCGAGGGGCTCTTTCGTGCTTGGGGGGCGCTGGTCACGAACGACTTCTTCCTCGACGAAGGCAACGTCGAGCGTGCGGCCGCGTCCGGCTGTGAGGCGCTCTTCTGCGGGATCGAGTCCTTCGATCGCGCCTCGCTCGAGAGGTTCAAGAAGTTCCAGAACACGCGGCTGCCGCAGGTCGAGACCATTCGCCGCTGCCTTCAAGCCGGCGTTCTCTTCATCTACGGGCTGATGTTCGACGTTACTTCCCGGGACGTCGCCGACATGGAGGCGGAGCTGGAGTTCATCCTCGCCACCCCCGAGATCTCGATGCCCGCGTTCTTCGCTTTTCCCATCCCTTATCCACGCACGCCCTTCTTCAACGAAGGCCTTCAGGCGGGCTCCTTGCTTCCGCTCATTCGGGTGACCGACCTCGACGGATCGAAGCTCAGCATACGACCGCTCGATGCCCAGGGGCCGGTGGTGAGCTTCATGGAGAACCTCCAACAGATGCGTGGATACCGCACCCGGCTCCTGCGACATGAGGCCGAGTTCATGCGGATCTACCGGTCCCGGCTGAGCCCGCGGCAGCTCGCGGTGATGTTCGCGCGTTCGAGCGCATTGATGGCGGCGAAGCCGAGGGCGGGCGTGGAGGCACGAGTGCGAGACCTCCGTGTGCTGCTGACGCGCACGGGCCGCCCCGAGATGAAGCTCGAGAGCCGGTTCGAGCGGTACTTCCGGCCGACCCTCCTCACCGACGAACGAGGCCAGGCGCACCCGAGCGTGGAGCGAGATCTGACGCCGCTGCGCCGGACCGACCCCGTGCTTCGCGTGCTCCCGTAGGCGCTCATGACGGTCCACGACCCCGCGGAGCGCGAGATTCACGGCTGGGCCCGTCGGCCCCGGCGGACCGCCCGGGTGAGTCGCGGCTCGGCGGCGGGGCTCATGCAGGCCTCCGCGAACCAAAGCGCCCCTTGTCTGCCGCGTGGCGCCGGCATGAGCTACGGCGACGCTTCGCTCGGAGCGCACGTCCTCGAACTCGCGGGCGACCCGGTGTTCGAGCTCTCGCCGGACCACGCCACGGCGCGTGTCGGCGCTGGCATGGACATGTGGACCCTGTGTGAGAAGACGCTCGCGCACGGACGATTTCCCGCCGTGCTCCCCGGTACGCGCTTCGCCACCGTCGGCGGTTGCGTGGCCGCTGATGTCCACGCGAAGAACCATCGGACGGTCGGGAGCTTTGGCGGGCAGGTCGAGGCCCTCGAGATCTGGACCGCTGATGGGGCGCGAAGGACGTGCACCCTGACGGACGATGCGGAGCTCTTTCGCGCGACCATCGGCGGTATGGGCTGGACCGGTCTCATCGACGCGGTGAAGCTGCGGCTGGTGGAGACCCCGGGGCCGTGGTGGTCCGAAGGGGTGACGGTGGGGCGGAACCTCGACGCGCTCCTTCAGCTTCTCGACGAGGCGCCGGCCGCGAATCACGTGGTGGCTTGGGTGGACCCCCGCGCCAAGGGACCGGCCATTGGGCGGGGATTTGTCAAAAGCGGCGTCCCGGCCGAGGCCGACTCGCGCCACCGAGCTTGGCCTTCGGCCCAGGTCGGCTTCGAGCCGCCGGTCGCGTTGCTGCGTCCGGCGCTCGTGGGCGCGTTGGCGGAGGCCATCTTCGCCCGCGCGCGATGGCTCGAGCGCAAAGGGCCACGCCGAGTCCACTACTCGCGCTTCTTTTGGCCCTTCGATCAGCTCCGCGGGTGGAATCGTCTCTATGGGCCGGAGGGGTTCGTATCGCTGCAGTTCGTGGTGCCGACCGAGGCCGCGAGTGTACTCGCCTGGGCGATCGAACGAGCTCAGTCACAGGACGGCGGCGCGTATTCCGGGATCCTCAAGCGTTTTGGCGCGGGCAGTGAAGGGCTGCTCTCGTTCCCGATGCCTGGCTTCAGCCTCGCGCTGGATCTTCCGAGTCGCCCCGGCGTGGAGTCTTTGGCGCGAGCGATTCACGAGGAGGTCGCCCGCGTCGGTGGACGCGTCTATCTCGCGAAGGACGCGCTGCTCGATCGGGACTGCTTTGGTGTGATGTACCCGGCGGCGGCCGAGTTCCGCGAGATCAAACGTCGCGTCGATCCAAACATCCGCTTCTCGGGAGACCTCGCCGAGCGTCTGGGGTTGTTCGAGGCTCGATAGCGGCTACGGTGGGCCCATCGCCGCCGCCACCAGATGCCCATAGATCGCGGCCGAGGTGGCGTCGTCTTGGAGCTCCGGATGCCACTGCACGCCGAACACCTCGGGCCGCCCGACCATGGCGATGGCTTCGATGACCCCGTCGGGGCTGCGGCCCTCGACATAGAGCCCCCGTCCGAGCGCATCGAGCGCTTGATGGTGCGTGCTGTTCACCGAGAGCTTGCCGCGCCCGGTGAGGCGCGTGAGCAGGCCACCGAGCATGAGCTCCACGTCGTGATGCGCGCCGGCGGGGCTCGTGGGTTGCTCGTGCTCGAGCGCGCCCTCGATCTGAGCGCCGATGTCTTGGATGAGCGTCCCGCCGAGGACCACGTTCAGAAGCTGCATTCCGCCGCAGACCCCGAGCACCGGCTTGCCGCCCGCGAGGGCTGCTTCGATGAGAGCCCGCTCGAAGGCGGTGCGCATGGGCTTCGGCGCGTCGATGCGATGCTCGACGCTCGCGCCATAGGAGGCCGGGTCGATGTCAAAAGCGCCGCCGGTCACCACGAGTCCGTCCATGAGGGGCACGAGGGCCTCGATCAGATCCGTATCGTCGGTGGGCGCCACGAGGAGCGGTACACCGCCGGCCCGCGCCACCGCATCGACGTAGGCCGACTTCAAGTTCACGTTGGCAAACTTGACCCCGCGGCGATCGGTCTCGCCGGTATCCAAGGTGATGAGGATCTTGGGCTTCATGAGGGGCGGCCGAAATCTTCGCCTTCCATTCCCAGCTCACGCAAGCGAACGCGCAGCGTGTTTCGGTGGATGCCGAGCATGCGGGCAGCTCGAACCTGCCTTCCCTCCGCGAGCTCCATGGCCACGCGGATCAGCGGCCTTTCGAGCTGCGGCAGAAGCAGGTTGTACAGCTCGCGCGGCTCGTGGTCCTGCAGCGCCTCGGCGTAGGCCCTCACCCTCCGATACACCACCGCCTCGAGGGAGAGCTGCTGGTCGAGGGTCTGGGCGGCGGCGAGGGCGGGCATGAGTGGCCGATCTCGATCGATCACAGGGAGGGGTCAAGGAAGACCGCACGCGAGATTCGAGGCGCGGGCCTCACGTGTCGGGTGGGGCACAAACCGCTGGGATCCCTGCATCCTCCCTCGAGACTCGGGAGGACTCGGCTGGCCATGGGCCTGGGAGTTGTGGGAGGAGCAAGGATCGTGGGGTTGCTCGATGAGCCTCGGTATCGGACGTTCCTCGCTCGGACCCACCCCGAGCTCCGGATGGACGACGAGCGCTTGGGGGTCCCCTCCTTCATCGCGCCCTTGGACATACGGGAGCCGCTCCGGCCCGGCTTCCCCAAAGACCTGCTCGAGGCGATGAAGGAGCTCACTCCGAGCCTGGTGGCGCCGCGGGCGGTGTTCATCGGGACTCCCTTTGAGCGCTACGATCAGACGCACTTGCTCGAGGAGATCTCCAACCCGGTGGCGCTCATCGAGAAGGCCCGAGCCGTAGCTCGGCAAGAGCGCTTGCATGCGGTTGTCCTGACCAACGTCTCGCCGACCCATCCGAACCTGAGCGAGTGGCTTCGGGCCGGCTTCACGGCGCTCCCGAGCTTTCCGGATGCGGTGGTCGACCTCGACTGCGCTTGCTTTGCGTCACACCTGGCCAGGATTCCGGCCGAGGATCGCAGCGGGGTGCGACGCAACATCCGCCGCTTCCAGGATGCGGGCCACCGGCTCGAGCGCCTCGAGGCATCGTCGTGTCACGCCGAGCTCCTCTTTGCCGCCTACTGGCCCTTCTTCAGTCGCGCCAACGTGCGCTGGCAGCCGCATACGCGGGCGTACTTCGAGGGCCTGGGGGAACTCGATGCGCGCGTGCGCCTCACCGTCGCGCGCAACGCCCTGGGGACGATCATCGGGTTCATCGTGAACTTCAAGGATGAGCGTGGATTCCAAGCGGGAAGGGTGGGGGTGCATCCCGAGTGGCACCGCCGAGATGCGGTCTACTTCCGCCTGCTCTATCACGTCATCGAGGAGGCGCTGGCCGATCCGGCCCGTTCACCCGCCGATCTGCTCAGCCTCGAGCCGACCAGCTACCGCATGAAGCGCCATCTCGGCGCGAGACGCGTGCCCATGGTCAACCTCGTGTTCGGCGTGAGCGCGGCATGGTCGATGCTCCTGCGGCGGTTCGACCGTCTGGGCCGCTGGCTGCTCGCTCACCTCGAGGACTCGGTGCTCATCGAACGCGACTACTGAGTCGTCCGATCGCGGCCCGGCACGCGAATTGAAGGTCTGGGCGGCATGCCCAGTCCCAGCCAGGCCTTCGGATTCGAACTGGAAAGCGTTGCGGAGCGAAGGCTCGAGGAGGACGGCTACGAGATCCTGCACCGCAACTGGCGCGGAGGCGGGGGCGAGATCGACCGTATCGCTCGAGACGGCGAGGTCCTCGTCTTCGTCGAGATTCGAGCTCGGCGCACCGACGCACACGGAGAACCCTGGGAGACGGTGGGCTTCGCCAAGCAGCGACGCCTGGCGCGCGCCGCCCTGGCGTATCTCGGACAACCCGAGGTCGGCTGGCCCTCGGTTCGCTTCGACGTGATCTCGGTGCTCGTTCGGCCGGGCGAGCCGCCGGAGATCGAGGTCTATCGGGACGCGTTTTGGATGGAGAGCTTTATGCTTGGGCGCGGGATCCCGATGGTATGATTCCGGCCGCATGCCCGGCTGCCTCTACCTCGTGGCCACGCCCATCGGAAATCGCGAGGACATCACGCTGCGCGCGCTCCGTGTGTTGAAGAACGCGAGCGTGATCGCCTGCGAGGACACACGGCACTCGAAGCCCCTGCTCCTCGGCTACGATGTGCACGCACCCTTGGTCGCTCTGCATGCCCACTCGAGCGACAACGCGATCGAGAAGCTGCTCGACCGAGTCGAGGCGGGCGAAGAGGTCTGTTACGTCAGCGACGCCGGCACGCCGGATCTCTCGGACCCCGGCGGCGCGCTGGTGATGGCGGCGGTGGCGCGCGGGCTTCGCGTCGAGCCGGTGCCGGGAGCGAGCGCCCTCTTGGCCGCGCTCTCAGGCGCGGGGCTCGAGACGGCGCGTTTCACCTTCCTCGGTTTTCTCGGCCGGAAATCGTCGGAGCGTCGTGAGTTCCTCGCGCCCTTTGCGAGTCTCCCGACCGCGTTGGTCTTGTTCGAGTCCCCGAACCGTCTCGGCGAACTCCTCGCGGACCTCCACCTCGTCCTGGGCGATCGCCCGGCCTGCGTGGCGCGCGAACTCACGAAGCGCTTCGAGACCTTCGAGCGGGGGCTCCTCTCCGAGTTGATGAAGCGCTTCGTCGAGGCGCCGAAAGGTGAGGTCGTGGTGGTCGTGGGGGCCCCCGGACCTGGACGCGACGAGGCCCGAGCCGACGAAGTGGAGCGTGAGATCGATCGCTTGCTCAGCTCGGGCATGGGGGCCAACGAGGCGGCGAAGGTCATCGCGGGGGCATACGGCTTGGCCAAACGCGACGCCTATCAGCGGGTCTTGGCCGCGGTGCGACCGCCGGACGAGGTCCGAAATCCGGACGAGGTCCGAAATCCGGACGAGGAGCCCTAGACCGGGATCTCTTGTCTAGTCGTCCGGGCGGGTGAGCCGCCTGAGCTCTTCGCGGATAATGGTCTCCGCGAGATCGGGGACGACTTCCCACACGACGCGCTCGATGACCTCGCGAGCCATCTGCAGCAGTTCGTCTTTCGAGAGCGCCGGTCCGGCGGCGGCCGCGGCCTGGGCTATCTGCGGAGCGGCCCGAGTCGCGACTTCTTCCGAGACCCGCAGCACGGGGCGCGGGGGCGGCGCGCTGCGAACCGGGGGCGGAGCGAGGTCCGCCGAGCTGGGCTCGCTGATGGGGATGTCGTCCGAGACCGGCTCGGCCAACGACCACATGTCCACCTTGGAGGCTTCTTCGGCCGCCTCGAGGCTGGGCCGCCTGGGAGGCTCGAGCATCGGGGCCTTGAGCGCGTCTTCGTCCGGACCTATCGCGATGGGGCGGCCCGAGGGTGTCATGGGCGGGGCGGGCCAGGACGCGCTCTGGGCTCGGCCGCTGATCGATCCCGAAGGCGAGGCGGCGGAGGGCGCGGGGAAGAGCGCGCCGAAGGTGGGCGTCGGGACGATCGGCCGCGACGCAGCCATGGGCGAAGGGGTCGCCGCTCGAGGCGGAACTGGGGCCGGCGTGTTCGCCCGCGGAGCCGCTGCCAAGGGCGCGGCCGGAGGAGGTGCGGCCGGAGGAGGTGCGGCCGGTGCTGGCGTTGCGCCGACGCGCTTGGCTTCGAGCGAGGCCGCGAAGCTCATGGGGGTGGACACCGCGCTGCCCGCGGCGAGCCCGACGATCTCGGTGACCTGAGTGATCAAGCTCTGCGTGTCGAAGGGCTTCTTGATGTGGCCGGTGATCTTTGCGGCGCGGGCCCGAGCTTCATCGAAGGACTCGAGGTTCCCGAGCAACAGCACCACCGGGATGTGGGCCGTCGCGGGATCGCGCTTGAGTTCTTCGCAGAGCTGGTAGCCGTCCTTGCCAGGCATCTGCGAGTCCGCCAGCACGACATCCGGCTTTGCACGCGGCAGCTTCATGAGCGCCTCGTCGGCGCTGGAGGCCTTCACGACTGAGAACTGCGTGGTTCGGAACGTCAGCTCGACGATCTTCTGCATGGTCTTGCTGTCGTCGGCCACGAGTATGGTTTTAGTCATGTGGTTCAACACCCTGTAATCGCAGGGGCTTTAGCTCTCTGTGGGACGTATCATACGACAGAGATCGAATCAAGCTAAGCACCCAGAAAAGCAGGGACTTGAGGCTACGGACCGCCGCGGCTCACGGAGAAGCGCAGCCGGAGCGGCCGGTCCTTGGACAGTTCGACCCGCTGCAGCTGCCGCGTGGCGGGGTGCCACTCCCCCTGGCTGGAGAAGTCGAGGGAGAGGCCGGGCTCGAGATCGAGCACCAGCGGCACGTGTGTACGTTGGTCCGCCTCGTAGTCCTCGACGCGCAGTTCGAAGGGGCCGGGCCCCGATGGCAGCGGGGCCGACAAGAGGAGGCTGAGCCCGACTGTCTCGGTCGCCGAGGAGGGAAGCGTGGTCCGGTGGCCCTCGCGGCGCAGGGTCTCGAAGCCGATCTGCTCGGACGCTCCGTCTGGGCGCGAGAGGGACACGGAGAAGAACCGCAGCGCGGTGCGCTCCATCCACGACTCGAGCAGCGCACGCTCGCCCTCATCGATGACGCCATCCGTGTTGCGGTCGAAGAGCTGCCGAGCCGTGCGCGAGGGCTCACCCGGGTTGAGGTCGTAGATCATGGAGACCACGACGCGATCGCGCTTCACCCCGAGGCGAATCTGCCGGGGGTGTTCGAAGCGATGGCCATAAACGAGGCTCGTCCACGAGAGCAGGGCCGCGCCCAGGTAGAGGGCATGTTGTTTGCGCACTCGGTCCTCCGCTCCTCGCCACGACTTTTACAGGAAGCAGCGAAGATGGGAAGCTGAGTCCGGGTGCAAGCGACCGCTCTACGTCTGTCGCTCTCGTTCGCCGCGGTCCTCATCTCGTGCCGACGGACGAGCGGCGGCGAGGACGCCTCCCTGCTCGTCGAGCCGGCCCGAGTTCTGATCCTTGGAACAACGCAGGAGCCCGACAGTTTGGACCCGGTCCGCGCCGAGACCGCGGCGGCGCGCGAACTCCTCGAGCTGCTTCATCGGGGGGTCGGCGCGTACGATGAGCGTTGGCAGTTTCATCCCGGGCTGGCCGACGGCCCACCACGGGTCGAGACGAGCTCCGTCGGCACGGTCCTGCACTTCCGATTGCGGCCGGGCCATCGTTGGTCGGATGGAACGCCGCTCACCGCGGCGGACTTCGTTCATGGCCACGCGGTGCAGACGGACCCGACGCTCGCGAATCGTACGCTCTCTGCGTTTCGCGTGATTCGTCGGGTGTCGGCGCGATCTCCGCTCGAGCTCGCGGTGGAACTCGACGAAGGGGCCCGTCCCGAGCACGTGTTCTCACTCCTCTTGGCGTTGCCCAGACACGTGGAGCGCAAAGCGGGTCCGCGCGGGACCGATCTCGACCGTCGACCGGTGAGCAACGGCCCTTTCGCGCTCGACGTGTGGCACTCGGGCGATCGGATCGAGCTGTCGCGCCGCGAAGGCTGGGCGGGGCCGAGGCCTGATCTGGACCGCATCATCTTTCGCTTCCTCGACTCCGAAGACGCCTTCGAGGCCGCGCTGCTCACCGGCCGAATCGACGCGGTGGGCGAGGGCGCCGGCCTCTCCGTGGGCAAGGCGGCGCGGCTCGCGAAGCGGCTCGAGGGTACGCACGTGGTCGAGCGCACCGAGTCGGGCGTCTGGCTGCAGGTCTCGATCCGGCACGACCATCCACTGACCAAGGAGCTGGCGGTGCGTCTTTCGATGAGCCTCGCGCTCGATCGATCCGCTTTGGCGGAGGTGGTCTACGAGGGCGAAGCATCGCCAGCCGGCGGCCTGTTTCCACCGCGTCACCCGGTCGGCGCCCGGCCGGCGGCCGCGCGTGATCTCGCCGCCGCGCGGGCGGCGCTCGAAGGCGCGGGGTTCGTGCGGCAGGGGGAGTTCTACGAGAAGAAGGGCTCGAGGCTCGAACTCGAGATGGGCTTCGCCACTGGGAGCGAAGCGAGCGAACGCGCGGCGAGCTTCATCGCGGCGAGCCTCGCGGAGGTGCCGATCATCGTCCGGCTGCGCGGCGTGCCGTTGCGAGTGCTCATCGATAAGCTGAAAGACCCCGCTCGGGCTCCGTTGGCGATGCTGGCCTGGCGCTTGCCGCCGGACTGGGACGCAGCGGCGGTGGTCGCAAAGGATGGGGCGAAGAACTACGGCGCCTTTCACGCGCCCGAGATCGAACGGGCGATCGCCGGCGCCCAAACCGCGACGACCGCGGCCGCTTGGACGCGGAGCTTGAAGGAGGTGGACCGCCTGGCGGCCGAGCGGGTCCCCGTTCTGTCGCTGGTTTTCCGGAGGTCGGTCAGTGTGCGACCCAAGGCCCTCACGGGCTGGCGACCGACCGGAACCGTCTCCCCGGTGACCTGGAACGCAGAGGACTGGCGGTGGGATCGGGGAAGTCGGCCCGCCGCCGCTCGTCGGTTGGACGCTCTCCGCGACGCAGAGTAGGCTCGTTTCGGGCTATTGAGCCGCTCACGGGATGTCTCGCTCCCCGGTCGCTTTTGGCCGCTATGTCATCACTCGACGCATCGCACGAGGTGGCATGGCGGAGATTTACCGCGCACGTACGCGCACACACGCCGGTGCGCCCGGACGCTGGGTTGCGATCAAGCTCATGCGGCACGCCCTTGGACACGAAGAGCTGCGCGAGCAGCTCTTCAAGCGCGAGGCACGCATCGCCTCCATGCTCCATCACCACAACATCGTGGAGCTCTACGAGTTCGGCAGCGAGCTCGATCGCCACTTCCTCGCCATGGAATATATGCGCGGACGGGATCTTTCCCACCTCATTCGGGGGCAAAGCGGCACCAGCCGCGACCTGATGCCGTTCGAGCTGGCGCTCTTTATCGCCTTTCAGGCGGCCGGGGGACTTGGTTACGCGCACCGCCTGCTCGACGAGGAAGGACGTCCGCTCGAGATCATTCACCGCGACATCAGCCCCGGCAACGTGATCATCGACTACAGCGGGACGGCCAAGGTGCTCGACTTTGGCGTGGCTCGCATGAACGAGTCACAGGGGCTTCGCACTCAGACCGGCACGCTGCGAGGGAAGTTCGCGTACATGTCGCCGGAGCAGACGCTCGGCGGCACCATCGACGCTCGAAGCGACGTCTTCTCGCTCGGCACCTTGCTGTACGAGGTCCTCACTGGCGCCAACCCCTTCCGCGCGAAGGCTCCGATTCAGACCCTGGAGCGCGTGCAAGGCGTTCGTCCATCTCCGCCGTCTCGCGTGCAGAAGGAGGTCCCCAAGGACGTTGATGCGCTTCTTGCGCGCTGCCTCGCCAAAGATCCGCGACGTCGCTTTCGAGACGCGCTCGAGCTGCACGAGGCGATCGGCGACTTCCTCGCGCGACGAGGCGGCGACCATCAGGCGCAGCTCGCGCGCTTCATGGCGGAGCGTTTCGCTTGGGAGAAAGAGGAAGAAGAGCGCGAACTCGAGTCCGAAGAGGAGGAGGTCGCGTTGCTCGAGGTCGTCGATTTCTCCTTGGGCGCGGACGATCCGAACCTCGATGCGCCGCGGGTCATCGTGTCTCACCCCGAGGAGGCCTCGCAACAGGAAGTCAGCCGCCGCTCGCTTCGAGCGGCCGAGGACGAGGAGAGCGCCTACGGCGTCTTCGATGGCCGTACGAAAGAGAGCGGTCTCATCCCCGAGCGGCAGTCCGAGCCGGCGCCGCCGCCAAAGAGCGAAGGCCCTGCGGCCGGACTCGAGATGCGCTCGTTGTTCGAGAGCACAGCGCCCGTACCTTTGCGCTCCGGTTCACCCGAACGGCGCCCCTCTTCCGGCGCGGGTCAGCGTGAAGGGGCCACGATTCCCATCCCGGTGCAACGCCCCGACTCGGGACTGCTCGACGACGCGGGACCTACTCGGGCCATACGGCACCCGGCGGTGGACGCAGAGGTCACGCTGGCGCGCCGGAGCCCCCCGCGAGAGGGGTCGCAGCTCTCGGACCCCATGCTCAAGGCGCTCGTGGCATCCGCACCGATTGTCGCGTCGCCCGAGCTTCCACCTACACTCCCGGAGAGCGCGCCGGCCCGAGGCCGCGATAGCAACGACGCGTTCCGCGAGCCTGCGTGGTGGCAGCATCGCCCAGTGATCGCCGGCGCACTCGGTGCCGCGGTGTCTCTCGTCGTCGTGACCGTGGTCGCGATGGGTTTTGCGGGGCGGAGCGAGCAACCTCGTTCGACGAAGCCGACCACCACCATCGCGCCGGTGACGATCGAGCTGCCGGTGGCGCCCGCCAAGCGTACCGAGATACCTCCTGTGGCCGAGACTCGTGACGCGCCCGACGCCTCGGTGGAACTCGATGCCTCGAGCGCGATGGCGGAGGCTGAGACCACGGCGCCGGTCGTGCTCGTGGACCTCACCCAGCGGCCATCTGAGGAAAGAGAGCCTTCACCCGAACCGAAGGCCGAGACCAAACCGGAGCCCAAGCGCGACTCGAAGCGCGCGGCGAACTCGAGCGCCTCCGAGGCCGAGAAAGCCGAGGCCTCGGAACGAGAGGAGCGTCGACGCAGCGCGAGAGCAGCACGGCGGAGTTCCAGGCGGAGCTCCAGCGCCGCAGCTCCGCAGATCGGTTACTTGAACGTGGCGGCGGAGCCTTGGGCCGAGATCTTCATCGATGGGAAGAAGTGGCCCTATCAAACCCCGCAGTGGGGCATCGAGCTCCCGCCCGGCAAACACGTGGTCCGTCTCTACAACAAAGAGACGAACGTGGCGAAGACCGAGACCGTCTACATCAAGCCAGGTGGCAAGCGGACCTTGACCGCGGATCTTCGTCGCTGAGCGCGGCTCACTCGCAGGCGGGATCGAGCTCGTTGCAGGCGGGGGAAGGGCAGCAGGTTCCTTCCACGCTGCAGCAGCCGTTCTCACCCGCGACCAGCGCGCAGGTCCTCCCGCGCTCACACAACTCGGAGGTGCTGTTGTAGTCCGCGAGCGGCCGCCCCGGAGGGCAGGCGTCGGCGCGTGTGCATCCGCGGTGCGGGCACTCCGAGATGATGAGGCCCGCGCCGATCGGGCACTGTTCGGGCCGACAGGCGCCGGCGCCATTGCAGACCCCCGGGCTATCGCCGGGCACGCAGCTCCGGCAGGCGCCGGCGCCGTCGAGGCCGCAGGTGAACTCGTCGCAGCGCAGGACCAACGAGGAACACTCGAGATCGGGATCGAGGCCGTCGGAGACGGGTTGACACCGGCCGGGGCTGAGGTCGCACCGTTCGCAAGTTCCGTTGCAAGGTAGATCGCAGCAGTAGCCGTCCGCGCAGAAGCCGGTCTGGCAGCCGAGCCCGGGGTCGCAGCGTTCACCCAGACCTGGCTTTGTTGGCCCGGCGTTGGGGCCGCGCGTGCCGACGGTGGATGTGCCGGTCGGCACACAGATGAGGTCGGCGGGGTGGCAGAAGAACCCCTCCACGCAGTCGCTCGGGCGCTCGCACGGGAACACGTGGCCTTCGAGATCGACGTCATCGAGGCAAGCGCTGCCCGGGCCCATGACCCAAGCCGAGATGAGGACGACACGAAGCGATCTCATGGGTCGCCTCCACCGAGCCAATCGAAGAGCAGATAGGTCGCGGTGCCCACGAGCACGGTGGCGCCGGCGCCGATGAAGACCGTGCCGGCTTCGGCCTTGCTCGCCGCGTCCTCGCGCGCGCCATAGGCCTCCGCCTGGCTGAGCGAGGCGAGGCCCGTGGCCAGGTCCGACTGGTCGGAAGCGGCGGAGAGGCGGAGCGCGGTCCCGATGACGACAGCGGTGAGACCGAGCCCGCCGCTGACGTAGGCCCAGGTCGGGACATCGAGGGGGCGATCGGCCCTGGAAGGGCCCGCGAGCAGTTCGGCAAAGAGCGAATCCACCGCGTCGTCGAGCGCGCCGTCATCCAGCGCGCTCAGGGTGACTTCACGGTGCTCGGCCGGTGCTTCGTCGCGCAGCTTCAAGCGACGGAGCACGAAGCCGTTCGAGCTCTTCGAAGCGAGGACGACATCATCCAGGGACGAGAGCGAAGTCTGGATGGCCTCGCGCAATGGAGCTGGAATCGGACCCGCGGGAGCGGCCGATGCCAGTTGCTCAGCGAGCCGAGGTGAGAGCTGAAGTTCGAGCGTGGCCGGTTTGGAGGGATCCACGTGGACCGGCACGTCGGCGGAGTAGAAGCCGTCTGCTCTCACGACGACACGATGCGGGCCGGGTTCGAGATCCGCCAGCGTCAGAGGTGTGACCCCGACCCGGCGGCCGTCCACGAACACTGCGGCGGACGGGGTGGAGAGGACGTGGAGGACCTCTTGCCCGAAACGCGTGAGCGCAGTGAGCCGTTCCGAGAGGTCGGGGGGCCACCCGCTTTCGGGCGGGGCACCTTCGTGACCGAATCGACGCGCGTAGGCGGCCAAGCCCTCTTCGAGCCCAGGCTCGTCACGCTGAGCGTGGGCGATGGACACGGCGAGCACGAGGTGCGCGCGGTCGAGGTCCCGTGCGTCGGGGTGTCCTCGCCAGGGCTCCACCGCCGCGTCCGCTTTGCGGACCGACTTCATGGCGTCGTCGAGGCGAAACTCGCGAAAGGCCTTCTGAGCTCTGCGGATCCATTTCTCTGCGGTCTCGAGCGCCGACCCGGGCTCGGGTGGACCGGAGCCTTGGAACCAGCGCGCCTCCGATTCTTCGCTCGCGAGCTCGAGCAGCGGCTGGCGTGCCAAGGCCGCACGCACCGCGGTGCGGAGAGAGATGGCTTCCGACGGGGCAGACGAACCCACGACCGCGACCGCGACCTCGCTTCCCTCCGCCCCGGTGGAGAGAGAACTCGCGACGAGCGCGATGGAATACGCGGTCCAAAGCGGACGCACGTGCGAAACCTAACACGGAGACGCGGAGAAGAGCAGAACTCCGGTTCGAGCTCCGTCCTCCCCTTGCGTTTAGGACTTGACCGAAACCCTGGACCTGCGACCCTTGTCCCGGATGCCGACGAGGGGGCGCTCTGGGCTACGGCGACTCCCGATTCGGGTGCTCGGCCTCGTGGCTCTGGCCGCGGTCTCGTCGCTCGGCTTGTTCTCGCTGCTGCACGCTCTCCCTGGTGACCCCGTCTCTCGGCTCATGTTTCAGGAGGCGAACGCCGTCCCCGAGGAGGCCCAGCGTCTGCGAAGGCTGCGCGGGCTCGATCAGCCCGTCCTCGTTCGGTATCGCTGCTGGCTCGTGGGCGGTCGCGAGCGTCCTTCGGACTCGGACCCGTGTGCGGCCTGGCCGACGCGAGGCGTACTGCGCGGTGACCTCGGCCACTCGCGTCAATACAAGTTGCCAGTCAGCGCATTGCTCGGGCCGCGCCTCCTGACCTCGCTCTCGCTCATGATCCCGGGGCTCCTGTTCGGGCTCGTCGCGGCGATCGTGTTCGGACTGCTCGCCGCCAAACTCGGTGGCCTCTCCGATCTCGCGCTGCGCACCGTGGGCGTCCTTGGTCTCGCGACGCCCACGCATTGGCTGGGCCTCATGCTGATCTACGTCTTCGCGATCGAGCTCGGGTGGTTGCCTTCGGGCGGGCGCGGGGAGGGCCTTGGCGGGGGGCTGTGGCACGCGTTTCTGCCGGTGGCCACACTCGCGCTCTTCTACTTCGCGCGCTTCTCCCGCTTCGTTCGTAACGCCGCGGTGGAGGTCTTGGACGCTCCGTTCGTGTCGGTGCTGAAGACACGCGGAGTCTCCGAGGGGCGGCTGTGGCGGGCCCACGTGCTCCCTCATGCGCTCTTGCCCCTCGTCGCGGTGGTCGGCCACGCGCTGCCCGGTCTGTTCTCGGGCTCGCTGATCGTGGAGAAGGTCTTCTCCCTCCCCGGGGTCGGGGTGCTGTTCTTCGAGAGCCTGGGCAACGATGACCCGATGGTCGTCATGGCGGTGGGTATGCTGCTCGTCGTCGCTTCATTCGTCGCGACTTCGCTCGTCGAACTCGCGTACTTCGCGCTCGATCCCCGCACCCGAAGCTCCATCTCGGAGGGACGGCTCTCTTGAATCGCGGTGCTCGTCTCGCGCTCGTTTCGCTCGTGGCGTTCGCGCTCGTGGCGCTGCTCGGGCCGCTGCTGCTCGGATTTACCTTCGATCCCGATCAGATCAATCCCTCCGAGCGTTACGCGGCGCCGGGGTCGGCTCACTGGCTCGGCACCGACGCGCTCGGTCGCGACGTCCTCATTCGGCTGTTGATCGGCGCGCGCTCCAGCTTGGTGGTGGCCGGTCTCGCCTCGGTGCTCGCGACGATCTTCGGCGCCACCATCGGTCTGTACGCTGGCTATCGCGGCGGTCTTTGGGACCGGGTCTTCTTGCGCGCGACCGACGTGTTTCGAACCGTGCCCAAGCTGCCTCTCTTTATTCTCCTCGCCGCGGTTGATCTCCGGGGTCTCGGGTTCCCGACGGGCCCCACCGGCGCGACGCTGCAGCTCGTGTTCGTGATGACGCTCGTGTCCTGGGTGCTCATCGCGCGCCTCACCCGTGGTGCCGCCCTCGAACTCCGCTCGCGGACCTTCGTGGAGGCCGCGCGCTCCTTGGGGCTCTCGGAGGGGCGGATCGTCCGCCGCCATCTGCTCCCGCACGTCGCTCGTCCGGTCGCCGTCGCGGGCGCGATGCTGCTCGGTGATCTCGTGCTCTACGAGAGCGTGCTGTCGTACCTCGGGCTCGGGTTTCAACCCCCGACCCCCTCGCTGGGATCCCTGATGCGCAACGGCCTCGCCGAGCTGGACCGAGCGCCGCTGCTGACGGTGCTCCCCGGGCTCCTCACGCTCTGGTGCGTCGCCTCGGTGCATTTTCTGGTCGACGCTCGGAAAATCGCGCGGGGGGTGGGCGGAGACCCAGGCTCAGGCTAGAACCTCGGGCATGGCCAACGTGGTCGTTGTGGGCGCCCAGTGGGGCGACGAAGGCAAAGGCAAGGTCGTCGACCGATACGGTGAGCGCGCGGCTTGGGTGGTCCGCTACCAGGGCGGAAACAACGCCGGCCATACGCTCGTCGTCGCGGGCAAGAAGACGGTCCTGCACCTGGTGCCTAGCGGCATCCTGCATCCCTCCGTCCGATGCGCCATCGGCAACGGGGTGGTCGTGGATCCAAAGATCCTGCTCGAAGAGCTCGAGCTCCTCTCGGCGCAGGGGGTCGAGGTCGAGGGTCGGATCCTCGTCTCGCTCGGCGCGCACCTCATCCTGCCGTACCACAAACGCCTCGACCTCGCGCGCGAGCGCTTTCGGGGCGTGGACAAGATCGGCACCACCGGTCGCGGCATCGGACCGGCCTACGAGGACAAGATCGCGCGCCGCGGCGTGCGGGTCGCGGACCTCTACGATCGCGATCGTTTCGGGGGTTTGGTCTCGCAGAGGCTGGCGGAGCTCAACGCGATCTTGGTCGCGAACGGTGACCCTGCGTATGCGGCCCACGAGGCCGAAGCCATGCTCGACGAGTACGTGGCCTACGGCGAACGGCTCCAAAAGTACGTCGGCAACGTGGGCCTGACCTTGGATCGCGCCATGAAGGACGGGAAGTCCATCCTGTTCGAGGGCGCGCAAGGCACCTTGCTCGACGTCGATCACGGCACCTACCCCTTCGTGACCTCGTCGAACACCGTGGCCGGCAACGCGGCGACCGGCGCCGGGCTCGGGCCCAAGGCGATTCAGCACGTCGTGGGTATCACCAAGGCGTACACGACCCGCGTGGGCTCTGGTCCTTTCCCCACCGAGCTCGAAGACGAGGTCGGAGAGAAGCTGCGCGCGGTCGGTGATGAGTTCGGCGCCACCACCGGTCGCCCTCGCCGATGCGGTTGGCTCGACTTTGTGGCGCTCCGGTACGCGGTGCGCGTGTCCGGCATCGACAGCGTGGCGCTCACGAAGCTCGACGTGCTCTCGGGCTTTTCGGAGCTGCTGGTCTGCACCGCTTATGAGCTCGACGGCGAGCGCATCGAGACCTTCCCGGACAACGTGCATGACCTCCAGCGCGTCAAGCCGGTGTACGAGTCGATGGAAGGCTTTGGGGACGTACGCGGGGCAACGTCGGTCGCCGATCTTCCGAAGGCGGCGCGGGTCTATCTCGATCGCATCGCTCGCGAGCTCGACGTGCGCATCACCCTGGTCTCGGTGGGGCCAGGCCGCGGCGAAGATCTCGAGGCCTTCGACCCATTCCGCGGCTGAAGCGCTGGTCCGCCCTCGATTTCGGGCCTGACACGCGGAGCTTCTGCGTGTAGATCCAGCCCGACCATGGCCTACGATCCAAGCCGCATCGAGCCCGCGTGGCAGCGCTTCTGGGAAGAAGAGCGCACCTTCGAGGTCACCGAAGACCGAACGAAGCCCAAGTTCTACGCCCTCGACATGTTTCCTTATCCCAGCGGCAAAGGTCTGCACGTGGGGCACCCGGCCGCGTACATCGCCACCGAGGTGACCTGCCGCTACAAGCGCGCCCTCGGCTTCAACGTGCTTCACCCCATGGGCTACGACGCCTTTGGTCTGCCGGCGGAGCAAAAGGCCATCGACGAAGGGGTCGCCCCGCAGGTCTCCACCAAGGAGGCGGTGCAGAACTTCCGGCGGCAGCTGATGCGACTCGGGCTCTCCTACGACTGGAGCCGCGAGATCTCCACCGCGGACCCGGCGTATTACAAGTGGACGCAGTTCATCTTCGCCAAGCTGTATGAGGCGGGGCTCGCGTACCAGACCGAGATGCTCGTGAACTGGTGCCCGGCGCTCGGCACCGTGCTCGCAAACGACGAGGTCATCGACGGCAAGTCGGAGCGCGGGGGTCACCCGGTCGAGCGCAAGGCGATGCGTCAGTGGATGCTCAGGATCACGGACTACGCGGAGAAGCTGCTCGAAGGTCTCGAGACCATCGACTGGCCCGAGCCCACCAAAGTGCGGCAGCGGGAGTGGATCGGGCGCTCCGAAGGGGCTCGGATCTTCTTCGCGGTCGAGGGCACAGACGAGAAGCTCGAGGTCTTCACCACTCGGCCCGACACCTTGTTCGGAGCCACGTTCATGGTCGTCGCGCCCGAACACCCCATCGTCGCGCGCATCACCAGCGACGCGCAGCGTTCCAAAGTGGCGGCCTATGTGGAGGAGACCTCGCACAAGAGCGAGCTCGATCGACAGACCGCCAAGGAGAAGTCCGGCGTCGACACCGGCGGGCGAGCGATCAATCCGGCCACCGGCCAAGCGGTCCCCATCTTCATCGCGGACTACGTCATCTACGGCTACGGCACCGGCGCCATCATGGCGGTGCCCGCGCACGACGAGCGTGATCACGCCTTCGCCAAAAAGTTTGGCCTGCCGATCGTGGAGGTCATCTCGGGGGCCGAGAAGCCCATCGAGGAGTCCGCGCACTCCGGCGAGGGCGTGATGGTGAACAGCGGCGCCCTCAGCGGCACCCCCACCGCGAACCGCCAGGCGGTCGGCGTCGTCGTCGACTGGCTCGAGAAAGAAGGCCTCGGGCAGCGCTCGATCACCTACAAGCTTCGCGACTGGACCTTCGCTCGGCAGCGCTACTGGGGTGAGCCCATCCCGGTCTTGAAGGACGGCGACCAGGTGGTGCGTGCGCTCGATGTCTCCGAGCTGCCGCTGGTCCTGCCCGAGGTCGAGAGCTACAAGCCGCTCGGCACCGGCGAATCACCGTTGGCTGCGGTCTCGGACTGGGTGGCGGTCTCGGACGCCAAGACCGGTCGCGAGCTGCGACGCGAGACCGACACCATGCCGGGTTCGGCCGGCTCGTCCTGGTACTTCCTGCGCTACATCGACCCGAAGAACGACTCTGAGCTCTGCGCGAGGGACAAGTCCGACTACTGGATGCCGGTCGATCTCTACGTGGGCGGCACCGAGCACACGGTCGGGCACCTCCTGTACGCGCGCATGTGGCAGCGCTTCTTGGCCGAGCAGGGGCTGGTGCGCGACCCCGAGCCGTTTCAGAAGCTCGTGCACCAGGGCATGATCTTGGCGTTCACCTACTACGGGCCGGACAAACGTCTGGTGCCCGAGGCCGAGGTCGAAGAGCGGGACGGCAAGCTCTACAAGAAGGGCACCGAGCTCGAACTCGAAGCCCGCATCGAAAAGATGTCGAAGCGGCAGGGCAACGTCGTGAACCCCGACCAGGTGATCGACCGCTTCGGCGCCGACGCCATGCGCGTGTACATCTGCTTCATGGGGCCGCTTTCGGCGGACAAACCGTGGCAGACCAACGGGCTCGAGGGTCAGTTCTCCTTCTTGCGTCGGGCCTGGCGCCTGTACTTCGACGAGACCGAGGGTGCAGATACACCGCGCGCCGACGACAGCGAACCCACCGAGACCGAGCTGCGCATCCTGCACAAGGCGGTGAAGAAGGTCAGCGCGGACATCGAGAGCCTCGATCTCAACACCGCCATCTCGGCGCTGCACGTCGCCACGCGGGACCTCGCCCAGGAGAAGTCCCGGTCGCGAAAGATCCTCGGCCCCTTGGCGCAGCTCTTCCACCCCTTTGCCCCGCACTTTGCCGAAGAGGTCTGGCGAGCCGGCCTCGGGCATCCCGCGGGCATCAGCTTCGTCGCTTGGCCCCAGCACGACGATCGCTATGCGGTGGATGACGAGATTCGAATGGGTGTTCAGGTACTTGGCAAGACCCGTGGCGAGATCCTGATCGCTCGGGACGCACCCGAAGCGGCGGCGCTCGAGAAGGCAAAGGCCGAGCCCTCGGTCGCCAAATACCTCGAGGGAAAAAATCTCACCCGAGTCATCTACGTTCCAGGTAAGATTCTCAACCTCATCGTGAAGTGACCATGAATCGAACCACGCCTACCTGAGCGCGGGCCCCAGCGGGCCGCGCGCGTCTTCCTCCGCCGTGACCCCCGAGCCCTGCGTATGACCAGCGATAGCATCGTCGACGCTCCTCTAGAAGGAGCCGAATCCAAGCGAATCACGCTCCGCCGCGAAGCCAAGGCGATCTTGCGGCTCGCGGGGCCGCTCGCGCTCGCTCAGGGCGGCCTCATGTTCATGGGGGTGGTTGACACCATCATCATCGGGCGCACGAACGCGCTCGAGATGGCCGGCGTCGCGCTGGGCAACGCGATGGTCAGCCTATTCCTGGTGTTCGCCATCGGCCTCGCGATGGGGGTGGAGCCTTTGGCCGGTCAGGCCTTCGGCGCCGGCGACCGTTTGTCCGCGCGCCGCTGGATGATGCAAGCCTCTTGGATGGTGCTGCTCGTGTCGGTGCCGCTCATGGTGCTGACCGCGCTCGCGCCCTTTGCCTTCGTGCCCATCGGCATCGACGCCGCGCTCGCCGAGCGCGCGAAGGTGTACTCGTTCGCGCGGGTCTTTGGGCTGCCGTTCATGGCCCTCACCGTAGTGCTGCGATCGTACCTCGCGAACGTCGGACGCGCGCGGCCGGCGGTCATCGCGGTGGTCGTGGCCAACGTGGCCAACGTGGGTCTCGATCTCGTCTTTGTCTTCGGCTGGCTCGGGATTCCGGCGCTCGGCGCGGTGGGCGTGGGGCTCGCGACCGCGTCCTGCTCGGTGCTGATGGTGGTCGTGTTCGTGGTGGCGCTCGCGCTCGATCCGCTCGTCGTCGATGGCCGCAAGAGCCACGGACTCGAGGGCCCGGTTTGGTCCCGAATGCGGCAGGTGCTGCGCGTGGGCTGGCCCGTCGGGGCTCAGCTCACGGTGGAGGTGGGTGTCTTCGCGGCGGTATCCGCCCTCGTGGGGCGCTTCGGCGAGGTGCCAGCCGCCGCTCACCAGATCGCGCTCGTCATGGCCTCGCTCACCTTCATGATCGTGGTCGGGGTCGCCAACGCCACCACCGCGCGGGTCGGCTTTCACGTGGGGGCGGGCGAGGGACCGCTCGCGCGGCTCGCGGGTTATCTCGGCATCGGTCTCGCCGCGAGCTTCATGGCGCTCACCGGGCTCATCTTCATCCTGGCCCCGCGCACGATCGCGGCCGCCTTTGCGGAGGATCCAGAGGTCGTCGAGCGCGCCGTGGTGTTCTTGCGGATCGCGGGGGTGTTCGCGGTGGCGGACGGCATTCAGGCGGTCTCCGCCGGAGCGTTGCGCGGCCTTGGGGACACCAAGTGGGCGTTCTATGCCAACTTGATCGCTCATTGGCTCGTGGGTTTGCCGGTGGCCTTGGTGCTCGGTCACGTGGTCGAGCTCGGACCCAGAGGCTACTGGTGGGGGCTCACCTCGGGCCTCGTCGTGGTGTCCCTCATTTTGGTGCTCCGGTTTCGCTGGGTGGCCAAGGGGCCGCTCGTTCGTCTCCAAAACGAGGCCTAACACGCTGTTTTGGGTGGTTTCAGCGGCCGTGACGTCGGGCTCGGGCTTGGGGTAGGCTCGGCCGCCGTGTCCGCTGCTCCCCCGAACGTTTCGCCTGGTGACGTCGTCGGCGAACGCTACCGGATCGTCGAGCGCATCGGCGAGGGGGCGATGGGCACCGTCTTTCGGGTGGAGCACACCGAGATCGGGACACCCATGGCGCTCAAGCTCCTGAAGCCCGAGCTCCTCCTCGTGCCCAGCATCGAGGAACGCTTTAATCGCGAGGCCCGCTCGGCCGCGAGCCTGGATGATCCGCACATCGTCCGGGTCACCGACTTCGGCCGTACCCCGGACGGCAACCTCTTCATGGTGATGGAGCTCCTCGAAGGCATCGCGCTCGGGGTGGCCGCGAGTCGCGGTCTATCACAGACGGAGATCGTCGAGCTCATGGCCGAGGTCTTGGCGGCGCTCGAACACGCGCACGATCAAGGCGTGGTGCATCGCGATCTCAAGCCCGACAACATCATGCTGGTCGAGCGGCGCGGACGTCGCACGGTGAAGATCTTGGACTTTGGCTTGGCCAAGATCACCGAGGCCGGTCCGGGTGAAGCCGCGCTCACCCAAGCGGGCATGGTCTTTGGCACGCCGAGATACATGAGCCCCGAGCAGGCGAGCGGCGAGCCGGTCGACGGCCGCAGCGACCTGTACGCGGTCGGGGTGGTGCTCTACGAACTCTTCGCAAAGACCCCGCTCTTCGACGGCAAGAACATCGCCGAGATCCTAACCAAACACATCACCCGCGCCCCGGCCCCGTTTGAGATCGAGCCTGAGCCCGGCGTCGATGCGGCGCAGGTCCAGGCGGTCATCGCGAGAGCGCTCGAGAAGGAGCCCGACCTGCGCTTTCAAACCGCGGGCGAGTTTCGGGCCGCGCTGCTCCTCGCGGTCGGCCGTGCATCGGTGGCGCCTCCGCGCCGGCCCGAGTCGAACACCGGTCGCGCGGTCATGCCGCTAGCGAGCCCGACTGCGTTTGCGCAGACCCTCATGAAAGAGGGCTCCGCGGTCTTGCCGAGCGACAAACGCCTCGCCCGTCGAGGGCTCATGACCGGGGCGGTGCTGCTCGTGGCCGGCGGCGCCGCCGCGGCGCTGCTTCCCAAGCTGTTTGTGGAGCCCAAGATCGACCCCATCGAAGCCGCAATGTCGGCGGGCGAGTTCGAGCAGGCCGAGAAGCTCGCGGCCGGCCTGGTCCACGATGACCCCAAGAGCGTGCGCGCGCGCCTCATGCTCGGGCATGCGCTCTTCGCCCGCGCGAAGCGCGATGAGGCGGTGGACGAATACGTCAAGGCCATGAAGCTCGATGCCTACGCCGCCTTGGACGAGCGTTTCCAAGTCAACTTCCGCACCGTGACCGAGACCAAAGAGAAGGCCGGGCGAGTCTTGATCGGCGCGCTCGCGGAGCTGGGGGATGCCGGCGCGAGCCCGCTTCTGGTTCAGGTCGCCGAAAGTGGCGGTCCTTCGGCGGTTCGGCGACGCGCCTACGAGGGGCTCGAGCGCATGAAGGAGGCCGGACGCCTCGATGCGTTCACGTTTCTCTCGGAGGGGCTGCGAAAAGATGGCACCGACAAGTGCGAGACCCGCCGCTGGTACGTGGAGCGTTTGGCTCGGCTCGGCGACAAACGCGTGGTGCCCATCTTCAAGAAGGAGCTCAGCCGCAAAGGTGGGTTCCTCGGCCTCGAGCGCACCGGCGATTGTATGAGTGACCTCCTCGAGGCCACGATCAAGAAGTTCGAATGATCGGACGACGCCGCGGTTATTCCACGTCGTAGCAGGCGACCAAGGCGAGGGGCTTCTCGTCGCTGATCTCCACCACCGGGTGCAGGACCCCCATATTGGTCGAGACGTGCTTCGAGTCCATCAGCTCGACGACCTTGAGCGCGGTGCCGCGCGTGAACTCGGCGCTCTCTCCGGCCTCGATGGGCCGAAGACGAACGCGGCCTCCGGTGACGATGTGCTTGTCGAGCAGGCTGTCGTGTTTGAGCTTTACCGTCTCGCCGATCCGCATCTTCATCCTTCGACTTCAGCGCCTATCGCGCGGCTCGCGCCCGGAGGGACTCGAACCCCCAACCCCTGGATTCGAAGTCCAGTGCTCTATCCAATTGAGCTACAGGCGCCCGTATCCATGCGCGATTACACGCTCCTCGTGCTCGGCGCAATGCCAAAGCCCTTGGCTTCTGGTACACCCTGGCCATGCCCAGAAGGCTCGGGAACCTGCTGTTTCTCGCGGTGCTGCTCCTCTGCGCCTGCCCCCGGCGAGGTCCAGACCGGCCGAAGGTGCTGCAGTACGGTCCCTACCGGGCGGTTCAGCTTCACGACCCGGAGCTGCTCGGGGTGTCCGGGCTGGCGATCGAAGGGCAGGACCTCCTGGTCGTGACCGAGCGCGAACATCGATTCCTTCGACTTCGAGGCGACAGCGAGGGTGCGTATCAGATCGTCGAGCGGAAGCCGGTGCAGGGCGTCAAGCGCCATCGAGATCTCGAGTCGCTCGCTCGCCTAGGCAAGGGCCGGTACGCGATCGGCACTGAGCGCGATGAGGAGAGAAAGCGTGATCGCATCCAGTTCTTCGAGGAGAGCCGCACCGCGCTCACGTCGACGCGAACGATCAGCCTCAACGTCAAAGAGCTCTTTGGCATGCGGCCCAAGGACAACCAAGGGGTCGAAGGACTTTGCAGCTCCGCGGGCTATCTCGTGGCCGCGATCGAGACGGTGAAGACGAACGAAGCGGGCGAGAGGCTCGCGCCGATCGCGGTGCTCGGCCCGGGTCAAAGCGTGTTCGCGCCGGCGTGGGTGCGGCTCATCACGGACACCGGCAAGCTCTCGGCGCTGCACTGCCGAAAGGTGGAGGCGGGTTTGGATGCGATTGCGATCGAACGCCACTACGGGGTGATGCGGGTCATCCGATTCCTCGTTCCGCTTGCGCCTCAGGGTGAGGTTTTGGAGGCGGCGGTGATGCGGGATCTCGAGGACGTGTACCAGAAGCTCGGGCAGCCGAACTTCGAGGGCATCGAGCGATTCGATGACGGGAGCCTCGTGTTGGTGTCGGATAATGACAATGGCGGCCGGGATGGCCCCACGGTGCTGTTGTTCGTGCCGCCGGACCCCTAGAGGCCGAAAAGAGTCGCATCGAGGCCGATGATGTGCACGGTCGAGCCTCACGCCCAAGAAGACCTCGACTGGCGTCGGATGGCCGCGGTCCTCAACTCCAGTGGGCAAAGACGGGCCCTAGATCTGCCACGGACAGCTTTCCTCCGGGGTCTTCTGGACCTCGATCCACTTCAGGGTGCCGACAGGCCCAACGGGACCCGTGCCCGAGCGCGCAATCAAGATCATGCCCCGAGTACAGGGAAGCTGTCCGGGCGGCAAGTTTGCTGGGTCGCAGGTGTTCTTCGGAACGGGGATCCGTGTGGAGCAAACGACGCCACTGAAGAGGTTCAGCGTCTTTGTCTCGTGATGCGTGTAGCAGTCCTGCGACGCGCAGCCTTCGGAAGTGAAGATGAACGTGGCTGCTTGTTGAGGAAAGCCTGTGTACTGGAGCTTGAGGACTGCGGCCTTGTCGACCAACGAATCGTTCTTGATCAAGACCCAGGACTTGAAGTTGTAGGCGATGCCGCCTGTGATGATGCGGCAGTAGCGCTCGTTTGAGCCGAACGGCGGTGTATAGTCGATGAGATCTGCGCCGGGCGGGCAGTCGAGCCAAACGCCAGTGATCGGGTGGGTGTTGTTTGGGTTTGGATTTGCGTGGTTTGCGACCGCGAACCACTCGTCCGACAGGTCGACCATTATCTTCCAGGCTTCGGTCATGCCGAATTGGTTGATCATTGTGCCCTTGAAGGCGTTGTTGTCGCCCCGTGCTGTCACCGGCGAGGACGCGTAGACGAAAGTAGCAAGCACGAGTAGTGTATTCAGAGTTATGGGTGATGGATGAGTACGCATGTGGACTTCTACCCCCCCCCCCCCCTGAGTCAAGTGTGGGTGTGCTAAGGATCGCGCGATGGCGGCTCGCTGCCGTGGTCGCGACCTTCGCCCTTGCGTGCGAGCAAGGCACGACCGGTCTGGGCGACGCGAGCATGCTCGACGCGAGCTCCTCGCTTGGCGATGTTCAATCGGGGCAAGATGCTGCGATCGCGGATGGCTCCCACAAGCCCGACGCCGCGCCGACGGACGGTGGAGAGGTCCCGGAAGTCACGACCGTCGTCCCTTGTGAGGCGGAGGTTCAACGGCTTCCCTATCCTATCGCGGGGGGTGGCCCGATGATGGGCGAACTCACCGTCTTCGTCGATCGAGTCGGTGAGTCTCCGTCGCTCGCGGGCAGTCGCGTGACGGTGGTGGAACCGACTCGAGAAGTTCAGGGCGTCACCGATGCGCGGGGTTGCGTGCGCTTCCTGGGTCGTCGTCTGCGCGGCCCAGTCGACGTCCGCGTGGACGCCGAGGGGTACAGCGTGGTGCATGTGCACGGACTCGGGCTCGCTCAGCTGTTGGTCTCGGTGGTGTCGGCGGAGGCCTTGTCCGGAGCGTGGCAACCAGAGCCGCCGGTCCTGCCCCCTCCCGGGCACTTGTCAGGCGAGGTCACGGGTTGGGAGAACATGCCCACCGTGTTCGGGCCCGAAGGAGTGACCGGGCGAAACATCGCTTCTCTGTGGCCAGTGTATCGGCGCACGCCGCCTCGGCCCCTTTTTTCGTACCCTCCGGTGAACCGGCCTCCGCCGTACGAGCATCTCTCTTCGAGTGCGCCCATCGTTGGCGACTCCAACTTCGGCTCACTCTTCCCACCGAACTACGTCGAACTCGTAGACTTCGAACTGATGGCCGACGCACCGGGCTTCGTGGGGCTCGGCGCGCTGGCATTTCACGAATCACTCGTTTTGCCATCCGGGCTCGTTTCCGAGCTCGTGTTTTCGGGGTTCACGAGGGATCTGACCCTCAACCCAGAGGAACGGCTCGAGGGATTGGAGATTGCCCTGACGATCCCGCTGACCCGAGCACTTGCGGTAGAGCTCCCATTGCGGCCGACGTGGGCGACCGGGACGTCCGCTGGGGTCGAGATCTACCTACCGGCGGATGACGTGGTTCTGCCCTTCTTCGACCGCACGGTCACTGAAGGCATGCCGGTGTCGGGCTTGCCCGAGCGCCAGGGGACGCTCGCCGACGCGGTCGATCTCATCCGCTTCACCGTGAGCTCCACGCTGGCCGAGCCTGGCGGACCCTCGCGTCGCGGGTTCCGCATGGCACGTACGACGCGAGCCCCAACCTTTGTGCCGCCACCGCTGCCCCCGATGCTGCGACTCCAAACCAAAGAGCGCGAAGTCTCTTGGGCTTTCGCTGGGGCACGGGCCGGGGCCTTGATGCACGTCGTCGCGTTCAGCGCGAGCGGACTTTTCGAGTTCTGGGATCTCGGTGAGAGGCCGAGCGCAGTGCTGACGATTCCTCCGCCCAGCGCGGGGAGCGCGGCTCCAGAAGGCGAGGTTGTCCTAAACGCGTGGGCGTTGTGGCCGCTTGTGCCAGGTAGCGCGGAGGTCAGGAAGAATGGCAGTGACGCGCTGGACCACGACGCCGTGTATTGGGAGACGCGATCGTTGAATCTCGGCCAGCGCTGATATCGTTGCTCGTGTTGTAGCCCCCATTCCGATGACACGCCTCGAGGGCACACCTACCCGGGCACCTCGACGCCCTTCGGCGCATCGTAGAACGCGTACCGGTTCAAAAACTGCCGCCGCCAAAGGAAGGCGCGGTCGACGGGCGCAAGACCGGCCTCGGCGCAGACCGAGTCCCACTCCCGCTCGATGATCCGCACCTGCTGATTCACGAGCTCGATGGCGTCCGCCGGCTTCAGGAGGAAGTTCGGCGCCGCATCGAGGCAGGCCGCGATCTGGCTTCGGCGATCGTCACCGCGGATCCGCATCGCCTGCGACGCCTCCTCTCCGGTTCGCAGCTGAGGGCAGAGGTCATAGGCCGGCGTGAGCGACGGTCGGTGACCGTCCCAGAACGCGGCATGATTGCGCGCGTGATCGTCCGTGTTGCCGCAAAGGACATTGAAGACGAGCCGGCCGAAGAGCTCGCGCGCGGCCGTCTTCGGGTCGGCGAAGCGATGCCGGATGATCTCGGTCAGTTTCTCGTAGCTGGCGTAGGCCGCCATCATCTCGTCGAGCTCGAGCATCGTGAGCGCCGAGACCATGGCCTTTCGGCGCCAAACCCCGTCGTGGAGGACGCGATCGAAACGCTCGATGAGCAGCACGTCTTTGCCGAGGGCCGCGCTGAGCTGCACCTTGGCGACATCCAGGCCCACGTGTGCGGCCAAACGCATCGCGATGAACTCCGCCTTCACGACGTTGTACTGGTCATGGCTGGCCGAGAACTTTGCGATGTATTTCTTCTTGCCGTCCTCGATGAGCGCCTTCGGTCTGGCCCCGCCGATGGAGGTGCCGTGCTGAAGCGCGAGCGACAGCTCCGGCCCGAGGAGCAGGCCGCGCTCCACTCCTTCGGCTGCGGTCAGAAGCTCCTCGAGCGAGGCGTTCTGTGCTTGCCGCGGGACGTAGTCGCTCGAGGAGGCTTGGAAGTCGAGGGCGCCGATGCGGTCTGAGCCAGACTCCAGGAGATAGCTGAGCTCGTCGAGTTCCTCGGTCCTCGCGCGCACGCCCTTGCCGCCCAGCTTGCGGTTGAGCAGCACGCGCCGTCCCCAAGCATCGGGCGAGGCGTCGCGAATGCAGCTGGGCATGTCGAGGCCCGGGAGCGGCCGGATCTCATCGGTTCTTAGCGTAAGCTCAGGGGTGTAGAGCGAGATCGCGTCGCTTCGCGCGAGGTAGCTGCGGCCGTAGTTGAAGACGAGTTGTTGGCCGCGGCGAGACAAGAGGCCTGCCACCACCGGAGCATCGGCTTCGGGCAGCCAGACCCAGACGTAGGCCTCGGAGCAGGGCGCCTCAGAAATCATCCTTCACCTCTTTGTGCGGCCTTCGGACGGACTTGGGCAGCAGCACCAGCTTCTCCTGGTGCCTGGCGAGGCGAGCGGCCAGCGAGCGCTCGTCGGGCTCGAAGAGAGAGACGCCGCAGATCGCCGCCGTCTCGAACACCGCACCGATCGCGCACCTGGGATCACCGCGTTCGATCCGATGCAGAAGTGATCGAGAGATGCCGGCGCGAGTCGCGAGCTCGGTCGTGCTCAACGCGTTCGCAAGCCGTCCTTCACGGATGAGCTGCCCCAGGAGCACCAGGGCATTGCGGCTGTATTGGGAGGACGGACGTTGGGAGACCTTTGGCATGTGCAGACTCATAGATGAGACACACAGCACTAGGTGTCGCATATATGAAGCAGCCTGGATGCATGACCCGCTGAAGTCAACCAGCCCTGCGATCCGTCGGCCCCCGCAGAACGAGCCGCAACCACCCTGAATTCGTGGGTCTGCTTGCACGTTGACCGGCGGGTCGGCTCCGCCCATAAGCCCGCCATGACCGCCCAAGAGACCCGGAGCCTCGCCGCCAACACCCTTCGCGCGCTCGCCCTGGACATGACGAACGCCGCGAACAGCGGCCATCCCGGCGCGCCGATGGGCCTCGCGGACATCGCCACCGTCTTGTTCGGCGAGGTGCTGCGCTTCGATCCCAAAGATCCCACCTGGGCCAACCGCGATCGCTTCGTGCTCTCGAACGGCCACGCCTCGGCGCTGCTCTATTCGCTGCTCCACCTCTCTGGCCATGAGCTCTCGCTCGACGAGCTGCGGCGCTTTCGTCAGCTCGGCTCGAAGACCCCCGGTCACCCCGAGTACGGCATGACCCCGGGCGTAGAGACCACCACCGGGCCGCTCGGCCAAGGCTTCGTCAACGGCGTGGGCATGGCGATCGGCGCGCGCATGATGCGGGCGCGTTTTGCCGGAGACGGAAGCTTCGCGCCCATCGATCACAGCGTGTTTGCGATCTGCGGCGATGGCTGCTTGATGGAAGGGGTCACCGCGGAGGCCGCCTCCATCGCGGGACACTTGGGACTGGGCGAGCTGGTCTACGTCTTCGACGACAACCAGATCACCATCGACGGCAAGACCAACATCACCTTCACCGAAGACGTGAAGGCGCGCTTTGTCGCGTATCGCTGGCACGTGCTCGAGGTCGATGGGCACGATCAGGACGCGGTCAAAGCGGCGCTGCTCGTGGGCAAGGCCGAAAAGACCAAGCCCACGCTCATCATCGCGAAGACGCACATCGGCTTCGGCAGCCCGAACCGGCAAGACACGAGCAAGGCGCACGGCGAACCCATGGGCGAGGCCGAAACCAAGCTGACGAAAGAGAAGCTCGGCTGGAATCACCCTCCGTTTCACATCCCGGCCGACGTGCAGGCGTATTTCGCGGCGGCCGGCGCCCGCGGACATGCGGAGCACGAGACGTGGACCTCAAAGCTTCAGGCCTGGAAGAAGGCGGATGCTTCACGTGCAGCACAGTGGGATGCACACTGGAGCCGCGAAGTGCGCGCCGACTTCTGGGCGTCAGCGCTCGAGAAGCTGAAGGCCGCCAAGGGTGCGACCCGCGCCATGAGCGGCACCGCGATCAACGAGCTCGCGAAGGAACTCCCGGGGCTCATCGGCGGCTCCGCGGATCTCGCGGGTTCGAACAAGAGCGAGATCAAGGGCTCGGCCTTTTTGGCCCCGGGTGAGTTCGCGGGCCGCAACATCCACTTCGGGGTGCGCGAGCACGCGATGGCGAGCATCGCGAACGGGCTCGTCCTCTACGGCGCCTTCGTCCCGTTTGGCGCGACCTTCTTGGTCTTCTCCGACTACATGCGGCCCGCGCTGCGGCTCGCGGCGCTCATGAAGGTGCGGCAGCTCATGGTGTTCACCCATGACTCCATCTATCTGGGCGAAGACGGGCCCACACACCAGCCGGTGGAGCACCTCGCCGCGCTGCGTTTAATCCCAGGCTACACGGTCTGGCGACCCGCCGATGGCCTCGAGACCGCGATGTCTTGGGCCTACGCGGTGGGCGAGGGTGAAGAGGGCCCGCACGGGTTGGTGTTCACACGCCAGGACGTGCCGGTGCTCGAACGCGCGGCGGGCTTTGACCCCAAGACGGTCTGGCGCGGCGGTTATCGGCTCGTCGATCGTCCGGGCGCCAAGGTCGCGATCATCGCGACCGGGAGCGAGGTTCACATCGCGGTGGAGGCCGCTGCTTTGCTCGCGGCCAAAGGCCATCTCGTGAACGTCGTGTCGATCCCTTCGGTCGAGCGTTTCCGCGCTCAAGACGCGGCGTACCAGACTTCGGTGCTCGGTGCAGATGCTCGCCTGGTGTCGCTCGAGCTCGGGCGCACGACCTCATGGCGTGAGTTCACCGGATTGAGCGGCCTCAACATCGGGATCGATCGCTTCGGCGAGAGCGCGCCGTATGAGGCGCTCGCGGAGCACTTCGGGTTCACTGCGGAGAAGGTCGCGGCCAAGATCGAGCTTTGGCTGAAGTCCTGAGCGGTCCGCCGGCGTCCGAGGCGAGGAGGCTCAGCCCGCTCGCTTGCTCCTCGAGTCCGCGGCGACGGCGAATCCGCGATGGATGGCGCCCTCGACGGCCCCCAGCGCGTAGGAGACCTCCGCTTCGGCTAGGTTCACCGTTCTCCACGCGTACTGTAGACTCCTTATATTGCTGGGTTTTTCTGCCAGAGTTGAACTTACTCAATACCAGCGTAAAATTACTCAGCGCTTGAGTATTGACGGGTCGCCCCCCGCGCGACACCTTCTGCCCATGTACCGTCGATCGTTGGTGGCGGAGGTCGCCTCCGCGCTCGAGTCCGGTCCCCCGTTCGTCCGCGTGGTCGTGGGCCCCCGCCAGGTCGGCAAGACCACCGCCGCCGAGCAGATCGCGGAGAGCCTCGGGTGGCCAGCGCACGTCATCACCGCCGATTCGCCGCGACCCCATCGGCCAGAATGGATCGACCTGCAGTGGGAACTCGCGGAGCGTCTCAGCACCGGTGGGCCGGTGCTGCTCGTCCTCGACGAGGTGCAAAAGGTTCCGGGCTGGAGCGAGGTGGTCAAGAAGCGATGGGACGCGCGCAAGAAGACCAAGAGCAAGGTGCGCCCCCTGCTTCTCGGCTCGTCCGCCCTCTTGGTTCAGAAGGGTCTCACCGAGAGTCTCGCCGGTCGATTCTTTCTTCATCGATGCATGCACTGGTCCTGGCCAGAGATGAAGGTCGCGTTCGGAGTGGGTCTAGACGAATGGATCTACTTCGGCGGCTATCCGGGCGCGGCTGAGCTGACGCAGACGGTCGACACCTGGAAGCGCTACGTGACGGACTCACTGGTGGAGACCGTCATCGCGCGAGATGTGCTTCAGCTCCAGACCGTCAACAAGCCGGCGCTCCTACGACATCTTTTTGCGGTGGCGGCTGGCTATCCGGCCCAGGTTGTCTCCTATACGAAGATGTTGGGGCAGCTCCACGACGCGGGGAACACGACCACGCTGGCCCACTACCTGAGTCTACTCGAGACGGCGTTCTTGATCTCGGGGCTCCCGATGTTCACGCGCGGCGTCGTGCGAAAGCGGGCTTCGAGTCCCAAGCTCGTCCTGTGGAACAACGCACTTGCGACCTCTTCGCTGCTCCCCAACTTCTCGGAAGCCCGGGCAGACGGAGAGCTCTGGGGACGCCTGGTCGAGAACGCAGTGGGAGCACACCTGCTCAATCACCTGCATGGTCCCGCATGGTCGATCAGCTATTGGCGCGATGGAGATGACGAGGTGGACTTCGTGGTGAACCACGGCCAGAAGACTTGGGCCATCGAAGTGAAGAGCACCCGGATGCGACCGAGCCGAGGCCTCGAGAAGTTTCTCGCCCGGTACCCGAAGACCCATCCTGTGATCGTGGGCGCGGGAGGAGTGGCGCTCGAGACGTTCTTCGCCGGCCCGCCGTCCGACGTGCTCGGCGGGTCGAGGCGGAATCTTTGAGCTCGGACGGTCCGGCCTCAGCGACACCGCCCGATCTGCCAACGCAGCTCGCCTGCACGACCTTCCACCCGGATGCGCCCACGGTGCACCCCTTCCAAGTGACACCACGAACACAAGCTCACCATGTTCTCGAGCGCATCCGTGCCCCCGTGCGCCCGAAACACGATGTGATGGGGCGTGACGTCGCGCCGCCCGCAGACCGGGTTCTGACATCGGTGCCGGTCTCGACGATACAGCTCGGCCCACTTGTCGTCCCAGGCCTCGAGATAGGGCAGCCACGTCGACCACAGACTCGTGCACATGAAGCCGAGAAACGACCGCTTCGCCCCGGCGAGGGCGTGAAACTCGGCTTCGATCCGCCGCCAGTGCTCATACAGCTCGTTTGAGAGGCGCAGAAACACCGGGGGGACGCCGTTCGGGGCGCGGCTTCGGTCGTCGAGGACGGCGGAGAGAGCGACGGATGTCTGCGGGCCCAGGTTTTGGGCGCCGAGCATCGATCGGAACAGCTCCCCACTTTGCACCTTTCGTTCGATCTCCGCCGCGGCTTCGAGTTCGTCTGGGCCGGGCGGCCCACGCGAACCCTGCGGGTCGAAGCTGAGCGCGAGCAGAACGAGGTCGACCTCCTCCCGCAAACATCTGTAGGTCCTCGTCCGTGCTCGCTCCATCCAAGCCTCGATGAGTGCGGGTTCCGCGTGCCGACCGAGCACTCGGCCCAAGAGCAGCACCGCCTCGGTGCCGAGCAGACCGGCGCGAAGGCTCTCCCTCAACCGCGGATGGCGCTGAAGACGCCTCGCGAGCGTTGCCTTGTGTTCGAGGCACGAGAGACTGAGCCCCAGACGGACCTCCGCATAGTGGGCGGCGCTGTCGAACCCGAGCGCACGCCAGCGGCGGCGTTTCAGAACCTCGTGAGCGAGGTCCGCGAGATCGAGCTGCTGACCCCTGAACTGGGCCGCCAGCTTTCGGATGGCGGCGTCGAGTGCTGCGGGGTCACTCGGCACCGATGTGGCTTCGAGCGGGGTGATGGTCGTGGCATTCACGGGCCGCACCGAAAGTTCTGGGTTCGCCGACGCGGCGTGGTTTTCGTTTCGAGCAGCGCTGCGTCGCGCTTGCTCGGATTCGAGAAGCTGATTCAGTGCGGCGGTCGCCGCCTCGAACCTCTCTTCGGGTGAAGCGTGGCAGTTAGCTGGTGCGCTCGTGGACGCTTCACGCATCGACGCGAGGTTGCTCTCGGCTTCGCCGAGCAGGGCGGTGAGCAACGCTTCGTCCGAGGCGTGCGCGCTCGTGAGGTACGAGACCAGCAAACGTGAGGTATGAAGCATCGCCAGTTCGGCCGGCGTGACCCACCGGCGGCGCGACCTGCGCTCGGGTTCGGCCGTTGACGCACCCGCGCCCACGGGGTTGGTCGTGTGCGAATCCCCCGCCAGCTCGATCTGCACCGCGCGCACGGTGCGCCCGGCCGAGGCGCAAATCAGCGCGAGCTCAGTGTCGGGCTGGGCATGGCGCGAGATCACCTCCGCCATGCTCCAGTTCAGATGGCCAAAGACGAGGGCGCCGCGCAGGTGCCGAAGGTTCCGCTCGCGAAGTCTTCGAGCCAAGGCGCGTGTCTCTTGGCCCCACCGTCCGGATTCGCCCGCGCGCTCGACGACGTAGGCGCTCATCGAAGAGAAGCCGAGTTCGTGGTGTCCGCGCGTGACGAAGAGGGCATCGAGCAGCTCGCCCATCCGCAACCTGAGTTGCGCGTGGGCGCGGACGTGGCGCTCTAGTTCAGCGTCGATGCGGTGCGCGTCGAGATCGCGAGACGTTCGTGAGGGAGGGGCTGCGGACCACGGATGGAACTCGTCGACCCGCACGGCGTTTTTCTAACCCATGCTGTACGGATGTTCAAGTGTTGATCCAGCGCGTCGAAGGCCCAACGAGCTCGCCATCGAGGCCGGTTGTGTATTGCGGGAGTTCGTTGTATTTCAAGACCGCCTCAAGTCACACGAGTTTCATCCTCGATGCGATCTGGTTGGAGAAGCTGTGATGCGCGCCCCACGTCTCATCGGCCTGAGGTCGAGCTTGCTCTTGGTCGGAATTCTCGCTTGTGGGGACGGAGAACCCGTTGCCGAAGACGCCAGTCGCGGGGACGGGATGGAGTTGGCCTGCACTGGGGGCGCCGACTGTCCAGCCACGCAGCGCTGCGCCGCTGCCATCTCGGATCCCAACATCGGAAACTGCGTGCGCGGAACGACTCCCTCTCAAACCGCGTGCGTCCCGCAGTGTCGCGCGCGCTGCGTCGTCGGCCCGCACACGTTGCTGAATCCAGATGATCCACCCGGCATCGTAGCTGGTCTGACCACGCCCGACTGCCTCGACGCCGGCCCCGCCGACTGACGAGCGAGCGCTCGGCGGCCTCGAGGTTGGCGCGGATCTCCGGGTCCCCCAGCTGGCTCGAGGCATAGTCGTGATGAAAGCTGTGGCTCGCGACCTCACATCCGCTGGGCCCCACCGCCTCGAAGACACCCGGGTGCTTGGCTGCATCTTCGGGCAGGAGGAACAGCGTCGTGGGTACCCCCACCTCGGCTGACCACCGGTGTCGCTCGAACTCGGTGCCGTCGCGCTACCAGCCCTTCGTCGACTGAGCGCCGATTCGCTCCTCATGCTTCGCGCCCGGACTAGACTCAGGTCGCCTCGGGGATGCGGACCGGATCGAGCTTGCTACTCCTCTCAGCCACCGCCCGCGAAGCGCGCCTGCACGGGCACGAGCGCCTCGACCTGCGTCTTGCCCGCATCCTTCTTCAGTTCGGCGCGGATGGCATCGGCCTCTTTCCACAACTTCTTCGTCTTGCAGCCGGCATCCACCTTGCGCCAGAGCGTTTGCGCATAGCCCTCGACCTTGGCCTTGCCGTTCTTGTCGTAGGTGACGAGGTCGTACGAACCCGCCCGGCCATCGGGGTCGAGCTTGGCAAACATCTTGTTCACGCAGGCGGCCACCTTCTTCTTCGCCTCGATGAAACGCGCGATGCGGTCGTTCTCGCTTGCGAGCGGGAAGAACTCATCGTCCTTCCATTTGCTCATGGGCGAGGATGGATGCCTCAGCTCCGAGTGCGGGGGAGGTATCACGACCGTCGCCGGACGCGCGGTCTGCACGAAGTCGCTCACCCGCTCGGCGCCGCTGAGCTTCAGCTGAACGGTCATGCCGTTGGCGCGCAGGAAAACCGGCGAAGCATTGGTGTTCTCCTGGAAGTCGATCACGAGCAGCGGCTCTCCGGCGAGCAGCGACCGAGAGTGCGTATGACTCGAGGAAAGACCCTCCGAGTCTACGGCCTTCTTGGCATACACGAAGAACGTGTCTTTGACGGTGGCGAAGGCGTCGGCGGCATCCTTCACCCACATCAAGGTGGGCTCGCCGCGGCCCCACGTCGCCATCGCCCACGCTCCGTGCAGTTGCAGTGCCCGCTCGCGCAGAGGAGCGTCTGCGGAAGGGGCCCCCTCCAGTTCCCGCGGACGATGCACGTGGCCATTGGGGTACGCCACCACGCGGCACACGGCACCAGGCTGCGCGGTCAATTGGATCAGGACGGGCTCGTCGGGTCGGATGGCGATGTCACGCGTGCGAACGTAGCTGCTCCCCTCGGACATCTGGTCACAGCCGACGCGGTTGAGCGCCTCCACGCGGCCTTGCCAAAGGTCGGCCGAGGTCATCGTTATCTCGATGCCCTGCATTCCCGGAGGCACCCTCAGCTCGCCGCTCGAGATCCCCTCCGGGGCGGCCACGAGCCGCACCGGCGCGAAGCCTGGTCCGGCCAGTGCGGCAGAGGCGGCCGGTACAACGACAACAACAGCAAGACAGAATGTGGAAAGGCGCATGTCTATTTCCTTTTGAAGCGGGGTCGACCCGCGAAGGCCCGAGTCTCGACGAGGCGGATCATCCCGGCGAAGCCAACATCGTTTTAGGGTAGCTCTCAGTTTCCGAGCGGCGCTCGCAGCTCTGACTCGGTGCACTCCGTTCACGCGCGAGTTCGAACGCTGAAGGGATCATCAGCGCGCTCGGCGCTCCTTGGTCCTGAACACAAGCCCCGTCACCAAGGCGAGCACAAACACCCCTCCCGCCACCAACATCAAGCGCTCCATGGAAGTGGCCCGCTGCAGCCGAAGCATCGCGATCTCGTGGTTGTTCCCAGCGGAGAGTGCAACGCTCGCGGCGCGATGGCCTTGTGCGACGAAATACATGACGACTGCGGATACCACCGAAAGCGCCGAAACCCCGAACGCGAGAATGCTCTTTGTCATGCCATGGACTACGGGGGGTGCCTCACGCTTCTTCCTCGCGGAAAGCCATGATGCGGTGACCGATGCGCAGGAAGGGCGATTCGAGCCCGTTTGGTGGACCCGCGCATCACTTAAATCCTCTGGTCCGCGCTCGTTCGGGGGAAGCGAGTGCGACGGAACCCTTCGTCTTCTTCGAGTGGTTTAAAGCTGCTCAAAGTCAGGGCCCGAAGCCGCATGGCGCAACCTAGGTTGTCCGCCTTGACCGAGCGCCTGTCTCTGCTCTGCGAGTTTGGCTGAAGCGAGTGGCCGTTGCCCCCGCACGAAAACGTCGAGCGGCCCGGCCGATAGCCGAGAACAACGCGAATGCCAGCAAGAGCAGCCAGGGACTCGACGAGGTCCTCCCGGGTGTGACGCCGCAGCTAGAGGTTGATGGGCGGATGCCCCAAGTAGTGGGCGTCGACCAGATCCGCCGGGAGACCAACGCGCTGACCTGAGGCGACTTCCGCGCCCGGCTGAACCATCAATTTTGGCACTCACCGTCGCGCAAGGTGCAGCGACCGTGGTCGCGGCAAACCTCGGACTGCTTGCAGTCCGCCTCCGACGCCGCAACGCAGCTTCCAAAGTCGGAAATGCATCTCCCGCGGGAGGCGCACTCGCGCGATCGTCGGCAGTCCTCCTGAGTCTTACACCCGGTGGCGGTTGCGACCGCGAGCGCGAGCCCAGCCACGGCAAGGAGCGCGAGCGTAGCCCTCATCGAAGGAAACCTAGGGCGCTTGCGTGGTCGGGTCAAGGTCCGCTGGATTCAAGTAGACTTCATCAACGGGCGTCCAGTTGCGGGTTGAGGACGTCCACCGTCCCGGGTTCTTCGTAGCCTGGCGACCCGCCGACGGCCTCTCGACCGCGATGTCCTGGGCCTACGCGGCGGGCTTCGACCCCAAGACGCGGCCTACCGGACCGCGGTGCTCGGTGAGGGCGCCCGCTTGGTGTTGCTCGAACTCGGTCGCACGACCTCATGGCATGAGTTCACCGGCCTGATCGGGCTCAACTCCGGGATCGATCGCTTCGGGGAGAGCGCGCCTCATGAGGCGCCCGCGGAGCACTTCGGCTTCACGCCCGCGAAGGTCGCGGCTCGCATCGTGGCCCGGCTGAAGGCTTAGAAGGCTTAGGGTAGGGCGGCCGCTTCAAGACTTCCGAAAGCGCTGAAGCCACCGCTTCTCGTCGGCGGAGAGCATGCTGCTCTCGATCAGCCGATCATCGAGCGGGCAGAACGTCAGCGGCACCACCTCGAGCTGATCGGGGTTCTTCTTGCGCGGCCGCACCGTGGCGAGGTTCTCGATCCGAATGCCGCCAAACTCGGGCAGATAGAGGCCGGGCTCGATCGAAAAGATCTGACCCGGAAACAGCGGCGACTCCGAGGTGGGTCCGATGCGCGGCGGGAACTCGTGCACCCCGATGCCCACGCCGTGACCGGTGCCGTGGGCGTAGTCGTAGCCGCCGGCCCAAATGGGGGCGCGCACCAAGGCATCGAGCTGCACCCCGCGGGCGCCGCGTGGCAGCACCGCCGAAAGACCGGCGATCGCGGCCTTGAGCACCAAGGTGTAGAGCTCGCGTTGCTTCTTCTTGCCTCGCGCTTTGGGCCCGTCCACCAAGAAGGTCCGCGTGAGGTCGGTGGCGTAGCCCTCTTCGAAGTAGGCGCCGGTGTCGAGCAAGACGAGCTCGCCGCGCTTGGCGAAGCGCTTTCGGCTCGGGTGGCTGTAGTGGATGATCGCGCCGTTTTTGCCGAAGGCCGAGATCACTCGAAACGAGAGCCCGGTGGCGCCGGCGTCGAAGAACAGAGACTCGACCTTGTCCGCGAAGTCGAGCTCGCTCACCTTCTTGCCATCGAGCACCTTGTCGATGAGCCACTTCTGGGCCTTGGCCACGACCTTGTCAGCCCGGGCAAAGGCCCTGCGCATGCTCGCGAGCTCTTCGCTGGTCTTGCGCGCCTTCCAGCCGCCGATGGGGCTCTCGATGAGCACGGCCTCAGCGCCGCAGGCCGCGATGGCGAGGCGCATCGCCTCGGTGTTGTGCTCCTTGGAGAGTCCGATGCGCTGACCCTTGCCGATGCTCTCGAAGAGCGCCGCCTCGGTCGTGAAGTCGAGCCCCGGACGGGCGAGGCGCACCGGGTCCGGCACCGTCTCGGGGTCGAGCCCCACGTGGAGGGCCTCCTCTGTCACGAGCGCCACGGACCGAAAGGTCGACTGATAGGGCAGCTCGAGGGCGCGCAAGTTCGTGAGATAAGCGATCTCGTCGAGGCGCTGAATCAAGAGCCCGTCCAGGTTCTCGGCGCGAAGGAACGAACGCAGCGTCTCGTGCTTCTCCTCGTGGGTGATGCCGAGGCGCGCCTCGTCCGGGGCCCTAAAGACCGGCGGGCGAGACGATGCGAGCTCACCCTTGGCGCGTGCGTCGGGGCTCGGTGACAGCGGCACGAACTTCGCGGGACCGGGCACGCTCTTTTCAAAGCGCTCGAGCTCGGCGATGGAAAGACGCGCGGGATCGAAGCCGATCTCGAGCCCCTGGCCGTTGGCCTCCTTGGCGAGCTCACACAACTTCTCCGAGATCGTGAGATCGATGCCCGTGGAAGAGGGCACGCGCAAGATCTCGTAGAGCTCGCTCGGCGCTTCCTTTTCGGCCTGAAGCCAGTAGCGGCCATCCACCGCGAGGTAGGCCATCCTTTCGGTGATGATGACCTCGCCCATGGAGCCGGTGAAGCCGGAGACCCACTGGCGCACCGAGTCTTCGGGGGGCACGTACTCGTTCAGGTGCCGGTCGGCGGAACGAACGAGCAGCACGTTTACGCCCGCTTCCTTCATGAAGCGGCGGACGTCGTTGAGTCGAACTTCGATGGAGCTATCGAGCATGAGGAGACCTTCTACTGCCACCGGGTGTCGCCGGGGAGATGGCACTTGAGACAAACACGAGAGTTTGCGCCGCCGGCCGGCAGATTGCGGAGGCGTTCCGCGTTGGGGCCGTGCGGGTTGTAGCCTTCCGAGGAGGCGCCGGTGCCGTGGCACCGGATGCAGTACTGCTCTTGATGGCAACTCGCGCAGGCGCGGATGTTCCGCTGCGCGTGGAAACCGTGGAAGTTTTGGCTGCCGGGGGTGAGCCAGCCGCTGGCGCTGGTGGGGTGCGGGGCAAAGGCAAAACGCGAAGGTGAGCTCGACCGGCCGGGGTCGAACTCGTTGACCGCGGTGACTGTCGCGACGCCGGAGCGGACGTGGCAGTTCAGACAGAAGTCTTGCAGGCGATGGCAGCTCTGGCAGCGCACGTCGTCGATGCGCGCCTTGATGGAGTGGGTGGAGATGAAGTCGCCCGAGTGGTAGCGCACGTCTCTCGCAACGCCGTCGTGGCACTCGAGGCAGTCCGCCTCGCTGTGACAGTTCGAGCAGTACGCCTTGTCGCGCATGGCCGGCACCGCGTGATCGCGCAAAAAGTCCGTGTCGTGGATGGCCGCTTGGTGAAGCCTTCGGGGCATGAGCTTGCCCTCTTTGAACGAGGTGAGAATGCGGTCGGTGCCGGCCACACTCGAGAAGTGACAAGTGGTGCAGGCGGTGGAGACCCCCTTTTCCTCGTGACAGCCCACGCAGCGGTCCATGGTCGGATAGTCATCGCGGGTTGCCAGCGTCTTGCCGGGCACGTTCTTGTGGCAGGCCACACACTCGACGCCGGCGTTCACGTGGTTTGCGTGCGGAAAGACGATGTTGGGCGGCGGGATGTGCACCGGCCGAGCCTGGGTGGACGTGCGGGCGGGCGAGGCCTTCGCGGCGGGCGAGAGATCGGCGTGGCATCGAGCACAGGCCGGCGATTCCGCTTCGGCCATCCAGTCGTCGTGGCAGGTCTCACAGGTGCCGTGCCCCGGGATGTCGCGATCCGCGCTGTCTTTGGAGTCCGATACGTTCTCGTGGCAGAAGCTGCAGTCGAGGCCTTCGCCCTCGAGCCCCTTGGCCTCGTCCGGCGCGCGCACGTGATAGGCGTGATCGAAGAGGATCGGGATCTCTTGACGCGGGAAGATGACGGGGTCGGGACCACTCTCGAGCCACGACATCCCGAAGGAAGCGCTGGCGAGGCCGAGCGAGCCCATGACGATGAACAGGCGAGTGCGCATCAGTTGTACCGAACCTCGAGCGAGGACAAGAGCCGATAGCTGCCTTCGAGATAGGAGCCCACGTTCTGCACGTAGTTGAGGCGCGCCGTGAAGTGATCGAGGAAGGTGTACTGCGCGCCGAGGTCGATGATGAAGCTCTGCCGCTCATCCGGCACCTGCCCGGCATCTCGGCCCTCGAACCAGTCGTTCTGAAAGCCGGTGTAGTTGAGCCGCACCCAACCATAGAGCGCGCGCTCGAGCAGTGTCAGATCGCCGAACAACTCGAAGCGGCGGTAGTTGCCGCCGTAGGCGAAGTCGCCGCCGAAGTTCGTGCTCGCCTCGGCGAACGCGCCCACGCCAAGCCACGAGGGACGATACGTCACGCCGCCGCGGGGTCCGTGCGCCACGTCGCTGCCCGAGAACTCGGGGCCCCCTTCGAGGCCCACCGGCCCCCCGTTCATCTTCTGCAAGAAGTACCCGGCGTGTGCACGAAGGCCGGGCAAGAACTCGAACTCCGCCTCGAGCCGACCCCGGTCATAGGGGAAGATGTTGAACACGTTGAAGATGGAATCGGCGGCGAAGCGCGGACGCACGCGCAAGTACTCGGCGCCCACGTGCAGGCGTTGTGCGGGGTCCCAATTGAGGCCAGCGCGGGTTTGATCGAGATCCAAAAAGAGCAAGTTGTAGGTCAAGCGCGCGTAGGCTTCGAGATCGATGGGCCGGATGATGTACGAGGCCGAGGCTCCGACGAGGTGCTCTTGAAAGCCGATGCGTCCGCCCGAGAGCTGTTGAATCAGCGTGTACTCTTCCGAGCCCGGCGCGTGGCCGCCGAAGACCTCGAGGTCGTCGTTGCGAACGATGTGCTCCTGACGATACGCGAGCGAGAGGCTGAGCTCGTCGCTCACGCGCCAGAACGCCGCCCCACCCACCGCGAGTTTTTGGCCGTCGCTCACTTCGAGGCCGTCGTTGGCGAAGACGTCCGACGACATGAACGTTCCGTAGGGCACGGCGAATCCACCGTAGACCTCGATGAAGGCGCGTGGCGTGATGTGCCCGGTGACCTTGAGGCCGTCGAGGCTGTACCAGTCGAGGTCGTCGAGGATGAGCTGCCGCCCGAGCCGAAGCGCGAGCCGCTCGGGGAGCACGCGCCAGTCGACGTAGGCGTACATGAGGTCGAGATCGTTTCGTCCGTCGGCGCCGGCGAAGCGGGGCGCGGGGTTCTCGCGAGGCAGTCCGGTGGCGAACTCGGTGTCGTAGCGAAGCGAGACCACCGCGTCGATCTGCCCCTCCCAGACCCCCCAGCCCCCCACGTCCAGGGTGCTGTAGAACCGGTTCATGTTTCGAAGGCTCGTGCGGTCTTGAAGCCGCAGCTGCCAGCCGTGATAAACGGTGCGTGAACGCAGTGAGAGCTCGGCGGCGGGTGCGATGCTCGGGGTCCCCAGCAGCACGAGCGCGAGGCTTAGGGCGACCAGAGAGGCCCTTTGGGCGGTGCTTTGGACCGGCACGAGCGCCTCGGGGTCATACACCATCCCACGTGGCCTAGAAAGCCGGAACGAACCGAAACCCACTCGTCTCTTCGGCGCTGGCGTGGTACCCAAGTACCCGCTCTGATTCCGATTCGGGACATCAACCCTCGGATCCACTTCCCGTACGTCACGTACCTATTCATGGCGGGGTGTGCGGGGGCCTTCGCGTATCAGCTCTCGCTCGGGGCTGCGCTCGAAGGGCTGGTGAGTGCCTACGGCTTCGTGCCCGCTCGCTTCACCGCCGCGCTCGGCGGTGAGGAGCCGCTCGAACTCGTGCTCTTCACGCTCATCTCCTCGGCGTTCTTGCACGGCGGCTGGTTTCACATCCTCGGCAACCTGCTCTACCTGCGCGTCTTCGGCGACAACGTCGAAGACCGACTGGGGCACCCGCTCTACATCCTCTTCTACTTGTTCTCGGGCGCGGCGGGGGCGCTCGCGCAGTGGTTCTTCGACCCCTACAGCAGCGTGCCGATGGTCGGCGCCTCGGGGGCGATCGCGGGCGTGCTCGGCGCGTACATCGTGATGTTTCCGCGCGCCCGCATCCTCACCGTCTTTCCCGTCTTCATCGTGCTGACCTTCATCGAGGTGCCCGCGTTCTTCTTCCTGGGCATCTGGGCCTTGCAGCAGTTCTTGAACGGCTTCTTGGCGCTCTCGGCTTCGATGGAGCCCTCGGGCGGCGTCGCTTGGTTCGCGCACATCGGCGGGTTTGTGGTGGGCATCTTCGGCGGCATGCTCGGTCGCGTGCTCCACCGCATCCGGCGCCGCCGCCGCGCCGCGCAGTCGGGCTGAGGTCCTCTCGCCTCAGCTTAGCCTAGAGGTCGGGCGCGAGCTGTCTACGAGCGTGCGCGAGCCACTCCTCGTCCAGTAGTCGCGGGCGTAGCGCACAAGATTGTCGACGTAGGTCTCGAAGGAAGGGCAGTGGACGCCGGTGCCTTCGAGGGTCTCCATCGTGTTCTTGGAGTTGTAGAACGCGAGGTGGTTCAGATAGTCGATGACCTGATGGTTCACGGGCGCGATGCGCTCGAGCCCTGGGATCCGCAGCAAGGCCTTCGTGATGTTCGGAGAGACGCCATAACGCGGAGTCTTTCGGCCGGCCGCACCCGCGACTCGGCTGAAGACCCGTTCGACCGACAGCGGGTTCGGGTCGACCACGTGAAAGGTGCGGCCGAGGGTGTCGGGCTGTTCGGTGATCACGTGCACCGCGTCGACGAGGTAGTCGACGGGGATGATGTGCAAGGGCGCGACGCCTTGTCCCGGCAGCGGGAACGAGATGGGTACGGGCGAGGCCGCGAGCAAGAGCCCGATGTGATAGACGCCGTCGAAGCGATCGATCTCGCCGGTCTTCGAGTCGCCGACTACCGCCGGGGGACGGATGATCGTGATGGGCAGGTTGGCGCTCGCGGCGACGACTCTCTTTTCGGCTTCGAACTTGGTGGCCTCGTAGGGGTTCCTGAAAGTCTGCCCGGCATCGAGCTCGTCCTCCATGACCACACCCTCACGGCGGCCCGAGACGTACGCGCTCGAGAAGTGCATGAAGCGGCGCAGCTTCCGCATCGAGGCGGCCATGTCGAGCATGTTCTGAGTGCCGAGCACGTTGACCCGGGTCGCGGTGGGACGGTCGACGCCGAGCTGATGGATGGCGGCGAGGTGAAAGACCTCGGTGACGCCGTTGACCACCTCGCGAAACTCGGGCCCCGAGAGGCCGAGATCCATGGCGGTGACGTCGCCGGTGAGGAGCTGCACACGATGCGCGGCCTCTGGGGAGACCTGCCTCTCGATGAGGCGCAAGTCGTCTTGCGCATGCACCAGACGCGAGGCCTCCACGAGTACGCTGACCCTGAGGCTGTCATCCGCAGACAGGAGCTTCCGAAGGAGCCGCCGCGCGATGAATCCCGGATACCCGGTGAGAAAGGCGTGTCGATGTATCATGGTCCCCCCCCGAGCGCGTCCGCCCGCGCCAGGAGCGCGGCGTAGAGCTCGTCGACCTGTCTTTCTGTGTCTTCCAGGCGCCCGGCGTTGTCGACCACGAAGTCGGCTTTTGCGGCCTTTTCCGCCAGTGACATCTGGGACGACATTCGCGCACGGGCTTCGGCCCGGCTCAGCCCGTCTCGCGCCTGGATCCTCGCCTCCTGAATCGACTCCGGGGCGTCCACCACCACCACCACCGGGAAGCTCGACTCGAGGTGGTTCTCGTACAGAAGGGGCACGTCGTAGACGACGATCGGACGACCGCGGGCGAGGGCCTCGCTCATCCGCACCGCCGAGAGGCGAGCGACCTCCGGGTGGACGATCGCGTTCAGCTTCGAACGGGCCTCCGTATCCGAGAAGACGAGCGCGCCGAGCTTGCCCCGGTCGAGCCGCCCTTCTGCGTCCAAGACCTCCGGGCCGAAGGTGCGGGTGATCTCGGCGAACGCCGGCTCGCCCGGCGCCACCACCTCGCGCGCGAGCTGGTCCGCATCGATGACCTCGGCGCCGCGAAGTGCAAGCAGCCGCGCCACCGTCGACTTGCCGGAGCCGATACCTCCGGTGAGCCCGACCATGAGACCCATGCGTGCGCCGAAGGTAGAGGGAAGACCCATCCCGGTCAACGCGACCGAAGGAATGACGGGGGTTGACTCACTCTTTGGGCCCGGTAGGCTGCGCTCGAATGTCTCATCGGACCCGCGCGCTGTGGCTCGCATTCGCCCTGGCGGCCGCCTCGGCCCCGGTCGCGACCGTAGTCGCGCAGGAACACGTGGGGGCCGAAGCCTGTGGGAGCTGCCACGAGGCTCAGTACAAGAAGTGGCAAGCCAGCGGCCACTCCATGTCCCTCGCTCGCCTCACGAAGTCTCAGCGCCGCGACCGGGTCTGCCGGAGCTGTCACACGATGGTGGCCAACCAAGACGAGCCCAAGCTGCAGGGCGTCCAGTGCGAGAGCTGCCACGGGGCCGGATCGCACTACTCGCCGCGCTGGGTCATGCAAGACCCCGTGCTCTCGAAGCTCTACGGCCTCGAACCGGTGACCGACGCGACCTGCAAGCCCTGTCATACCGGGGACGGCCCGAGCTTGAAGGCCTTCGTGTACAAGGAGAAGGTGGTCCACGTCTGTCACGTGGAGAAGACCGAGACGGCCAAGGGGACCGAGTGATCATGTCGCTCATTTGGCGCGTCATGTCCTCGCAGCGCAGCTTCGCGCTGCTCGTCTTGCTGGTCTCTTTGGCCACGCTGCTCACGGTGGTCATCCCGCAAGGGGCGGAGGCGCTGGAGATGGCCAAGAGCCCCGCCGCCACGCGTTTGCACGAACTCATCGGCTGGGGCCTCTCGGATGTCTTCCGTTCGCCGTGGATGTTCGCGCTGCTGAGCCTCGTGGGCGGCAGCTTGATCGCGACTTTGGTTCGAGCCTGGCCTCGCGCGCGAACGGGTGTACCGGTCGAGCCGCCGGAGCGGGCGCCGCACGAACGTGAGCTCGAAGCCCCGGCGCCAGAAACCGCGGTCGAGTCCCTGCGTGCGGTGTACCTGAGTCGCTTTGGAGCCCCCTCCGCCCAAGACGTGGATGGGAGCCGAGTCGTGATGGCCTTCGACGTGGGGCAGGGCGCTCGGTCCGCGCCGCTGTTGTCGCATCTGGGTCTTCTCGCGATGGTGCTCGGGGCGGGGCTCTACGCGAGCGAGTCCAGCCGGGAGCTGGGTCTCGTGCGGGCGATGCTCGAGGTCAAGGACACCAGCAGCGGGGTGATCGGCTACTTCGACATGGCGAAAGCCGAACCCTTCGAGTTCTTCCAGTGGCCTTCCTCGTACGTGATTCGCTCCTTCGATCGCGACTTCAAGGGCCTCGGTCCCATGCTCGTGATGGAGCAGCGTCCCAAGGATCAACAGCAGGGCATCAGCTTCCCCATCTTCAAGAACGCGCCGCCGGGCTTCGATGGTCGCCATCGCGATGGTCAGGTCGAGATCCGCGCGCTTCGGATGGGTTTCGTGCCGGCGCCGGGCGCAGGGCTCGCGGACTCCCCGCTCGCGGCGCTGATGCTCTCGGGCTTTGCGCTCTTGATCTTGGGGGCCGCCATGGGCCAAAAGGCCCGCGGCCGGTTGTGGCTCGAGGTCGAGGGTCGCCGCGTGCGCCTCGTGGGCGTGCCCGCGTTCGAGGGTGACGCGGACTTCGATCGTCAGTTCCAGCGCTGGGCGCTGACCGCCGAGATCACGCTCTCGCCGGACCGCTGAGTCATCTCGAGCTGGCCTGGATGCGGTCGCCGAGCTCGAGCAAGAACGCCTCGCTGCCCGGAGGGCCGAGCAGCTGAATCGATCTCGGCAGCCCGCCCGGAAAGGTCCCAAACGGGATCGAGAGTCCCGTGGCGTCCGCGATGTTTCCGGGCATCGTGCAGTCGATGAGGTGCATGTTGCGCGTGGTCCTTCCGATGATCGGCGCCGGATACATGGTCACCGGCGCCACGATGACCAGCCCTTGGGCCCAGACCTTCTCGAAGGCGTCGCGCACCCGCTGGCCGGCATCCATGGCGCGTTCGCGATTGCGGTAGATGGTCACTCGCCCCACGCCCATGAGGAGCAAGAGCTCCGCGGTGTTGGGGTAGAAGCGCCGGTCGTTGAGGAGGCGGCCGCGCAAGAGCGCGCTCGAGAGCGCAGCCACGAGCCCCTGGCCCAAGCTCAGCGTGTCGTCGGCCTCGAGCAGGTGCTCGAGGTTTGAGGCCCACAAGCTGCCGTACACGCGTGCGACCTTCGAGGTCGCGGGGAGCTCGGATTTGGGCGCGAGCCGTCCCTCGATGGCACGCTCGATGTGCGGCTGAACATCGGCCTCGAAGCTCGGCCACTGGCCTAGGTGCTCGGGGGTGTAGAACACCGCGCCCTTGAACTCGAAGCGTCTCGAACCGCCGGTCTTGAGCGCGGGGGCGGCGACCTCGAGCAACGCACGAAGCTCGGCCGAGGTCCGCGCCATCGGACCCTGCCCGCACATCCACTCGACGACCTTTGGGATGATCGGAAAGGATCCGGTCATCGGCCAGGTCTCCGAGGAGAGGCGCAGGCCCATGATGCCGCAGAAGGCGGCGGGGAGCCGGATGCTGCCGCCGATGTCGGTGCCCCAATCGAAGGCGATCATTCCGTCTGCGACCGCGGCCGCGGCGCCGCCGGAGCTTCCGCCCGCGGTGCGCTCGAGCGCGTGCGGGTTCTTGGTCGAACGCAAGAAGTTGGTCGACTCCGGGGCGAGCCCGAAGTCGCTGAGGTTGGTCTTTCCGAGCAGCACCGCGCCCGCGCCCTGGAACACGCGATAGACCTCGCTGTCCAAAGCGGGGGTGCGGTTTCGATGGCGGTGTGAACCGCCGGTGGTCGGGAGCACGGTGGTCTCCCACTCGTCCTTGAGGCCGTAGGGGACCCCGGCCAAGGGGCCCGAGGTGGTCTGGCTCTCGGCGAGGGCTTGGTCGAACCGAGTGTGGAGGAAGGCCTCGATCTCGGGCTCGCGCGCGCGGGCGCGAGCGACGGCGGTCTTCACATCGAGATCGAAGGGCTTCATTTGGAATTCACTCCTCGGCCAGACGGCGCTTCTCGGCGCGGGCCCATTCATTTCGCACCGCGCGTGAGCCGAGGTACCAGCCGGCCGAGAAGCCGACCGAGAGCAGAAAAGGGATGTAGACGATGTGCGGGAGGGTCACGCGCCGCTGCCCCCCTTGCCGAGCTTTTGGCGGAGCGCCGCCACCTCGTCCGAGAGCGCCTTTTGACGACGTGCCAGGTGCACCACGTACCCGAAGGTCAGGAGAAAGAACGCCCCGTAAGCCAGCACCACGAGCAGCGGCGCGCTAACCGACTCGGCCTGGGCCTCCTTGCCGGCGATGGGTTCGAAGCCGGGCGGGATGGGCTTCTTGGTCGTGGCGGCCGCCGCCGGGGTGCTGGTGTCCGCGGGTTGGGCGCGCGCATTCTCGGCGGAGGCTACGGCGAGGGCGAGCGCAAACAGGGTGGGGATGGCGAGTGAAGTCTTCATGCGGATGTTCCTCAGTCGTCGAGGCCCGACTCGGTCAGGCGAAGGTGAAGGCGATCCAGCGCGCTCTGTAAGCGTCCAGTCCGGAGGCGAAGGGTGAGCAAGACGAAAAACGCGATGAGGAAGGTGAGCGTCGAGAACCAGAAGGTCTGCTTCATCGCGGGGGCCAAAGTGGCGACGAGCTTGGGCGGATGGGTGCCGCGCCAGATGTCGACCGAGTAGTAGACGAAGGCGGAGTTGATGACCGCGAACACCGCGAGGCCGGCGGCGATCTTCTTGGCCTCCGCGCCCGCGTAACCGCGCACCATCTTGCAGGCGACCAAGGTGAGCACCAAGACCAGGCTGGAGGTGAGACGCACGTCCCAGACCCAGAACGCACCCCAGGCCTTTCGTCCCCAAAGCGGCCCGGAGATGAGGACCATCGCGCCGAACAGCACCGCGAGCTCCACGCCGGCGTCACCGATGCGGTCCCACTTGTCGGTGCGTTTGACGAGGTACATGACGCTGCCCACGGCGGCCACCCCTACGCCGAGGAACATGTTCCAGGCCGAAGGCACGTGGAAGTAGAAGATCTTCTGCACGAAGCCCATGACCTTCTCGGTCGGCGCGTGAAAAAAGACCATGTACGCCGCGGCGACGAACATCAGGCCGACCAGCACCGCGAAGGTGCTGAGCACGGGTCCGGAGCCCAAAGGCCGTTCCTCGTCGCTCCTTACTTGTGGGCTGGCTTGGCTCATGAGTGTTCCTCTTTCTAGTCCAACACGAGGATCTCGAAGATCCACAACGAGACGATGGTGAAGATGATATCGAAAGTCGCCAGAACCTTCACCCACACCCAGAGCTCGGCCTGTGAGCCGTCGGGGAGCAGGATGAGGCTGGTGGCTTTTACCCCCGCCATCAAGACTGGCAAGATGATGGGGAAGAGCATGATGGTGAGCAAGATGTCCTTGCTCCGCGCTCTCAGCAGGCTGGCCGCAAAGAGGGTGCCGACCACCGCGTAGCCCACCGTCCCGAGGGCGATGGTGAGCGCGAGGACGAGGAAGCCGTCCAGCGGGAGCGAGACGTTGAAGAACAGAAAGATCGCGGGCAGCACCACCGCCTCGAGCACACCCATGAAGAGCAGCATGCCGAAGACCTTGCCCAAGAAGATCGAGGGCCGCGGTACCGGCGAGAGCAGCAGCGCCCGGATGCAGTCGCCCTCGCGTTCACGTTCAAAGGCCCGCTGGAGTCCGAGCGTGCCCGCGAAGGTGATCGAGATCCACAAGATGCCGGCGACGACCTGCTCCCTCGAGACCGCGCCGCTGAAGACCGGGAAGGCGAAGGAGAAGATCAGCACCACGAGGATGCCGAAGTAGGCCATGGCGAGCACGACCTCGCGGCTTCGGAGCTCCATGCGGAGGTCCTTCGCGCAGATGATCAGGGCCTGGCGGAGCACCACGTTCATCCCGCCGCGCCCTCTGCGTGCTCCGCGTAGGCGGCGCGGAGCGCTTCACCGCTTTCCCAGCCCGAGAGCTGGTGCCTTACGCGACCGCGGGTGAGCAGCACCGCTTCGTCCGCGAGGTCGGCGACCAAACCCAGGTCGTGGGAGACGAGCAGCACCATGGCGCCTTGTTCGCGGAGCGCGCGCACCTTCTCCACCACGCGCTGGCATGAGCGTTGGTCGAGACCGGTGAAGGGTTCATCGAGCAAGACCAGCGAAGGGGCGCTGACGAGCGCGCGCGCGAGTCCAAGTCTCTGAAGCATGCCGCGAGAGAAGGTGCCGGCCGCGCGATGCATCGCGTCCTCGAGCCCAAACTCACGGAGCAGGGCCTCGGCCTGCGCCTGGGGCTCCTTCACCTCATACAGCCGTGCGTAGAAGGTGACGTTCTCGAGCGCGGAGAGATCGCCGTAGGCCATCGCATGGTGTGACAGCAGCCCGATGGCGCCGCGGGCCTCCTTGGCGCGCTCGGGCGGAAGCTCGCCAAAGTGCATCGTGCCCGAGGTCGGCCGCGACAGCGTGGAGAAGAGGCTCAGGAGGGTGGTCTTGCCGGAGCCGTTGGGGCCGAGGAGCGCAGTGACCCGACCGGGGTGAAGCTTGAGATCGACCTGATGCAGCGCGCGTTGACGCCCAAAGACCTTGGAGACACCCCGGGCCTCGGCGAAAGGCAGAGGTGGTCGCGAGGGAGGGTCGCTAGCCACGCGAACCGGTCACTCCTTCCGAGCGGCGGGTTGGGCTTGGCCCTCGAGGTCGAGCTCACGGAGCACCACAGCGAGCTGCCTGGTGAGGTCCTCGTGACGCCTCTTGTAGCGGTTCTCGCTGACCTTCTCGCGATCCAGGTCTTCATCGAGGAGCTCGATGGCCCGGAGGATGCGGTCCTTTCGAGCCCCGGCCGACAGCGGGCTCTTACTCGAGGACAGCTCACCGCCGGGCACCTTGCCGGAACGGACCGCCCAGAATGCCCACAGCACGATCAGAGCGCCGATCAGCATGGTGAGCTGCGTCGGCCAGACGGGTTTGTAAGGGATGCCTTTGATCTCGATGGAGACCTCTTGGTTCGCAGGAATCCGTGCGAAGTCCCAGATGGCGAACTTGATGCCGTTGAGGTCGCGATTGCGCCGCGTGGCCTCGATGTTGGAAGTGACGCTGAGGTTGGGCGCTTCCTCGAGGATGACTCGAAGGACCTCGACCTCCACCGGAAAGCGCCGCTTGTACGAGGCGGTGCCGCGCTGGGTATCCAAGATATACGCGCCTGCGAAAGAGCCCATACCGGGCGAGAGGGGGCGCGTGGCCTTGACGGTCTGGCGGTCCTCGGCCGCCTCGAAGCCCTGGACGTCGTCGTCGAGCTTCAAGAGGCGAATGGCCGGATACTGCACGGTCAGGACCGAAGGATCGATGGCCGCGCTTCCGTTGTGGGCGATGGTCCAGCTCTCCTGCGTACGCAGGGCCTGATCGCCCAGCTCGTGGATGACGGTGACTTGGGCGCTCACGCCGGTGAGGTCTTTGGTGATCGCGCCCGGCTGCGAGGCGGGCTGCGAGGCGGGTTGACCGGGCGGGCCGCCTTGCGCGGGAAGGAGGAGCGCGGCTGCGAGGGCGAGCAGGCTGTGACTCACGCGCTGGCCTCCGCCCGCAGCTTGCCGCAGCCTACGCAGAAACGGCCGTCGGCCTCGTTCTCGCCCCCGCACTGCGAGCACACGAGACGATCGTTCGACTCGATGAAGCGAATGGTCTTGGACCCGCTGTCGGCGGACGCCGCCGGCGGCGGGGCGGCGGGCGCGTCTTTGGGCGGAGCGACGGTGGAGACTTTTTTCCCGCCCGTGCGCTTGCGAATGAGCTCCTCGGCCCGCTGCATGTACTGGGCGTCGCTGTCCTGGAGCGTGCGCAGGATCTCGACCGCCCGGGCCTCGGCGGTGCGCCTCAGGCTCTCGTAGTCTTCCGTGTCGACCTTGCCCTGCGCGGCGTCGGCCTCGAACTCCTTGATGCCTTGAAGCAAGATGAGCTTCTCGTGCTCGAGCTCCTCTCGGGCGAGGTCCTGCATTCGCCCCGGGACATCCAGGGTCTCGTCCTTGAGCGCGGTGAACATGCGCGCCGCTACGACCACGGTGAAGGCCAGCGCGAGCCCGGTCAGAATGAACGTGACGGTGGAAGCGGCCCCGTAGGACTTGCCGACGACCGCAGCGACCACGCCGAGGCCCACGAGCGCCTCGACGAAGATCAGCGCTCGGTCGGCGCGGCGGCTGCTGTGGGCGGTCGCGCTGCTCACGTCTCGGTCTCGATGGCGCGCATGGAATCAGGGGGCGGCATTCGCGTCAAGGCAGAGAGCCGGGGTCAGAACAGGGCCAAGCCCGCAGAGAGCATCGCGAGCGCGAAGGAGGCCACGCCAGCGGCGGCCTGAGCGGTGCGTTTGGAGTAGATGGGGGCTCGGACCGCCCTGCGCTCGGGCCAGACCGCGACTCCGAAGCCGAACATCAAGAAGCCGCAGCCCAGCCACACGAAGTTGACCAGCGGGTTCACCTTCAGCTGAAGGACGGCGGCCTTGCGCTCGGCGTCGTAGGTGCCGAGCACGAGGTAGAGGTCTTCGGCGAGGGTCATGCGCTTGTCGACCTCGGTGGTGACCTGGTCCTCTGGCTTTCGATAGGCCCACTTTGCGGGGGCCATGGTCCCCAGCTCCTTGCCTGCCTTATCGAGCACCGTGACGTGCGCGGTGACCATGTTCTTTTGGCCATCGTCTTCAAAGACGAGTCGGTCGAGACGCACCTCGTAGCGGCCAATCTTGGCGCTCTTGCCCTCCGGTACGGTCTCTTCGGCTTCGAGCTTGAACGCGTTGCCGGCGAAACCGAAGAACATGAGCACCAGCGCGAAGTGCACGACGTAGCCACCGTAGCGTCGCTTGGCTCGGGTCATGAGCGTGATGAAGGCATCGAGCGCGCCCTCGCCGCTGTTCTTCATGCGGTAGCGGGTGCCGCGCGCGAACTCTTGGGTGATGGAGGTCGTGACGAAGATGCAGATGGCGATGGTGAGCGTGGCGACCCAGTGCGAGCTGCCGTAGACCCACCCCGTGGCCACGTGCGCAAACCCGGCCCCGAGCAGGCCCACAATGGCGGGCAGCAAGAACTGCTGCCGCAAGGTGGCCGCCGTCGACTTCTTCCACGACAGAAGTGGTCCCACCCCGGTCAAGAAGAGGAGCACGAGGCCAATCGGGATCATCCAGAGGTTGAAGAACGCGGGGCCGACGTTGATCTCCTGGCCCTTGTTCACGAACTTGTAGATCGACGGAAACACGGTGGCGAAGGTGACGAAGAACGCCGCCGCGAGGAGGATCCAGTTGTTCACCAGGAACGCGAACTCGCGCGAGACGATGGACTCGAGCGCGCTCTCGGGCGCGAGCTGCTTGCTGCGCAGCAGGATGAGGCCAAAGCCCACCACCAAGGTCACCACCAAGAAGGCCAGGAAGTAGTCACCGATGTCCGACTGCGCGAAGGCATGGACGGACTCTACGATGCCGGATCGGGTCATCATGGTGCCCAGCAAGGTGAGTACGAAGGTGATGATGATGAGCGAGAGGTTCCAGGCCTTGAAGATCTTGCGGCGCTCTTGCACCTGCACGGAGTGGATGAACGCGGTGCCGGTGAGCCACGGCATGAACGCTGCGTTTTCGACCGGGTCCCAGGCCCAGTAGCCGCCCCAGCCGAGCTCTTCGTAGGCCCACAGGCCGCCGAGGGTGAGGCCCACCGAGAGGCACACCCAGGCGACCAAACACCAGCGCCGCATCGACGCGATCCAGCCGTAGTCGAGCTTGCCGTGCGCGAGCGCGCCCATGGCGAAGCAGAACGGGATGGTCCAGCCGATGTAGCCCAAGTACAGCGTGGGCGGGTGCGTCACCATGTACGGGTTCTGAAGCAGCGGGTTCAGACCACGACCGTCCGTGGGCGCGCCGGCGAGGTAGACCTCGAAGGGGTTGGCGGCGAAGATGAGCAGGGTCATGAAGAACAAGGTCACCCACATCATCGTCACGATGGTGTAGGGCATCAGTTCCTTGTTTCGATCGCGGTTCTGATAGACGGCGATCGCCGACCACACCGACATCACCCAGACCCAGAACAGGAGCGAGCCGTCTTGGCCGCCCCACAGCGCGGTGACCTTGTAGAACAAGGGCATCGACCGGTCGCTGTAGTGCTGGACGTACTTCACGGAGTAGTCGCCCACCACGAAGAGGTAGACGAGCGTCAAACACGCGACTGACAGGAGACCGAAGGTTCCGTACACCCCGAAGCGTGCGCTCTCGAGCAGGCGCTCCGAGCGGGTCTTGTGGCCGACGATGGCGGCGGCGGAGGTGTAGATGGCGACCAGGAAGGTCAGGAGCAAGGTCGCGTATCCAAAATCGGGCATCTAATAAGTTCCCTTCGTCTTTTCCTCGGCCTCGTACTTGGACGGGCACTTGGCGAGCAGATCCGTAGCATGGAAGACACCGTCTTCACCGAGCTTGCCTGAGACGATGACCTCGGCGTCGTCCTTGAAGGTGTCCGGCACCACCCCTGCGTAGCGCACGGTCATCGTCTGGTTCGCCACCTCCGGGTACTTGAGCATCTGCGGCACCGGCTTCACCTCGAACTGGTACTCGAGCGTGCCCGTCTTTTGGAGGATGGAGTCCTTGAGCACGAAGCCACCCATCCGGATGCGTTGGTTCGTGAGCTCGGCCCGCTTGACCATGACCGCGTCGGCGGGGTGGAAGTACTCCATCTCTTCGGAGAGGGAGCTCGAGAGGAGGTAGGTGAGCGACCCGCCAATGAGCAGGAACGAGACCGCTATCTGAATGCCTTTTCGTCCGAGCATGATGCTCCTTTCGGCTCGCAAGTTCCGAGCCATGGGGCGAAGGGGATACTGCCCGAGCCCGCCGCGTCTAGCCAAGGCGGAAACACTGGAGATTGCGATTGATTCCTGACCTACCCGCGACTATCCGGGTGCGAAAGGGGCCCAGACGGAGGCCCGGGACCTCACCGCATGCGGACTCGATTCATCACCGCGGCTACCGCCGTGTCAGGGTTCCCAGAGACCGAGTGGCCAGAGGCGGCCTTCTTGGGGCGCTCCAACGTGGGAAAGAGCAGCCTGCTGAACGCGCTGACGGGCGCTCGCATCGCGCGCGCTTCGCAGAGCCCAGGCCGCACTCAAACGATCAACTTCTTCGAGTCCGAGCGGGACGGGGGCCACGTGATGCTCACGGACCTGCCCGGTTATGGTTTCGCACGCGCCCCCAACAAGATCCGCTCCCAGTTCCCGGGGTTTATCGAGTCGTATCTCCTCGGCCGACCCACGCTGCGAGTCGCTTTGTTGTTGCTCGACAGCAGACGAGCCCTCGAGGACGAGGACAAAGAGGTCCACGCTTGGCTCAGCGAACGACTCTCGCCGCCCCGAGCGACGTGGGTCGTGCTGACCAAGGCCGATAAGATCACGAAATCAAAGCTGAAACCAGCGGTCCTTCGGATGGCCTCCGAGCTCTCGGCCCCGCCGGATCGTGTCTTCGCCACCAGCACCACCAGCGGCCTGGGAGTCGTCGAGCTCCGGGCCCGGCTCTACGGCCTCGGTGCTCTGACCCTCGGGTAGGCCGGGTCGGGCAAAAAGCCGGTGGACGGGCAGGGGCTTAGAGTGAGAACAGGAGGCTTCCTTATGAAAGCCCTTCACACGTCCGCACTGCTCGGACTGACCGGCGCCGCGCTTGCCCTCTTCGTGGCTTTCGTCCCGAGCGCAGAAGCTGCCAAGCCCAAAGTCCTGGTTCTGCCATATCAGGCGATGAACAAGGACATCGCGCCCGAGCTCACCGAGCAAACCACTTTGGTCGTGAGCGACGAGATGTCTGCGGCGGGATTGGAGGTCGTTCGCTCCGACGATCTCTTCGAATCGAAAGGCGCCTCCTCGAGCAAAGGGAGCGCGAACGCTGATGCGCCGCTGGGCGATACAAAGGCTCAAGCCAAGGCGGAGGAGCTCATTCAGAAGGGAGAGAGCGCGCTCGAGGACGAGGAGTTCTCGGACGCGGCTCGGCACTTCAAGGGTGCGATCAAGCTCCTCGAGGACAACGGCGACGCGGTGGAGGACCTTCGTCTGCTCTCAGACACGTACCTCAAGATGGGCGTCGCGCTGTTTCGCAACGGTGACGAGGACGAAGGGGACGACGCGCTCTCGAAGTCGGTGCACTTCAACCCGGATCGCCAACTCTCGGATCGAGAGTGGCCGCCGATCTTCATCCGGATCTTCGACCGCGCTCGCTACAACGTGCTCAAGCGCCCGCGCGCGCGCATCGAGGTCAAAGCCAAGCCTGGTGCCTCGGTGCTCCTCGATGGTCGGAACCTCGGAAAGGCCCCGATCGTGCTCGCGGAGGCTCTGCCAGGCATTCACTGGCTCCGCGTGGAGTCTCCGGGCCAGCCCCCCATGGCGAAGCGGATCTCGCTTCGCAGCAAGAAGACCATCCTGCTCGAGTTCGGCGGTCAAGATGATGCGTCCGAGAGCGCGAGCGAGGGCATCATCGCGGGCCTCGCACAGAACGAGGTTCAAAAGGGTCACATCGATCAAGCGCGGGACGCGGGGCGATCCGCGGGTGCAGATCTCGTCATGATCGGGTCCATCTACCGGACCGCCACCGCGTACAACATCTACACCGTCTTGGTGGACGTGAAGTCCGGCAAGGTCGGCCGCTTGGTGGACGTGGCCTTCGACCTCGACATGCTCTCCGCGCAGATCGAGGTCTTCAAGCTGGCCGAAGACGCCGGCATTCAGGCCAAGGGCAGCTTCTCGCGGCCGGAGGAGCGCCTCGTGTTCGCGATGGCCCCGCAAGTTCGCTTGAAGAAGAAGAGCAAGAGCAGCTCCGCCTCCGATGCCAAGGTCGCCACCGTGGCTGCGGCGCCGCCACCCATCGACAAGCCTCAGACCCCCACCGTCGCCGAACGTTCCGCGGTGGCCTCTGGTCCCATCGGACCGGTCAAGGCGCCCAAGAGCGGGGTGGTCCCCAAAGACGAAGCGGACTCCGTAAAAAAGACACGGCCGGACCTCACCGCCAGCGTGATCCCCAAAGACGAAGACGAAGAGTCCGAGGGCTCGAGCTGGTGGCTCTGGGCACTCGCGGGCGTCGCCGTCGTGGGCGCCGGGGTGGGCGTGGGCATCGCGCTCGGCAGCGGCACCTCGGACGAGGGCAGCTTGGGGATTCGGTGGTGAACATGAGCACGAACAACCGTCGCGTTTCCCTTCCGCTGTCGGCGGCGCTCGCGGGTCTTTGGGCCTGCTCGTCGCCGGTCGAAGTGGACGTGCAGATCGTCAACCCCTGCGACGCAGACGTGATCGATGAGGTCGACTTCCTGCGCTTCGAACCCCGCGGCACGGACATCGACTCCGAAGGTCTGTCCACCATCGTCGATGTCACCGACCGCGCGCTGGCCGAGCCCATCGCCATTCCGCTGACCACCGACTTCCGGCTCGTGGTCACCGGCCACAAAGGCGATCCCGATTCGCCGATCGCCGCGATCGGCGTGTCCGCGGCCACCGATCTCACCGCCGGCGAGGGCATCGTTCCGATTCGCGTGCCCTTCGCGCTGGTGGACAGCTTCTACCGCACGACGGACCTCACGGATCCCGAGACCTGCTCGGGGCTCGCGGTGACGCGTTTTGGCGCGACCGCGACCTATATGCCGGCCTCGGGCACGGTGTTGGTCGTCGGGGGCGAAGACCGCACCGAAGACGGCACGTTTCAGTTCTCGCGCGCGGTCGAACTCTACAACCCGGCGGACGGTTCGTTCAGTCGGGTCGCGGAGCTTCCCGCCTCACTCGCACGCGCTTTTCACACCGCCACTTTGCTCGCGGACGGCCGAGTCCTCATCGCGGGCGGGGAGTCGCTCATCTTCGACGCCCAGAACCAGCCGGTGCGCGAGGCGCTGCGGACCGCTCTCATCATCGACGCGCGTGATCCCGCTGAGGTGAAGGTCGATCCCAACCGGGACGTGGTGCCCATGCAGCGCAAGCGGACCGGTCATACGGCGGCGCGTCTCGCAGACGGGCGCGTCGTGGTCGCGGGCGGCCGAGACTTCACGCCGTCCAGCGATCCGAAGGACCAGGTTTTCGTCGCCGAGGTCGAGATCTTCGACCCCGACAAGCGCATCTTTTTGCTTCCGGATGACGGCACCGGCGCGGCCACGGTGAAGATGGCGCAGCCTCGCGCCGGTCACAGCGGCCTTCTGCTCGGCACCGGCCGAGACGTCTTGTTCGCGGGCGGCTACAACTCCACCGGGGTGCTTCGGAACGCCGAGATCCTGCGCTTCGCGGACAACCGCACCCGGGTCGTGACCTCGTCCATCACGCTTGGAGTGGGCGCGCTCTTTCACGCCGCTTCATTGCTCGATGATGGTCGCATCCTCTTCTCGGGCGGCTATGACTCCCTCGAAGACGGGGTGCCTCCGGCCAGCTTGCCGGTCAACGCGTCCAACGACGTCGAGATGTGGGAGTTTCGCGATGCTTCCGGTCAGCTCGGCGTGACGTGTCGTGCGACCATGACCACCGGGCGTGGCTTTCACACGCAGGCCGGCATCGGCCGCAGCAACGCGGTGTTCATGGGTGGGCGCGGCCAAGACGGTATGCCGCACTCGAGCGCCGAGGTTGTTCCGCTCACTGCGGGCGCGTCTTGTTTTGCCTCTACCCCAAAGGTCATCGAGATGGGCGAGGCGCGCACCGATCACGTGTCGGTGGGGCTGGGCTCGGGCGAGGTGTTGGTGGTGGGGGGCCGAAGGCACTCGAGCACGCAGGACATCTTCGGTTCGTCGATCGGCACGGCGGAGGTCTTCTCGCCGGCCCGCAATCCTTAAGGCTTCTGAACCCCTCCTGGGGTTGTGGCGGCGACGGCTCAGATGTCCGCGAGCGCGGACTCTTGGTAGTACTGCGTGAAGAGCTGGCGGGCTTCGCGGCGGGCGCGCTCGCGGTCGCGGTTGCGCTTGGGGCGGGGGGCCGCTTGGCGCTCGCTCTTGCGAACTTCGAGGTGTTGGTGAACGTGTCGAAGCCAGGTGTGAAGGACGGGGCGGGTCGGGATCTCGAGGTTCATCATGCACAGCTACAAAGCAGACCGCGTGCCAACGGGCGCGGGTCCGCCGGGGTCGTCTCCAAGCGGCTGGTATGACTGCGGTTTTCTCGATGTCCAGGAGGCCCGGGCACATCGGGGTGTCGCGTCTTTGCCACGATATCTGGAGTTTCCCCGGAGTGCTTGTGGCGCTCGTTCACGGGCCGTCGTGTTCCGGCACGCGCGCGGGCTTTGCGTCTCGTGGATCCGAGGTCCCGCGCCGCGCTGCGTCGCGGAATCCTTGGGCTTTTCGTTTGACCCGCTGAGGTCGCGCCCCTAGTTTCCGGCCCGAAATGAAGGCCGACATCTTCGAGCACCTCGCAGCCAAGGATCACGAGCAAGTCACGTTTTGCTACGACGAGGAGTCGGGCCTTCGGGCCATTGTCGCCATTCACAACACGACCTTGGGTCCGGCGCTCGGCGGCTGCCGGATGTGGCCTTACAAGAGCGAGGAAGACGCCCTGGTGGACGTGCTCCGCCTCTCTCGCGGCATGACCTTCAAGAGCGCGGCCGCCGGCCTCAACTTGGGCGGCGGAAAAGCGGTCATCATCGGCGACCCCAAGAAGCACCGCACCGAGGCCCTGTTTCGGGCCTACGGCCGCTTCGTCGAGGGGCTCGGCGGGCGCTACATCACGGCAGAAGACTCCGGCACCAACGTTCGCTGCATGGAGTGGGTTCGCATGGAGACCTCATACGTCACCGGCATTAGCCGTGCCCTCGGCGGCTCGGGTGACCCCTCGCCGGTCACCGCGCGCGGCGTCTACATGGGCATGAAGGCGGCGGCGCAGGCCCGCTGGGGCAGCGACAGCCTCGCTGGAAAACACGTGAGCGTTCAAGGGGTAGGCCACGTGGGCTTCCACCTCGTGAAGCACCTGATCGAGGAAGAAGACGCCAAGGTCACGGTCTGCGACATCGACGCCGACAACCTGAAGAAGGTCAAAGAGAAGTACGCGGTCTCCATCGTTGATCCCGAGGCCATCTTCGACGTGAAGGCAGACATCTTCGCCCCTTGCGCGCTCGGCGGGGTCCTGAACGAAAACACCATTCCACGGCTCCAAGTGGAGGTGGTGGCGGGCGCCGCGAATAACGTGCTCGCCAGCGAGAAGCGCGACGGTCGTGCCCTGGTGGAGCGCAACATCTTCTACGCGCCCGATTACGTCATCAACTCCGGCGGCCTCATCAACGTCGCCAACGAGCTCGAGGGCTACAATCAGGAGCGCGCGCTCAAGCAGGCCGAAGGCATCTACGAGATCATCCTCCGCATCTACGAGATCGCGAAGCGCGAGGACATCCCCACCCACAAGGCGGCCGATAACCTCGCGCTCCGTCGAATCGCCGAGATCGGCAAGCTGCGCGGCATGTACTCACCCACCGCGCGCAGCACGCGCAAGCCGCCGAGTCTCTACGGCGTCTCCTGAGAGAAAAGGGGACAGGCACCTTTTCTCTCGGAAAAGGTGCCTGTCCCCTTTTCTCACGGTCCCCTTTTCTCACGGCGCGAACGGATGGCACCCACCGCACTTATGCGCGGTGGGCTCGTGCGTCTCCTGCGCCTCGTGGCACCGCACGCAACGCGGTCGCTCCGCCGAATCGAAGGTCTGATGCGCGGTATGACACTCGGCGCACGCGATGTCGTGCCCCTTCGCCTTGTGGAGTCCGCGCGGCGGCTTCTTCTTCTCGTGACAGCTCTCGCAAGTCGGGACGGCGCTCGGACCGGGGGCACCGTCGTGCGCTTGGTGGCAGTCTTTGCAGGACGCGTCGAGCTTGCCGTGGCCGCCGCGCGCAGGGAGCTCATGACAGCTCGCGCATCGCACGTCCTTCCTGGAACCGCGGGCGTGGGGCTCGTGGCAGTCCGCGCAGATGAGGTGGCCGCGGGGCGCGGTCTTGGTCACCGGTTCGTGGCAGTGGCCGCAGGCGGGGGTCGGGGCCAAGTTGTGGACCGAGCCGCTGTGGCACGACTTGCAGTCCGAGTGTTCGAAACCACGCGTCAACTCGGCTTGCAGGTTGTGGCAACGGGCGCAGTCCAGCGCCGCCCCCGTCACACTCCCACGAAAGTCGTGAGCGGCGTGGCAGCCGGTGCACGTCGCGCGCTCGGCGTGTCCGGGAGTAGTCCCGAGGATCTCGCTGTGGCAGCGGTCGCAGGTCTGGTCCACGGTGATGAGACTGCGGGGGTCCGGGTGAGATGGATGGCAGTCCGCGCAGTTGTCTTTGGCGGGATCCGCATCATGCGACAGCTCGAGCTTGTCGTGGCAGCCCAGGCAGCTTGCCTTTGCTCGGCCCGGTTCGTGCGGCAGGTGGCACGACTGACACTCGCGGTGCTCCTTCACTCGCTGGGAGGCGAGCGCTTCCCGGCGGGGATGGCAGCTCTCGCAGGAGGCCCGCTCGGGTCCTCTCGAGACGTGGGGCTCGTGACAGGTCGTGCAGGCCTCGTGCCCGCGTGCTGTCACCTTGGGTTCCTGTGCGAGGTGGCAGCTCTCGCAGCGCGCCGCGACCTCGGAGGCCGCGAGGTGGCCGCCGTGGCACTCCACGCAGGTCTCCTTGGCCTCGGCATCGCGTTTGCCGTGCCGCGCGTTCCAAGTGATGTGGCAACTGATGCAGCGGGCCTCCGCGATCACGCCCTCTTGGTGAGGAGCGTGGCAGTTCCCGCAGAACTCCGCGGCGTGCACCGTGACGCGCGGCTCGGCGCGGCCTCCAGCGCCGTGGCAGTTCTCGCAGGCCCACGGTGCGTTGCCAAACGGAGGCTCGAACTTGTGGCAGTCCCAGCACTCGGGGGTGGCGGTGGTGACATCACTCAGATGGAGCGAACGACCTCGGGTGGGGTGGCAGCCTTCGCAGGGCACGATGGCCTGCCTGCCCGCCTCCTCCGGAGCGCGGACGTGACAGGTCTCGCAGGTGACCTCTTGGTCAAGGTGGGTCTTGTGACCGGGGCTCTCGCGGACCTCGGCCCAAGTGAGGGCAACGTTCACAGGCGTAGGCGGGACCGCGTTGCGCCGTTCGCGGATCCCCATGCCCACGAAGGCGCCGAAAGCGGCGAGCACGAGAAGAAGCAAGCCCGCGATGACGCCGATTCGACGCATCTATGGGCCCCCGTGGCAGGCTCTGCAGGGCTGGTCTTGTCGGAGCCGCAGATGGCTCTTGAACCCGGGAGGATGGATGTTGCCTCCCACGCCGCCGACCTTGTGACAGCCCACGCAGAGCGCTTCGCCTGCGCCCTGGTGGCAGCTCGCGCAGGCGACGGGATCCATGCGCGCGGCGGGTCCGTGCGCGTTCTCCGAAGGCGAAGGACCGACCCAGCCCCGAGCGGGGTGTGGGCTGCCGCGCGGGGTGCCCGCGGCAGAGAGGCCCTGCGTCTCGTGGCAGTTCGCGCAGCTCTGGGTGGAGTGGCAGGTCAGGCAGAGGCCGGAGTCTGCGCGAGCCTCGAGGGTGTGGCGCGAACGGAACGCGGCGCGGTGGAAGTTGGGGCCGGCCGGCGCGTCGAACGCGAGCCGCGCCGGCAGGACCGGCACGCTCACGCCGTGGCACTTTGCGCAGCTCGCCTCGGAGTGGCACTGCCGACAGAGGTCGGTGGCGCTCGCGGCTTGGGCGCCGTGACTGCGAACGAAGCCTTCGTTGTGGGCGACGTGCGAACTTGGCTCGAGCGCATCCGCCACGAGGTCCTGGTGGCAGGTGTCGCAGTTTCGGCCAGCGAACTGATCCTCGTGGTTGTGGCAGCGGAAGCAGTTCGCCATCTTCGGGAGCAGCTTCTCGTCGTCCTCGGCCACCCCGAGGTGGCACTTTGCGCAGTTCCCCGAGAGCTCGGGCAGGTGCTGAGCGTGGGAGAAGCTGAGGTGGTGGCGGGCAGCGGCCAGTCGCGCCTCCGTGCCCGGATCTCCGTGACAGCCCCGGCAGTCCCCGGGGTCGTGCGGCGCGGGGTGGCAGAGCAGGCAGCTCTCGTTGGTCGGCAGGTGCAGGGGACCTTGGTCACCGGCCTCTTCGATGCCTGGGTGACAGCCGATGCAGGTGATGCCCAGCGTGGTGTGGGCGCGGTGGCTGAAGGACGCGTGGCGCAGGTCTTCGAGGCCGAGAATGCCGGCGCAGGCTGCGAGGCCGAGCAGCACCGAGAGTGGCCAGGCCTTGCGCGTCAGCATCAGAAGCCCTCCCCAGAGTAGGTGAAGCGGAGAATGCCATCCACCGCGTGGTTGACCTCTGGGCTGCTGCGGGCTTCCACGCCGAGCGCGACATCGAGTCCCTTGGCCGGTTGGGTGGACAAGGCGACGAGGGCCCAAGGCCACAGATCTCCGCGATCATCAGTGTCGGGGCGGACCAGTTCACCCTCGGCCGACAGAGCGATCAAGGGATGCAGCGGCACGCGGGCAAAGGCGCGCACCCCGCTCCAGCTCGCGCCCGGCACGCCGACTCGGCGGAGCTCGGCCCCCAGATAGCCGGCGCCGTCGCGGTCGGTACGGAGCATGGCGTGGAAGGTGAGGTCCTCGCCCGAGCCCTCGGTCGTGTGGCGAACGCCGCCATCGGCGTAGAGATCGAGGCGTGGCGCGGCGCGCCAGAACACACGCAAGGCCCCCACCGTGGCTTCGGCGTTTCCGAGCACCGAGAAGAGAGAAGTGGCAGGGAGGATGCGCGTCGCGTTTCGGTAGCTGCCGCGTGCATCGAAGCGAAAGGCGCCGGCGCGAACCGAGGCGGTGCCGACCACCTCGCTGGGACCGGAGCTGATGAGGTCGTAGGCGCCGCGTGCGGCGAGGCTGATGCTCTCGATGGGGGTGAAGCTGAGATCGACCCCGAGCTCGTGATCGGAGCGGAGTCCAGCGGTGTGCTGATACAGATGCGCGACGCCCAGCACCAGGACGTCCGCGATGTTCTGGCCCACACGCGCCCCGAGCAACCAGTCGAAGCTGCGGACCTCGAAGTTGGGCTTCACGGGTGAGCCGGCGTACACCTCGATGCTGGTGCGGGTGGGCAGCCGGGCGATGAATTGGGCGCCGTCGGCGTGCACGGGCCGGAGCGCGCCCGTCGTGAGGATGAGACGACCGAGCTTGGCGTCCCCCCATCCCTTGGGATGGGAGACCGCGATCGCGGCGACGAGCGCATCGAGCTCGGTGCCCAGCTCGCCCCCGCCGAGCCACAGGAGGGCCTCGGCGCGCGCCCAGGGAGAGAGGCGGGTGTCGGTCTCGAACGCGAACAGACCCGCGGGGGCGCGGCTCTCCGCGAACGTCGACGCGCGCAATCGATACGGCTCGGCCTCGGCACGCACCGACGCACCGACGACCAACGCAGCGAGCACCATACCCAGGGCGGGGTTCACGGTTTGGGCGTCTCCTTCCGTGGGGCGGGTGGGATCGAGAGTCGGCGATCGATGCCATCGTGGATCACGACGTACAGGTATCCGACCACCCCGAGGATGCCGATTCCCTGGCCCAAGGACATCGCGAGCACCACGGTGATCGGCTTGGGAAAGAGCATGGAGTAGACCATGAGAGCGCCCGAGACCAGCGTCAGCACCGCTGCCGCGCGGAGAATGAGGCGTCGACGTGCGCTGCTCACGGCGCACCTCCGTCTGTGGGCGAGGCTGAGACTCCGCCGTCTTCGGGTTCGGGGGGCGGCGTGAGGTCGACCGGACCGTCCATACGCGGCGGATTCAGGTCCTCACCCTTGGCGATCTTCGAGAACGGGTGCGCCGGTCCGTGGCAGCCCTTGCTCGCACAGCCGATCTCGTTGGTGCGCACCGACTCGAGCGCGCTTTTGTGATCGCGCACCTCTGCGAATCCGGGGGTGGTGGTGGAGTGACACTGCATGCACGGCCGGTTGGTGTACGGCTTCGAGATCTTTACCGCCTTTAGGAACTCGTCTTTGGGCATGCGCCCCCAGTCCGTGAAGTAGTAGTAGTACACGTGCGACATCCCCGAGGCCTTCGTGAGCACGGTGCCGAACATCTCGTAGTCCGCGTGGCAGGTGTAGCAGTTCTCCTTGCCGAACCAGCCATTCCGAGCGTGCCTCGAGGCGAGTGAAGTGCTCGCGGCATCCGCGCTGTCGTCCGTGTAGGGCTCCATCACGTGACAGCCAGCGCAGAACGAACGTTGCGTGGTGACCTGAAAGCCGACGAGATTGCCGGCCAGTGCGGCGGCGGTGGGCAGGACAAACATGCCAGCGAAGAGCCGCAGCTTGGTGGCTGTGTTCAGCGGTGGCTTCTTGATGAGAAACCACAAGACGAGGAGGCTCGATAGAGCCGTGGCCGCGATGGCGGCCGCCACGAGTGGGTTCGAGACCAGGCTAGAAGTCGACACGTCCATTGATGTGAGTGGTCCTTCTCCCCTCCGGGGTGTCGACAAAGCGGAAGTTTCCGAGCAAGTCGATGGTGCTTGTGTGGCAGGTGCCGCACTCCGTGATGCGCAGACCCGGGTAGTGCGGCGCGCGATCAGGTGGGATCGGGTGGCACGAGCCGCAGGTGATCTCGTTGAGGCCGATGGTGGTCCAGTGGGGCTCGGCCGCCCAGTGGCAATACACGCCCGAGCAGCGCAGGTCTTCGCGCCGAAACTCGGGGGTGATGCCTCGGCCGAAGGCCAAGCTGGTGGCCCGAATGGCCTCCGGAAAGACCTCTGCCGGCGCGGGGGTGTCCACGTGGCCCGGCTGCGAGATCTCGGTGGGTACGAGGTGGCAGTCGCCGCAAGCGGCGGGGTTCGCGAGACGTCGTGAAGGTTCGAGGTGCGCACGATGCGCGCCGACCTCGGGCACGCGCGGATCGGTGGCCCCGGAGAGGCTCGGCGGGGGTGCGCCGCTTGCACCCGACCCGTGGCAGTCGTCGCAGGTCCCCGAGCCGCTGCGGCCGAGATCGACCTGCCTATTCAGGTGGCGCGAAGCGTTCGTGCCATCCGGCTGCACGGGGGAGGGGTGACAGTCGAGGCAACGGTCCGACACGTGACCAGCCGGGGGCTCGCCGTGGCATCGATCGCACGCGGGCTCCGAAAGCGGCGCGGTCCAGACAGGTTCGGGCCGCGCCGCGGCGGTATCCCCAGGCCGCGCCACGTGACAGGCGACCTCGGCGCAAGTGCCCGAAGCAGGATCGTAGTGCGCGTTGGGGCCTGCCGCCTCGCCGAGCATCACCTCGGGTGGCAGCTCGTCCAGCTCGCCGTTCGGAAGCAGGGTGTGATTGGGGGCGCGGAAGGTCTCGGGCTCCGCGTGGCAGAGCGCGCACTCGTAGCGCAGGCCGAGTGCGCCACCGCTGATATGGACCCCGTGTGCCCCCTTCTCGTAGATGCGTGCGTGGCAGGTGCTGCAGGCCTCCTCGCCGCCTGCGTGGCAGGTCTCGCAGCCCGGCGCGTCGCCGCGACCCGAGCTGAGGCTGCCATGGCAGTCCCGACAGGTGGTGGTGGAGTATTGGCTGGCGCGCCAGGCCTTCGCGTGAAAGTCGTCCGACCGAGGATCGAGGAGTCCGCCCGCATGGACTGGGGTGTCGCTGTAGCGCAAGTCGCAGCTCGTCACCCAGGCGGTGAGCATGGCGCGCGTCTCGACCGGAACTCGATGGCCAGCGATGGTGGTGGTGGGCGCGAGCACGGTCAGAATCGGTGAGTCGAGGGCGCCGGGCCTCGCGAGAGCATCGCTCGTAAAGGTGGCGTAGCGCGAGAAGCTCGGATGGCAACCCGCGCACCGCGTCTCGACCGCGTCTTGGACTTCAGTCTTCCAGCTCGGACAGTGAGGCCGAAGCTCCGGGTCACGCTCTTCCTCGCACGCGACGGACGCGAGGAGGAAGAGCAGCCCGACCAAGACGCGGTCAGTGGTGTCGCGCATCAGCGACGGCTATGTACCACTTCTACGTCCCACGTCGAACCCGGACCGTGGCAGTTTGCGCAGGCTTCACGGCCGCCTAGCGCGGTGTTGAGCTCCGCGTGGACCGCGGTGGTCTCGGTGTCGTGGCAGCCGGTGCAAGCGGCGGTCGCGGGAGGCAAGGTCAGCGTGGCGGTCTGGACCCAGAAGGGGTTCGTGCAGTAGTCGTCCGCATCCGCTGCCGGATCCTCCGTGCACTCCCTGAACTCGAACAGCGAGGGTAGACCCCGCCCGTACTCGGGCAGCGCGTAGGTGCCGCTCATGTGGCAGGCCTCGCAGTTGGCGAGGTCGTTCGGGAACCGGATGTGCGAGAAGTCGACCGGGTTACCGCCGGGATTGGCGGGGGTGGGGCTGGGGTTGCCGCCGAGAATGAAGCCGTTCTGAAGGTGTTCGCCAGCGTGGATCTTGTGGATGATCACCTTGAAGTCCACCGAGGAGATGAAGAGGCTCGAGTTCTCGAACCGCGGGGCTCGCAGGACCCCGGTGTTCATCGGGTGGTGGCAGGTGATGCAGTAGTTCGGATCGCTGCGGTTGCCGCCGTGGGCCGCGAGGTCGCGGTGGCAGGTATCGCAGCGCTCGACCTCGACGACCTTGCGGCGCGGCACCGGCGTCTGGTCGGTGACCGCGAACGCGCGGGTCTTCGAGTGCGCCGGGTGACGGAGGCCGTCGATGGTGATGTTGCCTTCGAGACCGACCGTGAAGCTGCCGGTGGCGCCGACCGGAACGACGGTAGTCCCCGGGAAGACGTAGCGGAACGCGCCGGCGGCGGCGTTGATGGCGGTGAGCGTGCCGGAGGCACCGCCCCCCTGAATGGTGACCTGCGCAAAGGCCTCGAAGTCCGTGTTGGGGCCCGCGATGATCGCACGCAAGGTCGTCAGCGGGGTGGTGATGATGTCGAGCGGGGCGCCGTCGCGCGTGACCGTGAACTCGAGCGCGGGGCTGAGGCCCGGTCCGGTGGCGTCCGCGGCGGTGATCTCGAACTCGACCCGAGGCGCGTCGGCGGCGAGTCGGCCGATGAGGTGCGTGTCGGTGACGCCGGCGAGGCTGCCGGTGGGCGCGTGGCAGACGTTGCACATGGCGTCGTCCGGTTGAACACCACCCGAGTGCAGGCGCTTCCACGGCGCGTCGTTCGCGGTCGGGGCGTGGAAGATGATGTCGTCGTGGCACGAGAGGCACGCGACCGCGGTGGGGCGTGCACGCCACAGCTCGGCGTCCGCGCCTTGGTGGCACTTGGTGCAGTTGTTCAGCTCTTGCGGGTACAGGACCGTCGAGTAGTCGTGACGGGCCCCGCCGTACCCGATGATCTCGTAGGCCTCGCCGTTTTCCACGCTGGGGAGGTGCTCGCCGGCGTGGATCTTGTGGATCATCACCTTGAAGTCGACGGTGTTCCCCGTGTCCGGGTCCGTGGTCTGCGGGCTGTGGCAGGTGATGCACAGGGTGATGTCTTCGCGGGCGCCGCCGTGGGCGCTGATGTTGCCGTGGCAGCTATCGCAGGCCGCCTCGTCGACGACTTGGCGTGTCACCGGGGTAGCGTTCGGGTCGCTGGGCACAAAATGGAAGTAGCCGTTTACGACCGCTCGCTCGCCGTCATCAAAGGGACGCGTCGCGTAGAAGGAGAGGGTGTGCGTGCGATCCTGGTGCGTGAGGTCCGTGATCTGCGTGCCGAAGGTGTAGCGGTAGCGTCCGGGCTCGAGCTCCAAGTAGGTCCCGCCGGAGTCCGTCGCGGCCTGGACCGCGCTGGCCCCGCCGCCGGGTGGGGTCTGGGTTCGCGTGGTGTACGCGGTGTAGTAGAGCGGGCGGCCGTTACCGTCCACGTCGAGCCACGACAGCACGAAGGAAGTGGAGACCGTGCCGGCGGTGAAGCGACCTTCGCGATCGAGCGGGGCTCCGTTGCCGTCGCTCAGTCGGAACGTCACGAGCGCGCGTCCGTCGGCCGCGATGGACGCGGTCTCGATCTCGACCGAGAGGCCCTTGGCGGTGAAGATCGCGGCGCGTCCGTTGGTGCCGTCTTGGCCGTTCTGACCGTTTGCGCCCGGGACGCCGTTTTGGCCGTTTGCGCCCATGGAGCCGGTGGGTCCGGTGGGGCCGGCGGGGCCTTGGGGACCTGACGGCCCTTGGGGACCGTCAGCGCCTTCGCAGGCGACCGTCAAAGAGAGTGCGAGCGGGAGGAGAAGGAGTGGGTTTCTGCGATTCGAGTGTGTCACTGGTGTTGGCTCCGGGTTGGCCGAATACCTCAGCAAGCCGCGGCCTCAAAGCGCAAACTTTACAAGCCGCTGAGATCTGGGTGGAAACAACCGCAACTAGGACTGCAGGTCGCGCAGGAACAGCGGCATAGCTACGTGCGCGCGAAGAGTTCGCGTTCTCGCGCGAGGAAATGCGTGACTGCGATCAGGAAGGCTTGGCTTCGCCCGTGCCCGGATCCTGAACGATACCAATCGGCGGAACCGCGAACCGCTCCGGCGGACGAACGAGCGCGATGTCGAGGACCTCATCCACCTTACTCACGAAGTGAAACGTGAGCTGGTCCCTCACTTCTTGGGGGACCTCGACCAGATCCTTCTTGTTCCGCTCGGGGATGATGACTTCCTTCACCCCGGCTCGTGTGGCGGCGAGGACCTTCTCCTTGATGCCGCCGACCGGCAGCACGTTGCCTCGGAGCGTGATCTCACCGGTCATCGCCACCTCCGACCGCACTTGGATGCCGGTCATCAAAGAGGTGAGGGCGACGATCATCGTCACGCCCGCAGAAGGACCGTCCTTCGGGATGCCGCCCGCCGGCACGTGCACGTGGATGTCGTGCTTCTCCCAGAGTGCGTCCGGCAGACCAAACTCGGGACCGCGCGACCGGATGTAGGAGACTGCGGCCTGCGCGGACTCCTTCATCACGCTGCCGAGCTGCCCGGTCAGGGTGAGATTCCCCTTGCCGCCCATCCGGGTGGCCTCCACGAAGAGGATGTCGCCGCCGGCCGCCGTCCAGGCGAGCCCCGTAGCGACCCCTGGGGTGTCCGTGCGTGCCGCCATCTCGTTGTAGAACTTCTCGGGTCCGAGGTAGTTCTCGATGTCGTCCGGCGCGATGACGGTCTTGTCCGTCTTGCCTTCGGCCACGAGCACCGCCACGCCCCGCACGACCGAGTTGATCGTGCGCTCGAGGTTACGAACACCAGCCTCGCGGGTGTAGTCCGTGATGAGCTTCATCAGCGCGTCGTCGGAGAACTCGAGCTGAGCATCGCTCAGGCCGTGGTTCTCGAGGCTCTTCTTGATGAGGTGGTCCTTCGCGATGTGTTCCTTCTCCTCGTGCGTGTAGCCGGGGATTTCGATGATCTCCATGCGGTCTTTGAGCGCGGGAGGAATCGGATCGAGCTGGTTCGCGGTCGCGATGAACAGGACCTTCGACAGATCGAAGGGGATCTCGAGGTAGTGATCCGAGAACGTGTTGTTCTGCTCCGGATCGAGCACCTCGAGGAGCGCCGACGCGGGATCACCGCGGAAGTCGTACGAGAGCTTGTCGATCTCGTCGAGCACGAACACCGGGTTCTTGGTGGCGCCCTTCTTGAGGCCCTGGATGATTCGGCCCGGCAGCGCACCCACGTAGGTACGCCGGTGCCCGCGGATCTCGGCCTCGTCGCGCACGCCGCCGAGCGAGATGCGCTGGAACTTGCGCCCCATGGCTTGCGCGATGGACTGACCGAGCGAGGTCTTGCCGACGCCGGGAGGACCCACCATGCACAAGATCGGACCCTTCATGTCGTCCTTGAGCTTGCGGACCGCGAGGTACTCGACGATGCGCTTCTTCACCTTCTCGAGGCCGTAGTGTTTCTCGTTCAGAACCACGCGCACGTTGGCGATCTCGAGGTGGTCGTCCGTGAACTTGGACCAGGGAAGGTCGGCGATCCACTCGAGGTAGGTGCGCCCGACCGTGTACTCGGATGAGCTCGAGGGCATCTGGCGCAGGCGCCTCAGCTCCTTACGCGAGACCTTCTCGGCCTCCGCCGGGAGCTCGGCCTTCTTGAGCTTCTGCTCCAGCTCGTCGAGGTCGCTCTCGGTGCCATCGGCTTCGCCGAGCTCTTCCTTGATGGCCTTGAGCTGCTGGCGCAAGTAGTACTCGCGCTGGGTCTTGTTCATCTCGCCTTTGACCTGGGAGTCGATCTTGTTCGAGAGCTTCAGGACCTCGAGCTTCCGGTGGAGGAGCTCGAGCACGGTCTCGAGCCGCGCGGTGACCTCGACGAGGTTCAACACCTCCATCTTTTCTTCGACCGAGACGTCCATGTTCGCCGCGATGAGGTCGGCGAGGTGTCCGGGGTCGTCGATGCCTTCGACGAACTGGGCGGCCCCCGAGGGGATCTCGGGCATGAGCGTGACCACCTCGCGGGCGGTCTTCTTCACGTTCATGACCAAGGCTTCGATTTTGAGCGGGTCGGCGTTGATGTCTTTGACTTCGACCACACGCGCCCGCAGGTAGGGCGCGGTCTGAGTGAGGCTGAGGACACGGAAGCGCTTGAGACCCTGGAGCACCAGATGGAAGCCTTCGTCGCCGGCCTTCAGAGCCTTCACGATGCGGCCGGTGGTCCCCATCGCGAACAGGTCCTCCGGACCCGGGTCGTCGATGGTGCCATCCTTTTGGGCGACGATGCCGATGGGCTCACCGGACTCTTCGACCGCCTTGACCATGGCGAGGGTCTTGGGCCTTCCGACCGAGATCGGCATGATGCTCCCCGGAAAGAAGACGGAATTCCGAAGGGGAAGGATGGGAATGTCGATCCCCTGGCCTTCGCCGGGTCCGAGCTTTTCGTTATCGGCCACTCAATACTCCTTGGCGGGGCGGTTCAGGCCAGTGCCATCCGACCACGCGATCTGGGGGAGCATACACCGGCTCGGGCTGGCGCCAAGAGGGGAGGCAGCGCGAAAAACCCTGGGGATGACGGAAAGTTGCGCCGTGCGCGATTACTTCAGGACGTTGCCGAAGAGCTCGAGCTCGCTCTTGGTGGTGCCCTTCTTTTCGAGGGTCTTCTTGCGCGAGCGCCCGTTGCTGGCCTGCTTGCGTCGTCGAATGGTGCTGGTCTGTTTGCTCGCCGATGCCATGACTTCCTCCGGGAAACCGGCCGTATAGCGACCCTGCTCGGTCCGGTCAAGCACCATCCGCCGGGCCTGGGTTCCGGAAGGGCCCAAATTGTCTTAGGATTTTCGCCGAATCCGTGGCCGAGCCTTTTGGACAGAAGCTTCTGCTCCTCGAGCGGATCGCCCTCGGAGGGATGGCGGAGGTCTTCCGGGCCAAGTCTTTTGGGGTCGAGGGCTTCGAACGTCTCGTGGCGGTCAAGCGCATCCTGCCTTCGCTGGTGCAGGACGGCGAGTTCATCAAGATGTTCATCGACGAGGCGCGCATCGCCGCGAACCTCTCTCACCAGAACATCATCCAGATCTACGACCTCGGTCGCTTCGACGACCTCTATTACATCTCGATGGAGTACGTCGCGGGCCGAGACCTGCGTCTCATCCTCGATCACTTCAAGCGCAAGAAGTCGGTGATGGATCTCGGCATGGCCGCGTACATTCTCTCACGCGTCGCGGAGGCCCTCGACTACGCCCATCGGAAGCGCGGCCCGGCCGGCAAGCACCTGAAGATCATCCACCGCGACGTGTCACCGCAGAACGTCCTGGTCTCCTACGAGGGGGATGTGAAGCTCTGTGACTTCGGCATCGCCAAGGCCGCGGTGCAGTCCACCCGCACGCAAGCCGGGGTCTTGAAGGGCAAGTTTGCCTATATGTCCCCGGAGCAGGTTCGGGGCCGCCCGATCGACCACAGGAGCGACCTCTTCGCGCTGGGAGTCGTCTTCTTCGAGATGCTCACCGGCGAGCGCGTCTTTCTCGCCGACAACGACTACACCACGCTCGAGAACGTCCGCGAAGGGAAGGTGCCGAAGCCCCGGGCGGTGAATCGGAGTGTCTCGGCAGAGGCGGAGCAGATCTGCTTGAAGCTGCTCGCGAAGGACCCAGATCGCCGCTACCAGTTTGCGTCCGAGGTGTTCGAGGACCTCTTTCAGCTCACGAGCAACGCGCAGCACCGCTTTCATGCCCATCACCTCCGACAATTCATGCACGAGGCCTATGCTCGAGAGCTGAGCTCGGAGAACGCGAAGCTCGAGAGCTACCAGTCGCTTGGTCCTTCGGGGGTGGCTCAACCGCTCGAGGCCACCGGCGACCTCGAGGACCCGGGGCTGTCGCCCGCCGTCTCTGCCCTGCTCGCGGCTGGACTCAAAGGCTCAGCGGCGCCCGCCGCCCCAACCAAGGAACCCGAGCTCGTCGAAGGGCGGCCGCCGGAAGGGCGTGCGGCGTCGCATGGGCCGGGCGCGGGCGTCTTCGATCGCCTGCTCTTCGAGGCCAAAGAAGAGGAGGGCACGCTCGATCCCGTGACCGCGCACGACTTCGAGGCGGGGGCTGGGCGGAGCGAGGAGCTCCATGGCGAGCTCTTGAAGCGCGAGCTCAGCGACGGCAGAGACGCCGAGGTGTCGAGCGCGCACGCGGATGGTCCGACGCTCGACGACGTCGAGAACGCCGAGGTCGACGATCTCAAGACGGAGGCCTTTCCGGCGCCGGAAGAGTTGCTCGAACTCAGCGCGCCCACCGCGAACATCGATCCAGACGAGCCGGTCTCGAAAACCGAAGCGCGCCCGAGCCCGCTGAGCTGGTCGGGCCGGGCCGACGACACCCCGCCCCCAGCGACGGTGCCCGAGGCCGCAGGCGGAGCGCCCCGGCCGGCTCGCGCCCCAGTGGAGTCGCGGTCGCCCATCCAGGTTCAGCTCGGTCTGGGACAGCGGGGTCTGGGCCTCATGGCGATCGGCGCGGTCGGTCTCCTGCTCGTTGCGGTGGTGGGGCTCGTGGCTTGGCTCGGCGGTGGCGCGACGGCCTCGTTGGCGCTGGAGACCAGTCCTACCCAAGCGGTGAGTGTCTACCTGGACGGAAGCCTGATTTCCGAAGAGACCCCAGTGATCCAGGATGGCCTCGAGCTCGGGCCTCACGTCATCGAGCTGAGAGCGAGGGGCTTTCAGCCGTATCGGCAGGAGTTCAGTTTGGAGGAGGCTCGGCCGCACACCCTCAGCATCCCCCTCGTACCGGAGCGCCCATGACACAAGACAGGAAGAAGAAAGAGAAAGAGTGGGTCGAGTTCGAGTGTCCGGACTGTGATGCGCACAACCCATGGAGCGACGGCTTCACCCTCGGCGACGTCGTGGTGTGCATGTTCTGTGGTACACCATTCCTCGTGAAACGCGACGGCGAGGAGAACTTTCGTCTGGTTCGCGATTAGAACATCAGCCCACAGGTAACGAACAATGAAGACAACTCCGACTGCACTCCGCCGACTCTTTCTACTCTCCGTTCTCGTGCTGGCGGCGGCCTGCGGCGACGACGCCGCCCCCGACGCCTCCACCGGCGAAGACGCGAGCGCCGGCGCAGACCGCATCAGCATCGACACCGGGACCCCGCCCGGCCCCGACGGCGGGCCGGCCGATCAAGGTCCACGGCCCGACGGCGCGCTCGACGCGGGCGCGGACGCCAGCATTCCGGATCAGGACGGTGGCACACCCGTCGTCGCTTCGTTCACACCCGGCCAGGACGTCGTGGTGTCCGGGAGCGCGGTCCGTGTGCGCGTGGGCGGAACCGAGGGCCACACCTTCGCCGAGGTCAAGGCCTTGCTTGGGCAGCCGACGCGGCAGTCCTCCGCCGCCAACACACGCAGCTACGAGTGGGATCTCACAGTGGGCGGCACGCTGACCGTCTGGTTCAACAACACCGGGCTCGATGCCAACCCCGCGAACGCGGTCGGTGAGGCCGACACTGCGTTGTGGCTGGCGGTCTCGGGCGCCTTCCCTGGCGCGGACGCCGCGGGCATCTCGATCGGTTCCACCCGCGCTGCGGTCGAAGCTGCGTACGGGCCGCCGGTGCGCGAGTCCACGATCACGAACCCCGCCGGCACGCTCCTTTCTTATGTGCGGCGCGGCGTGCTCGTCGCCATCGACGGCACCACCGGGCTGGCGCGGAGCATCACCGTCACCCGCGCGTACAATGTCGAGCCCGACGCCCGCATCGATCTCACCGGGCGCCGCCTCCGCTTCGGGGCGGGTGACATCGACCTCGTGACCTGGACCAACATCAACGGCAACTTCATCCCCACGAGCGGGGACAGCGGCGGCGACGTGACCCAGATCCTCGGGCCGCCCGACGCCCAGGGCACCGTCAACGTGGGCGGGCAGAACCTGTGGATGTACGCGTACAGCTTCCTCGGCTTCGAGTTGACCTTCCGACGAAACAACGGCGGCGACGGCACCACCGGCGGCGTGCTCTTCAGTTCCATACACGCGCCGTTTTACGGCACCACCGACGCCCCACCGAACGATCACGGCATCGGGACTCCGCGGGCCACGTTCGAGGCGTATCTGACTTCGCGTAACTTCGGTACTGGGGCGGTCTCGCCGAGTTCGCCGGACATTCTTTGCTACCGGCATTCCGGGAACGACACGAACGCGGTGGGCGTGACGTATACGGATCCGGAGGCTGAGGTCGGTGCGTTGATCCTCGGACTGCCGCCGACCGGTTGCCCGTAAGGGAAGTGGCTTCGCCGACCGCGTAGGGCCGTCCTGTCGCCGGTGGCCCCACGTCGGCGGAGACCCCGTCTCCAGCGAACGCTACGCAGTGCATGCTCGTGCGAACCCGGCGGACCCGCGTCCTCGTCCGAATGCCGCGCCCGCCGCACCGCGGGCTCGGGGCCTCTCCTCCCGAGGGGGCCCGCCGAGCAGGAGGCGAAAGGCGGAGGCCAGGATGGCCGTCCCCCGAGGGTGGAGAGGCCCCGAGTCAACGGTGCTCAGCACGGCCTCGTTCCAGCACGGCCCATCAACCCCGCGGTGGAATCGTGCGCCGCAGCGAAGGCAGATCCGCGGTGTCATCCTCTCGCGTGACACACACGATCGTCGTGTCATCCACCTGCGAGGCATCCCCCACGAACGTCTGCATCGCGCTCACCGCGCGGTCCTGCAAAGACGGTGCGTCCGGGCGTCCGGCGCGCAGAGACTCGAGCAGGCGCTCCATGCCGAACATCTGGCGCTTTGCGTTCTGAGCCTCGACCAGGCCGTCGGTGAAGAGAAAGAGCGTGTCGCCACCTTTGAGGACGTAGTCGACGCTCTCGTAGGTGGTGTCGGGCAACACGCCCAAAGGCAGGCCGGAGACCTCGTCGAAGACGGTGAGCGAGCCTTCGTCTTGGTGACGGACGACCGCGGGCATGTGCCCGGCGTTGGCGAGCGAGACCTTGCAGCTTCGGATGTCGAGCACCGCGTAGAGCAGCGTGACGAAGAGGTCGTCTTGGCCGGTCTCGAGCACCGCCGCGTTGAGCAACCGGAGCACCCGCTCGGGCTCGCGCTCCGAGAGCGCGAAGTACCGCATGTCTCGGGTGAGTCTTGCCATGTAGAGCGCCGCGGCGACACCCTTGCCTGCGACGTCGCCCACGACGATGCCGAGGCGGTCCGAGGGGAGCGGGATGAAGTCGTAGAAGTCGCCGCCGACCTCGTAGGCGGGGTCCCAGCGGGCCGAGAACTCGAAGCCGGAGATGCGCGGCACACGCTTGGGCAGAAAGCTCTGCTGAATGCGCTCCGCCAGCTGCAGATCTTGTTGAAGGCGCTGACGCCCGAGGAGCTCGCCATGCAGGCGCGCGTTTCCGACGGCGAGCGCCGACTGACCGGCGATCGCAGAGAGCAGCTCGAGATCGGCTTCGGCGAAGGTGCCGAAGGTGAGGCTGTCGATGTAGACCACGCCGAGGACCTCGGACTGAAAGAGCAGCGGCGCGCACATCATCGAGCGGATGCCGAAGTTGGCGACGGAGAGCCCGGAGAGGAAGCGGTCGTCCGCCATGGCGTCGCGCGTCAGCACCGCGTGCTTGCGCCCGATGACGTCGTTCAGGATGGTCTTGCTCACCTGGATCTCGGCTTGGTCGCTCTCGCGCTTGCGCTTGACCGCGCGGGGGACGAGGTTGCCGGACCCGGGCGAGTCCTCGAGCATGACGAAGGCGCGGTCCGTGCCTGGGAAGACCTCGAAGAGCTTGTTCAGGATCTCCGGGAGGAGCTGGTCGAGGTCGAGGAGGTTGGCGATGGCCTCCGAGACCGCGTAGGCGGTCTTGAGGCGAGAGGAGAGGCGCTGCAGTTCGTCCTTCGAGACCGTTCGATTGGTCTCCACCTCGAAGGGAAAACGACGCGCGTCGAAGGTCTTGAGGATCTTCGGCTGGGTCTCGACGTGACCAACCATCGTTACGGAGTCGGTCATGAGCCCGCTGTTCTCGATCTCGTCGAAGCGAAGCCGAAGTGTGCTGACCCCGATGATGTCGCCTGGATTCAGGATGTGTCGACTGACCGGGACTTCGTTGACGAAGGTCCCGTTGCCGGAGCCGAGGTCTTCGACGACAAAACGTCCGTTGGAGCGGCTCACGCGAGCGTGACGGCGCGAGACGGTGAGGTCCTGGATGTGGACCTGGCAGTCGAGGGCCCGGCCGAGCACGCAGGCCTCATCGATCTCGTAGGTGGTGCCGCGCAGGGCTCCCTCCACCACCGTCAGCTGTGCCTGTACCTCGCCCAGAACTCGTCTCCTCAGGTGTGAAACCGCTCGACCGCCTCTTCGACGCTCTCGAAGATATCAAACGCGCGGTCGAGCCGGAGAAGCTTGAAGATCTCCGCGGGCTGCCCAGCCAGGCGCGCGATCTTGACGTCGCCTTGAAGTGTTCGCACCCGCTTGAAGAGGGACACGATGGCCCCGACCCCCGAGCTGTCGATGAGCTCGAGCTTGCCGAGGTCAAAAACCACGTGGATTCTTCGTTCCGCGAGCAGGGTGTCGATCTCCTTCTTGAGCGCGGGGGCGGAGAGCGCGTCGAGGTTTCCTCGCATGGAGAAGACCACGACGTCATCGGCGAGCTTCTTGTCGTATTCGAGCACGGGCTAGTGTCCTTTCGTGAGGGCCTTTTGCATGACGAGCACGTTCTTGCCCTGTGGGCTGCGCCGATACTGCACGTCGTCCATGAAGCTGCGCATGATGAAGAGCCCCATGCCCCCCTCGGGCAAGGACTCGAGGTCGGGTGCGGGGACGAGCTCGGGCTGAAAGCCGTCACCTTCGTCCGAAACGGAGACGGTGAGGGTCTCGTCGCCCACCGCGAGCTCGACTTCGACGGGGGTGGGCTCCCCGGGGCGGCTCTGGCCATGAAGGACCGCGTTGTTGAAGGCCTCGACGAAGGCCGAGATGACGCGGTGCCCGAGATCGGGCTCGAAACCGCGGTCTCGGATGAGCTGGTCGCAAATGAAGGCCACAAAGGCCTTGGCCGCGTCGCGGTACTCGAGCCGTCCCGGAAGCGCGAATCGGAACACCTCGGGGGGCGTGCGTTCGCCCGGGGTGGGTTCCACCGCGGTCATCGGGCCATTTAGGCCGGTCTTTACGGACTAGACAAGCATTGACCGCGAAAAGCCGAGAGCGTAGCTCAGAGCCTCGATGGAGTGGAAGACCCGGGTCATCAAGCGGGCCATCGACTTGACCTGCGCTTCCATAGGCTTGGCGGTGACGGCGCCGCTGTTTCCGGTGATCGCCGTCGCGGTCAAGCTGACGAGCAAAGGGCCCGTCTTCTACAAGCAGAAGCGCTGCGCGGCGGAGCGGCGAGCGGGCTTTGCGCCGAGCCGGCCGATGAGCCAGGAGCGCCGCCAGCGAACTGGGTTTCACACCTTCGAGCTCTACAAGTTCCGCACGATGCGCGTGGACGCCGAGGCCACCACTGGGCCGGTCTTGGCGCAGGTCGATGACCCGCGCCTCACCTCCGTGGGCGCGCTCCTTCGGAAGAGCCGGCTCGACGAGCTCCCCCAACTCTTGCACGTCCTGCGAGGTGACATGAGCATCGTGGGGCCACGGCCAGAGCGTCCCGAGATCCTCGCCCAGCTCGAGGACAAGATCCCGTTCTTCGGGGAGCGCATGCGGCTCATCAAGCCTGGGCTCACTGGGCTCGCGCAGATCAACCTGAGCTACGATGGCTCCTTCGACAAGTCGGTGGGCGCCAACGTGGACCTCGAGCAGTTCCTGGGGCACATCGAGCTCCCCGAGCAGGTGCTCGGCGGCGCCGATGCCCGCTCATTCGCGAACAAGCTCCTCTTCGATCTCGCTTACAGCGCCACCCTCGAGGACCCTATCGCCTGCCTCAAGACCGACCTCGAGGTCATCCTCAAGACGCCGCTCGTGATGCTTCGCGCCAAGGGGCGCTGAGCGCTTCAGGGCGTCGCGGGTGGTGTGGTGTCGAGGCTGAGCGGGTAACGCAGCTTCGTCTTGCCTTCGCCGCTGCTCCACTCGAACTGCACCCGACGTGACGCCGCTTCGAGGCAAGGCAAGGACGCGGAACCGGTGCCCGAGGCGCTGACTTCGGTCATGCTAGAGATGCGTCCGATCCCGGCGCTCGCGGTGATGGTGAGATCCAACACGAGCATGCCCGAGGCTGCTCCGCCTCGGCAGATCTCGATCTCCCGCGAGAAGCCCTTCACCGCAAGCGCCACAGCGCTGCTCGGCAGACCGGCTTCGTTCGTGCCCGGTACTTCGATCGCAGTGACCTCGTCGTCACCCGTCATCTCGACCATGGGCACCGCGGTCGGACACGAGGGCACCGGGGGACAAGCATCGCAGGGCGGTGGGGGTGGACAACGCTCGCTGGGGGCGATCCGCTCGCTCGGCGGCTCGCCGTAGATGACGGTCATCGCGTAGGCCCCGCTCACGGCCCCAACGACGAGTCCTAGCGCAAGGGACAGTGCTCCGATCTCGGCCTTGTTCACGCGCGCACCATAACAACCCGAGCTTGGTGGTGTCTGCCCTTGCGCGATGCGGTCGCGAAGTGCGAGTTAGGACCATGGGTCGACCCCTGTTGTGGCTCTTCCTCGTCCCTTGGGCTCTGCCCAGCGCCGAGGGGCGAGCCGTCCCGGATGCCAAGGTGGTGCTCGTGAGCGCTGCTTCGAGCGAGGGGTGGCTGGCGCACCGGACGCAGGCGCTGCTCATCGACCGCCTCGGCTCCCTCGGCTTCCGAACCCGAGTCGTCGAGAGGCCGACAAGCGGCAGCTACCGACTGTCCGTTACCCCGAGCGAGACGAAGGACCCCGCCGCGAGCCTCGCGATGACCTGGGCCCAAAAGATCGGGGCGAAGGAAGAGACCGGCGCAGTCAAAGGAGACGCGGCTCGGCTCGAGATGCTCGTGGCCGAGCTGGTCGGCGTCATCGCCGCCCGCGCCGGAGTGGAGCTCAGCGCGGAAGAGCGGTCGTGGCTCGCCCGGCCGCAAGCCTCGTTCGCTGTGCAGTCACTGATCGGGGCCGGAGAAGCCCACCTCATCGCGGGCGACGTTCGCCGAGCCTACTCGCGGTTTGAGCAAGCGGCGGGCGAGGGGGACGACTTCTCTCCGGAGGCTCAAGCGCTCGCGCTCAGAAGCAAGGTCATGCTCTCCCGCGGGCAGGACGATCGTGTGCTCTCCGACCGAGACCTCGCCACGTCCGCCCTCGAGCGCGCGCGGGTCGCGCGTTCGCGCGGGCGACAGAGCGAGGCGCTCGACGCGTACCGAGCCTATCTGCGCTACGAGCACCGCGCGGCTCTCCCAGAGCCCGCCGCGGGAGACATCGATCCAAAGCGTTACGGTCTCTATCGCGGTGAACGACGAACCCACGTGGAGACCGGCGGCGACTCGGCCATCGTCTTCGACGAGGAGGTCGGGACCACGATGCGCGCGGCGTCGAGAGCGCCGATGCTCTCGCTCTACGAAGACGATGTCCTGCGGCTGGAAGCGGGTCCGTCGCTCGTGCGCACCGGCGGCGCTCGAGGTGCACCGCGCTTTTGGCTGAAGCTGCCGAAGGCGGTGTCCGTGGACCCGGCGCGAGGCCTCCCGATCGTACGCGGCTACGGTGCGCTGGTCGGAGGACCCGAACTCGCGTGGGTCGATCTCGGGCTCGGCACGCTCTCAGAGACGTTTTCGGGGCGGGTTCTGGCCTCTGGAGAAGAGGGCCTGCTCGTGGTGCGGAGCGCCGGCCCCGGCGCCAAGCTCTGCTTCTTCCGCCCCGGGCGGCACCAACCCAGCTTCGAGCTGGACCTGACGGTCGCGCCCGCGAGCGCCGGCCTCACGCGCGGCCGCATCCTGCTCGAGTCCGAGGGGGCCATCTTCGTTCACGACTCCGAGACCGGGAAACGGCGCGCCGGTCCCTTCGAGACCGGATCTCCCGTTCGGTTTCTTGGGAGCCACGGGCGATATGGCGCGGTGGGCCTCACCGATGGTGGCGTGCTCTTGCTCGACGTGCTCGCCGGGGAGGTGATCGCCAACGTGCGCGGGCCGAGCAAGGCGGTCGCCGCGGTCGGTCACGATCACGGCGTCGCGTTGTTCTTCGAGACCGGTGATGTCTCCTTCTATGATCGTGAAGGCCGGCTCAGCGACCGCGCCCTCGTTCCCGGGCAGCCGCTCGACGCGCTCCCGGTGGGCACCTTGCGTCCCAGCTTGATGGTCGTGAGCACCGAGGGGGTCTATTTTCTACTGCCGCCCAATCCCGAGACCCCGCGGGACGTGGATGTGTTCCTCGAGATCGCGCTGATCCAAGACGACCTCGGTCGGAAGGATGCCGCGCTTCGCGTCGCGACCTACGCGGCTCGGTTGGGCACCGGTCGAATCGGGGCGCTCGAGAGCCTTCGTGCCTCGCTGCTCGAAGGCAAGGCGGCCTCGGCCGAGAAGCAGGCGCGGGCCGCGGCACTCGCTCGGGCCCAAGCGGCGAACGACCCACAAGCGTCGCTGCCTCGTTTCGCGTGGGTCAGGGAACGTTGAAGAAGGTCGATGCGGTGCTCTCATTGCCGAGCTCATCGGTGACTCGGACGGCGACGGACTGACGACCCTTGGCCAAGACGGGGCTTCCGGGCTTTCCGTCCGGCCGCAGGCGCGCCAAGAACGTCTCTTCCTTCGAGTCCGTGAGGCCATCGGCAGCGGGGAGCATGAGCCAAGGGCCGCCGCTCATCGACAGCTCGGCCTCTCCGAGCAGCGAGGCGACGTCGACCGCTCGCATCGTGACCTCGAGCACTCCGCCCGTGAGCGAGGCGCGGAGGCCCTCGATCTTGGGCGGTTGGTTGTCGATGGTGAAGGGCTCGGACTCACGGTCGTCGCTGAGGGTCTCTTCGGGCGGATTCGATGGACGGTCGGAGACGACGACCCGAAGCTGATAGCGCCCGTCGGGGAACGCTCGGCTATCGAAGCTGTGGAAGTTGTGGCGGGTCTTCGGGTTCAGGCGTTGCCAGGCGGCAGGACCTGCATCCGGGAGCGCCCGCAGCTCGACCCGCGCGACGAGCGCGTCGCCATTTCGGTCCTGTGCATCCCAGGCCGCGGTGAGCCAGCCGGGCTTCGTTCCCTGGCGAACACGCACTTCTTCTCGATCGGGGCTCTCGATGCGCAGCCGCTGGAACTGCGCGGCGTTCAAGGTGACGGTCTTTTCTTTCTCTTCTTCTTCCGGCATCGCGCGCATGTAGATCCCGGGGCGAAGCAAGAACACCTCGCGGAGCTCCGGCGCCGCGTTCGCTCGGAGAACCGAGGCGTGCATCGACTTCAAGGTGGGGCCGAGGCCCTTGGACGAGGCGGTGAGCTCGGCCTTGAACTGGACGTAGCGCGCGCGAGGCACCTCGACCGGCCCTCCGCTCTCGTGGCTCACGGCCGCGCTCCAATCCGACCAGGCCGGCCCGTGTTTGGCGGTGTTCCCGCTGCGCAAAGAGAGCGTGAGCTTGCTCCCCTCGGGGAGGTCGGCGTCGTACCAGATGCGTCCCACCCGCGCCGGCCGCCTGAGGTCTTGCTCCTCGCTCAGGTAGATCGAAGTTCGGGCCGGCCCGGGGCCGAGGCGAACGACCTCGGCGGTGGGTGCGGTCCCGATCAGTACCCCAGAACCTGGCACGATCTCGAGCGCACTCGCGATGGGTTGCTCGACGCGTGCGATCAACGTGAGGCGATCGCGGTCGCGCGTATCCACCGCGTACACGCGGCCACGCTCCTTCGGGCCGGCGCCCGTCGCGATGTAGAGCTGGCGGCGCTCCGGATCGAAGGCGAGGTCGAGCGCGCCGTCGCGGCGCGAGCTGAAGATGACGTCCACGCGGCCGTCGGCCGCGATTCGCACGACCTCGCTGGACTTGATGGGGGAGCCAGCAGCGTCCTTCTTGTCTTCGGCGACCGGTCCGATGGTGCGGCCGGGGATGAACTTGCCCTTCTCACTCTCGCTGACGAAAGCGGCGTATACGTCCATCGTCCTGGGATCGACGGCCAACGCAGTGACTTCGTCGAGCTCGGAGTCATAGAGCGCAAAGGCTCGGCCCTTGGTGTCGAGCTTGAAGACGATACCTTTTTGCCCGGAACCGGCGACCAGGCCGCCGCCTGGATGCGCGACCAAGGCGCGCACGTGAGTCTCATCGGCCTCGAAGAGGACACGCGTGGCGCCCTTTTCGTCGATGAAGACGACGCGACCGGGGTCGCCCGTCGCGGCATAGAAGCCGTCCTTGGCCGGCACCAGCGCCCAGATGTACTTCGTCGCTGGGTTCGCGAAGGCTTCCTTTTCACCCTTGGCGCCGAGGCGGTGGATGCGGCCCTCGGGGCTGGTGGCGAAGTAGACGCGCCCACCTCGACCGGCGATGGCGCTCACCAGGGCCTTGTCGTCCTCGACGAGTCGCTTGAGGTTCTTGGCGCGAGGATCGAGCCGTGAGAGGCCCCCGCCCGCGGTTCCTACGTAGACCGCACCATCGATGACTTCGAGGCTCACGATGGGGGCGTTGCCGAGCGAGCCAAGCATGACGGACTCGAGTCCCAAGGTGATGCGCCCGGCGGCGTCGATGCTCGAAGAGAGCGGGTCTCCCGGGAAGACCTCCTTGGGCCCAGAGACGCGCAGTTCGAGCGTCGGTTCGGCCAGCGCGGTGGATGCGGATGCCAAGGACAGCGTGAGCGCGAAGCGGACGGACATCTGAATGGGTCGAAGACGGTTCATCGGCTCTCTTCTGCGCTTTCTCTTCTGCGTACGGGAATCGTAAGGGTGTAGCTGCCGAGCACGACGGCGTCGTCTTCGAGACGGAACGCGGGGCCGAGCGCCTCGGTGACCGCGGCTTGGCGCACGTCGTTGTCGACCTGCAGCTTCACGCGGGTCGAGACCGGGAGTGAGGGCCAGAGCTCCGTGTCGGAGCGAAGTCCGGGGCGGGTGTGAATGATGCGGCCGTACAGCCCGCGACCGGGGCGTCGCTCGGAGAGCATGCCGAGGAGGTCGGTGAGGTCATTGGGGATGCGCTGGCCGTAGACCTTCTCGTCTCGCTGATCGAGCTCGAGGGCGCCGCCCACCACGATGCTGAGTTCGCCGCTGGCGTCGAGCGGCACCGGCGCTTCGAGGCGGACCTCGCGCACCGGCCCGCGGTAGGGGCGGAGCCGTGCGATGAGCCCGATGCGCTCGCCGGGTCGCACGAAGGGCCGCTCGCTGCGAACGGCCTCGATGAAGGCGTAGTCGGGTTCGCGATCGTAGGTGAGCTCGACCTCCACACTTCGGATCTTGGCGGCCTCGAAGTGACTGCCCGCGATGAGTGCGGTCACCCCGGCGATGTCTCGGGCCGCGAGCGCGCCGACCGGCATGGGCGCGGAGGTGGAGTAGGTGTCGACGAGGCCCACGGTGAGCTCGCCCACTCGAATCCGAGCTTCGAAGTCGACCGTGCCACCGGCCTCGAAGCCGAGCCTTCCGGTGCTCGCCGAGACGATGGCGGACTGAAGCAGCGAAGGCAGCCAAGACTCGTCGTCGACGACCTCGACCTCGGTCGTGATGCTCGCGCTGGCCTTTGCGCCCCGGTTTCCGACGACGACTCGAATGGGCACCATCGGGACCATCGTCCCCAGGTCTCCGCCGATCGCGGTCAAGCGGTCGTGTACGATCGCTCCGACCTCGAGCGCGGTGGCGGACTGCTTGTAGGAGCCTATCGGGGTCGAGAGCGTGTGCAGGATGGCGGCGGTGGCCATGGGAAACGAAGCGTGGCCTTGACCCATGAAGGGGTGCCCGAAACCGAGCACGCGAAGCCCATCGAGGAAGGTGACGGTGCCGGTGGCGGCGGCGTGCAGATCACCCCGCATCAAGATTGCGGCGATCGGCGCCCCGGGGGCGATCGGGGCGGCCTTCACTCCGCCCGCGACCGACGTGAGGTTCGCGGCGACCTTGCCCACGCGGCGCGGAGAGGGGGCGTCGGGATCTCGGGTGGAACCACCCGCGCCGCCGGCGGCCATCACCAAACCCGCACCGGTGAGCACGGGCTCGAGCAGGGACTGGGTGATGGGCGTGAAGCCGACGAGTGTGAGTGGGGTCTCGATGGGGCGCGCCTGATGCCCCAACGGCTCGGGGCGACCGATCGGCAGAGGCAGGATGTCGATGCGTTCTCTGGAGCGAGTGGAGGAGGGCAACACCGGGCTGGCCTGCGCGAGCCGGTGTCGGCGTGCGCCCGGCGCGGGCGGTACATCCTTCGAGTCGTAGATCTCGAGCATCGTCTCGATCGGCGTGATGCCCGCGATGGGCTCCTTCGAGAAGGCACCGAAGCGGTAGGACACGGCGCCCAACAAACGGCCATCGATGTAGACCGGGCTCCCGCTCATCCCCGAGATCACGCCGGTGTGCTCGATCTCGGGACCGCTGAGTCGCGCGAGGAGGACGTCTCGGTGGGGGCCGAGCATGCCTCGCATGATCCCGAGTATTTCGACCCCAAAGGGCAAGACCTCATGTCCGCGAAAGACGGTGTAGCCCACGCCCGTCTGTCCCACGCGCACTTCCGATGCGGGGAAGACGCGATCTCGCCGGGTCTCTGGGTATGCGCCCTTGAACGGGACGGGTGGGGTCTCGGCTCGAAGCGCTCCGGGCACGAAGAAACCGAGCGCGACGGCGGCAAGACCGACGCGCGCGAGGACGTGGACGCTTCTGGGAGTCCCCCTGATTTCGGGCGCTTTCAAGGGCGGGCTCAGACTAAGCGTGAGCGGGCCCCACCGCAAGCGGGTCCGCCCGTTCTTGCGACGGGAGCCAGAGGATGCGCTACAATCCCCGAACTCCGCCGGGCCCTCTCGGGGGTGGGACGCTCGAAGGAATCAAGAATGGCGGGAAAGGATCTGCAGTCGAGCCTCGCCGACGACCTCGCACTCCCCGAGGACAGCGAGCAGACGGGTCGAGAGCGCCGTCTCGCGGAGCGCTACGAACTCACCAAGTCCGTCTCGGTGCATGTGGCGGGGCAGGGCACCGGTCGCCTCGCCGACATCTCGCCCAACGGCGGGCTCTTCATCGAGACCCCGAACCCTCTGCCGTTCAAGACCGAGGTCGAAGTCCAGACACACACGAAGGCCGGCCTGGCCGCCCGATTCACTGGCCGAGTGGTTCGAGTGAACGCTCGCGGGATGGCGCTGCACCTTCGCTGCGGCGGTGCGGTGAAGACGCTGCTCCTCGCGGTGATGGACGAGACGCTGCACCCAGATTCGAATCCCTCACCCTGGCGCGTCGAGCGCTGCAACGACACGGAGCGCCCCGAGGCCCTCGCTCAGCTCGCGGCGCAGTGGTTCTTGCTTCGGAGCGAGGCCGGCGGACCGGAGGACCACCAAGCCTTCATCGATCACTCGATGAAGGTGAAGGAGTTGCCGTTCGCGCTCGAGTGTTATCGCGCGTGGAAGGCCGAGGTCCCGGACAACCCGGTCGCCGATCACCACCTCGCCCACATCGCCAAGATCATCGGCTTCTACGCCTTCGATCGTCGGGCCCGGCCCGGCGCGGACAAGAAACGGAAGAACCTCACGCTCATGCTCATCATCCTGGGGCTCCTCGTGCTCGCAGGGGTCGGGGCGGTGATGGTTCCGACGTTCCTCCGCGGACGTTGACAGTCCGCCCGGCGGGCCGCTACGCGAAGCGGATGCGCACCGCCCTCGAGTTCGTCGTCTCCACGCTCGTGTTGTGCTCGGCGGGGTGCACCTCGCCCGGAGATGGCAAGAAGACCTCCTTGGCCGCGGCGCTCCCGCGCTCGGTCGGATTCGTGGGTTCGCTCACCGGTCGAAGCGCGAGTTTTGGCACCTCGGCAAAAAACGGGGTCGAGCTGGCCCTGCTGCAACGGGGCGCGCCGGGCTCGAAAGAGAGACCGCCGCTGAGAGCGATCTACCTCGACGACCAAGGCCGTCCCGAGGATGCCCGTCAAGCGGCTCAGCGCCTCATCACCAAGGAGAAGGTCGAGCTCATCTTGGGCGCGCTCGAGTCGGGCACCTCGCTCGCGATGGCCGAGGTCGTCGAGCGAGCTCGGGTCCCGATGTTGAGCCCGGCCGCCACGCTGCCTTCGCTCACTCGAGCGGGGCGTTTCGTGTTTCGGGCCTGCTATACCGACGAGTTCCAGGGCCGAGCGATGGCGCGCTTCGTTCGGGAGCAGCTCGGTCTCCAGAAGGTGGCGATTCTCCGCGCGGTCCACAACGAGTACTCGGTGGAACTCTCGAACGTCTTCGCCAAGGAGTTCGAACGCATCGGCGGACGTGTGCTCATCGACGAGGCCTACGTCTACGATGAGGCGGACCTCGAGAGCACGCTCCGCAAGGTCGCGGCCGCCGCCCCGGAGGCGGTCTTCATCCCTGGCTACTACGACGAGGTGAGCAAGATTGCGCCCGCGCTGAGAAAGGTCGGCCTTACGGCTCCGCTGCTCGGCGCCGATGGCTGGGACTCGGACCGGCTCCTCGACGAGGCCGCGTCCGCGGTCGAGGGCAGCTACTTCACCAGTCACTTCCACCCGGATCTTCCGGGCGCCCACGTGTCGGGCTTCGTCGCGGCGTATGAGAAGCTGTGGAACGAGACCCCGGATGCGCTCGCGGCGCTCGGCTACGACGCCGCGATGGTCGCGCTCGCGGCGCTCGATCGGGTGCCGCCCGGTGCAGGCGGGGACGCGCTCCGGACGAGCCTCGCCCAGACCCGCGGATACGAGGGTGTGACCGGGACGATCTCCTTCAACGAGGACGGAGATGCCGAGAAGCGGGCGGTCGTGCTGCGCATCGAAGGCGGTCGCCGCGTGTATGTGACGAGCATCGGCCCCGCGCTCGGGGTGCCCGGTCCGAACTGACCGCGCGTAGGCCGTCTCAGCCGCCGGTGCGGGTGGAGGTCTCGAGCTCCGTGATGTAGCGCGCGATGGTGGGGTCCGTGGGGGCCCGCTTCTTGGCTTGCTCGAGGTAGGTCTTGGCGCGGTCCTTGTTTCCGCTCAAGAACTCCGCACGTCCGCAGGTCCGGAGCGCGAGCGTGTTCCGCGGGTCGATCTCGAGGACCCAGCGGCAGTCTTCGAGGGCGCGTTTGACATCGCTCTTCGACTCGAGTTCGAGCAGGGCGAGATTTGCGCGCACCGGCGGGAGGTGCGGGCTGTGCAGGAGCACGAGCCGGAGCGCGGTGATCGCCCGGTCGGAGTCGTTCATGGAGTAGTAGAGCTGAAACAGGGAGATGTAGATGTTCTCGGGGGCCCAAGCGTGCTCGAGCGCGCCGTAGTAAGCGTCCTCGGCCTTCTTGAGGTAGCTCTGCAGTCGTTCCCGCGCCGGCCCCAGATCGGGCGCCTTTCCGCCCGAGGCGGCCCGCATCACCATCTCCTGAACCTGCCTCGCGCCGCTCGAGTGTGTGTTACCGAGCGTCAGCCAGTAGTAGCTCTCGCGAGGATTCAGCTCGATGGCGCGCTCGATGCCCGCGATTTTTCCTTCGAAGGTGTTCGGACGCTCGAGGCCCACAAAGGCCTTCTCCGCCCGGTGGAACTGCTCGACGGTGACCGCGGTATGAAGCAGCAGGCCGCCGACCGACGCAAAGAGCAAGAGCCGCAAGCCATAGGGGGCCAAGGTGGTGCTGGGCGGGGCCCCTTTGGAGCGCGCATCCGTCCACTGGCGGTGGATCTGCGTGGGCAAGTCCAGCGGAGGGTCTTCGTTTGGCGTGTAGAACACCGCCGCCACGCCGAGTAGGTAGAAGAGAAAAACAGAGCAGACCACGGAGTCGAAGCCGGCGATCGAATAGACGCTGTAGCTCAAGAAAGAAGTGAGCACCCCAAACGCGATCGCGCGATGAAACCAGCCCACGTCATGGCGCTGGAAGTTGCGCCAAGAGACCCCGAGGAATCGCCAGAGGAGCCAGAAGTAGGCGAGGAGTCCGAGAAGTCCGGTGGTCGCCAGGACGTAGAGGTAGTTGTTGTGCGGGTTGTCGTGGTTGGTCATCTGGTCGAGCGCTTCGAGGCGCTTCGACTTGTGACTCATGAAGGCGTATCGGTAGGCCTCGAAGCCCACCCCCGTCAGGTACACCACCGATCGGCGGAAGAGCCCCCCGGCGGGCTCGAGCGACTCCTCGAGCGCGAGCACCCGGCTCTTCTCGATCCCGTGGTCGACTTCTTTTCGCGCGAGTGTCTCCCCATGCCGGGTGAGCACGCGGGGGCTCTCGGTCCACAGGTATCGCCGCGTGCCCTGGCCGCTGCCGTAGGTCTTTACGCTGGGGTCGAAGGCGTGCGGGATGGACATGATGGTTCGGGCGTAGAGGTGATCCGGCGCGAGCTTCAAGAAGAGCCCCAGCCCGCCCGCGAGGGCGATCACCAGGGCGACGCCGGCGATCCGGATCCGCTGAGCGATCCGAGGTTGATCTCGAAACAACAGCGGCAAGAGCAGCAGACCGCCGGTCACCGCCACGCCCGTGCCCACCCAGGCCCCACGCGTCCGAGTCTTGAGCAGGCCGACGCCGATCCAGAAGACGAACGCGAGCAGTCCGCCGGAAGCGGCCGCGTCGGCCAGACGCCTCGAGCCGGGGGATTCGGATTGAACCGAGCCAAGGCCCCCGCTGCTCGCGGCGCCGAAGAAGCCGAGAAGGACCAGAGAGAGGAACACGCTCCCGAGAAAGAAGGTGCGCCGCTGGTCCTGTGAGAGGGTGGGATCCTCCGCCGCGAGCAAACCAGGGAGCACCAGAAGTCCGGCGATACCGACGAAGCCGAACGCGAGCGCGGCGATGCGTTCACCGCGCGACGAGTCCTTCTCGGAGCGCTTGCCGTCCAGAGCCCGGGCCGAGAGCGCCAGGGCCAGCATGGAGGAGATCGGGAAGATGAGGGCGAGCGCGTTGCCGGCGAAGGTGGCGTTACCCAAGAAGGCGTACACCTTGTTGGAGGGCTTCTTGAAGAAGCCGAAGGGGTCGAGCCCCAGCGACTGCAGGTAGGCGTAGACGCCGATGATCCCGCCGAGCACGACGAGCAGGGTGAAGCCCAGCACCGCGCCTCGTTGTCCTTTCACGCTGGTCGCGGTGACGAAGAAGAGGATCGCGCAGGCGAGCAGTCCCTGCACGCCGAACTGCCTTTCGTACACGCCCACCAAGCTCATCCACGGGTCGATGGAGAAGAAGATCGAGACCAGGCCGGCGAGGAAGAACAGCGCCACCGGCCCCGAGAATGCGCGAGCCGCACGCCACGGAACACCCGGGCCAAAACAAGCGTAGCCGAGCCAAGCGATACCGAGCAGGCTGCCGCCGAGCTTCAAGGCGTAGGCCTTCGGCATGTCGAAGACACGATTGACGGTCAGCTCGAACCAAAGCGCCGCGAACGCCACCACGATCATGACCCCGGCGAAGAGAACGAGACGGAGTGCGCCGCCGGTCAGGGGCTCGGGGGCAGCGTGGTTGGGCTTCGACACGGGGCGTAGGTACCCGCCCGGGAGCCCGGTGTAAACACTTGCCGGGGGGTGGCCCGCGAGCTACGAAAGCCGCCCATGCTCGAGGCAGTCAGCAAGGGCTTCAGGGCGGCCAAAGACCGTCTCGCGGGGCGGCTCGTCGATTCGGCTGCGGTCGAAGGTGCCCTGCGCGACATCCGAATGGCTTTGCTCGAGGCTGACGTGGAGCTGTCCGTGGTGCGGGGCTTCTTGGACCGGGTCAAGGCGCGCGCCGAGTCCGAGATTGTTGCTGGGGAGGCGCGCCTCGAGATCCAGGGCGAGCTCCGAACCGTCACGCCCTACCATCGCTTCATCGCCATCTGCCAAGACGAACTCGAGCAGCTCATGGGGCCGGCGGCCTCCGAGTTCGAGTTCGCGCCCTTGGGCGTCACCGCGGTGATGATGGTGGGCCTGCAGGGCTCCGGTAAGACCACCACGGCGGCGAAGCTCGCGCGCTTCTTGTCGGAGACACACGACAAGAAGGTGATGCTCGCGGCCGCGGACCTTCAGCGCCCGGCCGCGATCGACCAGCTCGAGCGCCTCGGTGAGCGCATAGGGGTCCCGGTGTATGCGGAGCGCATCAGCGACCCGCTGCAGGTCTGCGGTCAGGCGCTCGCCCAGGCGGGCAAGACCAAGCGCGACGTGGTCATCTTCGACACCGCGGGTCGGCTCGCCATCGACGAGACCTTGATGGACGAGCTTCGGCGCATCAAGGACCGCACCAAGCCGCAAGAGATCTTGCTCGTGGTGGACGCGATGATCGGTCAAGACGCGGTGAAGACCGCCAAGGCCTTCGACGAGGCCTTGGGCATCACCGGCTTCATCATGACCAAGCTGGACGGCGACGCGCGTGGTGGCTCCGCCTTGTCCATCAAGTCCATCACGGGAAAGCCGATCAAGTTCCTCGGAACGGGGGAGGGGGTCGAGGCGCTCGAGGCCTTTCGACCCGACGGGCTGGCTTCGCGCATCCTCGGCATGGGCGACGTCGTCGGGCTGGTCAAAGAGTTCGAAAAGAAGGTCGACACCGACAAGGCCGAGGCGGACGCCGAGCGCATGTTCCGCGGTCAGTTCGACATGAACGACTTCGTCGAACAGATCCAGGTGCTGCGCAGCATGGGCTCGCTCGAGGACCTGCTCGCGAAGATGCCGATGTTCCAAAACGCCGAGGGGCTGCGCCCGGACGAGCGCGAGTTTCACAAGATCGAGGCGGTCTATCACTCCATGACCCCGCTCGAACGTCGGCGCCCGGCGATCATGCGCGAGGGCAATCGCATCGCGCGGGTCTCGCGCGGCATCGGTCGCCCCCCGGAGGCGGTGCGCGATGTGCTCGGGCGCTTCGACACCATGCGCCGCATGATGATCTCGCTGGGCGATCAGCCGTCGCTTCTATCCAAGCTGCCGGGCTTCGATCAGCTCGCGAAGGTCCAGAAGATCCGCGGCATGGATCTCGGCGAGCTCTTTGGTGATCTCTTCCAGCCTGAGCCCGGCGAGGAAGAAGCCGAGGCGCCGGCCCTCAAACCGAAGGGTCCACCCGCCAAGCGTGAGTATTTCGCCCACATGGCCAAGCCCAAAGGCGGCGCCAAGAAGTCCGGCAAGGACCAGAAGAAGGCGAAAAAACGCCAGGAAGCCGCCTCCCGCAAGAAGGCTCGAAAGCGGAAGTAGGGCTTCTACCGGTCGAAATCCGACCGATCATCAGCCTCCGTCGGCTTCGGTACCCTACCGGCAATGACGATCTCTTCCGCCGTTGCCCACCGAGTCACGAGTTCAGCCCGCCGCGGTCTCCCCGGCGCCATCGCGCTGTCCATGGTGCTCGCGGGCACGACCGCCTCGGCCGACGATCTCTCCACGCTCACCCGTCAGGACTACTACGGCGGGGCGTACTACCAAAACGCGCTCGAGCACCCCGCGATTCAGAAGATCAAGTCCGACAAGAAGAAGCTCGATCGGGTCGCGAAGGATCTCGGCTGGAAGCCCAAGAAGCTCAAGGAAGCGGTCGCGAAGTACGACGCCATCGAGGGTGACATCGAAGCCCTGGCGACGAACGCGATCAAGAGCGCGCTCGCGAAGAGCCGTGTGAAGGGTCGCGTGCTCGACGTCCTCATCAACACCTCCGAGCCCAAACACGTCGTGGTCTACATCCGCTGGCGAGGCAGCCAGTCCGGCGACACGCTGAAAGAGGCGAGCGCGATCGCCCACGAGGTCTCGACCGCGACCCCGTTCGTCTCCACCCTCTCCCTCGCGGCCATCCACCCCAAGGCCGCGGCCGAGAGCAAGGAGCCGGTGTGGTCGGCCAAGATCGGCTTCGAGTCCATGGGCAAGATCCAGCCGAACCGGATCGACGACTACGCGGATCGGCTCTACGCCCGCCTCTTCGAAGGCGTCGAGGCCAAGCTCTTCTGAGCGGCTACGTCTCCCGATACCGCCCTACATCCGTCGGTTTGACGCCCCCATAGGGCTCATCTACGCTCGACCGGCTGGTGGTGTCCGCCCCAAATCAGGCAAAGCCCGTCTCTCGGGAGCGCATCGGCCGTTACGAGGTCATTCGAAAAATCGCCACCGGCGGAATGGCGGAGCTCTTTCTCGCGAAGCACGTGGGCATGGAGGGCTTCGAGCGCGTCGTCGCGATTAAGCGAATCCTCGCCCACCTCGCCTACGACGAAGAGTTCGTCAACATGTTCCGGGACGAGGCGCGCATCGTCGCGAAGCTCTCGCACCCGAACATCGTGCAGATCTTCGACCTCGGGAAGTCCGACGACTCCTACTTCATTGCGATGGAGTACATCCCGGGTCGCAACCTCGCGACCATCGCCAAGCGTGCGCGCTCGCTGGGCGAGGGCATGCCGCCGCTCTTCGTCGCTCGATGCATCGCTCAGGCATGTGAGGCGCTGCACTACGCACACACGCGGGAGGATTCCGAGGGTGCCTCGCTGGGCATCGTGCATCGAGACGTATCACCGCAGAACATCATCGTTTCGTTCTCTGGTGGGGTGAAGCTCGTCGACTTTGGCATCGCGAAGGCCGCCACCAAGATCGCGCACACACGGGCGGGCGTGCTCAAGGGCAAGTACGCGTACATGTCTCCCGAGCAGATCCGCGGGGAGGGCATCGACGCTCGATCGGACCTCTTCTCCGCCGGCATCGTGCTCTACGAACTCCTCACGGGGCAGCGTCCGTTCGAGAAAGACAGCTCGATTCAGACCTTGAAGGCGATCGTCCAAGACCCTCATCCGGACTGCCGCGGCATCAACCCCGCCATCCCCGAGCAGGTGGCCAAGGTGATCGACAAGGCGCTGGAGAAGCAGCGCGAGCGGCGCTTTCAGACCGCCCAGGAGCTACAGCTCGCGCTCGAGGACGCGGTGGCCGCGGGTGAGGAGAGGGTCAACAGCCTGTCCATCGCCAACTGGATGGCGCGGCTCTTCGAGGCGGAGCTCAAAAAGAGCAGCGGCCACACGATGATCGTCAAAGGCGTGGGCGAAGTCATCTTGCCGCCGCCGGAGGACCTTCAGGCGGTGGACGTCCCGCTCGACTCCACCGGCGGTTTCTCCGAGGAGGGCACGGAGGAGGCCGCCGCGAAGAGAGCGGTCGCGGTCGTCGTCGCGCCTCCGCGAAGCACCACGGGTGCGGGGCGCCATCACTTGATCGAGGAGGGGGTGATCGCCCACGTGCCCTCGTCGCCCCCCGGGGCCCCCTATCTGGACGATCACACCGAGATCGCTCCGGGATCTCTGGGCAGCGCGCCGCAGCCGGCCCCCGATGGAGCGAAGGTCATCGAGCGTCCGGTGGGCGATGACCCTCTCGAACTGAGCGAGGACAGCTTCAGCGAGGCGGACGAGGAGACCTTCTCGAGCAGAGAAGAGATCTCGGCCGTGGCGGCGTCGGAGCCCGCCGTGGATTCCGCGCCGCAACCTGATCATCGTTCGAACTTCTCCGACATCGCCGGGCGCTTGCTGGAGGTGTCCGAGGAAGACGCAGACCCCTGGGGGGACAAGACCTCCGCGGACCCTCAGAGCGAGCTTCCTCCGCCTCTGGATGAGCCTCTCGGCCGGCCCGTGATCCTGGACGAGCCCGCGCCGGACGAAGCGGCCTTTGACTTGGCTGAGCTGACGGGAGGCCTGTCGCTCGACGAAGAGGACCCTTGGGGCGATCGAACGGCGGCGGAGCCCGTTTCCAGAACCGATGCCACGGGTGATCTTCCCGCAGTCGATACCTCGCATATGGACCCGACCCTTCCGCCCAGTCGAGGTCTCAACGCCGCCGACGTCCTGGCCGAGTCTCCGACCGGACCGGAGTCGGTGGTTTCGGGCCCCGAGGCGACCGACGGCGATGCGCCGCTTCTATCGCTCGCATTCTCGGATGAGCAAGAGACGCTGAGTGTCACCGCAGATCCCGCCTCCGCTCCGGCGTTGCCCGAGGTCGACACCCTCGACCCGCGCAAAGAACTCGAGCTCCGCCTCGATCGCGCACGGACCGCGAAGTCGCCGCAGCTCATCGAGGTCGAACCCGAGGACGACGAGCATCTCGAGACCGACGACGATCTCGAGCCCGAACTCCCCGAGGCCGCGCGGGCCGGGCTCGATCGAGACGTGGACATGGACTCCTCCACCGTCGCCGGCATGGGCCTGCTCGATAGCGGCTTTCCCGAGGACGAACAGACGGTGGGGGTCAGCTCGTCTCCATCCGAGACTCAGACTGCGGATGAGGATCCGCGTCAACGCCTCGCGTCCATCCAGCTCGGGAAGCGAAGTGTGGCCCCGTCTGGGGCGGCGGAAGAGCGCCACCGCCCCAACGCGCACATCGAGCTCGAGCTCGACGAGTCCAATGTGCCGCGGCGCGGCGGGCTCTCCTTCGAATCGGGGGCTGAGGAACTCACCGCGCCCGCCGACGGAGCTTCGTTGTCTCGACCGCCTGCGCCCGAGCCGCGTATTGCGTCCATCGCACCACCCTCGCTCGAGCACGACCCGTTGTCCTCGCTCGCGTTCGCGGAGCTTGGTAGCCCGGCGGATCTCTTTCGACCCCGTGAGCCGGCCGAGATGGGCCCACCGGATCCCAACGCCGCGCTCGGAAGTACGCGAGTGCCCGCCGGCGCGCTCTCTCTGTCGGACCTGCTCACGGATGAGAAGCGCTCCGCTTACGGCATGGGCCTCGTGGCCAAGCCACCGGCCCAGGGCGGCGGCATGGTGAGCGCCGAGCCGGCCGCCGCGTCTTCGCGTGCCGACTCATCACCCGGCGACGACACATCACGCGGGACCTCGGGGGTGCGTGTACCCCCGAACCTTCGATTGACGGGGCTCCGAAACATTCGAGAGACCAGTCGCGCGGGCCCCAGCCTGCCGCCCGGACCGGCGTCCCACCCGGCCGCGCCCGGAGCCGTCTCGATCTCTACGCCCGCCCAGGGAGTGTCGCCCGGATCACCGATGATCATGGGCCCCGATGGTCAGCTCGTCCCCGCGTATGGGAGCTTCGTGCCACAGCCGGCGCCGTTCCGACCTGGCTCGAGCAGCAAGACGCTCCAGTGGGTCTTGGTCGTGCTCGGCGTGCTCGTGCTCGCGGGCGTGGTGGGGGTGGGGTACTTCGCGCTCCGCGGCACCCGGCTCACGATCGAGACCGTTCCGCCCGGCGCTCGGGTCTCCATCAATGGTCATCCCGTGGATGGCCTGACGCCGGTGGAGGTCCGCCGGCTCAAGCCGGGCAGCTCGTATCAGGTGCTCATCGAGCGCGAAGGGTACGCGGACTTTCTCGGCTTGGTGGCCTTCCCAGAGAACTCCAGGGAGGCGAGGGTGAGCTTCCCGCTCGAGAAGAACCCCGAGGAAGAAGCGGTCAAGACGACCGAATGAAAGAGGCCTCGCTGGCGGTGGCGAAGCAGCGACTCACGTCTTCGCCGCTGAGGATGCCGTTTCGGACGAGCAGTTCGACTTCTCGCCTCAAGTCGGTAGCCAGCATGTACGTGGCGTCCGTGTTGATCGTGAATTGAACGCCGCTCTCGATGAACCGCCGCAAGATATAGCTCATCTCCGGCATGCCCGAGATCGCCCGAGTGTGGATGTTCGACGTGGGACAGATTTCGAGCACGATGCCCTCATCCGCCAGCATCTTGAGCGCGTCCTCGTCGTAGGCGGCGCGCACGCCATGACCGATGCGGTCGGGCTTGAGGTGCCGGATGGCTGCGATGACCCCTTCACCGCTCGTGTGTTTGGTCTCGCCGGTGTGGACGGTGGTGCCGAGTCCGGCCTCGCGGGCCCGTCGGAACATGGTCGCGTACTTCACGACCACCTCGTCGTTGAGCTCGAGGTTGTTCTTCTCTGTGCCGGCGAGGTCGATGCCGATGACACCTCGGTGTCGGTACTTGATCGCCTTCTCCACCAGGATCTCGTTGAGCTCCGCGCTGAACTCGCGCGCCAGACAAAACAGGATCCCCGCCTTGAGTCCGTAGTCGAGGCAAGCGCGGTCCATGCCTCGAAGGGCGGCCTGGATGATGTGGTCGAGGTCTCGCTCGCCCCCGACGTTCCGCTTCATGGGGTTGAAGCGAAGCTCCATGTTCCCCACTCGGGAGCCTCGATACTCCTTGCCGAGGACCTCATAGACCGCGGTCTCGATCGCCCTTGGGCTCGACTGAATCTTCTCCGTCCACTCGTGAAGGATGCGGAGATAGTCCTCCAGGCTTTTGACCTTGGAAGGGTTCGAGGTCACGAGGTCGACGAACTCGAAGTAGTCGCGGACGGGCAGCTTGATGCCGGCTTCGTGCGCCATGCTCCACAGGATGTGCGGCGCCACTGCGCCGCCGAGGTGGAGGTGGAGCTCCGTCAGACGCTCGGGCAGCCCTGGGATCTCGTCACGCTCGGGGAGTCGCAACGGGGGCACGGATACGTGGGCTTGATCGATCATTGTTCCTCTTTGCCGGCGCCGCTCTCCGCGCTCCCAGGCTGGCCGGGAATGGCGAGCCTGGGCCCGGTGAGTTCGAGCCCACTCAGCACGACATCCAGCTCTGTGCCAAGAGCTTCCGCATCTTCGGCCAGGTGCGTGAAGTGAAAGCCCAGGATCCGAGCCCCAGGCGGAGCGTCGGGGACCTCCAGAAAGAAGCTGCGCTGGACCAGGCGCACGCTGCTGCCGCCCGCTGGACCGACGCGATAGCTGGCCTCCACCGCCCGGAAGTTGCGACCCGCGAGTGAACGGAGGCCGCTCGCGGTCTTCTCGAGCTCGATCCCCGCTTTGGTCTCGAGGGCTTCGAGCGCACGGAGCGCCTGGCCGACCGCGGCCTCGGCTTCGTCGACCGAGCCCCGTTCAACGACCAGGCTCGGCGGCACTTTCAGGCCGGCTTTGGCGAGGGTCCTTCGTGCGCGAAAGAGAACGCCATTCGACTTGTCCTCGGGTTCGAGGGCGGAGACCGACCAGGGCGCGGGCAGGTTCAGCTCGAGGCCCACGACGTTTTCGACCCGGATGGGACCCTCTCGAACAGGCGTTGCTCTGGCGTCCGAGGTTTCTTCCGCCGTGTCCTTCTTTGGGCAAGCGAGCGCCAGAGAGAGGAGAGAGAGGAAAGGGATGATCTTCCGGCGACGACTCACGGGCTGTCAGGGATAGGCGCATCGGCCTCGGGCAAACGCAGCATGGCGTGGATCATGCGAACCCGTCGCGCGAGATCATCGCGCCGCCGCGGCCCCATGACCTCCGTCGCCTCGAAGAGGAGGAAGAACAAGAGCTCCGACAGGGCCTCAGACAGGAGTGCGAGGCTCACCGAGGTCTGACTGAGCACGATGAGCAGAGGGTCGGCGTCGATGTGGCCGTTGCTTCCGAGGACGACGTGCTTCAGGACCTCGGCGAAGCTCGTGTTTGGGTCCTGCAAGAAGGCCTGCGCGGACTCCGTGAGGCGCGACGCCGCGGTGGCGTCGAGCTCGTTGAAGATCTCCGCGATGGCCATCGTGTAGACGTGGATGACGTCTCGGGCCTCGTTCTTCGAGAGGACGTTCGGGGCCACCGGGGCCAAGCTCGGGGTGGACTCGCGCACCGAGATCAAGCGCGCGCGATGCAGGTGATAGACCACGCGCGACACGAAGAACTCGCTCTTGCCGGAGAGACGAATCAGCTCTTGCACCGAGGCCGCACCCTTGAGGTGGGGCACGATGGGCGCGAGGTCGTCCTGAGCGGAAGCATCGACCCGCCGGAACAGCCGCTCGGGCTCGGGGTCGTCGAGCACCTCCGGCAGCCAGGAGACCAGACTCGCGGGCGAACGCACCACTTCGCGGAAGACCCGCATCTCGTCCAGCTTGCGCAAAGCGTCCATCAGCAGGCCCTGCGTGGAGAACTGAACGTGTGAGGCCCCGAGGGCGTCTGCGTCCAGGCGCGAGAAGGTCCACAGTCCACGCTCGGTCGCGATGATGTGATCGAAGATCTCCGTGAGCTGCGACTGCACGAGGGACCAGAGATCGTGCGATGTAATGAACCCGCGCTCCACCGAGGCCCGTCCGATGCGTTCGGGTCCTTCTCGGGCCATGGTGGCGAGCTGCGAGGGGGTGAGGCGACCGCGGCGCACCAGGAACTCCCCGATGCCGTCCTCGGGCGCGGTCGAGGATGCCCAGATGACATCCCCGGAGGAGAAATAGACCGAGCGCTCCACGTCCCCTTCGATCACGGAGAGCACCCCGGTCTGCAGGCCCGATGCGAGAAAGCCGATGGTGTCGATGAGCGAGACGCCCTTGGCACCCAGGCAGCCCGCGAGCACCACCTCGCGTCCGCCGCCCCCGTCCGTGATCTCGCCCAGCCCGCGCTCGAGATTCCTGAACACCGCCCAGTCGGCGTTGGTGGGCAAGAGCTCTGCGCGCTGCAACCTGACCCGCAAGAGCTCGCGAGTGCGCTGCCGCGGCGCTCGCACTCGCCCGTCCGGCATGAGCTCGACCGTCAGGGGCTGAGCCTTGCCTTCCAGCCTGAGGTCGCCCGTGTTCCCGAGGTCGAGGAGGTCCTTGTCCCGTTCCACCATCTCGCCTTGCTCACAACCTCTGGTCGAGGACGATCACGACGTCGCGGTTGCCCACGGTCACCCCCGAGGGGCCGGCCCGCGAGACGAGATCTCCCTCTGTCTTCGTCATCGGGTCTCCATCCTGATCCAGTCGTGCGCTCAGGTCGAATGGTCCCACGAGCGCCGTCCCCTCCAGCATGACATCTCCCGGGCCGATATCGAAGCGCGCGGGGAAGCTGGGATCCGAAATCCGCTTCACCGCGACCGGTGGACCAGGGACGCCAGCGTTGCGCACCATGATGTAGAGCGTGCCTCGTCCGCTGCTCGACGCGAGGGCGTCGCTGACGCGGATTTCACCTCCGAGTCCCGAGCCGGTGGCGGCGGGCGGGGGCACGGGGACGGGGCTGGACCCGGGCTCGGGCGCGACTTCGGCCCGGCCGCCGAGCACGAGGACCAGCGACGCGCCGGCCGCGACCCCACGCTGAGGCGGAGCTTCGAGGTCCGTGGGGTCCTTCGTCATCGCGTTCCCGTCGCCGTCGAGGCGTGCGTAGACATCAAAGGGCCCCGAAAAGGGCATGCCTTGAAGCATCACGTTCTCCGGGCCCACGCGGAAAGTTGCAGGGAGTTTGGGACCCTCCAGGCGCTGAACCGCGAGCGGAGGGCCGACGGGCGGGGAACCGGCGGGGCGGAGGGTAATGAAAAGTGTTCCACGCGGATCCGAACCCGCGAGTCCCGGATCGAGCTCGATCGTCCCGATCACAGCCGAGCCCCCCTGGCTCGGCTCACCGTTCTTCGCACCGCTGGAACCGGCGCTTCCTGGGGCCGGGCCGCCTTGAAACGGGCTCACGCTCTTCGGGGCGTCCTTGGTCATGCGCACCATGATCACCACGAAGGCGAACACCACGGCGACCAGTGTCAGCACGTTGAGACCGATCCCCACCGCGGTGCCCTTGCGACGCTTCAGCTTCGAGACCGCTTCCAGGGCCTCTCGCGGGGATGGAACACTGGGCGCGGACGACGATGCCTCGGCGCCGATCCGATCCGTCGTGGTTGTACTCGCGGAGCCCGCCGGCTGCGGAGCCTCGGAGTCGATCGCGCTGGCCTTGGTGCTCGAGCCATCCGTGGCCTGACCACAGCTTGGACAGAAACGAGCACCGATCGGCAGCGTGGCGGCGCAACTCGAGCAGCGGCCGGCGGCTTTCATCCCGGATCCACAAGACTTACAGAAACGTGCTGACGTGAGGTTTGCGGTCCCGCACTGCGGACAGGGATTTCTGGATTCAGCCAAGGGGAGGCTCGCTTTCCGAAACCGGCGCGCCGGGGTTAAGGGGCGCAGGTTTCAATCGCTGGATCTAACTCGGGATCCAGGCCGACGCCAAGGCGCGGGCCCCACAATCGCCGGACGGGCGCGGCGAAAGCTTGTGTTCGAGCCTGACGCGGAGCGCCGGACGTCCGCTCTGCTGGCGCAGTACGTGTTCCGGGACCGATGGCCAGCAGACCGTTCTGCCGCAATGTGAATTGTCGATCGCACTCCGCAGGGTGTTGTGCCGCAACGGTCAAAGGCGTTGTTCGAGCGCGAAGCCTTGACCCCGAGCATGATCAAGCTGTGGAGAGGCAGGCTCGCCGAAGCAGAAACCTCCGAGCCGACATTGAGATGACGAGAGAAACCGAAGCGATCTCGAACATATCAGACGTCGGCCCGCGCCCGGCTTCACTCGCGCGTTGACGTGACGTTCGAGGGACTCGACTGTCGCCCGGCACGCGACGCGAGGTCGAGCGAGCCGTCGCTGGCGAGGAGCCAGCGAGAAACCTCAGGAGGGGATGCTGGTAGGGTCGAAAGACCGCGGCAAGGGACATGATAGGTCGAAACTTCGAAGCGAACGCCGAGGAACGAACGCCAACGCTGCCCCGAGCGGTGGTCGCGTCCTTCGGTGAAAGCGCAAGGAAGGAGGCGCTCCGGCGCCGCCGTTGTGTTCACGAAAACCCTGGAGAGGACCAAGACGAAATGAAACCGAACCCCATGAGAGGTGGTGTGCTCACGCTCGCGTGAGCACCGGCTGAAACGGGTTACGCGCTGGAGGGGCGAGCCTCTGTCGCCTGCGTCTTCGATGGAAGGTCGAGGCTGCAGGTTCGAACCCCAGGAGCGCTGCGTCGATCAACGGATCGGCGAGCTCGTATTGCGGTGGGATCTCTGGAGGGGCAGCGGTTTGCTTGCCTTCGCGTCGCGTGCAGGGTTGACTTCGGGCCGGTGAAGCGCCCGATCGAGAGGGCCGAGCCCGCGCGGGCCCGTTTGAGCTTGGCCGCCCTGGTTCTGGCCTCGCTCCCCGGCCTCCTCGGCTGCCCAGAGACCGCGCGCCTCGGGTTCGCCCGGGACGTGGGTCATGCCGCCGGAGACGGAGTCGGCACGGGCACATCCAGCGTCGGCGTCCCCAATACCTTTACCGAACTTCGGTCCCTGCTCCGCGAGGACCCGGTGGGAAGCACTCGGGCACACCTGCTCGCGCCCAAGGTTGGGCCCTTGTGCACCTCGCCGGAGCTTCGTGCCGCGTTCCTCAGGGACACCCAAGGGGCGCTGGGCCGCGAGGGTCCCGAAAGCCGCCGCGCCGCCGAAGACGTGGTCGAGTACGTCGCGACCGCATGCTTTCGCACGAACCCAGGTTCGGGACTCGTCATCCTTGCGGAGGCCGCCCTCGCCATCCCGAGCCCGACCCGCTGGGATGTCCTGAGAGCGCGCCTTCTGGCCGCGGATGGGCGTTCGGTGGAAGCGCGCCCTTTCGCCGAGGCGGCCATGAACGCGGGGTCGGTTCATGCTCGGGCCCTGCTCGCGAACATCCTCGCCGAGGACGCGCGAGCCCAGGCGCCGGGTTACCGCGAAGGCATGTTCGACGCTGCCTTGCAGGTCGCGGGGGCGGAGCCAGACAGCAACTGGCCGCTCATCGATCTCACGGCGGTGCTGTCGACTCGCGCGCGCCTGCTCTCGGAGCGCGCCTTCTATGAGTCGTCGCCGAAGGACATCGAGAGCTTGAAGGCGGCCCGCGCGGTGTACGAGCGCCTCGGGCTCTCGCCGTTTCCTCAGCGGGTGCGCGGCTTGGCGCTCGACACCGCCTGCGTAGACGCGGTGACCCTCGGTGAGAACGGCTTCGCGGCCTGCGCTCGCGCGGCCGAATTGCATGGCCATCTCGGGGCGGCGTTCTTGGCGGGGCGGGGCGAAGACCCCGCGCGCTTCGATCTTCCGCGTCTCGAGGCGCTCAAGCAGCTTCGGCTACAGATGCAGTCGCTCGGCCCGAAGCACCTGGCGGTGATCGCCTTCCGGGGAGACGAGACCGAGCTGGTCTCCTGGGGGTATCCGCTTTCGGAATTGCTGCAGACCCTCGCCGCCCAAAAGCTGAAGCTCGTCTCCTACGTGCGCGGGGGGAGCCCGCGGCTCCCGGCGTTGGCGGCGCGCGTCTTCGAGCGTGCGGGGGTTCGTCCCGCCCTCGAGCTGCGCTTCCCTAGTGGGGTCGAGGGCATGCCGTGTGTGGCGGCCCTGATTGCGAAGCAGCCCGCTCCGGCCCAGTGCGCGCTGTCGGCCGACGAACGAGGCCGGCTCCAGAAGCTCGGCCAACACGGAATCGCCGTTCTGGTGGGCCGAGATCTCGATGCGGAGATCGAAGACCTCCGCGCGCGGGATCTCGCGCTCACGCTCTTGTCCTTTCGTCAGCCCGCCACCGAGCGCCCGGTCGCCGCCCACCTGAAGAGCCTTTCGGACGTCTTCCTCCTGTCCAATCGAGCCAAATCCCTGGGCGGGAGCATGCAGAGCCGGCCGGATGAGCCCTAGCGCGCTGTTGGCCGGCCTCTCCGCCCTCACGATCGGGGTCGGGGCCGACCTGCGTGAGAGCTCGACGCCGTTCGAGAAGGGGCTGGCGCTCGGCCTGTTCTCGCAGGATCCCGAGTATCGCTACGATGAGCTGCTCGACGAGGTGAAACGGGCCGGCGCGACCCACGTCGCGATCACCTGGGTGTGGTGGCAACACGACCTCCGATCGGTCGAGATTCGACCCGTCCCGGGCTGGACTGCGACCTCCGAGCAGGTCGAGGCCAGCATCGCGAAGGCACGCGCGCTCGGACTTCACGTCACCCTGTTTCCCATCCTGAGGCTCGTCGAGGCTGCGAAGGGCGAGTGGCGCGGCCGCATCGAGCCCAAGGACGAAGACCTCTGGTGGTCGAGCTACGAGTCTTTCGTTCTCGAGGCGACACGGCTGGCCGGCCGGGCCGGTGCGGATCGACTCTCGATCGGCAGCGAGCTGCTTTCGCGAGAGCGGCAACGCGCCCGATGGTTGCGTCTCATCGACCGAGTCCGCACGACCGCGCCCGACCTCGAGCTGATGTACAGCGCAAACTGGGATCACTACGAGCACGTCAGCTTCTGGGACGCGGTCGACGTCGTGGGCCTCACCGCCTACTGGGAACTCACCAAGGACCTCGAGGCAGACGTTGCCGCGCTCCGGGCGGGCTGGCGGGGTTGGAAGGAGCCACTGGAGCGCTGGGCGCGGGTGATCGGGAGGCCGGTGGTCTTCACGGAGGTCGGCTATCCAAGCCTCGATGGCGGGGCGGCGTGGCCCTGGGACGAGACCCGAAAGGCGCCGATCGATCTCGAGGAACAGCGGCGGGCGTATCAGGCGTTCCGCGACGCTTGGTACGGGTCCGAGATCCTCGCCGGCGTCTATTTCTGGAACTGGTTCGGGTTTGGCGGCGCGGACGACTCCGGCTATACGCCCCGCAACAAGCCGGCGCAGGCGGTCATCGAGTCTTGGTACAAGGAGGGGCGGCGTTGAGTTCGACCGCCCTCTTGCGCGGCGCGCGCATCGTGCCGCTGGATGGACGGCGCCAGGAGAAGCGGGGGGATGTGCTCGTCGAGAGCGGCCGCCTCTCATCGATCGGCGGTCTAAGAGAGCACGTAGGGGCAGGGCTGGTCGTCGAGACGAGGAGCCCCATCCTGCCCGGCTTCGTTCAAGCCTTTCTCATCCCCGAGCACCACGTGCTCGGACGAGGCTTCGTGCCGGATCCGAATCCGGCCGCCTTTCTCGGAGACCTGAAGCGACTGAGCGCGCGCATGCCCGCGGCGGTCTACAGAGATGCGGTGGGTGCGAGCCTCGTTCGCGCCGCACTCTCGGGCACAACCGCCTTCTTGGTGCCGGTGCGACCCGATCGGTGGCGCATGGCCGCGGCCGCGGCCGAGGAGGCTCGAGTTCGCGTGGTCATGGCGCTGGAGGTGGGCCACCCCGAACTCCGCCCCGCGCTCGAGGCGATGACGCGGGGGCCGGCCGGGCCCGCGATCTCCGCTGCGATCTTCGTGGGCGAAGCCGAGCACGCGCGCGGCAGGCACTTGCGCGAGGCGGCCGAGCTTTCGGACAAGGCCGGCATACCTCTGGTGGCGCTGCTCGGCGCCCGCGGCGAGCCGGGCGGCTTGCTCCGGCTCTCCAAGGCGGGCGCGCTCACCAAGCGGACCGTGCTCGTTCTGGGCACGGGCGCCTCACTCGCGCAGCCTTCCGAGGTCGAGAGGCTCGTCTCCGCCTCGGCGAAGCTCGTCTTGGTCCCGAGCTACAGCCTGTATACGGGGCTCGCTTTGCCTCCGCTCGATCGGCTCATTGCGCGCGGGGCCGCGCTGGCCCTGGGTTCCTTCTCGGCTGCGTTTCGACTCGGGCATGATGCGTTCCGCGAGATGCGGCTCCTCTCGCGAGTGTTGCGCGAGGTCACGGAGAGCCCCGCTTCGACCGCGTTCGAGATCATGAGCGCCGGAGGTGCGTCTGCGCTCGCTCTGGATTGCGGGGAACTCTCGGTGGGGCGGCGCGCGGACTTCCTGTCACTGGACGTGCTCGTCGACGATGAAGCGGATCACGAGACGCTCTGCCGGCTCCTGCTCGAACGCGGCGGTCGCGGCGCGGTTCGTTCGGTCTGGGTCGACGGACGAGTCGTGGCCGCGGATGGTCGCATGGCCACCGAACCGACGGCGTTCGATGAGGCTCGGGCGCGCGCGTGGCTGGCCGCGCAGCGAGGCGGCGGGCTGCACGGCCTTCGCCGGCTGTTTCGAGAGGCCTTCGGCCCTGGGCGCTCGAGCGTCGGTGTCAGCGCACGCTGACCGGCGGGGGCGTGGGCGGGAGTCGCTCGCCGAAGCCGGTCGTCGCGCCGATCACACCCGCGAGGGCCACGAGCAGCAGCGCCGCCGCGCCCGCGTACACGATGGGACGCAGGAGGCCCACCGCGGGCGGCGAGGCGAGTCCGAGATCTCGACGACGATAGACCGGGTCCTGCAGGATCGATTTGTCCACCAGGCTCGAAGCTTCGCCGTCGCTCAGAACCCCACGGTTCTTCAGGAAGGCCACCAGACGCTGGCGGGAGTCGATGGAGACTTCGCGAGCGACGAACTTTTGAATCTCCCGGCGCAGCTCGTGTGTGCTCCGGAACCGATCGCTGGGATCCTTCTTCAAACAGCGGTCGATGATGGCCTCGAGCTCGGGAAGGAACTGCGGGTTGTGCACCCGGGGTGAGATGGGTGGCTCGTACAAGACGCGGCGTGTGACGGTGCGTCCGTTCTCGTCCTCGCCCCAAGGCTTCTTGCCGGTGAGCATCTCGTAGAAGACGATCCCAAAGCAGAAGATGTCCGCGCGGAAGTCGATGCGGTCGCCTGCGATCTGCTCGGGCGACATATACGCCGGCGTGCCGAGCGACATGCCCACCTGGGTGAGGTCCACGCGTTCGGCGTCTCGGGCGATGCCGAAGTCCATGACTTTGACCTCGCCCGTTCGGGAGATCAGCACGTTCGAGGGTTTGATGTCGCGGTGAACGATGCCGCGGTAGTGCGCGTATTCGAGCGCCTCTGCGAGCTGCAGACCCACGACCGTGGCGACGTCCGGAGGAAGCGCCCCGGTCTCGCCGAGCAGGTCGAAGAGGTCCGTGCCGTCCACGTACTCCATCACGATGTACGCGCTCTCATCGTCCTCGAGGTAGTCGTACACGTGCACGATGTTTCCGTGCTGAATCGCGGCCAGGCTCGTGGCCTCTCGTTCGAAGCGAGCGCGGATCTGCGCATCGTGCGCGAACTCGGCGCGGAGTTCCTTGATCGCCACCAACCGATCGAGGGCCGGCTGAACCGCCTTGTAGACGACGGCCATCCCGCCCGAGCCGAGTTCACTCAGGATCCGGTAGCTGCCAAGGGTAGGGCCTTCGAGGCTGCGCTTGCTCGGGCTGGCGCCTGCGCCCTTGGGCGCCGGGGGCTTCGAGGGGTCGTTGGCCACGGTCTTTCCACTGTGGTCATCGATGAGCGCGGTGCCGGCCTCGGCGAGGAGCTGCCCGAAGACGGAACTCTTTCGCCCGCCCGGGCGCTGAGTCGGTAGAGCAGAGGGCCAGGCGTTGGCCTCGGTTCCACCTTGGGACGCAGTGGGGTTGCTCTTGGTTTCAGCGTCGGCGGGCGGGTTGCTCGCCGCGGTGTCATCACCCGAAGGTGGTGGGGCATCGGAGAGTTGGGTCGCGTCTGCGCCGCCCTCGGCGCGCGTGGCATCGTCGTCTTCGCCCATGCCCGCGCTGGGGGTTGGTCCAAAGGCCTCCACGCGAGAACCCTAACTCCAGCGCGCGGGCGTTGAAAACGAGAAACTGACCGATGGCCGGCCGGTGTCTTCGAGTTGGCCAGGGCTTTCATCCGCGCACGTGCAATAAGGCACCATTCTTGTTCGTTAAACGACTTGGGTGTTAATCTCGAAGGAGGGGGCTCAAGGGCCCGATGCTGCGTCTCAACGACATACTCCAGAAGGTCCAGACGTACCATCCGGACGCCGATGTCGATCTCATCAAGAAGGCGTACGTGTACTCCGCCCGCGCTCACCAGGGGCAGGTCCGCAAGTCCGGTGAGCCGTACCTGATCCACCCGCTCGAGGTTTCGGGTCTGCTCGCCGACATGCGACTCGACGAGTACACCATCAGCGCCGGGATCCTGCACGACACGATCGAGGACACCGTCGCGACCGAAGACGAGATACGCCAGCTCTTCGGCGTCGAGGTCTGCGACATCGTCTCCGGCGTCACGAAGCTCTCCAAGATTCCGTACAACACGACCCACGAGAAGGCGGCGGAGAACTTCCGTCGCCTCGTCGTGGCGATGACCAAAGACATCCGCGTCATCCTGGTGAAGCTCGCGGACCGCCTCCACAACATGCGCACGCTCGAGCACATGAAGGCCGAGAAGCAGGAGCGAATCGCGCAGGAGACGATGGACATCTACGCTCCGCTGGCCAATCGGCTGGGCATCCACTGGATGAAGGCGGAGCTGCAGGACCTCTGCCTGCGTTATCTGCACCCCAAAGACGAACGGGAGCTCCGAGAGAAGCTGGGCCTCACCGAGCAGGCGCGCACGAGCTACATCGACGAAGTGAAGAGCGTGCTTCGCAAGAAGATGGACGAGAACGAGATCCCCTGCGAGGTCCAAGGCCGCGTCAAGCACCTCTACAGCATCTGGCGAAAGCTCAAAGACCAGGGCATCAACTTCGAAGAGCTCTACGACATCGTGGCGTTTCGCATCGTCACCGACTCCATCCCGCATTGCTATGAGGCCTTTGGCCACTGCCACGCGACCTGGCGGCCGGTGCCGGGGCGCTTCAAAGACTTCATCGCGATGCCCAAGCCAAACGGCTACCAGTCCCTGCACACCACGGTGCTCGGGCCAGGCGGACAGCGAGCGGAGATCCAGATCCGCACGCACGAGATGCACAAGGTGGCCGAGAACGGCATCGCGGCCCACTGGACCTACAAGGAGGGCAAGAACAACGTTCAAGAGAAGGGGCGCGAGACCTTCTCCTGGCTGCGTCAGCTCATGGAACATCAGCAGGAGCTCGAGGACCCCACCGAGTTTCTGTCCAGCGTGAAGGTCGATCTCTTCGGAGACGCGGTGTACGTCTTCACACCGCGCGGAGAGGTGAAGGAACTCACCCAAGGGGCCACGCCGGTCGACTTCGCGTTTGCGATTCACTCCGAGGTGGGCCAGCACTGCTCGGGCGCCAAGGTGAACGGCCGCATGGTGCCGCTTCGTTATCGCCTCAAAAACGGCGACACGGTCGAGATCCTCACCAGCCCCAACCAACGCCCAAACAAAGACTGGCTCGGCTTCGTCAAGACCTCCAAGGCCCGCAATCGCATCAACCACTATCTGCGGCTCGAGCAGCACGAGCGTGCGGTGGGCCTAGGGCACGAGATCCTCGAGCGAGAGCTCAAGAAGTACGGCAAGTCACTTCAGAAGATCTTGAAGGCCGAAGGCTTGAAGCCGGTGATGGAGACCCGTCACCGCTACCACAAGCAAGAGGACGTACTCGCCGCGCTCGGCTACGGGAAGCTCACGGCGTCGGCGGTGCTCAAGCGCATTCTGCCCGAGGAGGTGCTCGAGAAGGGCCCCAAGGACGTGGCCCCCAAGTCGCGGCTGTCTCAGCTCTTCAGCGCGGTCGCCAAGAAGTCGAGCAACGGCATCACCGTGCAAGGCATCGACGATATGTTGGTGCGCTTTGGGCGCTGCTGTAATCCGGTGCCCGGCGATCCGATCGTGGGCTTCGTGACCCGGGGCCGCGGGGTCACCATCCACAACATGCAGTGTGACAAGGCGATGGCGCTGGACCCGGCGCGTCGGGTGGACGTGAGCTGGGATCAGAAGTCCGATGTCACACGCACCGTGCAGATCCGTGTGATCACCGACGACCGGCCGGGGATCTTGGCGACCATCTCCCAGACCTTCACCGGGGCGGGGGTGAACATCCTCAACGCGAACTGTAGAGCGCGAAAAGACCGCCGCGCCATCAACGACTTCATGGTCTCGGTGAAGGACGCCTCGCAGCTGCGCTCGGTGCTTCGGAGCATCGAGGGCCTCTCGGGCATTCACACCGTCGAGCGCATCCAGGCCTAGAGCAGCTGCCAACGCGCCGTGGCCATGCTAGGCCCCGGCCATGAGTTCACGCGACGTCATCCACACAGAGAGCGCGCCCGCCGCCATCGGGCCCTACAGCCAAGCCATTCGCGCCAGCGGGACCTTCGTCTTCTGCTCCGGCCAGATCCCGCTCGACCCAAAGAGCGGCGAGGTCGTCAGCGGCACCATTGAGGCCGAGACTGAGCGTGTGCTCGAGAACCTGGGCGCGGTGCTCGAGGCCTCTGGTGCTTCCTTTGATCAAGTGGTGCGGAGTACGATCTACCTCACCGACATGCAGGACTTCCAAGCGGTCAACGCGGTCTACGCCAAACGTTTCGGCACGACGCCGCCGGCCCGCGTCACGGTCGCGGTCAGCGGCTTGCCCAAGGGAGTGCGGGTGGAGATCGACGCCATTGCGGTGGTGTGAGCGGTCGGCTCAGCGGGGCCAGAGCCAGGCGGCGACGGCTGGACCGCCGACCTTGATCGAGTCGGCCACGAACATGGAGCCATCGGGCTCAACGAAGGCGGCGCGTGGAGTGCTGCGGAAGCTCCCGCGCATCGTGTAGACCTCGGTGCAGCCCTGTCCGCCGTCATTTACTTGCAGCACACGTCCGCCTTCGGTGAGAGCGACGAGTCCTCGGCTTCGAGTTTGCACGAATCCGACGAAGCCCAGCTCCGTCGGGATGGGGACCCGCTCCAGGTTCCCGTCGGCGAGGGCGTGATAGACACGCCCTTGGGAGTCACCGACCCAGAACCCGGTGGGGGCAGGCGCGAGCGCGCTGATCCACGGGGGCTGAAAGGGATCGATGGGCACCTCCAGGCGAATCGCCTCCACGCGAACCGCTTCGCCTCGGCGCCACCGCACGATCTGATCGCCACCGACGGACATGATCGCCTCGTTCGGGGTCAGGTGACGCGCTTCTGTGTACTGGCTCTGCTCGCCCGGCCTCGGAGGAAGGTGCGCGAGCAGGCTCCAGCCCGCCCGCTCCGTGAAGGCCTCGAGGCGTCCGGTCGTGCTGGAGACCAGGATCTCGGGGGCGCCCTCGTGCTCTCCCATCGACAGTTGGGTGAGGTCGCCTTGTCCGACCTCGGCAAGATCGGGCGTGCGAGTCGAGAGCGTCACGCGGCAGCTCCGATCAGCCTCGGAGATCTCCACTCGGTCGAGTCGTCCGCTCGAGCCGGTCAACCACCAAGCACCGAGCGCGTCGGCCGCCCCGCTCGAGTAGCGGGGACCTTCGCATCCTGTGAGCTTGTGGACTCGGCCGTCGCGGCCCACGCTCAAGAGTACATTCGTAGAGGTGTCTTCGCTCGTGATACCGACCAGCGCGTTCCCCGAGGGCAACCGGAGGCCCAAAGTGGCGTGGCCGCCTCCGAGCGGGACCCGGAGCTCGGTGAACTCGAGACAGTGGAGGCAGCCTCGACCTCCGTCGAGGAGGGTGCGTTCGCCCGGCTCGAGTGCGCTCATGACGAACTCGTCCGCTGCGGCTTCGAAGCGCAGCACCTGCCGCGGGAAACTCAACTCACAGCCGGGACCCACCGCGCTCGGGTCCAGCGGCCCCGCGCCGATCTGAGCGATAGGGAATGGGTAGCCGAGGAGGAGCAGGCTCGTGGTGTCGTCGAGCTCGAGTGTCGGCAGCTCGTCGGGCGCGTGGGCGCTCAGCTCGAGCGGTGCGGTTCCACGTCTGAGCCCAACCACGATTGTCTGCACCTCGGCCTCGAGCGTCGGCCAAGGCACGTGCTGCACGTTTCGATCACAGCCGAGCGATACGCCAAGCATGACGAGGGTGGTCGCTCCGACGAAGGCACCGGCAGATGGCGCGGGACTCACGGGATCAGCTCTTCAGCCGGCCGCGGGGGGCGGCGGCAGGGAGCTCTTTCGCCCGGTCGCGGGAAGAGGGCGCTCGGCGAGGCTCTTCGGCGCTTTCTTGCCTCGAAGTTGGGCCTCCACCGCGTCCACCGCCTGCAGCGCGCTCATGTACTCACCTTCGGTGCCGAGCCCGGGCAACACGGTCGGCCCGGCCACGTACAGGTTCTTCTGCGGGGTGCGAAAGCCGATGCCGCTGACGCCCATGAGTGGGTCGAGCTCCGGGTCCAGAAGCGGATGCTCGATGAGCGGCCACTCCGAGTTGCCCTGCCCGGTGAGCGGCGTAAACGTCGGGTGTCCGTCGTCGAGAAACGGTACGAGGCGCTCGATGCGAGCGCGGATGGCCAGGTCCAGACGGTCGGTGCCGGTCGTGTGCGAGCGGACCGACGAGAGCGGGTGGAGCGCGACCAGTCGAACTCGGTCCGGGGCGGACACGGTGCTGCCTCTGGACAACAAAAGGATGGGGCGGTCTTCGGCGGCGTTGCCGTCGCCGGGGCGGGCTCGGCCGCGGCCATTGGCGAGGAGGAGGTTCTCAGCCATTCCGGGCGGCAAGACATCCCGGTCGACTTCGATCGACACGGCGTGCAGGTGCCCTTTTGGGGCCGCTTCCTGCAGCATCGCCCCGAGGGCCTTGGGTTTGGACTTCGCAGGCAGCGTCTGAAGGCCCGACAGATCGGCCGAGGCGTCGATCAGGCTGTCGGTCGTAAAGCTGCTCTGCTCCCCTTCGACCTCGAGATCGATCTGGTCTCCGCGGACGTCGAGTCGCTTCACCGCGCTGCGAATGACCTCGGTGCGTCCGCGCTCGGCGTGTTGCAGGAAGAGCTCGCGCAAGCTGGCGTCGTCGGCGAGCCGGTGCACACCCCGCAAGAAGCGACCCACCGGCCTCGCGAAGCGAAGGACCGAGATTCGGTCCGCGCCCGAGGCATCGAAGTAGGTGACGAAGGGCAGGAGGGCGACCAGCATGCCGAACAGCGGGTCGGGGAGGTTTTTGAATCGCTCGCTGTCTCGAAGGGGCTGACTCAGCTCGGCGTGTTTTCGAGCCAGGCTGTTCACCGCACGCTTGTGAAAGAAGCTCTGGGCGGGAAGCGGTCCAGCCTCCGCGAGTAGGTCGCCGCCTTCGCGCTCGGCTTCGTCGAGCGCACTCATGAAGGCGCGGGTGAGGTCGACGTGCTCGGTCCCGAAGGCCCGCTTGACCTCGCCGAGCAAGCTGAGCCGGTCGCCGGGGAGGTCGACGCGTTCATCCGGGAGGATGGCTTGGAATCCGGCGGCGAAAGAACGCAGGCGGCCCTGGAGCTCGTGCCCGAGGGAGAGCTCGGCGTGGATGAGCTCCATGGCAATCGAGCCCTCGGTGGAGAGCACGAGATCGGGGAGCAGGCCCGAGCGTGTGCTGGCGAGCTCACCTTGGTCTACGAGCAGCACCCGAAAGCCGCGGCGAGCCAAGAGAGCGGTCGCCACACAGGCGGATAGACCTCCGCCGAGCACCACGGTCTCGTAGTGCCGTTTCCCCATCCTCAGGCCTCCGCCGTTCGCACCGACCACAGCGCGAGGGATCGAGAGGGGAGCGGGAGCGCGGAGCGGAGCGCCGGCCCTTCGGGGGTTTCGACGAGTCCGCGGGTGATCACGAGGCGAACCACCCAAGGCAGGAGCGCGTGCTCCTCGACCAGGATGCGCGCGCGCAGCGCGTCGAGATCGTCTCCCGGACACACCGGCACCGCAGCCTGAGCGAGGATGGGGCCGGAATCTAGGCCGCTATCCACGAGGTGTACGCTGCAGCCGGCGATGAGTGTTCGGGCCTCGAACGCCTGCTTCTGGGCGTCGATGCCGGGGAAAGCGGGCAAGAGCGAAGGGTGGATGTTCAAGACCCGGCGCGGGAACGCATCGAGCAGGACACTCGTGACGATGCGCATGAAACCCGCGAGCACGACGTGGGTGACACCTTCGGCCTCGAGCGCAGCGACGATCGCGGCGTCGTAGTGTTCTCGACTCTCGAAGTCTTTATGCCCGAGCACACACGTCTTCACGCCGTGCTTCTGGGCGCGCTCCAGCGCGAAGGCGCCTTTCTTGTTGCTGATGACGAGCGCGATGGGTGCGCCGAGATCGGCGTCGAGCAGCGCCTGAAGGTTTGTGCCGGAGCCCGAGACCAGCACCCCGAGCTTTGGGTGGTCGAGATGAGCTCTAGAGCTCATCTCAAAACCTCCTCGGTCGCGATTTCGGCCGATCCGCGTCGGCCCGCCGTGTTGGGCCTCCTCGCGTTATCGCAGGATAGCGCATTCGTCGGCCCGCCTTGCGGGCCTCGCGTCTTG
>WYAZ01000190.1 GCA_011526105.1 Deltaproteobacteria bacterium | reverse complement strand
CCACGCCGTTCCCGCCGGCGGGAGAGGCCGACCCTTTCCAGAACCGATTCGTCGTTCAAGGCCCGCGAGCCTCGCGGGTCGATGCTGCCGAGGCTGCAACGATCGCTGGCCTGGAGAGGTCCGGGGAGCTTCGCCTTCGCCGCGAACTTGGGGGCCTTGCCCCAGAACTTCGCGCGCAACGCCACCACGAGCGCGTCGGCGTCGGCCTTGTTGATGACCGCGTGAACGCGGTCGACGATCTCTCCGTGGTGGTCCTGCGCCACGTAGAGCAGGAACCGGGTGTCGTCCTTCAGCGCACCAGCCCGGATCGCGCGTACCCAGTTGGCGAGCGTCTTCCAGAGCTCGGGGCTCCGGTCCGTCACCGGGTTGTGCGCGAGTCCGCTCTTGTCCTGCTCGACGACATCGCCAGCGTCGGCGTGCGTCGCGACATCATCCAGGTGCTCGATCGACACCGACTGCCCCTGCTGCGCGCGGAGGAAGTGGGCGACGACACGCGTGATCTGGATCGAGTAGCCGTAGAACTGGCCAGGGACGTTGGCGCTGCGCTTCGTCTTCGTCGCCTTCTTCTTGGGCGACTTCACACCCGCGCTCTTGGTCCCCGTCATGAGTTCACCACGGCTCCGAGAGTTTCTTCATGACGTCGGAGCGAGCGAAGACGCGAGAGCACTCCTCCCACCTGTTGGCGTCCGCGTCGATCTGCGACTGGTACCGCAGCTCGAAGACGTCACGCGCCTTCTGGCGAAGGTGGACGTACTTGTCCATCATCTCCTCGAGCTTCGCCTCGCTCTCGATCCACGCATCGTCGATCGTGTCGGGCAGGCCGCCGAAGATGTCGTACTTGTCCTTCATCCGGCGCGACAGAACCTCGTAGACCTTCTCGTCGCGGGTGTCGTGGTAGACGAGGTTCAGCATGTCCACGTCGCGCCGAGTCTGACCGAACCGCTTGATGCGGCCGAGGCGTTGCTCGAGACGCGACGGGTTCCAAGGCAGGTCAATGTTGATGAGGGTGCCGAGCGTCTGGAGGTTGAGCCCTTCACATGCGGCATCGGTCGCGACTACGAGGCGAAGCTCGCGGCGCTTGACCGCGTCCTTGATCTTCTCGCGCTCGACGGCGGCGAACTCGCCACCGCGCAGGAGCCCGCTCTTGCCGACCCCTGCGTAGACCGCGAGGGGTTCGTTGGGCAGGTTCTTGGCGAGCTGCTCGCCGACCCATCGCGCCGTGTCGTAGTACTGGCTGAAAAGGATGCATCCGTGATCGAGCCACGTCTTGCCGTCCACGCGGTGGTCCGTGAGGAAGTACCGAACGGCGTCGAGCTTCGGGTCGCGCGCCTCGGGTCGCGAGAGTTCCGAGACGATGGTCTGGAGGTACTTCGCCTCCTTGGGCGTCAGGCCATCTAGCGCGTCGAGCAGAAGCTGCGCGTCCTCTTCTTCCTCAAGGAGGGTGCGAGCCAGCATCTTTTCAGCCGTGCTGCGCCCCGACGCGAAGCTTGAACAGATGCGCTGGAGGAGCAGCGACTTCATGAAGCCAGCGGCCTTGGTGCGCTTCCCCAGCTCCTCGGTGAAGTCCTCGGCCGCCTTGTACGCGAGATCGAACGCGTGGTTCGTCATCAGGCCAAGGCCAACGAATGCGGGCCCCTGATAGCCACCACTAGCTTGCGGGTGGATCGTCACGCCGACCCGCTCAATCAGCCCCTCTTCTTCGAGCCGCAGCCGCTTTCGCAGCACGGTGTGCCGAACGATCGGGTTGGTCTGCCGGAAGAAGCCGCCATCGAGCATGTGCTCGAGGAGGTTGCGCGTCGGGTAGTCCAGCGATCCGAATGCCGTGTCGACGTAGAAGTCGTCGTCTGCGACGTCCATCTGCTGGCGAAGCGCAGCAAATAGAGGGTCCTCGCTCGCAGGTGGAAGCGGGTTCCTGATCAACTCCCAGACGTCTTTCTCGTCGGCGGGATTCGTCGCGCCTTTGACGTAGGGCAGTGCCTTGTCGATGTTCGGCCAGACCGCGAAGTGCCCCCGACCGAGGACGAAGTCAGCACCGGACTGCAGGATGCTCATCAGATCCCACAGCTCGCGCACGTCAGTCTGGATCGGCGTTGCTGTTCCCAGGAGCAGGTGGCGCGTCTTCGGGCCGATCTTCAACATGAAGTCGAGCAGGTTGTTCGCTTCGTCCCTGCGCTCCCCGAGGCCGCCTCGGCGGCGAGCCTTGTGCGCCTCATCGAGGATCACGGTGCCGTACTGGCCCTTGCGCCCCAGCAGCTCCGCACGCTCTGCCGAGTCGTGGAACACGAGGCCGGTCGACACGAGAGCAACCCGGTAGGGACAGCGCGTGATGTCCTCTGCGCCGCGCGTTCGGATGGTCCTCCCTTCGGGATCGATCCAGACTTTTTTGGTCGAGTGCCACACCGCGCTTGGAACACCGAGCCGGTCCTTCAGCTCCGTCTGCCACTGGAAAGTGAGTGTCGACGGGCAGAGGATGAGCACGGGACCGTCGTCGAGCAGCGCGGCGACCATCGCGCTGGCCGCAAGCGAGAGCGTCTTGCCCAACCCCACCTCGTCGGCGAGAAGGAGGCGCGTGCGACCGTAGGTCTGGCGGTGTTGCAGGAACATGGCGACGAACGCCCGTTGCCATGGTTGGAGCTGTTCGCCTCCGCGATACAGCGGAGACTCGGCCAGTGCAGCCGCAGGCACCTCGTTCGCGCCTGCCTCTGCGAAGGCGATCTCGATGCGGTCAGCGACGCGTTTGATCTCGGTGACGATCGCCTCGGGCAGCGGGTGCGCGTGCTCCCAGAGCGCGTCGAATTCCTCCTCCACCCACGCGACGCCCTCAGGCGACGGGTCCTCCCAGAGAATCTCGTAGTTCGCGGCGAACGCCGAGCGCGTCTCGTTGATGGAGCCGAGGAACGACGTCTTCCCCGACTCGCTCTCAATGACGCCCGCCTTGCCGTGCAGGAAGACCGTGTCCTTCGGGACGACTCGAACCTGAACGTTGCCTGCGGTCAGCAGGTCGTAGAGCCGTCGATAGCGCTCACGGTCGAGCAGCGCCTCGACATCGGGCGGGACGCTGTTCCAGATGCCCTTGAGCGCCGTCTCACGCGCAGCTTTGGACACCGCGATGTCCGCCGCGTCGAGCTCGCTGTTGCAGACGATGCGGACGTCCGGGATGTCCGCGATCTCCTCGCCGACAAGCTCGAAGATCGAGCTGCGGAAGTAGCCAGCGATCCGACGGTACGACTTGGCTCCGCGCAGCTTCTCCGCGAGGAAAACGCGTCCGAGCTGCTGCCTTCGTGAAGAGAACCGTCGGATGCCTCCCATGTCACATCCTCTGGTTCTTCAGAAGTTCGCGGAGCACGCGCGCCGCGCTGGCCTCCTCGGGACGGAGCTGCGCGAGCTTGTTCGCGAGGTACTCAGCTAGCTCCACCAAGATTGCTCGAATGTTGGCATCGAAGAAGCCGTCAACGTTGTGGCTCATGTGGGTCAGGACGTCGCCACCATCGACGCCCTTCTGCAGCTCCATGAGCGCGTAGAGCGTCGCGCGAAGCGGCGTCGACGCGAGCTCAGAACCATCGCTCATCTCGGCGCGGCCAAATTCGGTCGCCCCCTTCAGCCGAGCAGCGTTCGCTTTGTGGCTCGCGAGGAAGGGTTTGAAGTCCCGGACCTTGAACGCCTTGGCGAAGTTTTGGTAGTTGTCGAGCGTCTTGTGTCCCTGCGCTTCGAGCTCGAGCAGCTTGCAGTAGAAGCGCTCGGCGGGACGAAGCTTGTCCCAGTGGCTCTTCTCGATTCCTCGTGGAGCCAGCGCCTCGTTAGCGACGCCCACCGCGAACTCGATCAACTCGTCGACGAACGTCTTCTCGCCTCGCACTCGCGGGCGAATGGCCTCCGCTGACATCTCCTTGCCGTCGATGACCGCGTACCGCGTGAGGACGCGCAGAGCAGCGGCGTATCCGGCCATCTGAAGGTCGGCGTCAGCAAACAGGTTTTCATCACGGTAGCGGGGGGAGACGCGCTGATTGAGCCCGGTGAGCGTGGCAACTTGTTCTTCAACTTCCTCCTTCAACTCCCAAGCGAGGTCATCGCGAGTCGTACGTTCACTGGCACCACGCTTCCGAAGCACCAGGAGAACAGTTCCCTTGACGTAGCTCCCTTCTCGTAGGGCGCTGTCGGTCTCCGTGACGACGTACCACGCGGCAGTAACGTGAAGACCGGAGGCCCAGACGATGTTCGCCATGTCGGCCCAAATGGAACCCGACTGGTGCGTGAACATGATGACCTGCATGCCGTTGTCGGGCATGCGTTCTGCCATCGCTCGGTACGCGGCAACCATGCCGCGCCGAAATCCCTCGTCTTCCCCTTTGATGGCGAGGGCACGTCTGCTGTCCCACGTCCAGCCAGCGAACTCGGGAGGCGGGTTCTTCCGAAGCCACGCGATGAAGAACTCGAGAATCTCCTCGTACTTCACCGCATCGCCATACGGCGGGTCGGTGACGAAGATGTCGGCCGACTCTGCGAACGATTCGGCCGAACGGCACGCCACCTGAAGCGGTCCCGCAACCGGGCTATGCGCCAGCTCCTCGAGCAGGTACGTCTTTGCAAAAGCAAAGGACCTCACGCCGTAGGTGAAAAGCGTGTTGAGGGCTTGGTTGTAGAAGGTCTGAGCGACCGACTCCCTCGCGGCACCAGTGCCGTAGCGACATAGCTTGGAAGACCAATCGGCGAGGCGCGCGAGAAATACGAGCAACGGCGCAACGTACTCGTCGTTGCGAGCCCGAATGTGCTTGCTTGCCAGCCCCAAGAAGAGGAGTTGGCGCGGCGCAAAGAGGTGATGCCAGTGCGTCCAACCGCGGGTTCTGATGGGCTCGTCGGTCTTGTCCCCGGGCTCGATTCTCATGTCCGGGATCAGGCCGTTGGCCTGCCACTCGCGAATGTGGTTCTCGACGTATCGCTCAACGCGCGCCTCGCGCTCACGGTCGGCGTCCGAGACGGCGCGGAACTCGTACTCGTTCGCCTTGCCGCCATTCTTCGGGCGCATCCACTGAATCGCGTACAGACGCTCCTGGAAGATGTCGTCCGTGCTCGGGCGGAAGTCTTCAGCCTTCCACGGGCGCAGCTTGTTGGCGTTGGTTCCGTCGGCAGCCTCGTGATCGCCACGTAGCGTAGCGATCTTGGTGCGGTGCTCGGTGCCGTCGAGGACGTAGCAGAGGTATGGGTCTTGGCCGCGTCCGTCGGTTCTGACTGTTCCCCTCTCTGCCTCAGTCAGTTCCTTCGCGGAAACGCCGGAGCGCACGACGATGTCGAATGCCTTCTTCGCGGGATTGGGAACAAGGTCTGCAACAGCAGCCTTCCCTTTGCTGATCAGGCGCGTCGATAGAAGAGGGACGAACCAGCCCGTCTCGGGACATCGTGCTTCAAGGCAGTAGAGCAACGTCTTCGGACGCCATCCTTTCCCGTCAGCCTCAACGCCAAGCTCATCGAGATCGCGCTGAACGGTATCGACAAGGTCCTTCTGCGCCTTCTCAAGCCCACTTCGAAAGCTCGCGGATCCGCCGACCAGCCGAAAGGAGGCCCAAGTAAGCATGCACGCGATGGGGTTCAGGTCAGATGCGATTACGTCGCAGCCGACTTGGGCTGCCGCGAACGGAATCTGACCAGACCCGGCGAAGGCGTCAGCGACGCGCGGTCGATGTCCGTAGCGCATGACACCGAGTTGCCCGACGAGTTCAGCAATGCTCCGTGCATCCGTTCCGAGATGAGCGTTGACACGAGTCCACATCCCAGCGGTCTCGGCAACGGACAACTCCTCGGGACGTCGGGCCTTCGCGACCAGGTCACGAAAGGGCTCTGCCGGAAGACTGCTGCCCTCCTCCAGGCCAAGGCGCTTCGAGAGCGAGTCGTCGTCCATCCCCAATAGCAGTTCGAAAACTTCAAGGTCGGCCGCGAGGTCCTGGGTGGCGGGGAGCAAGCAACCCAAGATGCACGCACGATTCAAGATCAGCGGCTTGCGTCCCTTCCAGTAGCTGCCCAGGGTCGTGAGCATCTTGCCCTGCTTGCCCTCTTGCTCACGATGCGCCTCGACAGAGAGACGCTGTACGGGCATCGCGGCTTCGATGAGCGCGGGAGCGTGCTCAAGCGCGCCCGGAACGACCTTCGTCACTTGAGACCTCGAAACAGTGGAAGTTCAACCTGCTCGTCCTTCGGACGCGTCCGCCGCCTGCGATCATCGGTGGTGATTCGTGCGCCATCCGACAAAGCGTAGTGGAGCGCCTTTCTCCAGCCTCGATCGCCGTCCTCGGGCAAGCCCGCCTCGGCGACGGTCATCGAGAACAGCCACCACCGTTCTTCGGGGCGCAACGCTGCCCACCGAGTGCAGACGATCGGCAGTTGGTCGATGGCTACACCTTCCGATGCCCACGCGAGCACGCAGAGTTCCCGGCCGAGAAGACGCTCGACGAGGGTACGCCCGGTCTTCCAGCGTCCGGTGCTCTGCTTACTGGTCTTCAGGCGTTCGTTGAAATCACGACGTGCGGCGTCAGAGATGATGGTCCACGCTTGGCGCTCGACCACGGCGCGAGGTTCTTCGTAGGGGAGACCATTGTCACCGCCGCGGTATCCGAAGTCCTCCACAATGCGGACGGGTTCTGTGCGGTTCGCGGGAACCTCCGCGCGAAACACATGTGCGCCGAACGCTTCGGGAGCGCCGAAGTCGACCGTGCCAGTGTTATTCGCGGGAGGTCGTTCGCTCACTGGTGCACGTCTCCTGCGGCGAGCTCGATGCCGAGCGACTCCGCGAACTGCTTGAGGTCGTGACCCGAGGCGAACTGGGCCTTTTTGAACGTCATGGTCACCACTGCGTCGGGCGGGAACTTGGTCAAAGCCGCACCAAGAAGGCTCTCAACGTAGGCGCCGTCAACCGGAAGCTCGCCCACCGTGATGGTCACGCTCTTGGCGCCTTCGCCGATGGTCAACGTGACGCCCTCGAATTCGATGGACTTCTCCTTGGCCGCTTGGAGCCCAGAGAACGCCTTCTGCCGTGAGTCGAGCTTCTTCTGCTTCGTGCCCGCGAGGCGAGCAGGCTTCGTGTCCTCGATCTGCACGCCCTTCTTGCCGCGCGCAGGGAACGCAAAGTCTGTCTTGGTCTCGAGCCCTTCGGCTTCGGCATACACCCAGATCTTGGCGGCTTCGTCGGGAAGCGTCACTGGACCGGCATACTCTTGGCCGTTCCTCGGTTCGCTACCGTCCAGCGTGTACCGGAGGTTTCCCTTCGGCGCGACGAACAAGCGGACCTTGCGCGAGCCGTCCTCTTCGAAGAGTTCGTTCCGCACCGTCAACGTGTTGGACCAAACAACGGGATCGCCGACCTCGAACTGCCCCGAGGGATCGACGACCAGGAACGAGACCCGAAGCGCCTTCGTGGTCAGGTGCGTGTCAGAGAGCTCCGGGCTCTTGTTGGTCGCGGTGCCAGCGATGGCATAGTGAATGCGCGGCGCGGGCCCCGCGTTCTGCGGGTTGATGCGCAGTCGCACCTCGCCGGCGTCGTCGGGCTCCGTCTCGGGCACGACCTGCACGGAGGTCTTTTTCTTCTTCGGCGCCTTCGTGACGTAGCCGCTGCCCAACTCCTCCCACTTGCCCCGGTTGCATGCGATCTGCTTCAGGCTCTCGAGCCCCTTGGGAGGAAGCCACGGGAAGCCCGCCTGCTCATCGGCGCGGTCAACGATGTCGGACCAGCGCGCATCCGTCTGGCTCATTGGCCAGAGGAGCGTCTCTGCCTTGTCGCGGACGCCGTCGTAATCCTTCTCGACGTCGAGGAAGAGCTTCTTGGGGTCGCTTGTCAGCGTCTTCTCGATCTGGTCCTCGCCGTTGAACGGTTTGGACGTGTCCCGCGTGAGATCGAGCGATTTCGACACGAGCTGGGCAGGCTTGCCAGCACGCTGAATCGGGAAGAGCACCTTGTCGAAGACAGTGAGGATCGTCGAGTTGAAGTCCTGCTCGTACTGCTGCTGCTTCCGCTCAAGCTCTTCGCGCTGAGGATGTCCCTTCGGAATCCGCGCGTCCGCCTTCTGCGCGGCGAACACATGGCGAGCCGCCTTCTCGACGCTGGCCATCTGGGTCTTGTCGCCCGTGAGCACGCAGAGGTTGTTCTTCTGCCCGAGCGCATCGAAGAAGCGCTGCACGGCCTCCGGCGGCATCTTCGCGTCTGGGCTTACGATCAGAAGCAGGCGCTTCTTGCGAACCCGGTCGGCGACGTCCTCGAGACGCGGGAGAGGGAGAACGTCGTCGTAGGCGGTCTTCCTCGAAGGCTTGAACATCTCCCCGAGGCGGTGGCGGATCAGCTCATCAACCTTGTTCTCAGGCGCGTCGTTCGCGAGCGACTGGAGGAGCTTGGTGAGGTTCTCCTGGCGGTCGAAGTAGTAGCGCCCTTCAGGCGTGTGGTGGAGGTACCACGCGCTAGCCTCGAGCTGCTCGAACGCCTCCAGGAACTCCGAGGGCTTTCGGTTGGGCATCGCGAGCGTCTCGACAAGTTCCTCCCGCGTGAGCCCCTTCACGGCGTTTACCGCCGTCGAAAGGCTTGCGGTCAGGAGGAGGCCGCCCACCTGCTCGGTAGCGTCCGAGCCTCGCGTGAGGTCGATGACCTGCGCATGCGCCGACTGGTTCGCGTCCCAGAGATCCTTCGCGATCACGTCGCGCATCTCAGAGATCTCGGCGAGCTTCTCGCGCACATCGTTGATCGCGAGGTCGAAGTGCTGGGGGCCGATGAGGAAGACGTCGTTGGTCTTCCTCGACCAGACGGACTTCAAGAGTCGCGAGACGAGTTCCATGAGGCCGCGCGTCTGCTTAAACCGTTCGTTCTCCTTGAAGAGCGCGACGAGGTTCTTGAGGCGCGGGTGGAATGGGTATGTCTCAGCAACCTCGTCGGAGATGGCCTCCGCGCCTCGGCTCGCGACCTTGGCCTTGGTCGCCTCGGCGAGCTCCTGGCCGAACTGCGCCGCGACGCTGTCGATCACCGTCTGGTCCGGCAGCGAGGCGAAGAGGCGCTTGCGAAGGATCTCGTAGATCTCGTTCCCGGCGAGGTCGACCGGCGTGATCGTACGCTCCTGCCGACCAAGCTCCTGGCGAGCATCTCCAAGCGCGCGGTTGATGAGGTTCGCACCGGACTCGTACGACGCGGCAAGGTCGGAGACGACGATGCACACGTTCGACTTCTTGCCAGCCGCCGTGAGCATGTTCGCGAAGGCACGCGTTGCGATGTCCGCGACCGTCCCGTTCCCCACCTTCTGCGTGTCGAGGTAGTGGAAGTACGGGGGCATCTCGTCGAGCAAGATCAGGATCGGGTGCCCGCCGTCGAAGAGCTGGAGCCACGCCTTCTCGTCCGGCGCCTTCGGCCCGCCGTCCCAGTAGCTGCGGAACAGTTCCGCCTGCCCGAGCTGCGCGGCGATCTCGCCCCACAGGAAGTGCGCAGGGCTGTTGCGACCGTTGAACGCTGCGACCTTGGCCGTATCGAACCCGCTGGCGTGCGGGAACGACCCGCACACGGAGGACCGCAGCGACGGGTGCTTCGCTAGCAGGCCGAAGCCGACGAGCAGGTGGGTCTTACCGCCACCCATCGCCTGCTTGAGATGGAACACAGCCTGGCTCGACTTGCCGGCGAGGCGCGCGATGCCCTCTCGGACGAGTTGGTCCATGCCCTGGGTGATGTGCGTCTTGGCGAAGTACGCGCTGCCGTCGCCCTCGGCGTGGATCAACTCGTCGAGCTGCTCGATCTGATCGCTGACTCGAATCTCGAGAGCATTCGGTTGCAGCGTGCAGGCGTCACGTACGGTCTTCAGCATGAGCAGTTCCTCGGCGAGGGGCAGACAAGGGCGCAGTTCATGACGAACTCCCTTCGGAGTCGTTTGCCTGCGTGGCACCGCCGGAGCGGACCCACTCGTCAACTTCGTCGCGCTTGAACTTCCACAGCCGACCAACGCGGTGGGCTGGCATGCCCTTGGCGTTGATCCACGTGTAGACCGTGTCCTTGCTGACCCCGAGGTACTCGGCGATTTCGTCGACTGATAGCCAGCGGTCATCCATGCGCGCGTCGTCCTCGGTTGGGCCGAAGTTGGCGAACCGCGCCGCACGATATCAGTCGGTCTTTCCGGGTTCAACCCGGTTTCGTAGGGTCTTGTCAAGGCGCGCTGCCTACGCCCGCCCACGCCGCGCGCTGCTCCATCCACGTCCCCGCGTGGGCCACCGCCCGGAGGGTCCGCTCGGCCATCGGCTCGGCCCCGTCGACGGCCTCCATCGCCAAGACGGCGGCTTGGAGATCCGGCGCCAAGAGCAAGAGGTCGAGGAGCTGGGTGACCCTCGCCCGCGTGAGCCCCAGTTTCCGCGCCACGTCGGCCCGGTCGGCGATGGCGCCCCGGTCGATGGCGGCCTGCAGGTGGTGCGCGAGCGCGAGCTGCTGGGCGACCTTGGCGCATAGGTGAAACGAGCACGATTTGCCGTGAACCCTTCGTGCGGAGAAGCGCGCGTGGGGATGCCCGGGGATGCGACCGCGTCGACGAGGACCACCTGAGGAGGTTCCCATGGACCGGCTCCTG
>WYAZ01000189.1 GCA_011526105.1 Deltaproteobacteria bacterium | reverse complement strand
GCGCTCAACCTCTTGAAGCAGGACACGAGCAAGAAGGTCGGGCTCAAGAACAAGCGGCTCGCCGCGGGATGGGACGAGGGCTACTTGCTCCACCTGCTCGGCATCCAGGTTTGATGCGATTGCCCTGTGCCCGGGGATGTGGTGCTCTCTCCGCACTCGGGATGGCTCCGGGTGTCGGGCTCCACGTGGGTGCAGGGCACGGCGGAGGTTTGGAACCTCGAGGTGGGGGAGGATCACACGTATGCGGCGGGGGCGCTGCAGGCGTGGGTGCATAATGGGTGTGGCCGCGGCGTCGACCCATCGAAGCGCGCACAGGACGTGCTGCCTGGGAGCCTCAAACGGGAGTTCCCAGGTGAGCATCTGGACAAGTCTCTGGATGAGATCAAGGCGGCTTTGGGGTCTGCGGCTGGGGACGAAAGGCGCGCACTTCAGAAGGCGAAGAAGCTGCTCGAGCAGGCAGAGCGACTCCTCGAGAAGTCGAAGATGAGGTGAATATGTGGTTCTCCGCCCGAATACTGAGTCGCGCCGAGGTCGAAGATAGTCGAACAGAAGCTCCGCTGTGCGAGGAAAGCATCCGGCTCATCGACGCGCCGGACGAGGCCTCGGCGCGTCTTGTGGCAGAGGAACTCGGTCTCTCCGAGGAACACTCGTACCATAACGCAGAGGGACATCTGGTGCGCTGGGTGTTTGCTGGTGTTCTCGATCTGCAAGAACTGACGCCCGAGCAACCTGGGCACGGGGCGGAGGTCTACTCGCGATTGCTCTACGAGACCGAGCTAGCCCAGCTAGAAGACCCGCATCGCAGACGCGAGCAGAACGGCAGCAGCTAGAGAAGGGACAAGCTGCACAAGCACCACTCGGGTATCCCAGACGCCTAGGGCAGCAAGATCCGAGAAGCCGACTTCGAGGGGAAACAGATTTGACCCGACGGACCAAGGAACTGGAACAAGCGGCCATGAACAGAGCCAAACGCCCGTATGATCGCTATGAACACCACGACGCCTGGACGGTGTTGCACGACGCCGTGTCTGCCCTGGTCCGAAACGGGGATCTCGAGGTGTCCACGACGCGACACCACATCGTGGGATTCCTGTGCAAATGCCTTGCCGAGGCAGGGCTCTCGACGAACATCAAGCGCCCACCTCGGTCCACTGCGTCCACTCCTCCGCCGAAGCCAAAGTCCAAGGTCCCGCCCGCGAATCGGAGAAGGCGAAAGACTTGGTGACCTCGAAGAAGCAAGGACTGGCACCGGCCAACGGCTCATGGAACTCGAGTTCAAGTAGCTATCCGGGGGTGAATTGAAGTTCGTGAAGGCTCGAGTCAACGACCTAGCGAAGCTGCCGAGCGATTGGGGCGTAGTGGACCGCGTCGAGTTGGGCTTCAGCGCCAGCGTGCGAGAGATAGCGCTCACGCTGGGCCGCTCCTACACGGTCTACGCCGCGGATGTGACGCGGCGGGGCGTAGGCCTGTACATCGCGGATGACGCCTTTGCTGATCTTGGGTATCCCGTTCGATACCCGGCGATCTTCTTCGAGTTCATTGATCCTCGCCTTTCGCCTTCGTGGGTATCTGGTACGTCCGCGCCCGCGTCCACGTCGGCTTCGCCACTTTTGCTCATCTCGTTCGAGGACTGGACGAACGACCCTCTCTTTCATGAGCGTCTGGCAGATGGGTCGGCGCGGGAACAGACCATCTTCGCGGCGAGAAAACGGGCGCTGGATCTCGAACATTCTCAGGAGGTCACAGGCGCCGAGCGCGAGCGCTGATGACCTGCTCCCATGGAGGCGATGAAAGATGCCACGAGCAACATCTCGACGCAGGCGGGAGCGGCGGCTACGCCCTCTTCGGCCAGCTCGTGTTCCGAACGGGCTCACCGCTGGCGGGCGCAGGAGCTGAAATGTCCTTCTTTCTCGGAATCGCTCCAATCAACATTCGGCGTGACGCGAGGCCGGTCGAGCTTGTCCGGCTCGCCTTTCCCCCGCCGCTCACCTTCGTCGAGCTCGAGAAGTCCCCCTTCGCTGACGCGCTCTGCGGGGAGCGTCCGGGTCGAACGGCCTTTCTCATCACCGCGGGCAGCAGCTCGAGGGATGTGCTCGGGCTGGGGCGCGAGCGTGCCTGCGCGCTTCACACCTTCTCGACCGGCCTCGAAAAGGTCATTGCGGCCTGTGGTAGCTGCTCGCTGCTCCTCCATTGGTTTCGCTCGGACATCCGCACCGAGCGCATCGCCGTTCGCCGGAGCGAGACGGTCTTGGCCACGGACTTCTTCAATGCCTCGATCCGACTCGAACAAGACGTCCGCTACTCGATTCTGTCCGCCGAGGGTTTGACGTGATGCTTCCCAAGCTAACCTCCGAGGCTTTGGATCAGGCGTGGGGGCTCGGAGCCGAGCGGATGCCGGACCTTGTTCCCATCGGGACACCGCATGATTTCGCCGCGATCGCATCGCGGTCGTCGCGAATCGTGAGGGCGTTGATCGTGGCTGTCAGCCACATCCCCGTTCTGGAGTGACAGCCATGGACTCTCGACTCGTCATGCATTGGAAGCGCGCTGCCCGGGATCTTCAGATCGAAGTCATCACGCCCTTTCTCGCTGATCTGCCCTGCGGGAGCTCGATCCGAGCCGAGGTTCTGGTCAAGCAGTTCGGAGCAATCAAGGGCATGCTCATCGTCGAGGAGTACTCGCGGATCGAACCGCACGTGAGCCAGTTGCGGAAAGCGGGATATGGCTTTTCGGTCATGCGCGAGCCTCGCATCGGACAGCCGTACGCGCTGGAGGACTTCGTGGATGTCCTCTGCGACTGGGGATGGACCGGTCCGGTGGAGCGAACGCCGGAGTGGGTGCGCACTGACCTCGCGGGGGAAGGCGAGGGCGAAGCTTGATCAGCGTGCCGGCATGCGTCATTCGCGACGGACGAGGACCTGATGCACGTCTACGATGATGACTTCCCGAGCTGTGAGGAGACGCGGGCGACCCTGCTCGTGTACCCTGGCTCGATCGACCCCCAGGAGGTCTCGGATCGCCTCGGGCTCGACCCCACTTCGTCCGGCCGAAGAGGGGACGTCGTCATCAGCTCGGCCGGCCGAACAAGGCAGGCAGCGCACAACACTTGGTTTCTATCGTCCGAAGGGGTCGTTCAGTCGAAGGACCTGAGGCGGCACATCGACTGGCTCACCGCGCAGCTCCTACCAGTGAGCGAGGCGCTGCTCAGTCTTCAAGCCGAGGCGGACCTCAGCATGTATGTGTCGTGCGTGTGGTGGTCGAAAGAAGGCCACGGCGGACCGACGCTCTCGCCTCGACAGCTCGCCGATCTGTCACAGCTGAACCTCGAGTGCGGTTTCGACGTATACTTCTTTGGGCCGACCCTATGAGAACTGGGCGGAGGTTGTCGGGGTGCTGATGGTGGGGTCGAACGCGCGAGCGAAGCACGAGATGCCTCTTTCCGGTTTGCCGCTGACCTCTCGGGCGGAGCTTGGGCCAAATAAGAGGCTCCGAGGCCTCAGACGACGCCTTTCTCGTCCGCTGCGCGGGCCGCCCGTCGACGTGCTTCCGCGGGACTACGCTGACTTGTGGCACTGGCACCCGGATTCAACGGGATACTCGAATACGTGTGCCGATCTTCGACGTCGGAACCTCTACTGCCTGCTGAGAGGACTGGTCACGCACGGTGAGTGGGCGCAGGGCGTCTTTCCCCGGTTTCAGGCCTTCGTGCTCGTGGCACCCGACGCGAGAGACGACGCCCTCTACCTTCACACGCCCAACCCCAACCGAAGTCCGTTTCCGCTTCCCCTCGCAGCCGTGCGCTCGAACGGTGAGTGGGAGCGAATCGTTCGGGCTGCGATCGAGGGCCACGCTTGGTGTGTGGACGAGGTCGATGACCCAGAAGGTACATCGCTCTACCTCTGGTCACCGAGTATCGGAGAGCCTCTCCGGTCGCCACCTTCCGACGCGCGACTTGGGCACCAGACTTCGGCGATCGCCGCCCAGAAAGCGGGGGCTACGTCAGATGAACTCTAAAGAGTTCGAATTCATCGCTTTCCCAGACGCAGACCGATATCGAGGCTTGCTGCGAGCGCTCGAGGAGCTCGCAGCGAGCGGCTCGCTCGTGCTTCGAGACGGGCTGGGGCTAGAAGCAAGCGGGCACGCCTTTCTCGCTGAACTCACTCCTTGGATTGTCAGCCGTGAAAGAGGGAGCGAGTGGCCCGGAACCGAGCTCAGCGAGGTGGCCGCGGAGATCATTCGGTTTCGGCTCGACCCCGTCTCCATGGAACTTCTTCTGCGACCTGTCGAATCGCTCTACGCTTGGGAGCAGCCTCAGTTCCCGGAGGACCTGTGCCTGTATCGGGGTGATGGCTCCGTCGTCTTGGCGACGATTGCGCATGAACGCGATGCCTTTGTGCTCCTCACCTCCGAGGAAGCGATGGCGGTCGAGCCGGAGACGCGTGGCCTCTTGCGCCTCCGCCAAGTCCCTCCGGCGTGCGCTCGCGCTTCCGATTCGAGCGGAGGTAGCCGAGGGCGCTGAACGCTCTCGGTCCCGAGGAGGCTTTGAGATGAGCTCTAGTAATACAAGCCAGCCCGGCTCCATCTTGGATGTGCGCGAGGTCCTCGACGGGATGACCGGAGAGATCTGCTGGAGCATCAAGGCCGGAAAGGGAACCGGCACCCATGTCTCAGTGGATGTGGGCGCAAAGGTCCGCCGACGAATGCGCATTCCGAATCCATCGCTCACCGCGGAGCAGCGGGAGTTCAAAGGCGAGTGCGGCTTCATTGTGTATTCCGCGTGGCGTCTCGATGGTTTGGAAGAGGTGGTGGGTGGCTGCTGGGAGTCTAACGAGAAGGACGGTCCGATGCTCACCACTTTGGCTCAGCTCGTTGGGCGACGCATCGAGGGGTACGAGCTGCGTGGTCCCGCTCTCGATCTCGATCTGCACTTGGAGGGTGGCCTCATCTTTCGAATCTTCTGCGACCAGACCGACCTCGAGGAGGACCAGAACAGCTACTCCGTCTGGAAGCAGCTGAAGCTCGTCAGCGTGGGTCCACGTACGAAGATCGAAACGATGCTGCGGCGATCATGAAGCCGAAGGGAAGCATACGCTGTGGGCAGCATCGGACCATCGCGATCCCATCGGGCCTCACCGGGGCTACGAGGACCGCGACGAGAGTGAGTGGGGCATCTTTCCCGACGGGTCGAAGGAGGCCAAGTCATGGCCGCGGCTAAGGACGATTGGCGACGGCAAGGGCAAGAGGCGTATCTCGAGGGCAGCGTCCTGTCGCGGAAGAAGTTCACCCCGAGGAGGCCGGCCGGGGACCACGAGCACTGCGAGTTCTGCGGAGCGAAGTTCTCCCTCGCGCCCGAGGACCTAGGCTCAGGCTACGCGACCTCGGATGACTACCGCTGGGTCTGCGACGGCTGCTTCGAGGACTTTCGCGAGGAGTTTGGATGGCGCGTGGTGCCCGAGCCGAGCGCCGGTCGGTCGGTGGTCGTCGACGATGTCACGAAGGAGGTGCTTCATGCCGGGACGAGGGGGCCAGGCGCGAGCGCGCTTCAGGTCTACGTCCGGCTCCTGAACGAAGGGACCACCGTGTACCGGCCAGCAGCGGCCGAGTGGGTCGCCGACGGGACGGTCCGGCTTCTCGTTGTGGAGGGCACGAAGGAGATCGAAGAGGAGTGGGAGTTTTCGCCTGGCTCATGGGTCAAAGTCGGGCGTCGCCTGCTGGAAGGGGAGCAAGTGTGGGTCGCAATTGAATCGCTCGATCCGGCGAGTGGGGAAGGCACGCCAACATGATGGCTGTTCACGAAGGTCTGAAGAAGTCCGTCTCTGAGCTCGTCGGCGCCAAGCTCGCAGACCGAGCCCATTCTCTCGAAGGCGAGGGTCTCTTCGAGCTCGGATGGAAGCTCGAGGATGCACTCTCGGTCGTATTGGTCTTGGAGCGGAAGGGCAGGGCGATCTTGGGCGGGGACGTGTATCGCCACGAGGCGGGCCGTCTGGTTCCAACCTACGACAGCTGGCACTGCGACCGAAAGGCGGATGAGTTTGCGGAGGCGTTCGTCGTGCGCAGCGCACGGGTTGCTCGGAGCTACCTGCAAAGCTATCCCTCGTTCGAGGGTCAGGCGATCTTCGTCCTCGCCTTCGAGGCTTCGGTGCCCGATGCGAACTCCCAACGCCTCGCTCACCCCGGAGCGGCCGGAGTTCAAATGAGTACAACAGAACATCTCATCATGCGCTCGAAGGCGGTTCTTGGCGTGGCGTCCGCGGCGGAGCTTCGTGAATGGGCGGTGAGCGCCTCGAGCTCTGGCGACGACACGCCCAGCCTGCGCATGCTTGCGGGCTCGACGGCGAGCGATGACGACGCCGTGATGGATTGGTTTGAGCGGAGTTCGACCGAACTCGGAGTCCAAGCGGTGTCGCGAGTCGAGGCGGTTCATCACCTCGCGATGGATATGGCCCGTCACATCCAGGAGGAGCGCATGACTGCCATCGAAGGCGCTCGTCGGATCTGGGCGCTGACCGTGCTCGTTCCGGAGCATCGCTTTGATGAACTGGGTCCCTTCATCTATTCGGCGAGCGAATGGGACGAGCGCCCGGAGGAACACGAGATGATCACCGGCTGGATTTTGGCGGCTGCGGCGGATTTCCTTGCGGGCGCATGAGTCTCGCGGACGGGAGGGCTACACTTGAGAGAACATGGCTTCTTCGCGGTTGAACGGCGACGTTTTGACGATATCGATCGGAGGGCGCCGCCACCAAACGCCGCAACTCCCGATGTGCTCCGCTCCTACGCGGGGGTAGATGGCCTCGACTGGCCGTTCGTAGCCGAAGAGCCGCCGCTCACCCCTCTGCTCGACGACGGGCTACTGCCCGAGGCGCACTGGCCGAACCTCGAGGCCGCTCTCGCTTCCGGAGCGCTCGGAGAAGAGGCGCGGATTCTCTGGCTCTCCGTAGAGCCCGTTTCGGACCCCGATCCGCCGGCGGGATTCGTTCTCGTTGGATACGACGTGGGCTTCCATCCTTCCGGTGGCGCGTACTCCGCCGTGTTTCACGAGGTCCTGTTTGGACTTCTGCCGGAGCTGCGCGAGTTTGCTTCGGAGCTCAATACGCACTGGCTCTTCGGCACGTCTTCTGCGGCGCGAGCCTATGTTCGGAAGAGGGCCGAGGTGCAGGCCCGCGGGGCGGATGTTGAGGATGCGGCGCCGGTGTTGGTACTCGCGGTGGCCGTGCGTGCTACATGAGGGTCGTTTCAGCGCCTGAACCGGCCGGACTCGACGGAGTTACGAAAGGGATCCTTGATGTCGACAGCAGCGGGTTCGAATACGAGATGGCATCGGGTTCGCGTGCGGCTACCGGCGCTCGTCATGCTCCTGTGTCTTGCCCCCTCCTGTGCGGCCCGCTACTCCGTTCCCAGCGAACGGCTGGCGGGTCGCGACCTCACGAAGCCCATTCAGCTTCGGGTGGATGGGGAGACGATCTCGACCCAGGTCCTTTCGGTGGAGACGCAACGGGGTGTGCTCCCGCCGGCCGCGATCGCGAGTCTCAGCGCGGAACCCGGCGAGCGGTGGGTGGTTGAGACCACTCGCGAAGCCGTCGTCGGAATCGGCCTTGGCAGCTCGAGTGGTCTTTTGCTTGGGCTCGTGCTGGGCGGCGGGCTGCTCGTGGTCGGGTGCCAGGGAGGGGGCGACGGCTGCGTGTTGCTCCTCCCTATGGGCGCGGTCGTGGGCACCCTCGCGGGTTTGGGCATCGGGGCGGCCATCTCCTCGGCCGCGGTGGAGGCCGACGTGGTCTGGCGGTGAGGTTGGACCCACTCCGAGGTGCCGAGAGCATCTCGACGCTGGCGGGAGCGGCAGATTCGGTGTCTTCGGCCTGCCCGTATTCTGAACGCGGCGATCGTAGACCGGCGCAGGAGGTGAAATGTCCTTCTTTCTCGGAATGGCTCCAATGAACATTCGGCGTGACGCGAGGCCGTTCGAGCTTGTCCGGCTCGCCTTTCCCCCGCCGCTCACCTTCGTCGAGCTCGAGAAGTCCCCCTTCGCCGACGCGCTCCGCGGGGAGCGTCCGGGTCGAACGGGCTTTCTCATCACCGCGGGCAGCAGCTCGAGGGACGTGCTCGGGCTGGGGCGCGAGCGTGCCTCCGCGCTTCACACCTTCTCGAGCGGCCTCGAAAAGGTCATTGCGGCCTGTGGTGGCTGCTCGCTGCTCCTCCACTGGTTTCGATCGGACATCCGCACCGAGCGCATCGCCGTTCGCCGGAGCGAGACCGTCTTGGCCACGGACTTCTTCAATGCCCCGATCCGACTCGAACAAGACGTCCGCTACTCGATTCTGTCCGCCGAGGGTTTGACGTGATGCTTCCTAAGCTAACCTCCGAGGCTTTGGATCAGGCGTGGCGGCTCGGAGCCGAGCTGACGCCGGACCTTGTTCCCCTCGGGAAACCGCATGATTTCGCCGCGATCAAGTCGGGGTCGTCGCGAATCGTGAGGGCGTTGATCGTGGCTGTCAGCCACATCCCCGTTCTGGAGTGACAGCCATGGACTCTCGACTCGTCATGCATTGGGAGCGCGCTGCCCGGGATCTTCAGATCGAAGTCATCGCGCCCTTTCTCGCTGATCTGCCCTGCGGGAGCTCGATCCGAGCCGAGGTTCTGGTCATTCAGTTTGGAGCGATCAAGGGCATGCTCATCATCGAGGAGTACTCGCGGATCGAACCGCACGTCAGCCAGTTGCTGGAAGCGGGATATGGCTTTTCGGTCATGCGCGAACCTCCCGTCGGACAGCCGTACGCTCTCGAGCCCTTCGTGGATGTCCTCTGCGACTGGGGATGGACCGGTCCGGTGGAGCGAACGCCGGAGTGGGTGCGCACCGAGCTCGCGGAGGAAGGCGAGGGCGAAGCTTGATCAGCGTGCCGGCATGCGTCGTTTGCGAGGGACGAGGACCTGATGCACGTCTACGATGATGACTTTCCAAGCTGTGAGGAGACGCGGGCGACCCTGCTCGTGTACTCGGACGACGACTCGTATCAGGAACGCGTCGACCTCGCGTCCGCGTTCCTGGAGTCCGGAGGCAGATGATGGACGAGGAAGGATACACAAACTACGTGCTCTCGTTTCGGGTCCTTGGCGATCTCGGAGACGGACATTGGCTCGAGGCGCTCATTGGGATCCCTCCGACAAGCTTCAGGAAACGAACTGGTCCGTCCGAGACCGGAGTACGACGGCGGGACTCCGATGTCTGAATCTGTAGCGTCCCGGGCGCTGATGAGTTGATGCCTCTCGAGACACAACTTTCGCGGCTCTGGAGTGTCTTGGAACCTCGCGAGGCCGAACTACGCAAGTTGGCCTCGGAGTTCACCGTTCAGGTCTGGTGCAGCTATCGATCAAACCTCGAACAAGGTGGTTTTGGACTCCCTGCCGATGCGCTTTTGCCCTTTGTTTCCCGAGGGATTTCGTTCGAGTTCTCCATCCTCGTCTTTTAGACCCCGGCGTCGACTGTGGTCGATCGCCTCGCCGGATTGCGCTCCATCCGGTTTCCTAGACACCTTTCGAAGGGCAGAGACGAGCGGATGGATGGTCAGGAGGTCGATAGGTCGAGAAGTACACCGTTCGACTGACGGGAGCGTCGTTCCCAAGCATCCGGGCAGTCGAACGGGAGAGCCAGATTCTCCGGAAACCGGAGCGTGTTCGGATATCGGACGTGCGGGGGTGAGATCTGAAGTGGCTCCGGCTTGGTGAGCCTCGTGCGTCACCGGGCTCGTGGACCACGTCT
>WYAZ01000010.1 GCA_011526105.1 Deltaproteobacteria bacterium | reverse complement strand
GGTGGGCCGCGCGCCGGCATCAGCGTGGGCACCTCGTGCGGAAGGCCGAGATGCTCGAGGATGCGCCGCACCTCACTCGCCTTCTGCACCGCGGCGATGACACGCATGCGGGCGCCGCAGTCCTCACATTGCAGAGCGTCGATTCCGTACACGCGTGGCTGATGCCTCCAATGAAGAAGCGCCTTCGCTGCTCGAACTCGAGGAGGCGGGCGAAGTCGGTCCCGAGGAAGAGGTGGCGGCCGACACCCCCAGCGGCGACGTGGAGGCCATCTTGGCCGATCTAAGGCTCGCGGACACCCACAGGGGGAGCGCTCGTCTCGCGCGGACCATCCAGGATGAGTTGGCGACGGTCGCGACGCTCTCTCCGAGCCGAGGTTTGAGGCAGGCTCCGTTCCTCGTTCTGAGGCGCGCTCGGGTGCCCGCGGTGCTCGTGGAGTTGGGTTATCTGTCGCACGCAAAGCAGGGGCGGTCTTTGGCGGAGAAGTCCACGCAGAAGCAGGCGGCGCGTGCGCTCGCGCGTGCGCTGATTCGTTACGTGAGCGCACGGCGCGGCTGAAGGCCAACGTTGAGGCGCGCGTTGTGCGGGCTTGGTCTTCGTGTTTACTTGGGCGCGTGCGTGCCCGAAGGTTTCGATCCGGTGTCGGCGCCGTTTCGATCGCCTGCCTTCTCATCGGCTGTGGCGAGATATCCGTCAAATTGGTCTGGCCGGCCGAGATGGATCGAGCCTTCGTGGTCGTCATTCCCGAGGACTGGGGCGGGACCTCGGCCGAGCTCCAGATCGGGTCCGGCGTGGAACCCGCCGCCGACGTACCTTCGCGCGTCCTCGCCGCGCCGGGAAGCCGCGTTCTCTTGCTTGGGCTCGAAGAGTCGTCGGCCACGAGTGTTCATCCGCGCGTGAGCGATCTGGCTTCATGGAGCCTCGCCCCGAAGTCGGTGGCGCTGGCCTCGGATCCCAGCTGCCAGACGTCGGGGTGGGTGCACTCGGACGTCGCGCTCGAGCTTCCGATCGGGTCGTCGCAACTGGGCGCGCGGTCGTTCGAACTCGACGACGGTGATGGAGTATTCAGGCCCAGCGACGCCAGCGTGCTTCACGAGGCGCTGAGCTTCAGGGCGAGTCTAGAGCCGTGTTTCTCGGGTCGGCGGCTGGAGGTCAGCGTCTTTTCGAGTGAACTCGCAGACCCGGGCTTTCAGTTCTATCAGGTCCAATATCTCGATGCGGACACGATCTTCGTGCCCCATATCCGAGGTTTGGAGGTGCTGCGGCGAGGCGAACGCGTGGGTGACAATCGAAGGCTCTCGAACCTCGATGTCTCTTTGCCGGACGCGAGTGAGCTCAGCTGGGCGTTCTGGACTGCAGCTCTCAGAGGCAACGGCGACGAGGCACGCGGAGTGGTCGCGCTCGTGGTGAGAGAAGAACAGTTCTCCGAGTCTCGCTTGCACGCCCTTCACCTCGACTCGGACGGAGTCAGCCTCGGTCCCGAGCTCTGGCGAGAGACCGTGAACTCGGGCGGGGTGACGCGGGCCATCGAGGCCATCGCGATCGATGAGCGTGGTGCTTGGGTCGCGGTGGGGAGGGGCCTCATCGTCACCGCCACTGCGTCCGACGCGCGGCCGATCGTCTTGGATCTACCGCAGGCTTGGGACCTACGATTCGCGGCCGCGACCGGTCGCGCAGATCCGGCTTTTGTCGTCGCCGGGGGGACCTTCATCAAGTGGCTCGACCCGAAGCGTGGAGCGGACGGGCTCACCGACGCCGACTTCGGAGTCGCGCTTGCGCCCAACCAGCGCCTCGACGCGCTGCTCGTCGAGGACCGAGGCTCGGATCTCGCTCTGCAGGTCCTCACCTCTCAGGCCGACATGGCTCGGCGCTCCTCCGCCGCGAGCCCGTGGACCGTCTCTCCGGTTTGGACCGATGAAGCGGAGGCGGGGTGCACCCATCGCCGTCTTTGCGGTCGCGCGCAGGCCGCTCAACGGGGCACCCTGTTAGTCGGTGGCTTCGATCCCATTCGGCCCACCTCGCTCGTCGCCCCATCGACCTGTCAGCGAGTGTACCTCGTGGATGAGGCTTCGAGCTGTGCGATCTCCGTCGCCATCGCTCCGGTTTCGGGCGCCGTGGGCACGCAGGAAGACGGCGGCATGAGCTACGGAGCCCGGTTGGGCGACAAGGTCGTGATCGTGGGAGAACGCGGCCGGATCTTCGAGCTCGGCGCGAGGTAGTGTGCGGAACGAAGCGCATCCGAGCTCGGCAAGCGCGGCTCGTGCCACCTGTTTCGGCACACGTTTGCGACGGTCTTGCTCGAGAACGGCGCCGACATTCGGCACATCCAGGAGATGCTCGGGCATGCGCACGTGTCGATAAGGAGGCTCGAGGTGGTGCATGACGGTGCGCATCCGGCGGCCAGGCTCAGGGCTCGCACCGACGATCGAGGCGAAGAATCCTAGCGGAGCCGGTCGTGCCAGTAGTCGGGATCTCGGCTCGTGTGGGCGACAGCGACCACGAAGGCGTCTTTGCCGATCCGGGCCACGACCACGTGATAGCGAAAGCGGGAGAGCGTGTAGCGCCGAACTTCGGCCCGAACATCTGGACCGAGGTCCTCCACCTGCGTCCCGCTCTTTGGGAACTTCTCGGCGAGCTGGGTCTTGTCCTCGACGGCCTTGCGAAGCAGCTGACCAAAGCCCACTCGAGCATCCTCGTGCTCGAAGACTGCCTCGCGAAGCTCGAGTCGAGCCTCTGGGTGGAATCTCACAGCGCGCGTTTCTTCTCGCGCAGAGCGAGGTCCTGCTCGATCTCGCGAAAGACCTCTTCGGCGGGGATGGTCTGGACCTCGCCGCGCTCAATCTCGCCGATGCGACGAGCGATCGTCTCGCGGAGTTCGGGGCTGAGGTCGGCATCGCGATCGACGTCGTCGAGGCTTTCGTACAAGACGTCGACCATGCGCTTGCGCTCCTCCGATGGCAGGGCAAGAGCGGCGGCGATGAGCTCGTCGGCGGACTGGGCCATGCGGCCATCCTAGGCCAGACAGCCTGCATTTGGCCACCCGGTCTTTTGGCCCTTTAGTCGCCCTCTTCGGGGCTGGTTTGCGGGTCCGAGGACCCAAGTGGGTACGTCGATAGCGTGAATCTGTACGCCGCGATGGCGTGGGATGTCGTGAATCATCGGGATCCGAGCGGCCGCCTCCGGGTGCGGGCGAGCACATTCGATGCGGAGACGCTTCAAGTCATCCTGAGAGTCCTGCGATCCATCACAGGTCAGATGGAAGAGCGGAGGAAGGAAGTCATCGATGGCAAGCTCGAGGAGGTCTTTCGGTTCGACCGGGCACCACCTGGCGTCGGTGAGGCGAGCAGAGAGCCGATAGAGCGCCTCCTGCCGAACGCCGAGGATCTCTGGCGAGAGGGTCTGATCTTCCTCGACCCTCGCGGCACCGCGGCGTCCAGAATTCGAACCCCAGACGGCAGCATTCTCGTTCGTATCGGAAAGGGCGCCTTCCAAGAGCTCACCGATCCAGAGCTGAGGAAGGCGATTCTTCACGAGTACCTGCACGGGGCGATCCAGACGCAGGGCCTGAACGCGCTGTTGGACTCTTGGTCTTGACGGAGCCCTTCGATGATCTCTTTCTCGACGTCGGCACTTGGGGAGCCCCGGTCCGAGTCCCGTCCTTTGCTCCACCACCACCGTGCAGACCTCGACGCGGCGCTCGTCTCGCGCCTTCTCCTCTCGAGTCGCATCACTGTTGTCGGCACGAGAGGACAAGCGATGGTGCGCCAGGTCGCGGCGATCTCCATTGGCGTGTTCGAGCGAGAGACGCGCCTCGACCTCGCGTATGTCGAGGACCAGAAGGCAGACACCGACCTCAATCTCGTCATGGGCAGCGACCAAGGCATCATCGAGGTGCAAGGCACGGCCGAAGGGCCGCCGTTCTCTCGCGCGGCTGAGCCATCCCCTCATATAACGCCGAAAATCCCATTGAAGACGCGCTGCTCTCGAATCATCTCTCCGAATCGAATCGCGAGCCGCTCGAAGTCGGGTTCTCTCATCATCGGGATCGCGGCGTAGT